>NZ_AHJE01000151.1 GCF_000243095.1 Cupriavidus basilensis OR16 | reverse complement strand
CGTAGACTCAAGGCCCAAGCGTTCGCGCCGGACTTTGGTAGTACGATATCGCCCTTGCACGCATTGCCGTGTTGTCGGGAGAGAGTTTTGCCATCAGTGGATCGCCGTAGCGCCGGCACATCGCGCGCCCGGGCCAGGACCGAAGAACCATCGCAGAATGAGCTGGCCTACGCCGGCCTGCGGGAGCGGCTGACCACGCTGGTCTACCGCCCCGGCGAGCATCTCAACATCTCCACCCTGGTCGACGATCTCGAGCTTGGCCGCACGCCCATCAACCAGGCGCTGCACCGGCTTGCCAACGAAGGGCTGGTGCAAATCCTGCCGCGCAAGGGCGTGGTGGTCTCGCCGCTGTCCATCGACGATGCGCTGCACTTGATCGATGTGCGCCTGGCCAACGAAACGCTGTGCGCCAGGCTGGCTGCCGAGCGCATCACCGCCGCCGGCCTGCAACAGCTGGAAAGCCTGCTGGGCCAGGTGGAGGACGCCGTGGCACAGCGCAACCTGCCCGAGGTGACCAACCTGGACCGGTTGTTCCACGAGGAAATCGCGCAAATATCGGGCAACCCGATCCTGGTTGAAATCCTCAAGGTGCTGCACGCGCGCTCGCAACGCTTCTGGGCCATTTCGCTGTCGTCCGAGGGGCACCTGGCCGAAGTCGGCGCCGAGCACCGTGCCATCCTGAAGGCGCTGCGCGACGGCGACGCCGCGGCAGCGGCCGGCGCGGTCACGGCCCATGTGGTTTCCTTTCGCCGGGCGCTGCTGCAGGGCCGCCGCGAAACGGTCTTCGCGGCGGCGGTCGAGGGCTAGCCGGTCAGCTTTCGAGCGGCTTGTTCGCCGTTTCGCGGGCGACGAGCAAGGCCACCAGCGTCAGCGCCACGGCGGCGCTGACATAGAGCGAGATCGCCAGCGTGGAGCCGTACGACTTGTACAGGCTGGCGATGATCAGCGGCGCGAAGCCGCCCCCCACGATGCCCGCCAGCGTATAGGCCAGCGATGACCCGGCGTAGCGCACCCGCGTGGGGAACTGCTCCGTCACGAAGGCCGCCTGCGGGCCGTACATCATGGCGTGGATGATCAGGCCGACCACCACCGCCGCGCAGATCTGCAGCGGCTGCGCGCTGTCCATCAGGCGGAAGAACACAAAGGCCCACACCACCGCCAGCACAGCCCCGGTCATATACACCGGGCGGCGGCCGAGCTTGTCGGAGAGGCTGCCGAACAGGGGCACCGCGATGGCGTTGCAGGCCGCGCCGATCATGGTTGCCGTCAGCGCCAGCGGGCGGGACAGGTGCAGCACGCTGGTCACGTAGGTCAGCGTGAACACCACCACCAGCGCATAGAGCACGTCGGAGCCGATGCGCACGCCGCCGGCCACCAGCAGGCGCCGCCAGTGATCCACGAACACTTCCTTGATCGGGGTCTTGGCCGTGCTCTTGCGCGCTTCCATCTCCTTGAACAGCGGGGTTTCCTCAACGCCCTTGCGCAGCCACAGCCCGAACAGCACCAGCAGCACGCTCGACAGGAACGGCACGCGCCAGCCCCACGCCTGGAAATCCTCCGGGCTCAGCCACAGCGAGACCACGGCGAACAGCTTCCACTTGAGCGCATAGCGCGCGGCTTGCTGCGTCGATACGCCAAGGCGCTTTGCCGCTTCCTGCAGTACCTGCTCGCTCGCGGCTTCGGCGCTGCTCTCGATCACCAGGATGGGCAGCAACTGCCGGTCCGTCAGGCTCTCCTTGGGCAACGGCTGGCTTAGCTCGGCGTCGGGCATCAGCAGGTAGGACTGGACAAAGCCGGGCTGCGCGGACAGCTGCCCGCCGACCTCGCCCACCAGGTCGACCAGTGCCAGCGGATCCTCCGGCTGCGCCAGCGGCAACACGGCAATCCAGCTGCCGCTGCCCTGCCCGACCGTGGCGGTGACTTCGCTCACGCGGCGCATCGGCTGGCGCATGCGGTCCAGGTTGGCCACCGACCACGGCGTCTGCCGCCGAAAGGCTGCCTTGTAGGCCGCGGAAGTGAACGCGCCGAGCGACTCGGTGCGATACAGGCCGAGGTACTTCGGGCCGCCCTGCACGGCTTCATAGCGCGCGGCGGAGATAAAGCCTGCGATGCGGGCGCGCTCTTCCACGTGTTCGCGGTCGTACCATTGATTGAAATCGGCCTCGTCGGCCGCGTCCACATTCGACGCGACAAACAGCATGCCCTGCGGGGCCATGCCTGCCAGGCTCACTGTCGCCAAACTTTTGCTCGCAAACATCTCGCTCATCAAACTCTCCGGTTGCCACGCCAATAAGAAGCGGTGAGTTGATGATCGGCGCGATCGCCGTGCGTGCAGGCAGCGAGCGCACGAAGCGATCCGATTCGCGGCAGGCCAGATCCGCCACGAGGCGAATCGCCTCCGACGCCGCATCAGCTCACGCAATGCACCTTGCCAACGGGCAACCCGGCCTTGCGGTACAACTCCTTGAGCGCCACGTGCGGCTGCGACCCCGGGCTCATGGTGATGGTCGGGTGCTGCAGCAGCGTGGCCAGTTTCCCTTCGTCCGGCTGCGCCGTGCCGGGCGGCCCGACCCACCCGATCGCCATCGGCAGGCACGGCGTGCTGGTGATGCCATCGCCCACGGCAGGGTCCGTCTGCAAGGCAATATCGATGCCGCCGGCGCGCAAGGTCTTGTGCAACCCTTCCGTGGTCTCGGAGGTGATCTGCACCTCGATGCCCGGATACGACGATTGCAGGTGCCGCAGAAAGTCGACCAGCCAGGTATGCACCACGCTCTCGATGGCGCCGATGCGCACCAGCCCCAGCAACTCGTGGCCGGAGCGCCCCAGCACCATGATCTCCCGCTGCAACTCGAGGAGCCGCTCGCCGTAGCCAAGCAGGCGCAGGCCCACCGGCGTGAGCCGCAGGTCCCGCGCCTCGCGTTCGAACACGCGCGCGCCGATTTCCTGCTCCAGCGAGGCAATGCGATTGGACATGGCGGCCTGGGTGATGTGCAGCTTCTCGGCCGCCGCGCGAAAGCTGCCTAGCCTTGCCACCCACATGAAGGCTTCGACAAAGCGCGTGTTCATGGCGTCGGCCCTGCGCATGCACCGCATCCACGGCACCCCACCCCGCAATTCGGCCTGCTGGCCGGACGCTACAACAGCAACAACGCTGCCGGTGCCCGGCCCAGACAATCCGCTGGCTCGGCGCGGGCCCTGAGCGCGCTTAGCTGGCGGCGACACCCGCGGGCAAGTCCAGCCGCCCCGCCAGGCTCGTCAGCGCCGTTGCGCACGAGGCATCCACCTTCAACGCCAGCAACGCGTCGGCACGGGTCTGGCCAAGGTTGATCGCCGCCACCGGCTTGCCCAGTTTTTCTGCCGCCAGGCAGAAACGGTAGCCGGAGAACACCGTCAGCGACGAGCCGATCACCAGCAAGGCATCGGATTCGTCCAGCGCCTGCATCGAGGCATCCACGCGCGCCCTCGGCACCGACTCCCCGAAGAACACCACATCGGGTTTCAGCACGCCGCCACAGTGCCCGCACGCAGGGATCCGGACGGCCTCGAAGCTGGCCAGCTCCAGGTGCGCATCGCCATCGGAAGCCGGCAGCGCGCGCAATTCTGCCAGCGCCAGGTTGTCCGCCTCGAGCTGCGCCTGCAGCGAGGCGCGCGGGCGGCGCGTGCCGCATTGCAGGCAGATCACGCTGCCCACATGGCCATGCAGCTCGATCACGCCGGTGCTGCCGGCGCGCTGGTGCAGGCCATCCACGTTCTGGGTAATCAGCTGGCGCACATAGCCGGCGGTTTGCAGCTGCGCCAGCGCGAAGTGCGCCGCGTTCGGCTGCGCATTGGCCAGCACCGGCCAGCCCAGCATGCTGCGTGCCCAATAGCGCTGGCGTACGGCGTGCGAGCGAAAGAAGTCCTGGGCCTGCACTGGCGGCGTGCGCTGCCAGTTGCCCTGCGCGTCACGGTAGCCGGGAATGCCGGAATCGGTGCTGATGCCGGCCCCGGTCAGCACCAGCAGGCGCGGATGGTCCCGCACGAACGCGTGGAGATCGGCCAGCATATTCCGGTCGGTGACGGTCAAGGGGGACTCCTTGTGTTGTGCGTGGTGCGTGGGTGGCGTGCGTTTGCCGATTCAGAAGCTGGGACCGCCCGCGCCCGCACCGCTATCGGCCGTCTGGCCGGCGAGCGCCAGCCAAGCCTTCAGGTCGGCGCGATACTGCGCCATCGCCTCGGCGTGCAGGTCGAAGATGCAGGGCTCGCAGCCATTGCCGCAGCAATCGTTGATATCCGGCGTGGGCGGCGCCACGGGCCTGGGCGGCAATGCCTGCGCTGCCGGCTCCGGCGTAGTCGCCGTTTCTGGGGCGCGTCCTGCGGTGGACGCCGGGTTTTCTACTGACACCATCTACTCCAAATGAATTGCACGATCAGTATACGGCGGCTGGCGCGCGCGCATCGCTGCCGCTGGCCAGCCAGGCTTCGAACGCCGCGCTGCCCGGCTCCCCCGCCACCGCCGCATAGACCACCAGCCGCAAGTGACGCTCCTCGTCCGCGGTGAGCGTGGTGTGCTCGCAGCGCACCGTGCCCACCGCGTCCAGCCGCAACGCGCGGATGCCCGTGCAGACACCCTGCACATCGTGCTGGCGCCACCATTGCCTGAAATCCGGCGCCGCGCATTCCAGCTCGTCCACCAGCTCAAGCAAGGTCGGATCGTCCGGCGCGCGGGCCAGGTCACGGCGAAAGCTCGCCAGCATCTGCGGCGCCTGCGCCTCCCAGCCGTCAAAACGCTCGCGCATGGCAGGGTCCAGGAAAATCATGCGCAGCATATTGCGGTGGCCCGGCGCGCAAGCGCCAAAACCGAACACGCGCTCGGCCGCCGCGTTCCACGCCAGCACATCCCAGCGCAGGTTGAGCACATAGGCAGGCCGCAGCGGCAGGTCGTCCATCAACCTGCGCACCAGTGGCGGCACGATGCACCAGGTGCGCCCGCTCTCGGCGGGCGGGCGCTGGTGCGCCAGCAGGAACAGGTGGCGCCGCTCGGCGGCGTCCAGCCGGAGCACGCGCGCCAGGCTCTCCAGGAACGCCGCCGAGACACCGATCTCGCGCCCCTGCTCCAGCCAGGTGTACCAGGTCAGGCCCACGCCGGCCAGCGCCGCCACCTCTTCGCGGCGCAGGCCCGGGGTACGGCGCCGGCCCGCACTGGGCAGGCCCGCCTGCGCGGGCGAAATGCGCTCGCGCCGCTGGCGCAGGAAGTCCGCCAGCGCGGCGCGGGTACGGTCTAGGGAGCGTGGCGGCATGGGTTAGCCTGTTGCCTGATGTAATAGCATAAGTACTTAAATTGTAATACTTTAATGGACAACTGAGAATGCGGGCCTGACCGTTCACCAGGACCCGCCATGCGCTCTCCAACCGGCTTGCCCGTACTTCTTGTGCTGCTGCTAGGCGGCTTTGTCACCGTCTTCGACCTGTTCGTGGTCAATGTGGCGATTCCCGCCATCCAGGCCGACCTGAGGGCCAGCTTTGGCGAGGTCGGCGCGGTGGTGGCGGCCTACGAACTTGCCTACGGCGTGCTGTTGATCATCGGCAGCCGCCTTGGCGATCTTCACGGCAGGCGGCGGCTGTTCACGCTCGGCATGGCCGGCTTCACGCTGACCTCTGCACTGTGCGGCATGGCCCCTACCCCCGCACTGCTGATTGCGGCGCGCGTGCTGCAGGGCGCGGCCGCCGCGCTGCTGTTCCCCCAGATCTACGCCGTGATCCGCGTCAGTTTTGACGATGCCGGGCGCCGGCGCGCCTTCGGCCTGCTCGGCATGACGCTCGGCCTGGCCGCCATCGCGGGCCAGGTGCTGGGCGGCCTGCTGGTGCAGAGTGACCTGTTCGGCCTTGGCTGGCGCCTGATCTTCCTCATCAACATCCCGGTAGGCGCGGCCGCCATGCTGGCCACGCGGCGCATCCCCGAATCGCGGGCCGTGGCTGCGCCTGGCTTGCCGCCAAGCGGGCTGGACTGGCCCGGCGTGCTGCTGGCCGCCTCCGGGCTGACGCTGCTGCTGGTGCCCTTGCTGGAAGGCCCCGCACGCGGCTGGCCGGGCTGGGCCTTTGCCTCGCTGGCGCTAGCCGCCGCTGTGCTGGCCGGTTTTGTGCGCATGGAAAGGCACCGGCCCGCGCCACTGGTGGACCTCGCCCTGTTCAGCCAGCGCCGCTTTGCGCTGGGCACGCTGGTGGTGCTGCTGGTGTACTCCACGGCCAGCGCGTTCTTCCTGTGCTTTGCACTGCTGCTGCAGGCCGGGCTAGGCGTCAGCCCGCTGCTGGCCGGCAGCGTGTTCGCACCAGCCAGCGTGGGATTCGTTGCCGCGTCGATGTGGGCGCCGCGGCTGGTCGCACGTTTCGGGCACGCCGCGCTGGCCGTGGCGGCGTTGCTCTACGCTGCGGCCCACGCCGCGCTGACGCTGCAAGTGGTGACGGCAGGCGCCACGCTGGTGCCCTGGCATCTGGTGCCCGCGCTGGTCCTGTTCGGCCTGACCCAAGGCATGCTGATGACGCCGCTGCTCAATCTCGTGCTTGGCCATGCACGCGAAGCGCAGGCCGGCATGGCGTCCGGACTGGTGTCGACCATGCAGCAAGTGGGCGGCGCTTTCGGCATCGCCATCGCGGGCATGTTCTTCCAGCGGGTGCTGCAAGCCGAGGGCGGCATCGGCAGCGCGCAACGCTATGCCCACGCATTTGCTGGCGCAATGGGCTATAACCTGGCGGCTGCGTTGTTCTGTGCCTTGCTATTGTTCGCGCTGGCTCGGCCGGTGGCTAGCCCTGACGGCGCGGTCCAGGCGGCGCACTGATCAGTCGCCCGCGCCCGGCGAGGGCATGCGGGCCTCAAGTACCGCCCGCAAGCGCGTAACCGCCTCGCTCGACTCCGCCTCAATCCGCTTGCGCAGCAGCAGCCAATTGGTCAGCGCGAACAGCAGGTTCGGCGCGGCGTAGGTGAATTCGCGCCGGAAGTGCGTGCCCTCCGGCGTCTGGGCGAGCGTGTAGCGGACCGCGCCCGCCGCGCGCCCATCGATGGTGCCCTGGATCATCCAGTCCGAGGGCGGGATGCGCTCCACCGCGGTCCACACCACTTGGCCGCGGCGCCCGGCTACCGAGAAGGTCTCGGTCACCTGCTCGCCAGCCAAGAGCGAATGACCAGCCGCTGCGCCGGTCACAGCAAGCGAGGATGGATGCCAGTTGGGCCAGTTGGCGGGTGTGGAAACGTATTCGAACACCACGGTATCGGGTTGCGCGATCGTCACCTCGTTGACGATATGCGTGACGGCGCGCCACGACTGCGGCAACGGGAACATCAGCACGGCTGCCGCGCCCACCACAACCAGGAGCGCGACGAACAGGTTCCGCCGTTTGTGGGTCCGCCTTCTGTGGGTTCGCCGCCTGCTCATGGTGGGGGCCTGGACGATCAATGCGCCGGCTGGCCGCGGTGAGGCTTGCGGCCCTTTCCGGCTGGGGTGGCCGCGATGCGTTCACTTTTAGTGTAGTCAGCTTTGCTCGCTGCGTTGGCGCGGTAAACGACAGAACGCGGCAACCGCGCTAGGACGGTTACCGCGTCTTGATGGCTTGGCGCCAGGACTCAGCGGTTCGACGCCAGCGGGCCAGGGCCGGCCTGCGCCACGCTGGGTGTGGCATCCGGCAACGGCCCCCACCCGCCGCCCAGCCGGCGTACCAGCGCGACCGTGGCGGAGGCACGCAGCCCGGCCACTTGGTTGGCGTCGCGCTGCGACTGCAGCACCGTCCGGTCCGCGTCGATCACGGTCAGGTAATCCACCGCGCCCGCCTCGTAACGGCTGCGGGAGATCTTGGCCGCGCGGCGGGCGCCGCCCAGCGCGCCGTCCAAGGCGCCAGCCTGCTGGCTCAGCCAGCGCACGTCGGCCAGGCTGTCTTCCACTTCGCGCATGGCCGTCAGCACGCTCTGGCGGTAGGTCGCCACCGCCTCTTCGTGCTGCGCGCGTGCCGCCGCCAGGTTGGCCTTGTTGCGGCCGCCGTCGAAGATCGGGGCGGCGATCGTGCTGCCGATCAGCGGCCCCAGCGCCCACGCGCTGGAGGACCACTTGAACAGGTTCGACAGGTCGCTCGACTCAAAGCCGAACAAGCCGCTCAGCGTGATGCGCGGATAGAACGCGGCCTTCGCCACGCCGATGCGCGCATTGGCAGCCGCCATCAGGCGCTCGGCTTGCGCGATGTCGGGACGGCGCTCCAGCAAATCGGAGGGCAGCCCCGCCGGCACGGCGATCAGCGCCGCGTCCAGCGGACGCGCGGCCAGCGTGAAGGCGGCCGGCGGCGCGCCGGTCAGCACCGCCAGCGCATGCTCCTGGTTGGCGCGGCGGCGCTCGATGCCAGCCAGGTCCGCGCGTGCCGTGCCGAGTTCGGCTTCGGCGCGGGCAGGATCCAGGTCGGTGGTTTCGCCTTCGTCGAAGCGGCGCTTGAGCAGCTTGAGCGCGTCCTCGCGCAGGGTGATGGTGGCGTTGAGCAGGTCGCGCTCGCTGTCCAGCGTGCGCAGCGCGAAGTAGGCTTGCGCCACGTCCGCCTGCAGCGCCAGTTGCACCGAGCGATACAGGTCTTGCGCCGCATCGCCTTCGGCGCGCGCCGCCTTGACGTTGTCGGCCACGCGGCCGAACAGGTCAAGCTCGTAGCTGGCAAAGGCGCGTGCCCTGAGCACGGTCTGCGGCGCCACCTTGGTGCCGTCGGGCAGGCCTTGCGAGGCGGCCGACAATTGCGTGCGGGTCGGGTCCAGCCCCACGCTCAACTGCGGATACTGGTCGGCCTCGGCCACGCCGGTGAAGGCGCGGGCCTGCTTGAGGCGTGCCGCGGCAATCGCCAGGTCCTGGTTGGATTCGGTCGCGGTGGCGATCAGGCGGTCGAGATCGGCATCGCCGAAGATCTTCCACCATTCGCCACGCTGCGCGCCTTCGGCCGGGGTGGCCACTTTCCACTGCGTGCCTTCGGCTTGCGCGGCCATCGCTTCCTTGTAGGCCGGCGTGGCGGCGGTGGCGCTTTCCGGCACCTTGTAGGTCGGCGCCAGCGAGCAGCCCGCCAGGATCAGGGCCACGGCCAGCGTGGCCAGGCGCGGCAGCGCCGCGGGGAGTATCGATGTCATCTTGGATGTCAATGTTGCGTTCATGTCGATCACCCTTACTCAGCGGAGGCGATAGCCTTGTGGCTCGCCGACGGCGCGTCCGACACCTTGCGGCGCTCGCCACGGGTCGCCAGCATGCGCAGCGCCACGTAGAACACCGGGGTCAGGAACAGCCCGAAGAAGGTCACGCCCAGCATGCCGGCGAACACCGCCACGCCCATCGCATGGCGCATCTCGGCGCCCGCGCCGGTCGACACCACCAGCGGCACCACACCCATGATGAACGCGAACGACGTCATCAAGATCGGGCGCAGGCGCAGGCGGCTGGCTTCAATGGCAGCAGCCACGATGGAGCGGCCCTCATGCTCCAGCTCCCGCGCGAACTCCACGATCAGGATCGCGTTCTTCGCTGACAGCCCCACCAGCACGATGAAACCAATCTGCGTGAAGATGTTGTTGTCCCCCTTGGTCAGCCACACACCGGTCATGGCGGCCAGCAAGCTGAGGGGCACGATCAGGATCACGGCCAGCGGCAAGGTCAGGCTTTCGTACTGCGCGGCCAGCACCAGGAACACCAGCAGCACGCACAGCGGGAAAATCCACACCCCCGCGTTGCCGGCCAGGATGTCCTGGTAGGTCAGGTCCGTCCACTCGAACTTGATGCCCTTGGGCAGCGTCTCGGCGGCGATGCGTTCCGCCGCGGCTTGCGCCTGGCCCGAGGAAAAGCCCGGTGCCGGCCCGCCGTTCATGTCGGCCGCGGTAAAGCCGTTGTAGCGGATCACGCTGTCCGGGCCAAAGCCATGGTTGACGGTGAGCAGCGATGACAGCGGCACCATGTCGCCTGCGCTGTTGCGCGTCTTCAGTTGCAGGATGTCCTCGGCGTGGGCGCGGAACTGCGCATCCGCCTGGACCTTGACCTGGTACGTCCGGCCGAACTTGTTGAAATCGTTGACGTAGGCCGAGCCGAGGTAGGTCTGCAGCGTGTCGAACACATCCGTCACCGGCACGCCCAGCTGCTTGGCCTTCACCCGATCCAGCTTCACGTCCAGCTGCGGCACGTTGACCTGGTAATTGGTAAAGATACCGGCCAGTTCAGGCGTGGCCCGCGCCTTGGTGGTGAAGGCGTTGGTAGCGTCGAACAAAGCGTCGTAACCCAGCGCGGCGCGGTCCTCGATCATCATCTTGAAGCCGCCAATGGTGCCCAGGCCCTGCACGGGCGGCGGCGGGAACACGGCGATGAACGCGTCCTGGATCGCGGCGTATTTGCCATTGAGCTGCTGCGCGATGGCGTTGCCTGACAATTCCTTGGTCTTGCGTTCTTCAAACGGCTTGAGCGAGACAAAGACGATGCCGGCGCTCGGGCTGTTGGTAAAGCCGTTGATCGACAGGCCCGGGAAGGCAATCGCCGACTCCACGCCCGGTTGCTTGAGCGCGATATCGGACATCTGGCGGATCACGTCTTCGGTACGGTCCAGCGTGGCGCCGTCAGGCAGCTTGGCAAAGCTCACCAGGTACTGCTTGTCCTGCGCCGGCACAAAGCCCTTGGGCACCAGCTGGAACACGCCCCAGGTCAGCGCCAGCATCACGGCGTACACGCCGAACACCGCCGTCTTGCGCGAGATCACGCCCTTCACGCCCTTGCCGTAACGCTCGGCGCTGGCGCCAAAGAAACGGTTGAAGCGGCCAAAGAAGCCCCCCAGCACCCGGTCCATGCCGCGCGAGAGCCAGTCCTTGGGCGCGTCGTGGCCGCGCAGCAGCAGCGCGGACAAGGCCGGTGACAGCGTCAGCGAGTTGAAGGCCGAGATGATGGTCGAGATGGCGATGGTCAGCGCGAACTGCTTGTAGAACTGACCGGTCAGGCCCGTCATGAAGGCCAGCGGCACGAACACCGCGATCAGCGTCAGCGCGATCGCGATGATCGGGCCGCTGACTTCGCGCATGGCCTTGTAGGTGGCCTCTTTTGGAGATAACCCCTCGGCGATGTTCCGCTCGACGTTCTCCACCACCACGATCGCATCGTCCACCACACCACGATCCCGATGGCAAGCACCAGCCCGAAGAGAGACAACGCATTGATCGAGAAGCCAAAGGCATGCATCAGCCCGAACGTCCCCACGATCGACACCGGCACCGCCAGCAGCGGAATCACCGAGGCGCGCCACGTCTGCAGGAACAGGATCACCACCAGCACCACCAGGGCGATGGCTTCGAACAGCGTGTGGGTCACGGCCTCGATGCTATGGCGCACGAACTGCGTCGGGTCATAGACGATGCTGTAGTCCACGCCGTCGGGGAAGTTCTGCTTGAGCTCCTCCATGGTCTTGCGCACGTCGTCCGAGATCTGGATGGCGTTGGAGCCCGGGGCCTGGAAAATCGGAATGGCCACCGCGGACTTGTTGTCCAGCAGCGAGCGCAGCGCATACTCCGACGCGCCCAGCTCGATGCGCGACACGTCCTTCAGGTAGGTCACGCCGCCATCGGCCGAGGTGGCCACGATGATGTCGCCGAAGGCCTCCACGGTTTCCAGGCGGCCCTGCGCATTCACCGACAGCTGCAGGTCAGCGCCCGGCAGCGCGGGCGAGGCGCCGATCACGCCGGCGGCCACCTGCACGTTCTGCTCGCGGATGGCCTTGACCACGTCGGCGGCCACCAGCTTGCGCTCGGCCATCTTCTCGGGGTTAAGCCACACGCGCATGGAATAGTCGCCCGACCCGAACAACTGCACCTGGCCCACGCCCTGGATCCGCGCGAGGCGGTCCTTGACGTTGATCACCGCGTAGTTGCGCAGGTAGGTCATGTCGTAGCGGTCGTTCGGCGAGACCAGGTGGACCACCATGGTCAGGTCGGGCGAGCTTTTCACCGTGGTGATGCCCAGACGCCGCACGTCTTCCGGCAGGCGCGGCTCAGCCTGCGCCACGCGGTTCTGCACGAGCTGCTGGGCCTTGTCCGGATCGGTGCCGAGCTTGAAGGTCACGGTCAGCGTCAGCAGGCCGTCGCTATTGGCTTGCGACGACATGTAGAGCATGTCTTCGACGCCATTGATCTGCTCCTCCAGCGGGGACGCCACGGTAGCGGCAATCACCTTGGGGTTGGCGCCGGGATACTGCGCGCGCACCACCACGGACGGCGGTACCACCTCGGGATACTCCGAGATGGGTAGCTTGAACATCGAGATGGCGCCGATCAGGAAGATCAGCACCGATAGCACGCCGGCAAAGATAGGCCGGTCGATAAAGAATTTCGAGAGATTCATCTCAGTCTCGGCAGTCTTGGCAAAAGGGCTCCCCCTGGCGGCCTGAATGGCAGGCGCCATGTGGAGCGGGGAAGCAAAAAATGGTCAGCGCACGCGGATCACGACTCAGGTCACCGGTTTGCCATCGGCTGCCTTGTCGGTGGTCTTCCCGCTGGCCTTCTCGTTGGCCGCCTGCTTGCGGTCAGCCGATTCGCCGCGTTGGTCCAGTTCGCGCTTGAACGCCATGTCGACCGGCTTGGGCGCGACCGTGATACCGGGGCGCACGCGCTGCAGGCCATTGACCACGATCTTCTCGTCGGCCTTCAAACCCTGGCGGATCACGCGCAGCCCATCATACGAGGGCCCGAGCGTGACTTCGCGGTACGCCAGCTTGTTGGCGCCATCGAGCACCAGCACGAACTTCTTGCCCTGGTCGGTGCCGATGGCACGGTCGTTGATCAGCACCACCGGGTGCGGCGTGCCACCGCCGAGCTTGATGCGCGCGTACAGCCCGGGCAGCAGGCGGCCGTCCGGGTTGTCGAACACGGCACGCACACGGATGGTGCCGCTCTTGGTGTCGAGCCGGTTGTCCACCGACTGGATGCGGCCCTCGCGCGGATAGTCCTCTTCGTTGGCCAGGCCCAGGAACACTGGCAGCTTTGACTGGCCACCATCGGCGCCGGCCGCTGCGGACGCCGTGCTCGCCGTATAGCGCAGGTAGGTCTGCTCATCGAGTTCAAAGCTGGCGTACACCGGCGAGACCGACACCACCGTGGTCAGCACCGGCGTGCCGGCACCGGCCGCCACCAGGTTGCCAACCGTGATCTCGGCACGCGATACGCGCCCGCTGACCGGCGCGGTGATACGCGTATAGGCCAGGTTAAGGCGAGCCACTTCCAGCGAAGCCTGCGCGGCGCGCACGTTGGCGATGGCTTCACGCGAGCCGTTATCGCGCTCGTCGAACTCGCGGCGCGATACCGCGTTGTCCTGCACCAGGCGCTGCGCGCGGGCCAGTTCAGTCTGCGCTTGGCTGGCACGCACTTGCGCGGCGGCCAATGCGGCTTCGGCGCGCGCTACCTCCGCGGCATAAGGACGCGGGTCGATGGTAAACAGCGGATCGCCCTTCTTCACCAGCGCGCCTTCACGGAAGTGCACGGCGTCGATGGTGCCGCCAACGCGGGCGCGAATCTCGACCCGGTCCACCGCTTCCAGACGGCCCGAGAACTCGTCCCATTCGGTGATGGTCTTGCCCAGTGCGGCTGCCACGTCCACGGTGGCGGGCGCTGCCGGGCCAGGCACGGCCTGCGCCTCGCCGGCGTGCCAGGGCTTGAAGATCGAGGTGGCCAGGCCAGCGCCGAGCACTGCGACGATAGCCAGGGCAATCATGGTGCGTCGAGTTTGCTGATTCATTTTCTTGACTCCGTGTTCCGTCTGCGGGTTTTCTTCAACTGGAAAGCAAAAATAGGACGAACGCCCCCGCCGGAGCGCGCAAAGGCAGCGCGCCCGGTACGCCTGCTTGTCGCAGGCCGGCTTGGCTTATTGGTAACGCGGGATCAGCCGGGCGGGCTGGCTCCTGTCTGGCGTTCGGCCTTGGGTGAGGCGTCGTCGCCGCCGGCAAGATAGCCTTGCAGGTAGAGCGCGCCTTCGTTTATCCACACCTGACATCGGTCGTGGGACACTTCCACGCCGGCGCCACAGGCACCGGCCATGATCTGGACCTGCGCCGGCACGCTGGCCGTCTGCAGGCGGCTGACGAAGGCTTCGCCTTCGGCACGCAATGCATCTTCTTCTGCCACCTGCACAAAGGTGGGCGGCAGGCCGGCCAACCGCGAGGCCAGCGCCGGGGCCGCATAGGGATGCACGCTGGCGGCCGGGGTAGGCAGGTAATCGCGGTAATAACCCGCCAGGCGCTGCAGCATTTCCAGCGGCACGCTGCGTCCGCCCTGCCCGACCGCGCACGATGCGTGCTGCAGGCACGGGTCGGTCACCGGGCGGATCAGCCACTGCGCGCGCGGCTCGGGCAGGCCGCGGTCGCGCAGCATCTGCGACAACGCGATCGCCAGGTTGCCGCCCGCTTCTTCGCCCACCAGGGCAAAGCGCAGCTTGTCCACTTTAAGGCGGCGCGCATGGCGCAGCACCCATTCGGCGGTATGAAACACGTCCTCCGGCGCCGCCGGGAACGGAAAATCGGGGGCCAGCGAATATGCCGGCGTGACCACCACCGCAGGCACGCTAACGGCCAGGGAGCGCGCCACGCGCTGGGATTTTTCCAGGCTGCCCTCAACGAAGCCACCCGCGTGCAGGTAGATCAGCCACGGCAGCAACGGCGCGGCCTTGCCCTGCGGATAGCCCGGCGGGTAGTTCAGGCGCACCGTGATCGTGCGGCCACTGCTATCCACCGCGTGCTCGGTCACGCGACCCTCGGCCAGTTCGGCGGCCAAGGTTGCGGCGGCGGCTTTCGTTTGCGTAGGCGACATGTCGGTCACGTGCGGCGCGAGGGCGACGCATCCATTGCATATTGCGATGCACCGAATTATGGTGGTTGATGAAGGTGGGATAAAGCGAGGCTTTACCAATGCACTGTTTCCCCGGTGAAATAATCGGGCATGTGGCGCCCGGGAGACCCTTCGCTGTGCAAGGTCATCCATTTTGTGATCCACTCCCGCTCTCGCGCAGCCGCGCAACCCGTCCTGGGCCGCGCCGGGCTGCACCCCATCCCGGTGCCTGCCCTGCCAGCCGGACCTGCCTGTTTCCTTACCCAGGGGAGTGAACATGGATCGTCTCGTATCAATGCAGGCCTTCACCCGCGTGGTAGATGTGGGCAGCTTTGCGCGCGCGGCCGAGGCCATGGACCTGCCCAAGGCCACGCTCACCCGGCTGATCCAGAACCTGGAAACCCATCTCGGCGTGAAGCTGCTGCACCGGACCACCCGGCGCATCAGCGTGACCACCGACGGCGCCGCCTATTACGAGCGCTGCGTGCGGATCCTGGCGGACGTGGAGGAGGCCGAGCAATCCCTCACCCACCAGAACAACACGCCGCGCGGCACGCTGTGCGTGGACACCACCGCCGGGCTGGCGCAGTTGGTGCTGATCCCCAAGCTGAACGAGTTTTTTGCCGCCTACCCCGAGCTCAAGATGGAACTCACCATCAACGGCAAGCCCATCGACCTGCTCAAGGAAGGCGTGGACGTGGTGCTGCGCGTGGGCGACCCGGTGGACGACACCATGGTGGCGCGCCGCATCGGCCTGCTGCGCTTGGGGTTCTACGCCTCGCCGCTCTATCTCAACCGCAATGGCACGCCCACTCAGCCCAGCGAGCTGACGCAGCACCGGGCCGTCAACTACCTGTCCAACCGCACCGGCCGCGAAATACCGTGGCCACTCGGGCAAGGCGAGCAGCGCACGGAAATGCTGCTGCCGTCGGCCATTTCCACCAACGATGCCGACGTCTACGTAGGCTGCGCGCTGGAAGGCCACGGCATCGCCCGCATCGCGCGCGCCATGGCGCTGCCCTATGTGGAAAGTGGCCGGCTGGTCGAAGTGCTGGCCGACTGGCCCACGGACTCGCTGCCGATCGCCGCGATGTATCCGCAGAACCGCCACCTGTCGGCCAAGGTGCGCGTGTTCGTCAACTGGGCCGCGGAGCTGTTCGCGCGCCATCCTCAGTTTGGCGAGGCCCAGGCGGGACAGCCTCAGCCGTCCCGGCAACCCAAGCTGGCGGCCTGAGCACGGCGGCGGCGTCACCATTCGCATTGGCATCTGTCAGGCGGCATCCGCCACGGCCAGCGCCTCCACCTCGAACAACATCCCGTCAAGCGCCAGCCGCGGCACCGGAATCAGCGTGCACGCCGGCTTTGGCGCATCGCCCCAAGCCCGCTCTACCGCCGCCGCCAGCACGCGCAGGCGCGCCTCGTCGTGATCCACCACCAGCACGGTCAGCTTGGCCACATGGCGCAGCTGCGAGCCCGCGGCGGCCAGCGCCACGCCCAGGTTGTCGAACGCCTGGCGCACCTGCGCCTCGAAGCTGCCTGGCAAGCTGCCGTCCGGGTGCTCCCCACCCTGCCCGGCCACGCAGACCAGGCCCGCGCCGGGCGCGACCATGGCCACGTGGGAGTAACCGTTGGCACTAGGATCGTAAAGGCCGGGCGGATTGAGCATAGTGAGCTGGCGCGATGCGTGTTGGGTGCGCGTGGCTTGCATAGGACGATTTCTTTGAGAGAGACAGCATGATCGGCTTGGCCAGACGCAAGGCGGACTCGACAATGCCGCCCGCCTGCCCTAATATCCAAGACAGTTTTTGGATATTAGGACGCGCCCATGAATTACGCAAACAATAACTTGGATAACCCTACAGGTTCTCCGGGTGATCGCATCCTGTTCCTGCTGAAGACCAAGGGGGCGGCATCGACCACGCAGATCGCCCAGACGCTGGGTGGCACCGCCGAGGCTGCGCGCCAGCAAGTGCAGAAGCTGCTCGCCGCCGGGCTGATCGAGGGCCGCCAGCAAAGCGCCAGTGGCGCTGGCCGGCCGCGCCAGGACTGGGCTCTCACCGCGAGTGGCCACGGCCGCTTTCCCGATACCCACGCGCAACTCACCATCCAGCTGATCGGATCGGTACGGCAGTTGTTCGGCGAGGAAGGGATGGACAAGCTGATTGGACAGCGCGAGGCCGACACCCGCGCGCAGTATCTCGCGGCGGTCGCCGGCCAGAGCGAACTGAAACAGCGGCTGGCTACCCTCACCGCACTGCGCCAGGCCGAAGGCTATATGGCGCGCCTTGAGCAAGACGGCAAGGACTGGCTGCTGATCGAGGACCATTGCCCGATCTGCGCCGCCGCGCAGACCTGCCAGGGATTCTGCCGCGCGGAATTGCGGATCTTCCAGGAGGTCGTCGGCGTGCAAGCCACCGTCACGCGCGAGGAGCACCTGCTGAGCAATGCGCGCCGCTGCGTGTACCGGGTCAGCGCTGGGGCGTAGCCGGCATGGCGGGTGTTAGCGCGGATTGGCCGCGCCGGCGGCCGGTGCTATCTTCAACCGCAGCCACGAGCGTCGTGCCCGCCGGACAATCCCCCCCTGAAAGAGATAACCCATGCCTTGCCACCCCCAAAACACGCCGTTGGGATTGCTGCGCCAGGCAGGGCTATGCGTCATGCTGCTGCTCTGCACGCTGGCGGCGCGGGCTCAGACGGCGCCGCAGGTGGTCGACATCCCGACCCGCCCTGGCGTGACGCAGCGCTTCCTCTATCTTGCGCCCGCGCAGCCCAAGGCCGCGGTGATCCTCTACGCGGGCGGGCATGGCGGCCTGAACATCTACCCCAACGGTAGCGTTGGCTGGGGCGCCGGCAATTTCCTGGTGCGCTCGCGCCAGCTCTTCGTCGACAACGGGTTCGCGGTCGCGGTCATCGATGCGCCGAGCGACCGGCTGTCCTGGCCCTACCTGACCGGCTTTCGCCTATCCCCCGAGCATGCCGAAGACACCCGGGCC
>NZ_AHJE01000152.1 GCF_000243095.1 Cupriavidus basilensis OR16 | reverse complement strand
GCCTATCGCCAGTGGCGTCCATGTCCATGGCCGTAATAGCCCCGGCCGTAGCCCCGCTCGTAGTAACCGCGGCCATAGTAACGCGGGCCGTAGCCGTAATAGCCCGGGCCCGGACCGTAGTAGACCGGCGGCGGGCCATAGTAGACAGGAGCAGGCGCCATGATCACGGGCGGTGCGGCAATATAAGCCGGAGGCGGATAGTACGCGGGGCCACCGACAACGACGCCAGGCACACCAATCGCCACGCCAACGCTCACATGGGCCATTGCCGCACCTGATGCCAGCGCCCCAAGTAAAGCGAGTCCTGCGAGCCACCAACGTTTCATGATCCTTGCCTCTTGCGACGTGTTATTCGATAAGAAGTATTGTAGGTTCTTGAAAAATGGCAGGTGAAACCGAGGACGTTACATTGTTACCAGGCGTAACAATCGGCATATAAACACGCCGCATTCGCGCGCTTGGTCATCTCCCGCGCAAATCCCGCGCGGAGCTTGCATCACCGCGCCCAACCGACCACAATATCGGGCTTGCCGTGCGGCCGTGGAGAAATTGGTAGACTCAGCAGACTTAAAATCGGCTGTGGATGTAGTATTGGCAAGGGATTGCGCGGCACAATGTGTAAATCTGCGTAATCCGCTGCCAACACATCCAGAGGGGAAAAATGGGCTCCATCACAACCGCCAAGAAAACGGACAAGGCCAGCGGAAAGACTGTCACCACCTACCGCGCTTTCATCCGCCGGAACGTCAACGGCAAGCAGGTCAACAAGTCGAAGGTGTTTGCAACCAAGACAGAGGCGAAGGATTGGCTGCGGGAGAACGAGAGCAGCGCCTCCCTCGCCGCGCTGGGAACTGCAGCTGGTCCGAAGTTTGGCGATCTGCTGGATTCATTCGTCAAGGCGCCGCCGACCAAAGGCACCCGGTTCTGGGAGCCGGCTCATATTGACTTCTGCGGGTTGAGCTTGCGCC
>NZ_AHJE01000153.1 GCF_000243095.1 Cupriavidus basilensis OR16 | reverse complement strand
CCGGCGAGATCGATTTCGACCGCGTCGTGATCGAAACCACGGGCGTGGCCAACCCCGGCCCCGTAGCGCAGACCTTCTTCATGGACGACGAGATCGCCCAGCGCTACCTGCTGGACGCCGTGATCACGCTAGTGGACGCCAAGCACGCCAACCAGCAGCTCGACAAGCAGGAAGAAGCGCAGCGCCAGGTGGGCTTTGCCGACGCCATCTTCATGACCAAGGCCGACCTGGTGCCGGAGGGCGAGATCGCCGACCTGCGCCACCGCCTGCTGCATATGAACCCCCGCGCGCCCGTGCGCACGGCGCATTTTGGCGAAGCGCCAATCGACACGATCTTTGACCTTCGGGGCTTCAACCTGAACGAAAAGACTGGAAATCGACCCGGATTTCCTGCGTGCCGAGGCCGAAGAGCACGATCACGACCACGCGCACGCCCATGGCGACCATACGGCCACGGTCACCAGCACGACCACCACCATCACCACAACCACACCGACCGCATCGGTTCGTTCGTCTTCCGCAGCGAAAAGCCCTTCAACTACGCCAAGCTGGAGGAATTCCTGTCCGGCATCCTGTCGGTCTACGGCGAAAAGCTGCTGCGCTACAAGGGCGTGCTCTATATGGACGCGGTGGACCGGAAAGTGGTCTTCCAGGGCGTGCACCAGTTGATGGGCAGCGATATCGGCACCAAATGGGGCGATGAAACCCCCGGCACCAAGATGGTCTTCATTGGCGTGGACCTGCCCAAGGACGCCATCCTGAAGGGTCTCGCCACTTGCCTGGCCTGAGGCCGACAGGCAGCGCCGCTCGCCTTGCCGCCCCCCCTCGTCGGAGGGGGGCTGGGATATCAGGGAAAACTCCCCGCTTTTCTCCCATATCTCCAAATTTTTTGTTCAAGTACAATAGGCTGGATTTAGTGCGGGTAACGTAGCCTTTGTCATTTTCATTTGGCCATGGCGCCCGCAATGCAGGGCGGCGGTCGTCGTCAGCATGAGGCGGGCTGCCGGCAGGTGCGGTCGCAGTGCTTGATGCGGAGACCGCCCTCCGCTTGGGGCACCCGTCACGCGCCGTCATCGATCGACGCGAGAGAGAGGTGTCCCATGGTAGCCGCAACGAAAACGAAACAAAGCCGCAGCAAAAGCAGCAACGCTGCGGCCGAGACGCTGAAGGCGCAGTCCATGGAGGCTGCGCCTGCTCCCCGCGGCAGTACGGCGCACGCCGGTGCGGGCGAGGCCAAGGGAGGCACGCACAGCAGCAAGTCTGCAGCCAGCCAGAGCGAAACCTCCGCGCCGCGCAAGCGGCCGGACACTGCACCCGAGCGGACCAAGACGCCGCCGGTCGCACCAACAAGAGAATCAGCAGCAACCATGAGCAGCAATAAACTTCTGACTGAAGCTGAAATCCTGAAGATGGGCGACAAGGATTACATGAACGAAGCGCAACTCGGCTTCTTCAAACATCGCCTTGAGCAGCTGCGCGACGATATCCTGAAAAACGCCGACCAGACCACCGAGCACCTGCGCGAAACGGTCATCGTGCCGGACCCCGCCGACCGCGCCACCATCGAGGAAGAGCACGCGCTGGAACTGCGCACGCGCGACCGCGAGCGCAAGCTGCTCAAGAAGGTCGAGCAATCGCTGGCCCGCATCGAGTCCGGCGACTACGGCTGGTGCGAGGAAACCGGCGAGCCGATCGGCGTGCCGCGCCTGCTGGCTCGCCCCACCGCCACGCTGTCGCTGGAAGCCCAACAGCGCCGCGAACTGCGCCAGAAGCTGTTCGGCGACTGATTCCGCGACTGCCGGGGGCTTACGGCCCGCGCACCAGACGGCCCGGTTCTCCGGGCCGTTTTGCTTGAGCGGCGCGCCGCCGCCAGGCGTCGCGCCCTTTCGTCTTTCGTCTTTGTGGTGTCACAGGCACGAGCCTATCATTAGGAACGGCGGGATTCGTGCGGCCATCGCGGCCCCTGAATTGCCTGCTTTCTCCCCGGCTTTCTGATACAGTCGCAACTTTGTTGCAATAACGCGCGACCCAACCCCGGCGCGCTTCGATGCCATGGCCGATCGCCTGCCCGTCACCGTGCTGTCCGGATTCCTCGGTGCCGGCAAGACAACCCTGCTCAATCATGTCCTGGCCAACCGCGAAGGCAAGCGGGTGGCTGTGATCGTCAACGACCTGGCGGACGTGAATATCGACGCCCGCCTGCTTGGCGACGGCATGCTGGCGCAGGCTGGCGAGCGCCTGATCGAGCTGACCAATGGCTGCATCTGCTGCACGCTGCGCGAAGACCTGCTGACCGAAATCGGCAAGCTGGCGCGCGAGGGCCGCTTCGATTACCTGCTGGTCGAGTCGACCGGAGTCGCCGAGCCGCTGCCCATTGCGGAAACCTTCACCTTCGAGGATGAGCAGGGCGTGGCGCTGGACACCATCGCCCGCCTCGACACCATGGTGACGGTGGTCGATGCCGCCCACTTCCTGCAAGACTTCAACGAAGCCGACTTTCTCCAGGACCGCGGCCAGGCGCGCGACGAGGACGACGACCGCACGGTGGTCGACCTGCTGATCGAGCAGGTCGAGTTCTGCGACGTGATCGTGCTCAACAAGCTCGACCTGGTCAGCGAGGCCGAGCGCGAGCGCCTCGCCGGCATCCTGCATTCGCTCAACCCGCGCGCGGCCATCGTGCCGGCCAGCTTCGGCAAGGTGCCGCTGGACAGCATCCTCGACACCGGCCGCTTTGACTTCGACGCCGCCGCCGCGGCCCCGGGCTGGCTGGCTGAGCTGCGCGGCGAGCATGTGCCGGAGAGCGAGGCCTACGGCATCGGCAGCTTCGTCTACCGCCGCCGCCGCCCTTTCCATCCGCAGCGCTTCGCCGACCTGATCCACACCGAGTGGCTGCGCGAACATGGCAGCGTGCTGCGCTCCAAGGGCTTTTTCTGGCTGGCCACGCGCATGCACGCGGCCGGCACCTGGGG
Source organism: Cupriavidus basilensis OR16 (assembly GCF_000243095.1). Taxonomy (GTDB): domain Bacteria; phylum Pseudomonadota; class Gammaproteobacteria; order Burkholderiales; family Burkholderiaceae; genus Cupriavidus; species Cupriavidus basilensis_D. The sequence goes on along the minus strand of NZ_AHJE01000153.1, from coordinate 28,172 downwards.
CCAGGCCGGCGGCGTATGCCGCCACGGCGGCGCCGGCGCCTGGTGGGCCGCGCTGGACTCGTCGGAATGGCCGGACGACGAAGCCGGCCGCGCCGAGCTCGAAGCCGACATGACGGTGGACGGCAAACCCGCTCCCTTTGGCGACCGGCGCCAGGAACTGGTGCTGATCGGCCAGGACCTTGACCGCCCCGCGCTCGAAGCGCTGCTGGACGCCTGCTTGCTGAGCGACGCGGAAATGGCTGCCGGGCCGGATGCCTGGGCGCGGTACGCCGACCCGTTCCCGAGCTGGGATGACGGCCTGGACGATGACGGCGGCGAGCACGAGCACGGCGACGACTGCGGTTGCGATGACCACGGCCACGACCACGGCAGGCATGGCCACTGACGCCGTCCGGCCCTGGCAGCGCCTGCGGCGCCGGCGTGAGCGCGGCCTCGGCCTGGGGCCGGCGCTCTGGCTGGCGCTGTGCCTGCTGCTGGCCCAGCATGCCGGGCTGACACACCGTATTCACCACGGCGGGCTGCTCAGCCCGATGCTGCAGGCCGCCGGCAATGGCAAGGCCGCCCTTCCGGTTGCCAGCGCCAACGACGACGACATCGAGATCCCGCTCAGCGATAGCGCCCGGGCCGATCCCGACCTGCCGCTCTCGCTCAAGCTGGCTGGACACTTCTGCGTCTTGTTCGACGGCGCCACCGTGGCCGCCAGCCATTGCGGCACGCCACTCATGCCTGCGCTCACGCACCTGCAATCGCCGGTGCCGTTCAGCGTAGGCTGGCGCCGGCCTGACCTGCAACATCCCCAGCCTTTCCGCTCGCGCGCCCCGCCGGCCGTTCACGCTCTCGCCTGAAACCCGGGCCGCGGCTGCCAAGCCGCGGCCCGCCGCCAGTCGCTTCGCGCCACGCTCCTGAAGCTTGCTGCCCCTTGCCGTCCCGCGCATTTAGCGCCGGACTGCGCGCGGGCAGCTTCCGGACGCTGGCGCCACGCGCTCGAAAGCATCCAAGAACAATGCGAGCCATGTCTTTCCGCCTCCAACAAACCAAACTCCTGCGGCGCACGCCGCTGGCCGCCGTGGCGGCCCTGATCGCCTCCGCTTCCGTGTCCACCGGCGTGTTCGCGCAAAGCGCCACGGCCGCATCGACGGCTGCGCCAGCAGCCAGCCCAACCACGCCGGCCGCCGCCCCCACCACCACGCTGCGCGAGGTGGTCATCACGGCCAACCCGCTGGGCAGCGAACTCACCGACCTGGTGGCACCCGTCTCCTCCCTCGGCGGCGACGCGCTCACGGTGCGCCAGGGCAGCACGCTGGGCGACACCCTGGACAAGCTGCCGGGCGTGTCCTCCAGCTACTTTGGCCCGAACGCCAGCCGCCCGATCATCCGCGGCCTGGACGGCGACCGCATCAAGGTGCTGCAGAACGGCGGCACCACCATCGACGCCTCCTCGCTCTCCAACGACCACGCCGTGCCCGTGGACCCGCTGGTGGCCGAACGCATTGAAGTGGTGCGCGGCCCGGCCGCGCTGATGTACGGTGGCAACGCCATCGGCGGCGTGGTCAACGTGATCGACAACCGCATCCCGAAGGAGCCGATCCAGGGCATCGGCGGCGCGGTGGACGCCAGCGCCACCGCCGGCGGCGACAGCGCGCGCAACGCCAGCGGCCTGCTCGAGGCCGGCAATGGCCAGATCGCCATCCATGCCGACGCCTTCGCCCGCAAGACCAGCGACCTGCGCATCCCCGGCTACGCGCGCAGCGCCAGCCTGCGCAACAGCCAGCCGCTGCCGGAAGGCAAAAGCGAGGCCTACGGCCGCCTGCCCAACAGCAACGCGCAGCAGTCGGGCGGCTCGCTGGGCGGCGCCTACACCTGGGCCGACGGCTTCTTCGGCGCCAACTACAGCGAGTACCACAACGAATACGGCACCCCCGCCGAGGACACCGTGCGGCTACAGATGCGCCAGCAACGCTTCGCGCTCGAAGGCGAGGCGCGCAACCTGGCCGGCAATACCGGCGGCTTCATCGAGTCGGTCAAAGGCAAGTTCAGCTACACCGACTACGAGCACAAGGAAATCGACTCGGGGCAGACCGGCACCATCTTCAAGAACAACGGCTGGGACGCGCGCGTCGAGGCCAAGCACGCGCGCATCGGCAACATGACCGGCGTGATCGGCACCCAGTTCGGCTCGACCCGCTTCTCGGCGCTTGGCGAGGAGGCCTTCGTGCCGAGCACCAACACCGACAACGCCGCGCTGTTCATCTTCGAGGAAATGCCGCTGACCGCCAGCGGCGACCTCAAGCTCAACCTGGGCGGCCGCATGGACCACACCAGCGTGAAGGCGCAGGCCAACGGCAACGACCGCTTCTCCGACGCCAGCCGCAGCTTCAATGCCGGCAGCGCCTCGGCCGGACTGCTCTACAAGCTGGCACCGGCCTGGTCGCTGACCAGCAACCTGGCCTACACGGAGCGCGCCCCGACCTTCTACGAGCTGTACGCCAACGGCCCCCACGTGGCCACCGGCTCGTGGGAGCAGGGCGACCCAACGCCGCCAAGGACGCGCCACCTCGCTGGACCTGGGCGTGCGCTTCAAGTCGGGCCCGCACAGCGCCGGCCTGTCGGGCTACTACAGCCGCTTCGCCAACTACCTGGCGCTCACCAATACCGGCACCGCGCGCGACACGGAAGGCGATTTTGTCACGCCCGGCAGCGCTGGCGCCTTGCCGGTGATGCAATACATGGGCGTGCCCGCCACCCTGTACGGCTTCGAGGCCGAGGGCAAGGCACGGGTGTGGCAGAAGCTGCTGACCGGCAGCGACACGGTGGACCTGGAGGCCCGCGCGGACTACGTGCGCGGCGAGAACCGCAACACCGGCCAGCCGCTGCCGCGCCTGTCCCCGCTGCGCCTGGGCGGCGCGGTGGTGTACGGCGCCGGCCCGTGGGGCGCGCGCGCGGACGTCACCTACGCCGCCCGCCAGACACGCGTGCCTGGCAATGACACGCCCACCGATGCGTACACCTTGCTGGGCGTGTCCATCACGTACAAGTTCAAGATGGCGGGCACCCAGACGCTGGTCTACCTGCGCGGCGACAACCTGACCAACCAGGACGCCCGCAGCGCCACCTCGATCCTGCGCGATATCGCACCGCTGGCGGGGCGCAGCGTCAAGCTGGGCGTGCGCACGACGTTCTAAGCGGCACCGCGGAGGCGGGTCTTGCCGGCCGGCCGTGGTAACAAACTGGTACCGGTGCCGGCATGATCGCGCACGGGGGATAGAATCCGCATGGTGCGCGCGCGGCACACGGCCGCGCGCCCCTCGATCTTCCCGAGCCCGCAAATGTCCGGTACCGAACCCGCAAACGCTTCAGTGGCTGCCCCCGCCACTGCCCCCGCCTTCACCCGCCCGCGCTGGCTGCGCGACCTGTTGCGCTTCCTGCCGCTCAAGAGCCAGTTCGTGCTGTCGGGCAACGTCCGCGACCTGCAGGCCTGCGAGGTGGCGCCTGGCGTCATCGCGCCGCAGTCCTTCGCGTTGGCCATGCACGGCGCCCTGCGTGAAGCGGGCTACGCCCACGTCTTTCTCTATGACCCGGTAGCAGGCTTCCAGGCGCTGTGCGCGCCCGGCGAAGACAGCAAACCGGCCGAGGCCATCCTGCAGCAGTTCGGCCTGACCGTGAGCGAAGGCCGCGCCAATGCCGGCATCGACCTGCTCGGCACCACGCTGGAACGCTTCGCCGCGCACTCCGGCGAGCCGCTGGCGCTGATGGTGGATTTCGCTTCGCGGCTGCTCACGCGCGCAGACAACCCCAGCCCCGCCGAACACCAGTTGTTCACCCGCGCGCTGGTGCTGTCGCACCAGGTCCGCTCGCGCCCGGCCGGCACGGCGCGCAAGCCCTTCTTCAACAGCATCCTGTGGGTGGTCGACAAGGAAGGCGACCTGCCCGACTGGCTGCTGGTGGGCAACCCGCGCCTGCGCCATATCCCGGTGGCCAAACCCGATCACCACGCCCGCCGCGCGCTGGCGCCGGCGCTGCTGCGCGGCCTGGCGGGCGCGCAAGACGCCGATGCGCAGGCCATCCAGCAGGCGCAGCAGGCTTTCGTCGATGACACCGAGGGCATGCTGCTGCTCGACCTGAACGCCATCGCGCAGCTGGCGCGGGTAGAAGGCGTGCCACTGTCCCAAGTGGCAGACGCGGTGCGCCGCTACAAGGTGGGCGTTACCGAGGACCCCTGGCTGAAGATCGACCGCAACCGCATCCGCGGCGCGGGCGAGTTCATCAGCCGCCGGGTCAAGGGCCAGGGCCATGCGGCCACGCACATGCTCGATATCGTCAAGCGCGCCATGACCGGCGTGGGGGGCGGGCGGCGCGGCGGAAGGCCGCGCGGCGTGGCCTTCCTGGCCGGGCCCACCGGCGTGGGCAAGACCGAGCTGGCCAAGACCATCACCAGCCTGCTGTTCGGCGACGAGAGCGCCTACATCCGCTTTGACATGTCCGAGTTCAGCGCCGAGCACGCCGACCAGCGCCTGATCGGCGCGCCGCCCGGCTACGTCGGCTACGACGTGGGCGGCGAGCTGACCAATGCGATCCGCGAGAAGCCCTTTGCCGTGGTGCTGTTCGACGAGATCGAGAAGGCCCATCCGCGCATCCTCGACAAGTTCCTGCAGATCCTGGACGACGGCGTGCTGACCTCGGGGCGCGGCGACCGCGTGTATTTCTCCGAGGCGCTGATCGTGTTTACCTCCAACCTGGGCATCTACCGCACCGGCGCGGATGGCCAGCGGGTGGCCAACGTCACCCCGGCCGAGCCCTTCGAAGCGGTACAGGCCAAGGTGCGCAGCGAGATCGAGCGCTACTTCAAGCTGGAGCTGAACCGCCCGGAGATCCTCAACCGCATCGGCGAGAACGTGATCGTGTTCGATTTCATCCGCGCCGATATCGCCGCACAGATCTTCACGCAGATGGTGGACAACGTGCTGGCCGACCTGACGCGCCAGGACCTGCACCTGACGCTGGCCGCCGGCGCGTTGCAAGCGCTGCGCGAGCGCTGCCTGGCCGACCTCACCAACGGTGGGCGCGGCATCCGCAACCAGGTCGAAGCCCACCTGCTGAACCCGCTGGCGCGCGCGCTTGTCGACCAGGACGCGCAGCCGGGCGAGCGCTTCGAGATCGCCGGGCTGACAACCGGCGCCTTCACGCAGCTCAGCCTGCAACGCCTGTGAGCGGCGCCGCGGCAGCGCTGGCTTTGTCGCGCCTGCATTTCCCCGTCACCACGCTCGGCCCCGGACAGCGCGTCGGCATCTGGCTGCAAGGCTGCTCGATTCGCTGCCCCGGCTGTATCTCGGCCGACACCTGGCAAGCCGGTAGCGGGCGCAGCGTGAGCGTGACGGCGTTGATGGCGATGCTGGCACCCTGGCTGGCACAGGCCGAGGGCATCACCATCTCGGGCGGCGAGCCCTTCGACCAGCCCGAGGGCCTGCTGGCGCTGCTACCTGCGCTGCGCGCGGCCAGCCCGCTCGACATCCTGGTCTACAGCGGCCATCCCATCGAAGCGCTGGCACCCGTGCTGGCGCGCGCCGACGGCCTGATCGACGCGCTGATATCCGACCCGTTCGCGCTGCACGCGCCGCAGACGCTGGCGCTGCGCGGCAGCGACAACCAGCGCCTGCACCTGCTCACCCCGCTTGGCCGCGCGCGCTTCGCCGCCTTCGAGCGCCCGCTGGCCGCGCACGATCGTGCGCTCGACCTGATGTTCGACGACGACGGTACCGTGTGGCTGGCCGGCATCCCCCGGCGCGGCGACCTCGGCCGGCTGCGCACGCTGCTGCAGGCCCAGGGCCACACCATCACCATCACCGAGGACCGCGCCGCCAGGCGGGCCGAACCCAACGGATACTCCCAGCCATGATGCGTTTTTGCCCCAACTGCCAGACCGAACGTTCACTGGCGGAGATCTTCTGCGAAGGCTTGTTCGCCCGGACTCCCTGCGGCTGGGACCTGTCCGGCGAAGCGATTCATGCGCCCGGCTGGCGTCCGGCACCCGCTGCCGCTGCCGCGCCGATCGCGGACATGGCGCCGGAAACGGTTGCGGCGACGGTCCACTGCGTCAATGGCCACACGATGGCCGCCGACGACCTTATCTGCTTGCAATGCGGCGCGGACCCGGTTGACGCGCACGGGACCGGCCACATCCAGGCTGGCGATGGCAGCGTCGCCCGGCAAGACAGTGCTGCCGACGATGGCGCCATGGAAGGCGTCGGCACCGTCATCGCCGGCTGGCGCCTGCTGCGCCGCATCGCCAGCACCGACGGCGTGCGCGAGCGCTATGCCGCGCAGCAGGTCGATACCGAGCGCCATGCCGTGCTGACACTCTACCGCGCCGGCGCCGAGCCCGACCCGGCCGTCTACGCGCTGCTGCAACGCCTGCCGCGCGCCCACGTGCCTGAGATCCTGGCCACCGGGCGCTGGCAGGAGCGCGCCTATGAAGTGGCCGAGGAACTCAGCGGCGGCACGCTGGCCGACCTTGGCATCGTCGCCGGCGAGCTCGAGCGGATTCGCCATATCGTGCGCGAGCTTGGCCAGGCGCTGCACGTGTTCTCGGAAGCCGGGCTGCGCCACCGCGACCTGCGCCCCGGCACGCTGCTGGTGCGCCAGCGCGAGCCGCTCGACCTGGTGGTCAGCGGCTTCGGCTCGGCACGGCTGTCGGACTTCGACCTCGACATCGTCTCGCCGCTGGAGACCTCGCGCTATATGGCGCCCGAAGCCATCGCCGGCGGCGTCGCGGCCGCCTCCGACTGGTGGAGCCTGGGCATGATCCTGCTCGAGCAGGTCACCGGCGGCGCCTGCTTCGCGGACATCCATCCGCAAGCTTTCCTGATCCACGTGCTGGCCAACGGTGTGGCGCTGCCCGACGACCTCGATCCCGGATTGCGCCTGCTGCTGCGCGGCCTGCTGGCGCGAGACCGCAACCAGCGCTGGCAATGGCCGCAGGTGCAGGCATGGCTGAACGGCGAGGCAGTCGATGCCCCCGCCGACAGCGGCGAGCAGGCCACAGAGCACGACAGCGGCGCCGCCAGCGCCATCGAACTGGGCGGCCGGCGCTACCGCAGCCCGGCGCAGTTTGCACTTGCCGCCGCGGAAGCCGGCAACTGGGACCAGGCCGGCGACCACCTGCGGCGCGGCGTCATCGTGACCTGGGCGCAGGATGCCGCGTTGCCCGCGCAGCGCCTGTCCGGCCTGCGCGAAGTGGCGCGCAACGAGGGCCTGGAAGACGATTTGCGCCTGATGCTCGCCCTCAAGCTGCTCAACCCGGACATGCCGCTGATCCTGCGCGGCGACATTGTCACGCCGGGCTGGCTGCTGCAGCATCCGCTGCAGGGCTACGCGCTGCTCGCCGGCCTGGCGCCCGACCTGCTGTCCCGCTTCGACAACGAGCACTGGCTGGTCCGCCTCAAGACCCGCGCGGGCCAGGTGCGCCAGCGCGCGCGCAGCCTGGAGATCGAGCTTGACGAAGACAGCCTGCGCATCCACTTGTTGTCGAGCTCGCGCGCGCGTCTCGCCGCGCTGTGGGAGGCGCGCCGGCGGCTGCTGCCGGACAGCAGCCACGCCGGCGTGCTGTCGCTGGCCGAGCGCCGGCTGATTGGCGAGGAAGACCTGATCGTGCTGCTGTCCGCCGCGCCCGGCCAGTTCCGCTCGATCGATGCGATCGTCGAGCAAGCCGCGGCGCTGGCCCGGCGCGAGGACGTGCTCGCGTTCAGCGACGACACGGCGCGCGCCTGGCTCGAACAGGGTCGGCAGGTGATCTGGCAGGCGGTGGACGCGCGCCTGGAAGGCTTCGCGCGCAGCAGCGTGGCCGCGGTCGACGGCTGGGCCGCGCAGTTCCGCCTGGAGCGGCGGCTGCCGCTGGCGCAGGCGCTGGTGCTGCTGGCGGTGCCGCCAGAGCAATGGCTCGCGCCGCAAAAGCAGCAATACGTGGCCGACATCCTCGACTTCTTCCAGAAAAAGGTGGCCACCGCCGTGCTGCGCGGGCCGCTGGTGCGCATGAGCATCGGCAAGACCACCGCGCGCATCGACCTGCGCGAGCTCGACAGCGCGCGCCGTCCCGCCGGCGCGTTGCTCGACCACTTGCTCCAGCGCAACGCGCAGCCTGTGTCGCTGGACCCCGCGCTCTTCGGCGAGCGCCCCGAGCTGGAGTTGCGCCTGCAGAGCCTATACCGGCACAGCACGCTGTACCGTCGCGATACCGGCATCGACGGCCTCTACCTCGGCTTCCCCTTCTTGCTCACGCGCGACGCGCGCGGCAACACCAAGACCCGCATCGCGCCAGTGCTGTTGTGGCCGGTCAGGCTGCTGCTGGAAGTCGGCAGCCGGGGCCAGGTAGCGCTGGCCTTCGACGGCGAGCGCGAGGAGGTGCGCCTGAACCCGGCGCTGGAAGCGCTGCTGGGCATGGAGGCCAGCCGCCGCTGGCGCGACGCCGCCGACGAGCTGCTGGGGCGCTCCGCACTCAAGGCCGGCGAGGTGATGGACGCCTTCGGCACGCTGGCCAGCGCGAGCGAGCGTGTGCTGGGCCGCCTGCCCGGACTCGACACGGAGGTGCAGCCTTATCAGGATGCGCTGTCGTGCGCGGCAGTGCTGTTCCATGTCACCTTCATGGGCCAGGCGGTCGGCGAGGACCTGCGCCAGCTCAAGACCCTGCCTGGCGGCGGCACCGGGCTGGAGACGGCGTTGCGGCTGGGCGCGGGCAATGCTGCCGCGCCGGATGCCGACGCGGCAACCGAAGCGGCCGACGTGATCGGAACCAGCGGAGCCAGCGGAGCCACCGAAGCCACGCAGCCGCCAGAGCGCGAGCGCTACTTCACCGTGGCGAGCGATCCTTCGCAGGAAGCGGCGGTGTTGCAGGCGCGGCAGGCGCCGGGCCTGCTGGTCGAAGGCCCGCCCGGTACCGGCAAGAGCCAGACCATCGTCAATATGGTGGCCGATGCGCTCGGCCGCCAGCGCAGCCTGCTGATCGTGTGCCAGAAGCAGGCCGCGCTCGACGTGGTGCGAAAGCGGCTGGTTGCCGAAGGACTGGAGCAGCGCATCGTCATGTTGAGCGACGTGAACCGCGACCGCGAGCCGGTGATCCGTGGCGTGCGCGAGCAGCTCGAGGCGCTGCTGAAGACGCCCGACGCCGGTCCGCCCGCATGGCGCGCGCAACGCGAGCGCGTCGCCGCGCGCATCGAAGCGCTGGAGGGAGAACTGGACCGCCACCAGCAAGCGCTGCACCAGGCCGATGCGCGCATCGGCCTGAGCTACCGCGCCTTGCTGGGCGAACTGGTGGCGCTGGAACAAGGCAGCCCGCCGCTGGACGTGCCGGCGCTGCGCGCCAGGCTGGAGCCGCTCGACACCGCCAGGGTCGCCGCGCTGGAAGAAGCTTGCGCGCCGCTGGCCCGCTACTGGCTGCCCGCGCGTTTCGAAGGCAGCCCGCTGGCGCGCCTGCGCCGCCCTTCGCCATCGACAGCGCCACGCTCGCCGATTTTGGCGAGAGCTTCGCGCGCCTGGTGCAAACCGAACAAGCGCGCGCCGATGTGCTCGCGCACCGTCCCGCGGCATTCGAAGTCGAAGATCCCGGCCCGCATCGCGCATGGCTCGCCAGCCATGGCGACGCGTTGCTCGCGCTCGACGACGGGCGCCGCGCCGACCTGGCACGCTGGCTGCCGCTGTTCCGTGCACCGGCCGCAGCGCCGGCCAACACGCCCCCTGGCGCGACCACGCGGGGCGCCGCGCTGCTGGCGCAGCTCGCGCAGGTGCAACAGCAACTCGCCGCCTGCCCGCAGGACGCGCACGATACCGTGCTGTCGCCCGCGCTGGCCGCGCTCGACGCAGGCGTATTGGCCGCAGCGGTCGCACGCGCCGAGCAACTGGCGGCGCCCTCCGGCCTGCTTGGCCACCTCAGCCCGGCGCGCTGGCTGCGCCTGCGCAAGCAACAGGCCCTGCTGCAACGCTGCAGCGGCAACGCAGCGGCCGCAGCGGATTCCAGCCGGCTGACGACGCTGGCCATGGCGGCGCGGCTGGAACAGCAATGGCGCGCGCCACGCCAGGCCCTGCGCGACATCCTGCAACACCTCTCGCTGCCCGCGCCCGCCATCGACGCCGGCCCGGCGCTCCCTGCGCTATGCGCCGACGCGCAGGCCCGCCTGCACGATGCAGCGGCAATGTGCGATCGCCTCGCGCAAGCCCCTCGCGCCGCGCAGGTCGAAGCCGCGCTCGCCAGCGGCCGCCGCGAGACGGTGGTCAGCTTGCTGGCCGGATTCGACGCTGCTTTCGCGCGCTGCGAAGCACGCCGCCTCAGCCACGCCGCGCTGCAACGCCTGGCCGGCTGGTGCGAGCCGGACTGGATTGCCGCCTGCGACGAAGCCATTGCCGGCAACAAGGACAGCACACCTTTGACGGCGCCGCTTGCGGCGGCATTGCCCACGCTGTCGGCCTATCAGCGGTTCCGCAGCCGCGCCAGCCAGCTCGGCCCTGACGAGCTGGCCGTGTTCGCCACGCTGCGCGACAAGCAGCAAGCGCTCGAAGCGATACCCGCCGACACGCTCGAGGCCGAGGTGCGGCGACTGCTCAACCGGGAGGCGCGCCTCGCCTGGAAGCGGCAGCTTGAGCTGCACCACCCGGCGCTGCAACTCGAACGCGGCGAAACCGAGGCGCGCGTGAGCGCGCTGGCCGCCGCCGACGTCGAGATGCGCCGGCTCAACCGCGCGCTGCTGGTGCAAGGCATCGAGCGCAGCCGCGTGCGCCCGCTCAAGGAATGGGAGGACATCACCCGCCTCACCGGACGGCGCGCGCGCAGGCTACGCGAGTTCATTGAGCTGGGTGCGCCGCTGGGGCTCATGGCCCTGCGCCCGGTGTGGCTGATGAACCCCGACGTGGCTAGCCGCGTGCTGCCGCTCAAGGCCGGGCTGTTCGACACCGTGATCTACGACGAAGCCTCGCAGATGCCGATCGAGTACGCGCTGCCAACCCTGTTCCGCGGCCGCGTCGCGGTGGTCAGCGGCGATGAGAAGCAGATGCCGCCGACCAGCTTCTTCTCCAGCCGCATCGAGAGCGACGAGGCCGAGCTGTTCGACGGCGAGACCCCCGGAGAAAACGCCGATGAGGCGGTGCAGGACGCCTTCGACGAGGAGTGGAACCGGCGCGAGATCAAGGATTGCCCCGACCTGCTGCAACTGGCCCGCACCACCTTGCCCAGCGCGACGCTGCAGATCCACTACCGATCGGCCTATCGCGAGCTCATCGCCTTTTCCAACGCCGCGTTCTATGGCAACGGGCTCAGCGTGCCGGTGCGCCATCCGCGCGCGCGCATCCTGCAGGACAAGCCCGTTGAGCTGATCCGCGTGGACGGCCTCTACCAGAACCAGACCAACCCCGCCGAAGCCGAGAAGGTGGCAGACCTGCTCGCCACGCTATGGCAGGCACCGTTCGCCGAGAGGCCCTCGGTGGGCGTGGTCACCTTCAACCGCAAGCAGGCCGACCTGATCGAAGAAGTGCTGGAGGCACGCGCCTCGCGCGACGATGCGTTCCGCGCCGCCTACCGCGAGGAACGCGAACGCAGTGAAGGCGGCGAGGACATGGCGGTGTTCGTCAAGAACGTGGAAAACGTGCAGGGCGACGAGCGCGACATCATCGTGTTCTCCACCACCTTTGGCCGCAACGGCCAGGGGAGCTTTCGCCGCAACTTCGGCGTGCTCGGCCAGAAGGGCGGCGAGCGCCGCCTGAACGTAGCCGTCACGCGGGCGCGCCGCAAGGTGGTGATGGTGACCTCGATGCCCATCTCCGATATCTCCGACATGCTGTCCACACGCCGCGCGCCGGCCATCCCGCGCGACTTCCTGCAAAGCTATCTTGAGTACGCCCGCACGCTGTCCGCCGGCGAATTCCCCGCCTGCGAGGGCCTGCTCGGCAGGCTCCACGGCGAACGAGCGGAGGGCCCGCGCAGCGCCGGCAGCGAAGGTGACGATGCGCCCCAGGACGGTTTCAAGGCCGCGGTAGCCAGCTATGTCCGCAGCCTCGGATGGCAGCTCGCGCCGGCCAGCGAAGGCGACGCCTTCGGGCTGGACTATGCCATCGAGGACCCGCGCACCGGCCTGTATGCGCTGGGCATCGAATGCGATGCGCCGCGCCACGCGCTGCTGGCCCGCGCTCGTGCCCGCGAGATCTGGCGCCCCTCGGTACTAGCGCGCGCCATCGCGCGCGTGCACCGCGTTTCCTCGCACGGCTGGTACCACGACGGCGAGAGCGAGCGTACGCGCCTGAAGGCAGCGATCGAAGCCGCCACGGGCCCAGCGGCGCAGCGGGACGAAGCGCAGGGCAAAACCGCCACGCATGCCGCTGCCGATGCGGCATCGACAGGAGCCACGCCATGAGCGGCCCCAAGGTAGTCCGGGTGGTCACCCGGGAAGAGCGCATCGCACGCGGGCGCGACCAGCTCGCGCAACTCGACCACGCCATGGCCAACTGGAGCCGCGAAGGACAGCGCCTGGGACAGCTCGACCAAGCCACGCTGGCGGCCACGCGCGAGCGCCGCGCCGGCCTGCAGGCGCTGCTGGAAGCCGATCGGTTCGATGCGCTGCAGCGCGGCGCCGCGGCTGAGCTTGCCTTCCTGCAGGGCGATCTCGAGGCCTGCCGGCAGCGTTGCGCGGAGCAAGCCGGACAGGCCCGCCAGCAACAACGGCAGTTGATGCAGAACGCCGCCACGTTGCGCCGCGCGGCTCAGCAGCAGGATCAGCAACGGGATCAGCAACGGGATCAGCAACGAGCGTTGCCGGCGGATTTGCTGACGGCGCTGCAGGCCATCGAAGACGGCACCCTGCGCGGCCCGCAAGCGCAGGCTGCGCTTGCCCGCGGCTTCACCCTGATGGCGCCGCCGGCAGAGCAAGCCGCGCTGAGCGATGCGCAGCGCGCGCTCGCCAGCGCCCTGTCGGCTGGCGTGCCCACCGAAACGCTGGCGCAATGGCAGGCGCGCCAGCCCGGCGCCACCGATGCGCGCCTGCGCCAGATCGATCATCACATCGGCATGCTGGAAGCACTGGACGACCACGCCGCCGCCGCCAGCTTCGTGGCGCGCGCAGCCAACGCCCAGGCCGAGACGGCATCGGCGCGGCGCAGCATGCTGCTGGACAGCCTGTTGCTGGATCTTGCCGCGGCGGCGCGCGAGCGGCAGGTGCGTGTCGCGTGGCTGCTGCGCCTGGATGCGCTGGCGGCGCGCCTGGACAGCCTTGGCACGTGGGGATCCGGCACCCTGGATCGGGACGCTCTCGCCCTGCGCAAAGCCATCGACATCGCGCGCCAGCCAGCGGACGCCACCGCCATCGGCGCGCAATGCGAGCACGGCGAAGCCATGCTCGAAACCCTGCTCCAGCGGCAGGCCGCGCTCGCCCGCCGCGAGGCCGTGCTGGGAGGCCTGGCCAGCCTTGGCTACGAGGTGCGCGAAGGCATGGCTACCGCATGGGCCGAGCACGGCAAGGTGGCGCTGCGCAAGACTGCCACGCCGGGCTATGGCGTGGAACTTGGTGGCGCCGGCGACAGCGCGCGGCTGCAAGTGCGCGCCGTGGCCTTCTCCGAGACACGCGACACCAGCCGCGACCGTGATATCGAAACCATCTGGTGCGGCGAATTCAGCCGTTTGCAGGCACTGGTGGCGCAGCGTGGCGCAGGTATCGAGATCGAGCGCGCGCTGCCGGTGGGCGCCGCGCCATTGCGGGTCGCGACGCTGGAGAACGAGCCCGCGCAGGCTGCCGCCGCGACGGCTGCGCCGCTGCAGCGCACGCTGCCACGCGCGTAGCCACCCATCAGGGAATGCCGTTGCGGCCGTGGCGCACGAAACCCTCCCGGCCGCCAAGCCGCTCGAAATAGGCGGCTACCGCGGGATAGTCCGGATGCGGCTGCGGCGTGGCGTACCAGCGGTTCACCGACAGGCCGATCGGGATATCCGCCAGCGTGAAGCGATCGCCAGCCACATAGCCGCCGGTACCTGACAGTTGCCGCTCCAGGATGCCGATATGCCGAGACCAGTCGCCGATGGACGCGGCAAGCGCCGCGGCATCCTGGTGCAAGGGCGATTGCCTGACCAGTGCCATGAACGCGTAGCGCCACGCGTTGTTCAGCTCCGTTGCCTGCCAGTCCATCCATTGGTCCACCCGCGCGCGCTCGCGCGCCGCAACCGGGTAGATGGCGCCATCGCCATATTGCGACGCCAGGTAGCGGATGATGGAATTCGACTCCCACAACACAAAGCCGTCGTCGTCGAGCACCGGCACCATCGCGTTCGGATTCAGCGCGAGGAATTCCGCCGTATCGGTCGCGCGATAGCCGGAACCCCAGTCCTCGCGCACGAACGGCAAACCGAGTTCGTCGCAGCACCAGAGCACCTTGCGGACGTTGATGGAGGAGGCCTTTCCAAGGATCTTCAGCATGGGCGATAGGTGTGAAATGGTTGGTGGCGTGCAATGCCTCGCCCAATATACGCGGCAACCGTCAGCCGGCACAGACACAGTTGCACCGTTTTTCGGCGACACAGCCAGCCCCGCGCATGCCACGCGGCAGGGCAAACACCGCGCCAGGCGGCACGCCCACTGTGCACGGCCGCCTCGCCCCGGTGCATGCGCCGCCGCGGGTCTGCCCGCCTTGACATGGATGTCTGCAACTCCTGACAATGCCTGCACCGCGTCTTGCCTACCAGGGACCCATCGATGACGATCATCCGCCGCGCCCTTGGCGCCGCAGCACTTGCCACAAGCCTGGCCTGCGCCGCACTCTCCCCGACCGCTGCCGCCGCCAGCCTCACCATCGGCCTGTCCGGGGACATCACCTCGCTGGATCCGCACTATCACAACGTCACGCCCAACGCGAACGTAGCCGAGCATATGTTCGAGGCGCTGATCGCCAAGGACGAGAAGATGCGCTTCAAGCCTGCGCTGGCACTCTCTTGGAAGCCCATCGACGACACCACCTGGGAAATCAAGCTGCGCCCCGGCGTGAAGTTCCACGACGGCAGCGAGTTCACCTCGGCCGACGTGGTCTACTCGCTGAACCGCCCCGCTACGGTCAAGAACAGCCCGTCGCCGTACACCATCTACACCAAGGGCTTCAAGGACATCACCGCGGTCGACAAGCTGACCGTGCGCATCACCACCAACGGCCCTTACCCGTTGGTGCCCAATGACCTCTCCACCATCTACATGCTGTCCAGGAAGGTCGCCGAGAACGCCAGCGGCGACGACTTCAACAGCGGCCGCGCCATGGTCGGCACCGGCCCGTACAAGTTCGTCAGCTTCCGCAAGGGCGACCGCATCGAGCTGACCCGCAACGACGGTTACTGGGGCAACAAGCCGGAGTGGGACACCGTGTCGCTGCGCATCCTCACCAACGACGCGCCGCGCGTGGCAGCGCTGCTCGCCGGCGACGTGCAGGTCATCGAGAACGTGCCCACCTCGGATATCCGCAAGCTCTCCTCCGATCCCGGCGTGAGCGTGTTCAAGGTGCCGACCTTCCGCATGATGTACCTGCACCTGGACACCAACCGCGACGTCACGCCCTTCGTCACCGACAAGGCCGGCAAGCCGCTCGCCAGGAACCCGCTCAAGGATGCGCGCGTGCGCGCCGCCATCTCGCACGCCATCTCGCGCCAGGCCATCGTCGAGCGCGTGATGGAAGGCGCTGCCGAGCCCACCGGGCAGCTCGTGAACTCGACATTGTTCGGCCACGTGCCGAGCCTCAAGCCCGACACTTTCGACGCCGCCGGCGCCAAGAAGCTGCTGGCGGACGCGGGCTATCCCGACGGCTTCGCGCTCACGCTGCACGCGCCCAACAACCGCTACGTCAACGACGAGCAAGTCGCGCAGGCGATTGCCTCCATGCTCGCGCGCGTCGGCATCCAGACCCGGGTCGAAGCCATGCCGTCCGCCACCTTCTTCACGCGCGCCAACAAGCTGGAGTTTTCCTTCATGCTGGCCGGCTGGGGCGCGGACACGGGCGAGGCAGGCTCGTCGCTGAAGTCGCTGCTGGCAACCTACGATACGGCCAAGGGCTGGGGCGCATCCAATCGCGGACGCTATAGCAATCCCGCGCTGGATGCCAAGCTGAGCACGGCGCTGACCACGATCGACGATCGCGCGCGCGAGAAATTGCTGCAGGACGCGACCGAGATCGGGATCCAGGATCACGGCGTGATCCCGCTGTATTTCCAGATCAACGTGTGGGCGGCGAAGAAGGGGTACAAGGTGGTGCCCCGGCAGGATGAGCGGACTTACGCATTCGCCATCGCCAAGGGTTCCTGAGCGTTAGTCCGCGAGCCCGATGACCGGCGCGCCAGCGCGCCGGCCACTGCGCCGCATTGCGCCATGCTTCATGCGAAGGTGATGAACTGGGCCGACGACCACACCTTGCCGTCGTCTCTTTCGCGGCCGTGAAAGTACACCGGGCGGTGGCCATGGGGGCCGTTCACAGGCTCGACATCGACCACGCCGCTCAAGTCCACTGGCAACGCTTTGTCGGTGAGCCGCTCCAGCGCGATAAACAGTTCCGTGCCGCCCAGCTCCAGCCGCAGGCCGTCATTGGCGAGCAGCTCGGCACCGCTGACCTCCCAGTGAAAATCCGGCGCATGGGCGAAGGGATTGCGTTGCAGCGGATCTCCCACCTTGATGAAACTGTCGATGTGGCCTTCGATCACGATGCGCGCGCCGGCGAGGTTGCTCACGTCGATTTCCACGCTGTCCGCATCGCCATAGGTATCGCTGCGAAAGCCGATATCGGTCGCGCCTTCGCGCCAGCAGGCTTCTTCCTGATGCTCGAAGCCGTGCCCGCCGAAACGGTTGATGGTGCCATTGAGAATGCGGATGCGGCCTTGCCAGGCGGCCCAGCGATAGCGGTCGCGAATCCGCGCGCCGCCCCAGCGCACGCGGATCAGGCGCTCGGAGAAGCCGGCCTCCCGATGCAGGTTGCGCTCCCAGATCACGCCATTGTGATCATAGGCCGCCAGGTACTCCCAGCCCGTCTGCCCGAGGAAGCGGTAGTCGAGCCGGGCCGGGCCGCGATGCGAGGCCGGCAGCGAGAACGCATCGCCCTGCACGAAGTCGCCGCAGCGCACCAGCAACGCCGTGTGCTCGCCGGTGCTGGCCCAGGTGTGGCGCTCGCGCAGGGCGCGGCCGATCGCCTGGCGGTCCAGCCGCTCTGCCAGCACGCCGGTCAGCCCGCCGCGCACACCGAACACCTGCACGCCGGGCGGGCCGCCGCCAGGGCGGCCGCGATGCTCGTCGCCGCTGGCCGCCACGCCCAGTTGGTAGCCGCGCGCGATCACGTCGCGGTACAGCCAGTCGAAATGCCCCCAGCTGGAAGCAATCTCCACCAGCCGCTCCAGCTCGGGATGATGCCAGTCCGGGATGTAGCGCCGCCCGCCCACGTGCGGCATGATCAGGTGCTGCTCGGGCGCGCCGACATAGGCATCCCACAGTTCCTCGACCGGCCAGCGGCCCAGCTCGGCCGCGGCGCCTTTCATGTCCTCGTTCCAGACCAGTGTGCGATTGTGTTCGCCGCGGGCGTTGTAGGGAAAATCCGGCGCGCCGTCGCCGAGGAACACGACGTTGTGATCCCCGCCGGCGGTGGAGCTGCCGCACCACTCTTGCACCGGGTAAGCGACAAAGCGGCCGGGCTCGTTGAAGGTCTCCACGGCTTCCAGCCCAAGCTGCCAGTTGGCGTCGGTGATCTGGAAATCGTTGACGGTATAGCCGAACACATCGATGCCGCCCACGTCGCGCGCATAGGCCACGTTGTAGGCCGGGCTGTTGGTGCCGACCGTGTCATGCGCGTGCACATGCAGGTCGGCATAGAAGGCGCGCAGCGCACCGGCCGCGTCGAAGACCGATAGCCATGCCGCGCCCTTGGCAACGCGGGGCGCGCCCTGCAAGGTGGCTTCCAGGCGCAGCGTGCCGGCCCTTGGCGGCAGGTCGTCGATGCCGACCGACGCCCAGCCCGCTTGATGCAGAGGATAGTCGCGCTGGTGGACGAGCTCGTTGCCTTGCCATGCGGCAAGACGGATCGAACCACCTGCCGCGGCGCAGATATTGCCCCAGCGGTCCATCAGCGAGGCCCTCACTGGCACGGGCGTGCCCGGCCGGGCAAAGCGCGGCGCCTGCAGCAGGACCTGCGCCGGCTGCCCGGCGTGGATGTCGATCACCGCATCGCCCGGCACCGCCACGAAGCGTGAAGTGCCTAGCGGGTCCACATAGAGCCGGAAGCGAAAGCTGTCTTCGATAAAGGTCTGCACGCGCGTGCCGGGCCCGCCGCGGCGCCGGTCGCCAAGGCGGATCAGGATGTGATCGCCGGCATTCAGGTAGCCATCGACCACATCGACGATGATCGCTTTCTGGAACGGGCGCTCATGCCCCTTTTGCTCGAAGCGCACGTTGAGCGATTGCACGCTCGCGGGGCTCTGGCCAGGCACAAGAGCCGTAGCCTGGTATTCGGCGCTGATGAAGTTAGCGCCGCCTGGGTCGGAGGTCTGGAACAGCGCCCAGTCGGAATAGAACTTGAACGTCGCCTTGAGCCACGCGCCATCCGCCACGCCGGACGCACCGACCTCATAGTCGAGGATGATCTCCGCCCATTCGCCCGCTTCCAGCCGGCTCACCGAGCAGCTCACCCGGCCGGCGAACGGCAGCGCCTTGTTCTTCTCGTACAAGCCGGCGGGCGCGTGATGCGTGCCCAGGCGCTCGCGCAACGCGGCATAGCGCGCGGCCAGTGATGTGCTGTCGGTCATGGGGGAACTCCGATCTCAATGAAAAGGCCACGGCGCGCTGGCGTCCCACACCGGGATGCCCAGGTAGGCGTACCAGGGCGCCATGACCAGCAAGCCGTAGGCAATGCCGATCAGCACCGACACCACGCCCACGCGGGCGTAGTCCGCCGTGGTGAAGGTACCGCTGCTATAGGCCACCACGGCAGCGGTGATCTGCGTGGGCAATATGTAGGCAAAGCTGTCGCTATCGCACACCAACAAGGTGAACGCGGCGGGATGCAGCCCGAGCTTGGGTGCCAGCGCCAGCATGATCGGCGCGATCATCGTCACGGCCGCCACGTTGGACAGCATGGCCAGGCGCGCCACGTGCGTGCCGAGCATGACGATCAGCAACGCCAGCCACCACGGATGGCCCGCGGCGAAGCGATACAGCCAGTCGGCCACCCACGGCGCCAGGCCGGTCTCGCCAATCGCGGAGGACAGGCTCAGCGCGCCGGCCAGCAGGAAGAACGTACCCCAGATCGTGCGGGCCTGGATGTCTTTCCAGCCCAGCCCCGTCAACCCGGGCACGAACAGCGCGGCCAGCCCGAGCAAGGCCACGATCTCGGAAGGCAGGCCATGCCACGACTCGGTCGCCCACAGCACCGCCACCACGGCAAACACCGCCAGGATCGCTTTGGATTGCACGCCTGCCGGCGGCAGCGCGGCACGCTCGGCGGCAATCGCCGCCTGCCCGCCAGGCAGCCTGACCGCACGCGACCTGAAGTAGGACTGCACCCACAGCTGGGTCAGCACGAACATGCCCAGGTACGGCCATTGCAGCTTGAACCAGTCGAGATAGGAGATATGCAGGCCGAGGTTCTTCTGCAGCAGGCCGACGATCACCATATTGGGCAAGTGCGCGGTGAGGATGCACATGCCGCTGATCATCGAGCCATACACCAGCGACTGGATCACGATGGCCTTCTTCGCGCCGCGTTCGCGCGGCGAGTCGCCAAACAGGCCAACGATACCGTTGATGACCGGCAGCAACGTAGCCGCGCGGGCATTGGCCGCCGGCACGAGAAAGCCCAGCACGAAGTTGACGACGAACATGACCCAGATCACCCCGTTGGCGGTGCGCGTCTTCAGCTTGTCGAGCAGGAACAAGGCGATACGCCGGTCCAGCCCGGCCGCCTGCATGATGGCCGAGAAGACAAAGGCCGCCAGGCACAGGAACACCACGGGCGTGGCAAAGCCGCTGGCAGCCTTGGAGAACGGCGTCACCGCATGCGCCAGCACCAGCAGGGCCGGGATCAGCATGCCGCTCACGCCTACCGGCACGGCCTCGCTCATCCAGACCAGGCTCGCCCAGGCCACCACCGCCAGCGTGGCACGGCCTGCGGGCGGCAAGCCCGCCGGTGGCGGGAGCACGAACAAGATGGCGAAGAAGGCGATCCACGCGGCCGCGAAGCCAAGCTGCGCCTTCAGCAGCGGGCCCGGCCGGAGCCAGGCCGGCAGCTGCGGCAGGTATGCTTGCCAAGCGGCGCGCGAATGCGCCGATGGCGGGTTGAGGGGAGAGTTCACTGCGGCTCCTTGGCGATTGCCCGATGCGCACGTAAGACGCCGCACTGGTCAGTCCGGCCTTGGAAGGCAATAATACGTTCTAATACAAGATATCCAACGAAGGCATTGGCATATTGTTATGCTGTTTTTCACAAGCCTTTGATACAACAAGGTTTTACATGCATGTTGAGCGTGAGAACGCCATTTCACTGTACGAACAGATCGCGGATTTGTTGCGTGAGGAGATCCAGAAGCGGCACTTCGACCCTTCCGGAAAGCTGCCTTCCGAGGCTGAGCTCGGCGAGCGTTTCGGGGTGAGCCGGGTCACGGTGCGCCTGGCGATCGCGCGGCTGGTCGACGCCGGGCTGGTCGAGCGCAAGCAAGGCAAAGGCACCTTCGTGGTCGACAAGCGGCTGCGCCATGGACTGGATACACTGCGCGGCTTCTACGATTCGCTGGTGCTGCAGGGACACGCGCCCGAGATGCAGCTGATCGCGCTTGAGCGGATCGCCGTGCCGGCCCGGCTGCGCGGCACGTTTCCCGCGGGGCTCGGCCACTGCATCGCCCTGCAGCGCCTGCATCGTCTCGATGGCGAGCCGATCGCGCTCGCCAACACCCACATTGCCTGCGATGCCGAGCCTGGCTGGGAAGCCGCCGAGCGCTATCCGTCCTACACCTTGATCGGCCAGTTGCTAGGCATGCAGGTCGACCGGGCCGACCTCGTCATCCGAGCCCGCCCGGCCGGCCAGGGCCTGGCGGCCCTGCTGCAGACCTCGCGCACGCATCCGCTGCTGGAACTGGAACGCACGTCGTTCACAGCGGATGGCGCGGTCTGCGAGCACACGCTGTTTTCCATACGCTCGGAGCGGTACGAGTTCGCGCTCAATAGCGCCGGGGGCGTGCGGGTGCCGGCGTGAGTGGCATCGACCGTCGCTCGTATTCAATCGCCTGGCACAGGCAGCTTCCCTTCATCTCACCTCCCCTTGTCTTATGTCTTAACCTTGATCCTTGCCCTTGCCCTTGCCCTTGCCCTTGCCCTTGTCCCTGGACGGGCCGGCATTGCCGTACCACGGCGGCACCAGCGAATACATCGCCGCCGAGCACGGCACGCCGTGCAGCACCAGGCGGTTACGGGCGATGCATTCGAACTGCGCGCCGATCTTCTCCGCGACGGCGCGGCTGACCATGTTGTGCTCGGCGGCGACCACTTCCAGGCGCGTCAGCCCGAGGCGGTGAAAGGCATAGCACGCCATCAGCTCTGCCGCACGCGCGCCCAGTCCCTGCCGCTGCCGGGTCTGGCGGATCCAGTAGCCGAGGTTGCCGAAGTTGTAGTCGCGGTTGATCTGGTTGATGGAGACGCCGCCATACAATTCCCTGCCGTCCGGGGCGAACACGCCGATGTCGTAGGCCTCGCCG
Organism: Cupriavidus basilensis OR16; assembly: GCF_000243095.1. Taxonomy (GTDB): domain Bacteria; phylum Pseudomonadota; class Gammaproteobacteria; order Burkholderiales; family Burkholderiaceae; genus Cupriavidus; species Cupriavidus basilensis_D. The sequence goes on along the minus strand of NZ_AHJE01000153.1, from coordinate 6,457 downwards.
ATGGCCATGCTCTCCGTGCACAGGTCGACCCAGTTCTCGGCATCGCGCACGCTGTAGCCCGCATGGCACCACGGCAGCCACTTGCCCACGGTGTCGAGTGATTCGTGCACGGCTGCCACGAACTGGGGCACGTCGGGATAGCGGAAGGGGCGAAGGAGGAAGCCTTGGCCGTGAAGGGCTTGCATGGAACCTCCTTGGGACGCGGTCAGCGCAGGAACCTGCCGGCACGCGCATCGTGGGGCATGACACGCCCGGCCTGCATGCCGGTGCGCAGGGCGTCGTGGCCAGGCCGCCTCATCGCGCCCTCATGGCTGCGGCAATCAGCAGCCTGGCCTGCACGCGCGCATGCAGCAGCGCCATGTCGGCATGGCGCAGGCTCGGATGGCGGCGCAGCGCAGCCATCACCTTGCCGGACTGCTGCATCGAAGCCACGGCGGCATCGGCAACGGCGCGGTCGATCAGTACGTCGATCTCCGTCTCGGTCAGGGGGCGGGCGATGCGGGCGGCGAGGCTCAGCGCGGTGTCGTCGAAGCGGGCGCCGTCGTCGAAATGGATGCAGCCCTCGATGGTCACAGGCAAGCCATGCGGGTCGATCTCGCCAAAGCGCAGCTCGCGGATGTCGACCGCATGATGGCGGCCATCGAGGTAAAGCGAGCCGTCGATGTAGCCGGGCTCCGGGTTGCGCGGGAAGACGAGGCGCTTGCCGGCCAGTTGCTCAAGGCTGTAGGTGGGCAGGTCCATGCCGTCGAGCCGGATCGCCGTGCGCACCGGCGCGCCGCCAAGCACGAACGGCGCCAGTTCGATCTCGAGGTCGGCGCCGTGCGTGTGGATCGTCGAGGCGCAGAGACGCGCGACCACAGGGTGAAGCAGTGCGACGGGAAAGGCAGGCATGGACGGCTTCCTCGCAAAGGGTCAGGGACGGGCGCCAAGGCATGGTGGCGGCCGCATTACCGATGTTACCGATGTTACCGCTCAATCCCGGTTGTACACCTCGCCGCTTTCCTCCGCCAGCGCGCCCGCGGCGGCCAGCGACGCCAGGACCCGGCCAAGGATGGCGGCCATGTCCTGCGCGGGCATGAAGCGCGCGTGGATGCGCTGCATCAGCGGCGACTGTGCCATCCATGCCAGCAGTGCGTCGCGTGGCATGCGCTGCTGCTCCAGCAGCTTGAACTTCACCAGCACCTTGATGGCATGCGCTGCATTGCGCCCGGCGTCGGCGCTGAGGTAGGCCAGCCGCCCGCCGGCGACCTCGAGCGCGGCCGCCACGTCGGTGAAGGGCCGCCCGTGGCCGGGGATCACCACGCGGACATGGGGCGAACAGCATCACGGCATGGGGATCATGGCCGGGCGCGCCCACTACCTGCCAGTCGATCCCGCCCAGGCGCAAGGTGTCGCCGTCCTGCACCACTTCGTCGAACGTGAAGCGGTCGCACTGCTGGCCGGTGGCGCGGTAGCTCAGGGCGTCCACGTCCCACGCACGCACCGCCTCGGCCTCCGCGGCCGGGATCAGCGTGCGGGGCTGCCAGCGGTGCTGCAGCGTGGCGTTGCCGCCGCAATGGTCGGAGTGCAGGTGCGTGTTCACCAGACGCCTCAGCCGGCGCCCGCCGAGGCCGGCCTCGACCAGTGCCAGCGTCTGTGGCGCATGCGTGGCATAGCCGGAATCGACCAGCGCCGTGTCGTCGCCATCGACGAACAGGATGTTGTTGGCCGATAGCCAGCCGCGCTCGAAGACGCGCATGGTGCCAGGCAGGGTGGGAGGCGTGAAAGTGGTTGGCATCAGGGGGTCGGCAAATCGGTTAATCAGCGCCCGGCGTGGGAGGCGGCGGTGCGTCGGCGCGCCCCGCGCCAACCGGCAATGCGGCGGCGGCACGGAATGCGGCGCAGGCGAAGAAAGGATCCTGGCCGAGCCGCGCGGCGAGCATGTCGAGCGCGTCCAGGCCCCAGAACAACTGCCCCTCGGCGTCACCTTGCAGCGCAGCGGTAGGTACGCCGAAAACGCCACGCGCCACGGCTTCTTCGCCGTTCTCCCGCAGGCGCGCCTTGACCGCATCCTGCGCCAGCGCAGCGGTGGGTACGCCCAGCGCTGCGCACAGCGCGTCGAACTCGGCCCGCTGCTGGGGCACATGGCCTTGCTGCCAGACAAAGCGGAAGATCGGCGCCAGCGTGGCGTGCGAGAGCCGGCCTTCGAGCTCCAGCGCTACCGCCAGGCGCAGCAAGGGCAGCGGATTGAACGGGTGCACGGCGGGCATGGCCAGCGGCGTGCCGTCGCGGTGGGCGATCCAGGCAACGTGCTCGAAGGTAAAGCGGCGCTTGGGCGCGATCTCGGCCGGGCCGACGTTGCCCCAATGGCGCAGCAGCCCGGCAAACAGCAGCGGTACATGGCGCACCGCCACATCGGCTGGCAAAGCCCGCGGCAAGCGCTCGAACGCCAGGTAGGCGAACGGCGAGATCGGGTCGAAGTACCAGTCGATGGCGGTGGTCATGGCAGGGTCACTCCGTGTTGCGGACTGGGCGCGTCATTGCGCTGCCCTTGCGGCCAACGCCTCGGCGCGCGGCGGCAGCAGCAGCCAGATCCTGCGCCGCTCGGCTTCATCGCTGCCGGACCACGCGGCGATCTCCTCGATGGTGCGCAGGCAGCCTTCGCAGTAGCCGCTCGCGGCGTCCATGCGGCACACGTTGCGGCATGGCGACGGCACGGGCTGCGCGCGCTGGGCGGCTTGCGCGCCGCGCGTGAGCTCGGCGGCGAGGCGGGTGGCTTGCGACATCGCCTCAGCCCTCGCCCTTCGGCGCCGGGTGGCAGGTAGCGGCTTCATGCGGGCTCGCGCTGCGCCACGTCGGCCACCTCGGCCCCGGTCATGCGCTGCAGCTCTTGCGGGGTGAGGTTGAACACGGCATGCGGATGGCCGGCGGCGGCCCACAGGCTGTCGTAGCGGAACAGGTCGCTGTCGAGCAGCATCACCGGCGCCACCGCGTGGCCGATGGGGCAGACACCGCCGATGGCATAGCCGGTTTTCTCGCGCACGAACCTGGCGTCGGCCTTGCCGAGCGGGCCCACCACGGCGGCGACCTTGGCTTCATCGACGCGGTTGCTGCCGCTGGCGATCACCAGCACCGGCGCGTCGTCGGCGACGCGGCGAAAGATGATGGACTTGGCGATCTCGGCCACCGAACAGCCGAGGCCGGCCGCCGCCTCGGCCGAGGTCTTGCCGGTGGCGGGCAGCATGACCACGGGCTTGGCGTGGCCAAGCCCGGCCAGCAGGCCGGCCACGCGCTGCGCCGCTTCGGGCAGCGCGGCGCCGTCGTTGTCAGCGCAGTGAGCGTTCATGTCGATAGGGTTCCATGCCATGCCTTACACGCAAGCAGGCGCAGCGTCCGCGGCGTTGCCCCACTTGGTCAGCAGCGCGCGTCCCACGCGCGAGCTGTTGGCGCGGCCGATCGACTGCGAGATGAAGTCGCCCGCGCGCACCACCTGCTCCAGGTCCACGCCGGTGTGGATGCCCATGCCGTGCAGCATGTACAGCACGTCTTCGGTGGCCACGTTGCCGGTGGCGCCCTTGGCATAAGGACAGCCGCCGAGGCCGGCCACCGAGGCGTGGAAGATCGAGATGCCGACCTGCAGGCTGGCCAGGATGTTGGACAGCGCTTGCCCGTAGGTATCGTGGAAATGGCCGGAGAGCCGGTCGATGGGGAATTCGGCGGCGACCGCGCGCATCACCTCCTGCACCCGGCCCGGCGTGCCCACGCCAATATGGTGTCGGCAATGTCGATCTCGTCGCAGCCGAGATCGCGCATGCGGCGCACCACGTCCACCACGGCATGCACCGGCACCTCGCCCTGGTAGGGGCAGCCCAGCGCGCAGGAGATGCTGGCGCGCAGGCGCAGGCCCTTTTCCTTGGCGGCGGCGGCGACAGGCGCGAAGCGCGCGATGGATTCGGCGATGGAGCAGTTGATGTTCTTTTGCGAGAACGCCTCGCTGGCGGCGCCGAAGATCACGACCTCGTCGGCACTGGCCGCCACCGCGCCTTCGAAGCCCTTCATATTGGGCGTGAGCACGGAGTACAGCGTGCCCGGCCGGCGCTGGATGCGCGCCATCACGTCGGCGCCATCGGCCATCTGCGGCACCCATTTCGGCGAGACGAAGGAGGCGGCTTCGATATTGACGAAACCGGCGTCGCTAAGGCGGTTGATCAGGTCGACCTTGACCTCGGTCGGCACCATGGCCTTCTCGTTTTGCAGGCCGTCGCGCGGGCCGACTTCTACGACTTTTACATAGTGGGGCAGGGTCACGATGTCTCCTCGCTGTCTGGTTGCGGCGCACGCGTCAGAGCGTGCGCGATTTCACTAAGGTGCGGACATTGGGCCCGGGCACCCGGCGGAAACGCTCCGCCCCGGCGCCCGGCTTGCTCAGTAGCCGCGCTGCAGGTCGACCACGCCGGCGATCGGCTGGCCCGCGCCCAGCGCGCGGATCTTGGCCGCGATCTGGGCGACGCTGTCTTCGCGCAAGGTCAGTGCCGCTATATGCGGCGTGATGGTGATGCGCGGCTCGGCCCAGAAGGGATGCTCGGCGGGCAGCGGCTCGGTGCGGAACACGTCGAGCGTGGCACCGGCGACCTGGCCGGACTGCACGGCAGCCAGCAGGTCTTCCTCGACCAGGTGCGGGCCGCGCGCCACGTTGACCAGGTAGGCCCCCTTGGCGAGCTTGCCCAGCAGGCCGGCATCGAGGATGTTCTCGGTTTCCGGCGTGAGCGGCAGCACGTTGACCAGCACCCGCAAGCCATCCAGGAACGGCGCCTGGCCGGCCTCGCCGGCAAAGCCCTGCACGCCATCGATATCGCGTGCCGTGCGGCTCCAGCCACGCACCGGGAAGCCGAAGCCGGCCAGCGCCTGCGCGATCTGCGCGCCGAGGGTGCCCACGCCCATCACGCCCACCGTGAAATCGGCGCGGCGATGCGGCTTGAGAAAGCGCCACGTGCCGGCCTGCTGGGCCAGCGCGTATTCGTCCAGGCGGCGGAAGTAGCGCAGTACCGCGTGCGTCACGTAGTCGATCATCTGCGCTGCCATGCCGGCATCGTCCAGGCGCACGATGGGCACGCCGGCCGGCAGTGCGTCCGGGTCGGCGTCGCGCAGGCCCAGGATGCCGTCGACGCCGGCGCCCAGGTTGAACACGGCTTTCAGGTCGGTGCGGCCACGCAGCATCTCGAGCGGCGGGCGCCACACCACGGCGTAGTCGACCTGCTCGTTCTTGCTGTCTTCCCAGGTCAGGCACTGTGCCTCGGGCAGGGCTTCGGCAAAGCCGTCGATCCAGGGCTGGTAACGGCCGTCCGGTACATACAACTGCAACTTCATCTCATCTCCACTCTGGTCTTCTTTGTCGTCTTCTTTCTCGTCTATTTTCGCAGAGGATGGGCGCGGCCTGCGGTTTTCTTGCAGCGGGCGCACCGCTGCAAGGGGCGGCTCAGCCGTTGCCGGCTTCGAAGGACAGCAATTGCGCGCCTTCGCCGACCTGCTCGCCCACGCCGTACAGCACCTCACCCACCACGCCGTCGGCCGGCGCGCTGATGGTGTGTTCCGTCTTCATGGCTTCCATCACCAGCAGCGGCGCGCCTCGCGCGACCCGGCTGCCGGCCTGGACCATCACGGCGATGACCTTGCCGGGCATGGGCGCGGTGAGCTTGCCGCCCTCGGCGGCATGCGCGAGCGGATCGATCCAGGTGAGCGCCAGGTGCCGGTGGCCGCTGAACACATGGAAGGTATCACCTTCCGCATGGACCTGCCCACGGGCGCGCCGCGTGCCGAGATCGACACGGATATCGTCCCCCGCGCACTGCGCCCGGAACGGCGCCGCCTGGTCGGCAAAGAACAGCGTGCTGCCGCGCGCCGCGGTGGCGAGCGTCACCTCGGCGATATGGCTGCCCACCAGGCCGCCCGCCGGGCTGCCCACCGAGAAACGCAGGGCGCGCCGCTCCCCGCCATTGAGCCGCCATGCGCCCGCATGCTGCCAGGGCGAATGCGCGTCGGCCGGGTCCACGCGGCGCGCGCGGGCCTGCGCGTCCAGCAGCGCCGCCACCGCCAGCGCGATGACTTCCATGCCAACCGGCGCGGGCGGGGGAAACAGCGCCGCCTGGTTGCGCTCGATCAGGCCGGTGTCGAGATCCGCGATGCGGAACGCCTGCGAGGTCACCAGCCGCCGCAGGAACGCCACATTGGTCGACAGGCCCACCACGTGATACTCGGCCAGCGCCTGCGCCATGCGCGCCAGCGCTTCGTCGCGGTCGCGGCCCCATACGATCAGCTTGGCGATCATGGGGTCGTAATACGGGCTGATGGTGTCGCCCTCGCGCACGCCGGAGTCGATGCGCACGCCGGCCGGGCCGCTGCCGTCCTGGCCCAGCGTGAAGGTGACCGCAGCGGGCGTGCGCAGGTAGCGCAGCGTGCCGGTGGAGGGCAGGAACTGCTT
>NZ_AHJE01000154.1 GCF_000243095.1 Cupriavidus basilensis OR16 | reverse complement strand
GCATCTGCTGGGCGCCGGGCACCTCGGCAGGGCGGCCGGCCACGGTGGCGCCAAACGCCACGCGCCGCTGGCCCGTGTAGCGCTGCAACAGCAGCAGCCACACCGCCTGCACCACGGTATTCATCGTGACCTTTTGCGCGCGGCCGTATGCCGCCAGCCGCTCGGTCTGCGCGGCGCTGCAGGCGTGCTGCAGCAGGCCATATCCGCTGCCGGAGGCCGGCGCGGCCAGTGTCTCCGCCAGCCGCGTCGGCGTGTCGAATCCCGCCAGCGATCCGCTCCAGAACGCCTGTGCCGCCTGCGCGTCGCGCGCCTGCAGCCAGTCGATGTAGTCCGCAAAACGGCCTTCCGGTGCCGCTACCGCTTCGCCGGCATAGCGCTGGAGCACCTCGCCCAGCAATTGCGACGTGCTCCAGCCGTCGACCAGCAGATGGTGGACGGTCCACACCAGGTGATGGCGCGCCGCCGCCGTGCGTACCAGCGTCAGGCGCATCAGCGGCGGACGTTCCAGATCGAAGCCGCGTGCCAGATCGGCGGCCGCCAGTTCGTCGAGCGCGACGCCCAGCGATGCCGGCGCACGCAGCGACCAGTCCTCCTCGGCGTACGGCAGCACCACGTCGCGCGCCACCCACTGCAAAGGCTGCTCGCCGCGCTGGAGGAAGCCGGTCCGCAGCGTGTCGTGGCTGCGCAGCGCGTCCCGCCAGGCCGCTGCAAAGCGCCCGGCGTCCAACCCGTCGATGTCGACGCGCAACTGGTTGATATAGGCGCCGCCGCCGGCATCCGAGCGGGCGACGCTGTGATACAGCATGCCTGCCTGCATCGGCGACAGCGGATAGACGTCCTGCACCGCGTCGACGTCCAGCCCCAGCGCGTCGAGTTGCGCCGGCGACAGCCGTGCCGGCGCGAGCTCCCGAGCACGCGACGGCTCGCGCACCGGCGCCGACGGTGCGGACGCGGCATCGAGCGCCGTCACCACGGCCGCCACCTCCGCCAGCGTCTGCCGCTCGAACAACTGCTTGGGCGTCAGCTGCCAGCCCTGCGTGCGCAGGCGCGCGACTATCTGCAGGCTCAGGATCGAATCGCCACCGAGTTCGAAGAAATTATCGCCGCGGCCCACGCGTGCCACCTTCAGCACGGCGGCCCAGATCTCGGCCAGCGTCGTTTCGATGCCCGGCTGCGGCGCCTCGTATTCGGCGGTACCCGCGAAGTCGGCCGAGGGCAGTGCGCGGCGATCGAGCTTGCCATTCGGCGTGACCGGCATCCGCTCCAGCACCACGAAGGCGCTCGGCACCATGTAGTCGGGCAATGCCTGCGCAAGCCACTGGCGCAGGCCGTCGATATCGCAGCCCGCCTCGTCGGCCGGCACCACGTACGCCACCAGCCGGGCCGGGCCGTCCTGGGTCAGCGCGATGACGACGGCGTCCCGCACGGCGTCGTGCGCCAGCAGCCGCGCCTCGATCTCGCCCAGTTCGATCCGCAGGCCGCGAATCTTGACCTGATGGTCCAGGCGGCCGAGATATTCGATATGCCCATCGGCATGGCGCCGTGCGAGGTCGCCGGTGCGATAGAGGCGCTCGCCGTGTGTGCCATGCGGGTCGGCGACGAAGCGCTCGGCCGTCAGCGCCGCGCGCCCCAGATAGCCGCGCGCCAGGCCGGCACCGCCGAGATAGAGCTCGCCAGCCACGCCGGCGGGTACCGGCTGCAGCGCGGCGTCCAGCACATGGGCGCAGACGTTGGCGATGGGATGCCCGATCGGCACCGAATTCCCGCCGTCGTCGCGGCAGGTCCAGTGCGTGACATCGATGGCTGCCTCGGTCGGCCCGTACAGGTTGTGCACGGCCGCCCACGGCAGCAGGTGCATCGTGCGTCGCGCCAGATCGGCAGGCAGGGCCTCGCCGCTGCACACCACATGACGCACGCTCTTGCACGATGCCGCCAGCGCGCAATCGGTCCCGTCGCCGACAAACGCCTGCAGCATCGCGGGCACGAAGTGCAGCGTGGTGACGCGGTGGCGGGCAATCAACGCCGCGATGCGCTGCGGATCGCGATGATCGCCCGGCGCGGCCAGCGCCAGCCGCGCGCCCGTCATCAGGGGCCAGAAGAACTCCCAGACGGACACGTCGAAGCTGAACGGCGTCTTCTGCAGCACGGTATCGCTGGCGTCCAGCCGGTACTGCGCCTGCATCCACCACAGCCGGTTATGCAGCGCGCCATGCCGGTTGCCGGCGCCCTTGGGCCGTCCGGTCGAGCCGGACGTGTAGATCACGTAGGCGAGATGCTCGGCCGACTGCAACGGCGCGGGGTTGCCCGAATCGTCGCCGGCGTACAGCGCCGGATCGGTCAGATCGATGGAGGCGACCACGCCGCTCGACGCCGGCATGGCCTCTGGCCGTTGCACCAGGATCACCGCTACCGCGCTGTCGTCGATCATGTAGGCCAGCCGGTCCGCCGGGTAGTCCGGATCGAACGGCACGTAGGCGCCGCCGGCCTTCAGGATTCGGCCAGCACGCCCACGGGCACGTCCGGCCCCACACCACGCGCGATCAGGCGATGGGCCAGCGCGTTGGCGCGCCGGTTCAGTTCGGCATAGGTCAGCGTGGCGTCGCCAAAGACGAGGGCCACCGCATCGGGCCGCGCGGCCGCCCGGGCCTCGAACAGCCTGTGAACGGGCTCGGCCGCCGGGTATGGCACGGGTGCGGTGCCGGCGGCCAGCGCCGCCGTGCGCTCTGCGGGTGCCAGCAGCCCGATGGTTGCCAGCGGCGCCGCGCCGTCGGCGGCCATCTGCCGCAATACGGCGAACAGCGTGTCCACCAATTGCCGCGCCTGCGCGTCGGCCAGCAGCGTGCGGTCGAAGCGGCAGGTCAGGTGCAGCGTATCGGTCTGGGCAATGAGCAGCGTCAGCGGGTAGTTCGTCTCGGCCAGATTGCGGACGTTGGCAAACGACAGCCCGCCCGGCGTGCGGCGCAGCGCGGCGTCGACCGGGTAGTTCTCGAACACGACGAGGGAATCGAACAGGGCCTGCCCACCACGGCCCGCCCAGCGCTGCACGTCGTAGAGCGGCGTGTGCTCGTGTTCGCGCAACGCCAGGTTCAGCGTCTGCACCGTGCGCAGCCAGTCGCCGACGGCCTGTTCCGGCTGCGGCGTGGCAATCACGGGCAGCGTATTGATGAACAACCCAAGCATCTGCTGCGCGGCCGGCAGATCGGCGGGGCGGCCGGACACCGTCGCGCCGAACGCCACGGCGGGCTGGCGCGTGCAGCGTTGCAGCACCAGCAGCCACGCGGCCTGTACCAGCGTATTGAGCGTGACCTTCTGCGCGCGGGCAAAGCTGGCCAGCGCCGCCGTTTCGCCCGCATCGAGCGCATGGAGTTGCTCGCCTTGCCCATGGCGGCCCGCTTCGGCTGCGTCCGGGGCGCGCAGCGCCGCCAGCAGGCGCGTCGGCTCGTCGAGCGCCTTCAGCTGATCGCGCCAGAACGATTCGCTGGCGTCGGCATCGCGCGATTGCAGCCAGCCGATGTAGTCGGCAAAACGGCCCGCCACGCCGGGCAATGCTTCACCGGCGTAGTGGCGCAGCACCTCGCCCAGCAACTGCGCGGTGCTCCAGCCGTCGAG
>NZ_AHJE01000155.1 GCF_000243095.1 Cupriavidus basilensis OR16 | reverse complement strand
TACGACATCCCCCTGCGGGGGCTGCCGGTCACTTTTCTTTGCGCGGCAAAGAAAACTAACGAAAAGAAAGCCGCCCTGCCGGGAGCAGAGCAATAAGGCTTTCGAGTGTCGATGATTTCGTCGTACGGCCCGGAGTGTTGGCTAGCGTGTTCTACCGGCTCGAAGGGCATCGCAATGGCATGACCCATGGGTTACGTCGTGAGGCCCCTGACCTCGCTTGCGGTGACCATTCCCGCATCTGCCGTTCGCGGTGCAAAGTGCTGCGCCATTTCAGGTGTAAGTGGTTTCGTGGTTTTGTCTCTGAGGACGAGCGCCGTGAGGTTGCGAGCGCGGCCCTCGCGGACGGGCCACGGTGCCCACCACGAAACCAGGGAAGTGGATAGCAAGGTGCTGGTAGCGCCGGTACGGCAGGGCATCAAATGCCCCGGTAGCCAGCCGCCAGAGACAAAACCACGAAACCAGCAAGGCAGGCAGGATCGCGGCGCTGCGCACCGCGAACGGCAGATGGCCGAACGCTCACCGGGCAAAGCGATCAGGGGCACCACCACGTGACCATTAGGTCATGCCATTGCGATGCCCCTTGAACCGGTAAGGCACGCCAGCCAACACCCGGGGCCGTACGACGCAACCACCGAGGCTGAACAGCCTGATTGCTCTGCCCC
>NZ_AHJE01000156.1 GCF_000243095.1 Cupriavidus basilensis OR16 | reverse complement strand
CGCGGAAGACGAGGACAAGTCAAGCAACCCATTCGAGACCAGTACGAGCACCAGGGCCATCCTTACTACGCCAGCGCGCGGCTGTGGGATGACGGCGTGATCGATCCCGCGCAGACCCGCACGGTGTTAGGCCTGGGCCTGTCGGCCAGCCTGAATGCGCCCATCGGCGAGATGAAGTTCGGCGTGTTCCGCATGTAATTGCGCGCGCAATGACATGCACCAGCGCCCCGGATAACGCATCGCACCGCACAGGACACCACATGGAATTCACCACCCTTACCGTCACCACGGCGCAGCACGTGGCCACCGTCACGCTGAACCGGCCGGACGTGCGCAACGCCTTCAATGAAACCGTGATCGCCGAGCTCACCGGCGCCTTCCGCGCACTCGGCAGCGAGCCCACGGTGCGCGCCATCGTGCTAGCGGGCAATGGCCCGGCCTTCTGCGCGGGCGCCGACCTGAACTGGATGAAGAAGATGGCCGGTTACTCGCATGACGAGAACCGCTCGGACGCGCTCACGCTGGCGCAGATGCTGCACACCATCTGGGCCTGCCCCAAGCCGGTCATCGCGCGTATCCACGGCGACACCTATGCGGGCGGCGTGGGCCTGGTCGCGGCCTGCGATATCGCCGTGGCCGCGCAGACGGTGAATTTCTGCTTGTCCGAAGCGCGCCTGGGCTTACTGCCCGCCACCATCAGCCCCTACGTGATTCGCGCCATGGGCGAGCAGGCGGCACGCCGCTACTTCATCACGGCCGAGCGCTTCGGTGCCGCCGAGGCGCTGCGGCTAGGCTTTGTCCATGAGGTGGTGCCGGGCGACATGCTGGACGCAAAGGTCGGCGAGCTGGCCGCCGCGCTGGTGGCCAACAGCCCCAACGCCGTGCGCGAGAGCAAGCGGCTGGTGCAGGAAGTCTCCGGCCGCCCGATCGACGATGCGCTGCTGGCCGATACCGCCGAGCGCATTGCCGCGATCCGCGCGTCGGAAGAAGGCCGTGAGGGCGTACGTTCCTTCCTGGAGAAGCGCTCGCCGTCCTGGCGTCCTGCCTGATCCCTTCCCCAGCCACTCCCGCGCACCTGCCGCGTGGCCACCCCAGCCGCGCCGCCAGAACCAGAAAACTAGGACCAGCCATGTTCAACAAGATCCTGATCGCCAATCGCGGCGAAATCGCCTGCCGCGTGGCAGCTACCTGCCGCCGCCTCGGCATCCGCACGGTGGCGGTCTACTCCGACGCCGACGCCAACGCGCGCCACGTGGCGCTGTGCGACGAGGCCGTGCATATCGGCGGCGCGGCAGCCCGCGACAGCTACCTGCGCGGCGACCACATCATCGAGATGGCCAAGGCCACCGGCGCGCAGGCCATCCATCCCGGCTACGGCTTTGCAGGTGGAGCACCCGGTCACCGAGATGATCACCGGGCAGGATCTGGTCGAATGGCAGCTCCGCGTGGCTGGCGGCGAGCCGTTGCCGCTCAGGCAAGAGCAGCTTCAGATCCACGGCCACGCGCTGGAAGCCCGCGTCTACGCCGAGAACCCCGACAAGCAGTTCCTGCCCTCCACCGG
>NZ_AHJE01000157.1 GCF_000243095.1 Cupriavidus basilensis OR16 | reverse complement strand
GCCATCCATCCCGGCTACGGCTTTCTCTCCGAGAACGACGGCTTCGCGGAAGCTTGCGGCGAGGCCGGCCTCGTCTTCATCGGCCCGCCGGCATCCAGCATCCGCGCCATGGGCAGCAAGAGCGCGGCCAAGCGCCTGATGGAGGCGGCCGCGGTGCCGCTGGTGCCCGGCTACCACGGCGAGGATCAGGAGCCCGCCCTGCTGCGCCGCGAGGCCGACCGCATCGGCTACCCGGTGCTGCTGAAAGCCAGCGCCGGCGGCGGCGGCAAAGGCATGCGCGTGGTGGATGCCAGCGAAGGCTTCGAAGCCGCGCTGGCGTCCGTGCGGCGCGAGGCCAGTGCCAGCTTCGGCGACGACCGTGTGCTGGTCGAGAAATACCTGACCCGCCCCCGCCATATCGAGATCCAGGTGTTCGCCGACACGCACGGCAACTGCGTCTACCTGTTCGAGCGTGACTGCTCGGTGCAGCGCCGCCACCAGAAGGTGCTGGAAGAAGCGCCGGCACCTGGTATGAGCGAGGAACGCCGGCGCGCGATGGGCGAAGCCGCCGTTGCCGCCGCGCAGGCCGTGGGCTACGTCGGCGCCGGCACCGTGGAGTTCATCGCCAACCAGGACGGTTCGTTCTACTTCATGGAGATGAACACCCGCCTGCAGGTGGAGCACCCGGTCACC
>NZ_AHJE01000158.1 GCF_000243095.1 Cupriavidus basilensis OR16 | reverse complement strand
GCCATCCATCCCGGCTACGGCTTCCTCTCCGAGAACGACGGCTTCGCGGAAGCTTGCGCCGAAGCCGGCCTCGTCTTCATCGGCCCGCCGGCATCCAGCATCCGCGCCATGGGCAGCAAGAGCGCGGCCAAGCGCCTGATGGAGGCAGCCGCGGTGCCGCTGGTGCCCGGCTACCACGGCGAGGATCAGGAGCCCGCTCTGCTGCGCCGCGAGGCCGACCGCATCGGCTACCCGGTGCTGCTCAAAGCCAGCGCCGGCGGCGGCGGCAAAGGCATGCGCGTGGTGGATGCCAGCGAAGGCTTCGAAGCCGCGCTGGCGTCCGTGCAGCGCGAGGCCAGTGCCAGCTTCGGCGACGACCGCGTGCTGGTCGAGAAATACCTGACCCGCCCCCGCCATATCGAGATCCAGGTGTTCGCCGACACGCACGGCAACTGCGTCTACCTGTTCGAGCGTGACTGCTCGGTGCAGCGCCGCCACCAGAAGGTGCTGGAAGAAGCGCCGGCACCTGGCATGAGCGAGGAACGCCGGAAAGCCATGGGCGACGCTGCCGTGGCTGCCGCGCAGGCGGTGGGCTACGTGGGCGCGGGCACCGTCGAATTCATCGCCAACCAGGACGGTTCGTTCTACTTCATGGAGATGAACACCCGCTTGCAGGTGGAGCACCCGGTCACC
>NZ_AHJE01000159.1 GCF_000243095.1 Cupriavidus basilensis OR16 | reverse complement strand
GCGGCGTGTGTCAAGGTAGTTGTCGCCTCAGCCGTTACGCTGCTTTCTTGTAATCTTCCACGTTTTGCTGCGCTCGTTCCGGGTTCAGGTACACGGCATCGGCTAGCTGCCAGTTACGGATGCCCGCGGCCCAACGCTGCGGGTTCCGAGCTCGCGCAGCCTGATACAGCGCCGTGCGCTGCGCCAGCAGGGCGGTGGCTTTGCCCTGATGCCGCTGGTTTGGCGTGACGTATTTCAG
>NZ_AHJE01000160.1 GCF_000243095.1 Cupriavidus basilensis OR16 | reverse complement strand
CGCGAACCGGGCCACGGTGCCCACCACGAAACCAGGGGCGTTGATAGCAAGCTGCCGCTCGCGCCGGTACGGCAGGGCCCCAACTGGCCGGGCACCTGCCGCCAGAGACAAAACCACGAAACCACCAACGCAGGCAGAGTCGCGGCCCTTCGATCCGCGAACGGCAGATGTGGGAAGGGGCACCGCGCCCGAGGTCAGGGGCTCCGTCACGTGACCATTGGGTAATGTTATTTAGATGCCCTTGGAGTCGGCAAGACAGGCCAGCTAACACTCCGGGCCGTACGACGCAACCACCGAGGCCCA
>NZ_AHJE01000161.1 GCF_000243095.1 Cupriavidus basilensis OR16 | reverse complement strand
AGACCCCAGCGAGAGCCGGACACACCACCGGAATCCAGGCGGGTGACTTTTTGGCCCGGACCGGAATTGAATCCATTCGCTGCCGTCGGTACCGCACCAACATGGTTGGCGAACTCAAAGTTCATGTCAGCGACGCCGTACAACGTCACCGACTGTGCCCCGGCGGCCCCAACCATGCCGACCGACAGCCCAGCAAATGCAATGTGCTTCAATTTCATGCTCAAGTCTCCCCTTTGGTGCAGTTTCATAATTAGTATGTCCAGCCGATGCTCATCTCGGTTACCGGCCGGCCGCCGCGCGGTCGCGGGCGAAGCCGGCAACCAAGCCAGGCTCGCGGGATTGGCCATGGTGTCGGGATTCGCCACGTTTTCCAGCGGCTGTCCCAGCAGCAGCTTCTTGATCGGCAGCTCCATCTTCTTGCCCGACAACGTGCGGGGAATGGCTGTCACCTGGAATACTTCGTTCGGTACGTGCCGGGCCGACAGCGCCACCTTGATACGGTCGCGGATGGTGGCCGTCAGTCCTGGCGTCAGTTCAATATCGGGCCGCAGGACAACAAACAGCGGCATGTAGGATTCGCGCCCGAGGTATTCGAGATCGACGACCATGCTGTCCAGCACTTCAGGCAACGCCTCTACGGCACGGTAGAGCTCGCTCGTACCCATGCGGATGCCGTGCCGGTTGATGGTGGCATCCGAGCGGCCATAAATGATGGCACCGCCGCGCGGCGTGATGCGCACCCAGTCGCCGTGGCGCCAGATGCCGGGATAGGTATCGAAGTAGC
>NZ_AHJE01000162.1 GCF_000243095.1 Cupriavidus basilensis OR16 | reverse complement strand
GCTCGACATGCCCTCCTGGATCTCGCCCACCACCGACAGCAAGCTGCGCTGCATCGTGCGCATGGCACGCGCGAGCGCCCCCATCTCGTCGCTCGCGCGGTAATCCAGGCGGGTCGTGAGATCGCCAGCGCCCATGCGCAAGGCAAAGTCGAGCATGTCCTGCACCGGCCGGTTCACGCGTGCCAGCAGCAACGTGCCGGCGATAAAGGATGACGCCACCGCCAGTCCGAACCCGCCCCACAGCCAAGTCCGCAGCGGACTCGTGGCTTCAGGCCCGGCCAGCGTCTCGAAGGCCAGCAGCGCGGCGAGAAACCACGCCAGGCCCGCTGCCTGCGACAGCAGGATGCGCCGCTTGAGCGTGATCTTGCCCAGGCGTTGCGGCAGCCCAGCCAGGCCCCGGCGCACCACGGCGCCGTCGCGCACGGCCAAGCCCGAGCCGCTGCCCTCGCGCAGCCGCGCGTAGGCCGCAGCGGCAGCCTCGACCTGCTCGCGCTGCGGCATCGAACGCACCGAGGTATAGCCCACCAGCTGGCCGTCGGCGACCGTCGGCGTGACCGTGGCACTGACCCAGTAGAAGTCGCCGTTCTTGCGGCGGTTCTTGACGATGCCGACCCAGGAGCGGCCGGCCTGGATGGTTTTCCACAGGTCGGCGAACGCCTCCGGCGGCATGTCCGGATGGCGCACCAGGTTGTGCGCGGCGCCGAGCAGTTCCTCGGCCTCGAAACCGCTGGCCTCGAGAAAGGCGCGGTTGGCGAACGTAATACGACCCTTCAGGTCGGTCCTGGAGATCAGGTAATCGTCTGCGGAGAGCTTGTACTCTCGGGAGGTAACGGGTTGATTATTTCGCATGGATGGAAGACTGCGTGGATCGGACTCTCGCCAAGTGCGAGCCGCCTCAGGCGGCCACGGCCGCCTCAAGCGCCGCGAGTTCTTCGGTGTCTAGCAGTTTCTCGATGTCGACGAGGATCAGCATGCGGCTTTCGACCGAGCCAATGCCGCGGATGTAGTCCGTCTCGCCAGAAAGCTGGGGCGCCTGCCGGATTTGGCCCGCGGCCAGCGTCAGCACGTCGGACACGCCATCGACCACAATGCCGGTGATGCGATCGTGCAGGTCAACGATGATCACAACCGTGTACTGGTCGTAGTTGATCTTGTCCTGGCGGAACTTGATGCGCAGGTCGATGATCGGCACGATGATCCCGCGCAGGTTGACCACGCCCTTGAGATAGGCTGGCGCATTGGCAATCTGCGTGACGTTCTCATAGCCACGGATTTCCTGCACCTTGAGGATGTCGACGCCGTACTCCTCACCGCCCAGCCTGAACGCGAGGAACTCCTCCCCCGTGCCCTCTGTCTTGATTCCGGTTTTCATATGCTGGCTCCCGCTGCCATGACCGGCCATGCGGCGTGGCCAAAGCCACAGCCAGCCGGCCCGCGCACGGGCGGCCAGGCCGAGACTCCGCCTGCGTCGAGGCACGAATATCGATTACCTCTTAACGGCAGTCCTGGACGTGACTGAAGGGCAACAATACCAATGCATTTACCCCACTTTAGTGGGGTCCAACAAGGCATTCACAGCCTCCATCAGCTGGTCCGGATCGAACGGCTTGGCCAGGAAGCCGGAGGCGCCGGCCGCGCGAGCCTGCTCGCGCACCTGGCTGTCGGCCTCGGTGCTCAGCATCAGCATCGGGACGGCGGCATAGCCGGCGGTCCCGCGCAACGTGCGGATCAGGGTCAGGCCGTCCGTTCCCGGCATCACCTGGTCGGTCACCAGCATGCCGAAAGTAGCGTCCAGGGCGAGCGCTAGCGCCTGGTCGCCATCAGCGGCTTCGGACACGCCGTAGCCCCCCGCGCGCAGGCAGGCGCCAATCATGCTGCGCAGGGAGGGAGAATCGTCGACAACTAGAATATGAGGCAAAGACATGGCGGCTCCGTTGACAGCGCGATGGTGAGTCCACAAACCGGGGTTGCGGCCCGGTGGACCGATATTCCTTCGGACGAAGCTGCGGTATGCGGCGATACGCGACTGCCGTGGCCGGTGCAAACAACGCCCCTTTGGGGCATATCGGCAGCGGTGGCCGAATCCGTAGTCCGGTTGTGTCGATCGGCAGGTTTTGTTACCCCACGAGCATGGGGTGCACCTGCTGGCGACGGGTCGGCATACTACGGCCTCGCCGCAAAATGGCCCGTACACCGGCGGGCCATGGCACGCCTGCGCTACCCGCGACAGTGGCACTGCAACACCACCGAAACGTGATCATGTCGAACTTGCCAGGCCCGCAGTGGAACAACCGGGATACCCCTGACCCGCGCCAACCCGGCAAGCTCACCATCTTCGTCCAGGGCGCGCCGGATGCGTCGCTGGCATCGCTGCCGAGTTTTGATGGGCGCCTGCACTGGGTATCGCGGCGCCCGCGTCAGCCGGCGGATGCCCAGCTGGTCATCGTGGAGCGGCAGATCAACGCCGCCACGGCCCAGCGCCTGCGCGCGCTGCGCCATCCCGACCGGCTGGTGCTCACGCTACTGGTTGATGGCCTGCCACACGCCGCCAGCGGCTGCGGGCCCATCGTGCCGACCACCACCGAGGCATTGCCGCGCACCCTGGAACTACTCGCCTCGGTACTGTTCGCCCCGGTGCTGGGAGACGGCCCCATGCCGCTGACCTGGCGCGACGTGCAAACGGTAGCCAATCGCGACGCCATTTGCCTGGCGCTACACGTGGAAACCAGCAGCGAGGCCGGCATGGCGGATGAGCTGCTGATGCAGCTGGCACGCTTTCATGGCCGCACGCGCATCGAGCCGGAAGCGCTGCTGGCGAGCATCTACCTGCCGCGCGGGCTGCCATCGCTAGTTAGCTGCAGCCAGCAGTTGCGCCGGCTCGGGGCCGTTACCGGGCACAATTGCGAGACGCGCTTTGCCTTGCTGGTGCCGGAAAGCGGGAGGTTTACCCGGATTTTGGCGTTGTTTCCGCCGGGAGGAGCATTACCTGAACCTTTCGCGCCGAGAAAGTGAGGATTGATGGCGAGGCGTCTTTCGCCACATCGCCACATCGCCCCATCAACCCTTCGCCCTCACGCTCCCGACAACAGATTTGCGAATGTGACTGGATCCAAGGGATGAGACAACAAATACCCCTGCGCCTCGTCACACCCCATCGCCGCCAGAATGTCCAGTTGCGAGTTCGACTCCACGCCTTCCGCCACCACCCGCATCTTCAGTTCGTGCGCTAGCGCCACCATCGACCCGACGATTGCCCGCCCCTGCGCATCCACATCCAGCCCGCCGATCAAAGTCCGATCGATCTTCAGCGTCCCGACCCGCAAGCGCTTGAGATAACCGAGGCTTGAATAGCCACTGCCAAAATCGTCCAGCGCCACATGGATGCCCAGCGCCTGCAGCTCCAGCAGCGTCTCCAGCGATTGCGCGATGTCCTTCATCGCCGCGGTCTCGGTGATCTCGAGCGTGACAGCCGACGGCGGGATGTCATGGTGGTGGATCTGCTCGAGCAGGTACTGCGGGAAGTCGCGGCTGGCAAAGCGCAGGCCAGACACGTTGATGGCCACCGGCACCACGGGGATGCCATCGTCCTGCCACTGGCGGATCTGCCGGCAGACCGTGGCGATCACCCAGTCATCGAGCTTGTCGATCTGCCCGGACTGCTCCGCCACCGTGATGAACTCGGCGGGATTGACCTGCCCCAGGGTCGGATGGCGCCAGCGGCATAGCGCCTCGGCGCCGATCACGGTGCGCTGGCGCACGTCGAATTTCGGCTGGTACTGCAAGGCGAGCCCATCGTCCTGGATGGCCAGCCACAGATCGCGGCGGATCACCCGCATGCGCCGCGCGCGTTCGCCGGCCGCCGAATTGAATACGCGCACCTGGTTGGAGCCGCTCTCGCGCGCCTCGCTCAGGCTCACGCGTGCCGCTTGCATCAGGGCTTCGGAGGTCTGCGCATCGCGCGGGTAGATGGCGATGCCGATATTCACCCCGATCTGCATCTGCAGGCCGCGCGCAGCCACGAACTCCGCGAGCGAGCCCAGCAAGCGCGCACCCAGCTCATTGGCGCGGTTCTGGTGCACCATCTCCGGCACGCCGACAGCGAACTCGTCCCGCGCCAGACGCGCCAGGAAGTCGTGCGGCTCCAGTGCGGCCTGGGCCAGCGCCCCGGCATCCTGTGCCAGGATGTCGTCGGCGCGCACCTCGAAGACCTCGTCGACCTCGCGAAAATCGGCAATATGCACCAGCAGCACGGCGCAGCCGGTCTCGGCCAGGCGCGCTTGCGCGATCGACTGGTCGAGCCAGCGAGCAAAACCAGTGCGATCCGGCAGATCCGTGCTGACGCTGTACTCCCCGACCGTGCCTTGCCCGCGCGCGGTCGCGCGCACGGTCAGGCGGCCCGGGATCCGGCCACGGCGCCGCATCGTCACCGTTGGGCCGCCGATGCCGGGCGGATGGTCCTCGAACATCGCGTCCAGCGCATGGTTCTCCGGACTTGCGAAGTTGCCGGTGCCGGCCAGCCGCCATCCGGGCAGGTTGGCGCGGCGCAGGGCAAAGTATCCCAGCGGCAGCAAAAGCAGTGCGCCCACCGCCACCCAGGCGGGCTGCGTGAACCTGCCGGGATCCAGGCAAAGGGCGGACGGGTGCGCGGCATCGATGCACAGGGTGCTCAGGCGCGCGCCGGCAGCCACCACCACGCCGGCGCCGGCTAGTGTCATCGCCAGCGCGGTACCGCGCAGTGGCACGTTGCGGCGCAGCCAGGGAATGGCAAGCGTGAGGGCGGCCGTGGCGGCGAGCGCCGCCGCGGTCTGCGACACTTCGTGCGTGACGCGCAGGCTGCCGGAACCCAGCGCGACCCATAGCGGCAGGCCCACGGAAGCGGGCGAGAGCAGCAAGACCGCCCATTGCAGCGACCGGACCGGCCCGCTAGGCAGCTCCCGGTCCGGCTTGGCTGCACGTATCCCCAACCCGAGCGCGAGGCCGGATAGGGCAGCGAGCAGCAGAAGGCTAGCACTCATGTCAATAAGGAAGCTGCGCAAAAATTGGGGGCGATAGCGCGACGATCCGAACGATGCGGGCGCGAGACCCGCATCATCGCATCACGCGCGCTTCCCCGGTAATGAAAACCGCGGCAATCGTTCAACCATGGCTCAGAACGCGCTCCAGTCGTCGCCGCCAGCGCCAGCCGAAGCCATTGCCGGGACGGCCGGACGCGCCGCGCGTGCCTGGCGCTGGACCGGCGCGCGCGGGCGCGCCGGCATGGCGGGCTGGCGCCCGGCGGAGCTGCCCGCCACGGCCTTGACGGCCACGGGCGCGCGCGTGACCGGCGGCTGCGCTGCCACCACGTGGCTGCCGGACAAGCGGAACACCGACACTACGCCGTTGAGCTTCTGCGCCTGCTCTTCCAGGGCGCCTGCAGCCGCCGCGGCTTCTTCTACCAGCGCGGCATTCTGCTGGGTGACCTGATCCATCTGCGTGACCGCCTGGTTGACCTGCTCGATACCGCTGGTCTGCTCCTGCGTGGCCGCGCTGATCTCGTTCATGATGTCGGTGACGCGCTTGACCGCATTGACGATCTCGCCCATGGTCTGGCCGGCTTCGGCTACCAGCCTGGTGCCGCTTTCCACGCGCTGGCCGGACTCGCTGATCAGCGCCTCGATCTCCTTGGCGGCGGCGGCCGAGCGCTGCGCAAGGGTGCGCACCTCGCCTGCCACCACCGCGAAGCCACGGCCCTGCTCGCCCGCCCGTGCGGCTTCCACCGCGGCGTTCAGCGCGAGGATATTGGTCTGGAAGGCAATGCCCTCGATCACGGCGATGATCTCGACCACCTTGCGCGACGAGCCGTTGATCTCGTTCATGGTATCGACCACACGGCCCACCACGTCGCCGCCCTTGAGCGCGATCTGCGAGGCATCGGTGGCCAGCACGCCGGCCTGGCGCGCGTTGTCGGAGTTCTGGCGCACGGCCGAAGTCAGCTCCTCCATGCTGGCTGCGGTTTCCTCCAGCGAGGAGGCCTGCTCTTCGGTACGCTGCGACAAGTCCAGATTGCCGGTGGCGATCTGCTGCGTGGCCGAGGCGATCGAGTCGGTGCCGCCACGCACCTGCGAGACGATGTTCGACAGGCTTTCCTGCATGGCGACCAGTGCCTGCATCATGCGGCCCACCTCATTGCGCGACACATTGGTGATGCGCGAAGTCAGGTCACCCGCGGCGATGCGCTCGAAGACCGCCAGGGCCTCCTCCACCGGCCGGACGATGGCCCGCTGCAAGGTGGTCGTGCACAGTACGGCCACCACCAGGCCAAAGGCGATCAGCAGGAGGCTGAGCGCGCGCACACGCTGGAATCCGGCTTGCGCTTCATTGAAATTGGACTGGCCGGTACGGTACTGGAAAGCCTGCAGCGCTTCATAGGCGGTAGCCATGCTGCGCTGCAGCTCCGGCAAGTCTTTCTTGGCCACATTGAGCGCCGCGTCCGCATTGTTTTCCCTCAAGGCTTTTTGCACGGGCAGGAT
Organism: Cupriavidus basilensis OR16; assembly: GCF_000243095.1. GTDB lineage: Bacteria > Pseudomonadota > Gammaproteobacteria > Burkholderiales > Burkholderiaceae > Cupriavidus > Cupriavidus basilensis_D. The sequence goes on along the minus strand of NZ_AHJE01000162.1, from coordinate 7,662 downwards.
GCCCTTTTCCATGAATTCCTGGCGCTTGCGGGCAAATTCCGTGGCCAGCGCCTTTTCTTCGGTGTCCTGCGGCAGCGCGGCGTATCGCTTCCAGGCTGCCTCGGCACCGTCGACGAAGATCATCGAGCGGTCCACCGCCGCCTTGGCGTCATCCCCCTCTCCCGGCATCACACCGCGATCGAGGGCCAGGCGCATGCGCGTCGTGCCAAGCATGGTCTCGCCTAGCGCTTGCGACGAGGCGAGCTGATTACCATAGGTTTCCTGAAGCGCGTCGTTGCTGTGCGACATGCCGTACAGGCCAACGCCGCCAACCAGCATCAGAAGAAGCGACAACATTGCCATTGCGCCGCGCAGCAGAGTTTTGATCTGGATATTGTTATGGAAAGACATGAAGCACCCGATACGGTAAGGAACGCGCAAGGCCTCCACCGGCCCCGGCCCGGCGGATCGACACCCCAGCGACCCGCTCAGGGCAGATAACGGCGGCGTCCCGCGATTCCTTGAGCGAGGTGCCGTGCCCGCCACGCCAGACCATCATGGGCGCTGGTGACCAGCGTCACCGGGCCGTGATTGAGCAGGCGATAGGCCTTTGCCAGCGCTACGGGGATGCGCCGGCAGGCGGCGCCGACGTTAATCGAGTCGTCAGGCATGTCGGATACGGATGAAGGTTCGCTCAAACCGGAATTGGATCAGCATTGTTGCAGCAAAAGCACTTTATGATCCTCGCCATTACTGGCCGGAGGGTTATTCCGTGGTGCGAATGTGGAAACCCCGAATCCCGGCCAGCATGGATTTCCGCGAGATGCCAAAGGGGGCGGCACCCCAGCAATTCCAGTCCCATCGATGACCGGCGACCTGCTTGGAAGTTCATTAATTAGATAGAGCGGATGATTTATCAGAATTCTCTCCATCGAGGTTAAAAGCGTTTGCAGGATTGCTTGGTGCCGTTATAATTCATCCGATTCTTCATGCTCACCCAGTAAATCGAGGCTCGTAATGGCGACTTATCAGGAAATTGTTCAGAAAATCAGCGAACTTCAAAAGCAGGCCGAGGAAATCAAGGCCCGCGAGCAGGCCTCCGTCATCGCCGATATTCGCCAGAAAATCGACCAATATGGACTGACCGCGGACGACCTGGGCTTCGGCACCAAGCCTGCCACCAGCAAGAAGGCAACCCGCAAGGTGCCGGTTCGCTATCGCGACAGCGCAGGCAATACCTGGACCGGCCGCGGCAAGCGTCCGGGCTGGCTGACTCAAGCCCTGGCCGCAGGCAAGACCATCGAAGACTTCCTGATTCGCTAAAGTCGGCGCCGGGCGTCGCGGCTGGCTCAGCCGCGATGCCCGCTGCGCTCCTGAAAACGGCCGGGCATTTGCCCGGCCGTTTTCATGTCTTGCCGCCTGGCCCTTGCCATGCCGGCGAAACCGGGCACGCGGAAAGCGGGCATTTACCTCCTCCACCCGCATGCCCGCGCGCCCGGCAATGCCGCTCAGCCGGCAAACCCCAGCGGATTCATGGACTGCCAGCGCCAGGAGTCCTCGCACATGCGATCGATATCGTGTTGCGCGCGCCATCCAATCAGCGATTGCGCCAAGGCGGGATCGGCATAGCACGAGGCAATGTCGCCAGGGCGGCGATCCCCGATCACGTAGGGCACCGGGCGCCCGCTGGCACGCTGGTAAGCCGCGACGACCTCCAGCACGCTGTAGCCCCGGCCCGTGCCAAGATTGACGGTCAGGCACTGCTGCTTGTCGCGCAGGTAGACCAGGGCCGCAAGGTGGCCTGCCGCGAGATCGCAGACGTGGATGTAATCGCGCACGCCCGTGCCATCGACCGTGGGGTAGTCGCCGCCGTGCACCATCAGCTTCTCGCGCCGTCCGCCGGCAACTTGCGCAACATAGGGCATCAGGTTGTTCGGCACGCCGCCCGGATCTTCGCCGATCAGTCCGCTTTCGTGCGCGCCCACCGGATTGAAATAGCGCAGGTAGGCGATTCGCCAGGCGGGGTCCGACAGTGCCAGGTCGCGCAGGATCTGCTCGCTCATCAGCTTGGTCTGGCCATACGGATTGGTGGCTAGGCCATTGAGATTATTGTCGTAATAATCCAGCGGTTTGCTGACCGATTCCCCCACCGCCTTGAGTGCCGCGAAATGAATCGCCCCCGAGATCCGGTGTTCGGCGAACAAACGGTCCAGCAAAGCGCGGTCCCGGACGTCGCCCTCGACAAAATGCGGGCGCTGGCCGGTAATCTGCGCCAGGCGCTCGACCACGACGCGATTGCTGTTGCAGAGATTATCCAGGCCGATCACGTGATAGCCGGCCTCAAGCAAGGCGACCCAGGTGTGCGAGGCGATATAACCGGTGGCTCCCGTGAGCAGCAAGGTTTCAGACATAGCGATTCATCAATAAGTTGTGAAAAGAGACGTAACGGTCGCCGGGACAGCGCGCACGGTGCAACAAGCGAGATACGTGTTTCGGGCTGCAGTAGCGCGGCGCTGCCCTGGGAGGCAGCAGCCGTGCCCGGTCACGGTCGCCCGCATCGGATCGAAACAGGTCGAAAAAGATCGAAAAAGGTCGAAAGAGCCGCTAAGCATAGCAGGCGACACCTGTCGCGCCTGTGTCAGCGCCACCGCCGTGCGCCGGTTTCAGGCCCGCGCGTGCCTGCCAGGCCTCAAAAGCCGCGCGCAAGCGCCAGCCGGACTCCAGGTCGCGCATGCCGAGACACTGTGCCACCTCGGCCGGACCGGCTCCGGCCTCGAAATGCAGCGCACCGCAGGTATTGCGCAGCGTCTGCGGCGACGCGCGCTCGCTGCGCCCCGCCAGCACGCCGGCCTCGTCGAGCAAGATCTCCACGCGGCGGTACAGCGAGGCCGCGTGCAAGTGCCGTCCGCTTGGCATGGCTGGGAACACCAGGTTGCCCAGCGTGCCGGTACGGGCACGGATCTCCAGCCAGGCCAGCAGCGCCGCCCGCGCGAAGGCAAAGACCGGCGCCTCGTAGATGCGGCCGTTATCAGCGCGCACCAGGCGCAGCCTGGCGGCATCCTCGGCGATGCTGTCGATGCCCAGGCTGCGCGCTTCGCCGACTTTCAGGCCGGCGCCCAGCAACACGGCCACCAGCGCCGTGTCGCGGGCGCGCTTCCATTGGGTCGCCGACAGCGCGGCGCTGTCCTGCCCTGCCGCCAGGCCCGCCGGCGCCAGCACGCGGGCAATCAGGGCATCGCGCTCGACGGGCAGCAGGAAAGCGGTCGGATCGTTCTCGCCTTCGGCGAGGTGCGCGCGCACTGCCTGGCTGGCCGGGTTGTGCAAGCCGTCCTGCAATAGCGATAGATGGTGGAAGACGCGCTCGATCAGCCGCGTGTAGCGATAACGGTGGTGTTTGTGCAGGTCCTGCTCGTCGAGGAAGGCCCCGATCTGCTCCGCCGACCAGGACAGTGGCGCCAGCCCACGCTCGCCGGACCAGCGCAAGAGCTTGCCCCACATCGCGCGGTACACCACGGCCGTGCCATGGCGAAAACCGTGGCTCGCCAGCCAGCCATCGAAGGCTCGCTCCGGCTGCTGGCGCCAGGCCTCCAGGTCAGCATCGAACAGGGCGGGGGGCGGCGCGTTGGCGCTCATGTCAGTGCTCACTCGCGCTCCTGCGTTGGTGTTCGGCAATGCCGGTATTGTAGACAAGTCGCCACAAAAGACCGAGTTCGTTTGACTGCCGCCCCGAGCGAAGCGTGGCCTCGCCGAGCAAGCCGGAGCGCGCCGGATCCTGCCCTCGCAACGTCGGGCCATTGCAATTGGCGTCGTCTGCTGCTACCTTTCACACATCGCTATGCAACTGGTTGCATAGCGATGTGCAAGCCGCCGCCGCCGCGGCCCTTTGGGGCCGGGGCCGGCAAGCGTTGCGCAGCGTGCCGGAACGGGCGATTCCCGCGCCCTCGGCCATCCGGAGGAGACACCGTGACCCAAGCAACCTTGTCAGCGGCGGCGCAGGCCTCGCTGGCCATCTGGCACCGCATGATTGCCACCCATTCCATGGCCGACCTGGACAGCATCGTGGCGGACGAAGTGATTTTTCACTCGCCCGTCGCGCACACGCCCTACCCGGGGCGCGCCGCCCTGCGCATGGTGCTGGAATCCGTCAACCAGGTGTTCCAGGACTTCCGCTACCACCGCACTTTTGTCAGCGACGACGGGCGCAGCGTGGTGCTTGAATTCAGTGCGACGGTCGATGGCAAATCGGTCAAGGCCATCGACATGATCCGTTTCAACGACGCCGGCAAGATCGATGACTTCGAAGTCATGGTCCGCCCGAAGAGCGGCCTGGACGCGCTCGCTGCCGCCATGGGCGCACGCCTCGCCAGCCAGAAGTCCGCATTGCAAGGCGCCAGCGCCTGAGCGCATCGCCGTATTCCTAACCGTTCCACTGTTTTCAATTTTCACTCTCGCACAAACGCCATGTCACTTCCCGCCATTCTCCAGAACCGTCTTTCGCTGCCGGTGGTTTGCTCGCCGCTGTTCATCATCTCCAACCCCGACCTGGTGATCGCCCAGTGCAAGGCCGGCGTGGTCGGCTCCTTTCCCGCGCTCAATGCGCGCCCGGGCCCGGTGCTCAACGACTGGCTGGACCGCATCACCACCGAGCTGGCCGAGCACGACGCCAAGCATCCGGATCGCCCCGCGGCGCCGTTCGCGGTCAACCAGATCGTGCACAAGTCCAATGACCGGCTCGATCACGACCTGGAACTGTGCGTGCGCTACAGGGTGCCCATCGTCATCACCTCGCTGGGCGCGCGCAAGGAAGTCAACGATGCCGTGCATTCCTATGGCGGCATCGTGCTGCACGACATCATCAACAACACCTTCGCACGCAAGGCCATCGAGAAAGGCGCAGATGGCCTGATCGCGGTCGCCTCGGGCGCGGGCGGCCATGCCGGCGTGCTGTCGCCGTTTGCGCTGCTGCATGAAATCCGGGAGTGGTTCGATGGCCCGCTGCTGCTGTCGGGCGCCATCGCCAGCGGCGACGGTATCCTCGCGGCGCTGGCCGCGGGCGCCGACCTGGCCTATGTGGGCTCCGCCTTTATTGCCACCGAAGAGGCCAACGCGCAGGCCGGCTACAAACAGATGATCGTCGACAGCACCGCGTCGGACATCGTCTACTCGAACCTCTTTACCGGCGTGCACGGCAACTACCTGCGCCAAAGCATTGTCAATGCCGGGCTCGATCCGGAAGCGCTGCCGCAATCGGATCCGTCCAAGATGAACTTCGGTTCGGCCAGCGCCAAGGCCTGGAAAGACATCTGGGGCGCTGGCCAGGGCGTGGGCGCGATCAAGCGCGTGGTGCCGGCCGCCGAGCTGGTGCGCCGTTTCAGCGAGGAATACGCGCTGGCACGCCGCCGCCTCGGGCTGGCCCCGGCAACCGCCTACGCCGACGGCACGACAGCGGCCGACCTGGCCTGAGCCTGTGCTTGACCGTTGCCAGGCACACCGCAGCGCCTGGCAACCCGCCTGCCCCCGCCTTTTCTCCATCCGCCGGGCGCTTGAGCCCGGCGCGACTTCAGGCCGGATCGTCCTGCTTGGCCAGCAGCGGCAACAATGCCTCGGCCCAGGACGAAATCGCGCTGCTCGATCTGGCAATAGGTATCGAGCCGCTCCCGGTGCAGCCCGATCAGCCGCTCCATCTCGGGCCCCAGCCCAAGCGGGCCCACAACCGCATCGGCGCGCAGCTTCACCAGGATTTCATCGCGCAGGTCCAGTCCGGCAGTCGGTGCCAGCACCCAGCGCACGAGCTCATCGCGCCCCGGCTGCAGCACGAAATAGACCTTCTTGCGGTTCCTGGCGTCGCCCTCCCCCTCATCCGCGGCAATCCAGCCATGCTCGGCCATGCGGCCCAGCTCCCGATAGATCTGCTGGTGCGTGGCATGCCAGAAGTAGCCGATGGAGCGGTCGAAGCGGCGGGCCAGCTCGTAGCCAGAGGAGGGTCTTTCCAGGAGGGAAGTCAGGAGTGCGTGCTGAACGGACATGCGGGAAGCGTGACGTGGAAGCCTGTCGCCCGGTAGCGGCACATGCTGCCGCCATGGCTTTGGGTGGCGAGCGCCTATGGTAGCGCAAAGCCCGGCCCCGCCAGGGCCGCCGCCCACGGATACCGGCAATTTCCGGCAGTTAGTTGCATGAAAAATGACAAAGCAACGACAACGCTGAGGCAGATCTAAAAAATGCTAAATAGCATTTTTTGACAGGGTGCAATACATTTGCAGACATAGTCATTCTGCATGCCTGTAGCCGGTTCTCGGCCGCGGCACAGCGCATGCCCGTCATCAATCAGGAGTGGTCCATGCCAGGACGAACAGATTTCGCCGAAGACCGGGATGTCCCGTGGGAAGCCGATGAGCCCCAAGCCGGCGGCCAGCCCGCGCCGGCTACAACGATGCCGGTGTACTACCGCCTGCCGGATACGCCGGATGGGCACCATATCAAGGAGTACGCCAGCGGCTTGCGCCAGCTGGTGCGTTTCGTGGGCGTGGAAGAACAAGTTGTGAAGTACAGCCTGGCCTGACGGCCGATGGTTAGTGGCTGATGGCTGATTCGCGGCGCCCGCCGCGCACCGTCTCCCGCTTTTGCTCCCCCTGTCTCCTCCTGCCCCGTGCGTGGGCCAGGATTGGGCCCGCAAGTGAATTGCGGGCTTTTTTCTGTCCTGAGCGCGCCCGCAAGCAAGCACCTGCCCCAAAAAAAGCCGGCCCCGAAGGGCCGGCCTTTTACTGACGTCGGCCCGGCGAGGAAGTCCAGGCCGGTGCAGCCGTGCGGGGATCGATCAGTCCACCGTGGCACCCGAAGCCTTCACCACCTTGGCCCACTTGGCGGCCTCGGTCTTCATGAAAGCGGCCAGTTCAGCCGGCTTTTCCGGATGCGGCTCGGCGCCCTGGTCGGCCATCTGCTTCTTCACTTCCGGCATGGCCAGGATCTTCACCACTTCCGCGTTCAGGCGGTGATCGGCTGCGGCGTGCCGCCGACGGCGTACAGCGCAAACCAGGAGGTTGCTTCATAGCCCGGCACGCCGGATTCGGCCACGGTCGGCACGTTCGGCAGTGCCGGCGAGCGCTTGGCCGAGGTCACGGCGATCGCCCGCAGCTTGCCAGCCTTCACGTGCGGGTACGACGACGGCATGTTGTCGAACATCAGGCCGATCTGGTTACCCAACAGGTCGTTGACCGCCGGGGCGCTGCCCTTGTAGGGGATATGCTGGATGTGCAGGTTGGTCATCGAGTTGAACAGCTCGCCCGACAGGTGCATCGACGAGCCGCTGCCCGACGAACCGTACGACAGCTTGTCCGGGTTGGCCTTGACGTAGGCGATCAGTTCCTTGATGTTGTTGACCGGCACCTTGGGGTTCACCACCACGATGTTCGGCACCATCGCCACGCGCGTGATCGGCGCGAAATCCTTGACCGGATCGAACGGCAGCTTGGAGTACAGCGACTGGTTGATGGCATGCGTACCGATGGTGCCCATGAACAGGGTGTAGCCATCGCCAGGCGCCTTGGCCGCGATCGATGCACCGATGTTGCCGCCCGCGCCCGGACGGTTGTCGATGACCACCGGCTGGCCGAGCGCCTTGCCCAGTTGCAGGCCGACGATGCGCGCCAGGATGTCGGTGGTGCCGCCGGCCGAGAACGGCACGAT
>NZ_AHJE01000163.1 GCF_000243095.1 Cupriavidus basilensis OR16 | reverse complement strand
TCCACCGGCACCTTCTATCCGCCTTCAGCAGCGGCACCGGAGGAGGAGATCGTGCGAATCTGCGAGCCACTCAAGCAACACGGCGGCGTCTACGTAGCGCATATGCGCGACGAGAGCGACAAAGTCAGCGAAGCCATCGACGAGACCGCCCGCATCGGGCAGGCGCTCGGCGTGCAGACGGTTATCTCGCATCACAAGCTGGTGGGCACACGCAACCATGGCCGCAGCCGCGAGACCCTGGCCAAGGTCAGCGCACTGTCGCGGCAGATGCCGCTTTGCATGGACTGCTATCCCTATGCGGCGTCGTCCACCATGCTGCGTCCCGAGCGCGTGGAGCAGTGTGAACGCATCCTTATCACTT
>NZ_AHJE01000164.1 GCF_000243095.1 Cupriavidus basilensis OR16 | reverse complement strand
GCCATCGAACGCTTGTTCACGATGATGGTCTTGGCCTTGTAGGCTTCCAGGATCGGCATGCCGGCAATCGGCGAGTTGGGGTCGGTCTTGGCGGCGGGGTTGACCACGTCGTTGGCGCCCAGCACCAGCACCACGTCGGCCTGGCCGAACTCGCTGTTGATGTCTTCCATCTCGAAGACCTGGTCGTAAGGCACCTCGGCCTCGGCCAGCAGCACGTTCATGTGGCCCGGCATGCGGCCCGCTACCGGGTGGATGGCGTACTTCACCGTCACGCCCTTCTCCACCAGCTTCTCGGTCAGCTCCTTGAGCGCATGCTGCGCGCGTGCCACCGCCAGGCCGTAGCCCGGGACGATGATCACGGTTTCCGCGTTGCCCATCAGGAAGGCGGCATCGTCGGCCGAGCCGGACTTGACGTTGCGCTGCGCCTGGCCGCCGGCAGCGGCCGCGGCGGGCGCGCCGCCAAAGCCGCCCAGCAGCACGTTGAAGAACGAGCGGTTCATCGCGCGGCACATGATGTACGAGAGGATGGCACCGCTCGATCCCACCAGCGAGCCGGCGATGATCAGCATCGGGTTGTTCAGCGAGAAGCCGATGCCCGCCGCCGCCCAGCCCGAGTACGAGTTGAGCATCGACACCACCACCGGCATGTCGGCGCCGCCGATCGGGATGATGATCAGCACGCCCAGCACGAAGGCGATCGCCAGCATCAGCAGGAAGGGCATCCAGGCCTGCGACAGGAAGAAAACCACGCCGAAGCCGATCATCGCCACCGCCAGCAGCAGGTTCAGCATATGCTGCCCGGCGAAGGACACGGGCGCACCCTGGAACAGGCGAAACTTGTAGCGCCCGGCCAGCTTGCCGAAGGCGATCACCGAACCGGAGAAGGTGATGGCGCCGACGAAGCAGCCGATGAACAGCTCGATGCGGTTGCCCAGCGGGATGTCGTGCGTACCCGTTGGCGCAATGCCGAAGGCGGCCGGCTCGGCCACCGCGGCCACCGCGATGAAGACCGCGGCCAGGCCAATCAGCGAATGCATGGCGGCCACCAGTTCGGGCATCTTGGTCATCTCGACCTTCTTCGCCACATAGGCGCCGATGCCGCCGCCGACCACCAGCGCGCCGAAGATCAACGCCAGGCCTTCGGCGACCGGCGGCTGGCCGGCGCTTGCCGCCACGAAGTCGTTCCTCAGTTTGGCGATCAGCACCAGCGTGGTTACCGCCGCAATGGCCATGCCGGTCATGCCGAAGGCGTTGCCGCGCCGTGCGGAACTGGGATGCGAGAGGCCCTTGAGCGCCTGGATGAAACACACCGAGGCCAGCAGGTAGAGCAGCGTGACGAGGTTCATGCTCACGAGATTGCTCATGCCGCGGCCTCCTTGCCGTGGGCGCCCACAGTCTTGGCCTTGGGCTCCTTCTTCTTGAACATCTCCAGCATGCGCTGCGTCACCAGGAAGCCGCCGAACACGTTGACTGCAGCGAGCGCCACCGCCAGCGCGCCCATGGTGCGGCCCACGGGGCCCTCGGTCAGGCCGGCCGCCAGCATGGCGCCGACGATGATGATGGCCGAGATTGCGTTGGTCACCGCCATCAGCGGCGTGTGCAGCGCGGGCGTGACGGTCCAGACCACGTGGTAGCCCACGTAGATCGCCAGTACGAAGATGATCAGGTTGATCACCGTGTGGTTCACCATTTCCATCGATTTCTCCTCAGCTTGTCAGTTCCGGCTCACGGCTCTTGGTCATCAGGCAAGCCGCTACGATGTCGTCTTTCATATCGATGGCGAGCTTGCCCTCCTTGTCGATGATCAGCTTGAGAAAGTCGAGCACGTTGCGCGCGTAGAGCGCGGAGGCGTCCGCCGCAACCATGCCGGCCAGGTTGGTGTGGCCAATCAGCGTGACGCCATGGCGCTCCACCACTTCGTCGGCCACGGTGAGCGGGCAGTTGCCGCCCTGCGCCGCGGCGAGGTCGACCACCACCGAGCCCGGCTTCATGGCCTTCACGGTCTCTTCCTTGAGCAGCACCGGCGCCTGGCGGCCCGGGATCAGCGCGGTGGTGATGACGATGTCGGCGGCCTTGGCGCGCTCGTGCACCAGTTCGGCCTGGCGCCGCATCCAGTCGGGCGGCATGGGGCGGGCATAGCCGCCCACGCCCTGCGCGATCTCGCGCTCTTCGTCGGTGACGAAGGGCACATCGAGGAATTTGCCGCCCAGCGATTCAATCTGTTCCTTGACGGCGGGACGCACGTCGGAGGCTTCGATCACCGCCCCCAGCCGCTTGGCGGTGGCGATGGCTTGCAGGCCGGCCACGCCGGCGCCGAGGATGAGCACGCGCGCGGCCTTGACGGTGCCGGCGGCGGTCATCAGCATCGGCATGAAGCGTTGATAGTGATGGGCGGCGACCAGCACGGCTTTATATCCGGCGATGTTGGCCTGGGAAGAGAGCACGTCCATGCTCTGCGCACGGGTGGTGCGCGGCGCCGCCTCGAGCGCGAAGCCGACAATGCCGGCGGCGGACATGCGGGCCTTGTT
>NZ_AHJE01000165.1 GCF_000243095.1 Cupriavidus basilensis OR16 | reverse complement strand
CGGGCCACGGTGCCCACCACGAAACCAGGGGCGTTGATAGCAAAGTGCCGCTCGCGCCGGTACGGCAGGGCATCAAATGGCCGGGCGGCCACCGTTAAAGACAAAACCACGAAACCAGTAAGTCAGACGGCATCGTGGTGCTGCGCACCGCGAACGGCAGATGCCCGAACGCGCACCGAGCAAAGCGATCAGGGGCCCCACCACGTGACCATTGGGTCATGCATTTGCGGTGCTCTTTGAGCCGGTAAGGCACGCCAGCCAACACTCCGGGCCGTACGACGAAATCATCGACACTCGAAAGCCTGATTGCTCTGCTCCCGGCAGGGCGGCTTTCTTTTCGTTAGTTTTCTTTGCCGCGCAAAGAAAAGTGACCGGCAGCCCCCGCAGGGGGATGT
>NZ_AHJE01000166.1 GCF_000243095.1 Cupriavidus basilensis OR16 | reverse complement strand
AGCAATCGCGGGTGCGAAGGGCGCTGGTTTCGTCGTATGGCCAGCGGTTCTGCGGGTATCTGCCGTTACCGGCTTACAGGTCATCGCAATGACATGACCCATGGGTTTCGTCGTGGGGCCCCTGACCTCGGGCGCGGTGCCCATTCCCACATCTGCCGTTCGCGGTGCGAAGGGCTGTGCCGTTTCGAGTGTGGCTGGTTTCGTGGTTTTGTCTCAGAGGGCAATCGCATGATGGCATGCGCGGCCCCACGAACCGGACCACGGTGCCCACCACGAAACCAGGGGCGTTGAGAGCAAGGAACCGACTGCGCCGGTACGGCAGGGCCTCAAGTGGCCGGGCGCCCGCCGTCAGAGACAAAACCACGAAACCACCGATGCGGGCAGGATCGTGGCGCTCGGCACCGCGATCGGCAGATGGCCGAGCGGTCACCGCGCCCGAGGTCAGGGGCACCACCACGTGACCATGGGTCATGCAGTTACGATGCCCTTCAAGCCGGTAAGACACGCCAGCCAACACTCAGGGCCGTACGACGCAACCAC
>NZ_AHJE01000167.1 GCF_000243095.1 Cupriavidus basilensis OR16 | reverse complement strand
TTCCCACATCTGCCGTTCGCGGCGCGCGGGGCTGCGCCGTTTCGGGCGTGGCTGGTTTCGTGGTTTTGTCTCGGAGGGCGAGCGCGGTGACGTGCAAGCGCGGCCCTCGCGGCCGAGCCACGGTGCCCACCACGAAACCAGGGGCGTTGATAGCAAGGAGCCGGCAGCGCCGGTACGGCAGGGCCTCGAATGGCGAGGCCCCCGCCGCCGGAGACAAAACCACGAAACCACCAACGCGGGCAGGATCGTGGCGCCCGGCACCGCGATCGGCAGATGGCCGAACTCTCACCGCGCACGAGGTCAGGGGCATCACCACGTGACCATTGGCTAATGCAGTTTCGATGCCCCTCAAGCCGGTAAGACACGACAGCCAACACTCAGGG
>NZ_AHJE01000168.1 GCF_000243095.1 Cupriavidus basilensis OR16 | reverse complement strand
TACGACATCCCCCTGCGGGGGCTGCCGGTCACTCTTCTTTGCGTCGGCAAAGAAGACTAACGAGAAGAAAGCCGACCCTGCCGGGCGCAGAGCAATCGCGGGTGCGAAGGACGCTGGTTTCGTCGTATGGCCAGCGGTTCTGCTGGTATCTGCCGTTACCGGTCCAATGGGCATCGCAATGGCATGACCCATGGGTTCCGTAGTGGTGCCCCTGACCTCGGGCGCGGTGCCCATTCCCACATCTGCCGTTCGCGGCGCAGAGTGCTGCGCCGTTTCGGGTGTGG
>NZ_AHJE01000169.1 GCF_000243095.1 Cupriavidus basilensis OR16 | reverse complement strand
AACCTGGTCACGGTCCGCAAGTTTGCCGGCGCCGCCAGCTACACCACCGGCCCGCTCAAGGTCATGGGTGGCTACCGCTGGAACAAGGCCGACTTCAGCAGTGGCGGCACGCTGCTGCGCGACGACTATTGGTGGGCCGGCGTCAACTACCAGGTCACGCCCGCGCCAATCCCCCCAACATGCAGCAGGTCAGCTTCATCGCCGACTACAACTTCTCCAAGCGCACGGACGTGTACCTGTCGACTGGCTACGCGCGCAACGGCGGCCTGAGCTTCGATAGCTCCGCGACTGCCTTTGCCTTCAACTATCCGCAAATGACCGGACAGAAGAGCATGGTCGGCGTGACGGTTGGCTTGCGGCATATCTTCTGAGGGGGAGAGGCTAGGCGGGGGGGCGTGTGCGAGAGGGGCGCGAGCAATCGGCCGCTCATCTCGCGCCCGTCTGCTGCCCCTGCCTGCGCGCTGCGAGGATGGCGTCGTAGCGGCGGGAAACACCGAGCTTGGCAAATATCTGCCTGAGATTCCACTTGACCGTCAGCTCGCTGAGATTCAGCGCCAGCGCGATCCGCTTGTTCGACATCGACTGCTCGAGCAAACCGAGTATCTCCATCTCGCGCCGGGTCAGCCCGGACAGTTCCACCGATCGCTGCGCGGGCGCCACCATGGCAACGCGATCACCGTTGCCCGTGGGCGCGGCAAGGGCCATCCCCTGCAAGCGAGCAAGATAGTCGTCCTGCGCGCTGTCCCGACGCCGGGCCAGGCAGCCCAGCAGAGCGCGAACACCCTCGCCTTCATCCAGCAAGGTGCGCACCAGCCCGAGCCGGTAGGCCGTGGCAACCGCGGACTCCATGCATGCCGTGGCTTCTCCGCGCCGCCCCAGCGCGTCGAGCGCAAGGGCCTCGAGCAGGTCGGCCGTGACCATCAGCCCTTCCCTGCCCATTTCGCTAGCGCTGGCGCGGGCGCCTTCCAGTGCCAGCAGCACGCCCTGCGCCTCGTTCATGGCCAACGCCAGCCTGGCACGCGAGATCGCGGCAACCGCCACGATCTCGGCCAGGCGCGGCCCATCCTCCAATGCGCCCGGCGCCAGGCCATCGAGCGTGGCCTGCAGCGAGCGCGCGTGGCGCCAGTCCCCGCCCCTGAGCACGATCCGCTGGCGTTCGGCTACCAGGTGCGCCACGCCGCGCTCGATGCCGCGGATGCGAAAATGCGTTTCCATCTCGCTCAGGTATGCCACGGCATCGTGCGGCAAGTTGCCAAGCGCTAGGAGGCGGGCGTGGCACAGCGTGGCGCGCAGCATCACATCGGGCGAGGAGAGCCTGAGCATGTCGAGGCGATCGGCGAGCACTTGCCGCGCTTCGTCGGTCTTGTCCCGCTCGTAGAGGGCCGCCGCCGCCGTCGCGGCGCAGTAGCAGGCGCTGACCGAGCGGCGGCCATGGTAGCGTTCGGCCTCGGCGAGCGCATCCTGGGCCAGGGGCTCGGCTTGCAGCGCATTGCCCTCGAGCAACATGGCGCTGGCCACTGTGGCCCTGGCCATCAGCGCCAGCTCGCCCGTACCGGCACGCATCGCGCGTGCCTCGGCGGAGGCGAGACGCTCACGCACCTGCGCATGGCAGCCGCGCACGGACAGGCAGCGTACCGTCAAGCCAAGCCGGATATGCTCAAGCGGCGCCAGGCCCAGGGGAACGTTGGCAAGCGTGGCGAGGATGGCATCCAGCTGCACCACATCATCGCGCTGCATGGCGATCACGGCGCGCACCAGCCTGCCATGGCGCGACGCCCTGGCGCCGGGCCTGACCGCCTCCAGGGCGGTCATCCAGTCATCGGCTTGCGCGGGCCGCGCCGTCACCGCGCTCGCCCAGGCGGCAAGCAGCAGCAAGCGCGGGTAGCGCGCCAGCCGGGCAGGCGCCACGACTTCGATCCACTGCCGGAAATCCCGCAACTGGCTCACGGTGGGCAAGGCTGGCATCGAATGCTCCACCAGGCTGGCGACGGTATCGAAATCCTCGCTCTGCAAGGCATGCGGGATCGCCTCGGCGAAGCACCCTTGCCGCACGAACCACGCCGTGGCGCGCCGGTGCAGGCCAGCCACGTCGGCCCGGCTGCCTGCCAGGCGCTCGCGCAGGAAGGCCGCAAACATGGGATGGAAGCGGAACCACTTGCCGTGGTCCTGCGCTTGCAGGGGTAGCAGGAACAGGCCACGCGCATCGATCGCATCGATCAGGGCGGCGGCCTGCCCCGAGCCCGTGACAAAGCCCGCCAGCGCTGCGTTGAAACGCGGCAGCACCGACAAGCCTTGCATGAAGGCGAGCAATTCCCCGGGCAGCCCGGCCACGACGTCTTCCGACCAGTAGGCGTGCAGGCCGTCCGCTGCGGGCGCCAGCGCGGGATTGCGCTGCCCCGCCTTCAACTTGGCCGACATCAACTGCAGGCCGATGGGCCAGCCCGCGCTGGACGCATGGAGCCGCGTGGCGGCATCCAGGCTCACGCGCGCATCGAGATGCGCTTTCAGGAAGGCCAGGGTCTCCGCGAAGGAAAACGCCAGGTCCGCGCAGCCCACTTCGCCAAGCTCGCCCACCGCGCGCAGACGTCCCAGCAACAGCGCCGGCGTCTTGCGCGATGCCGCGACGATATGCAGGTGCGGCAGCCGCGCGTCCAGGATGGCCTGCAGCAGCGCGCGGCTGGCGGGGTGGCTGATGCGATCGGCTTCGTCGATCATCAGGTAGAGCTCTTCGCGCACGGCGGCCAGCGCCTGGATATAGCCGGTGGCCAGCGCATCCTCTTGCCAGGGCGCTTGCGCCCGGGCACGCGCCGCGCATGCAGCAAGACGGCGCGCAGGCTGGCGCAAAAAGCCTCCGGTGCTTCGTCATCGGGCCCGAGCGTTAGCCAGGCGACACTGGCCCCTTGCGCGATCAGCTTCTGGCGCCACTGCGCCATCAGCGTGGTCTTGCCATAGCCCGTGCCGGCGGTGATCAGCACCAGCTTGCACTGGCGTGCGCCATGCAGGCTGGCTAGCAGGTCTTCGCGCGGGATCGCGCGGCTGCCAAGGCGGGGCGGCGCCAGCTTGGTTGTGGGGGCGGGATGATACCGTTCCATCGAAATTCGGCTCTCGGCAATGCAGGCCAAGCGGCGCGCAACACAGGCACCGGCCTGCCCCGGTCAAGTTCGGGCATGCAGAAGTTGCAAGTGACGTTGCGTATCACGTCGCGTGTCACGTCGCGTGTCACGTCGCGTGTCACGTCGCGTGTCACGTCGCGCGTGGCCGGGTAGGTGCGCCATGCGTTGATTGCGCAAAATATATACTAGGGTGACATGGCGAAAGCCCTGCTTTGGGGCCGCCCACCTGATCCGGGTGGCTCGGGTGGCAGGCCGCCCGGGGCCAGCACCGAAGAGACAAGCGGATCACGCTGCGCATGGCTTCGAGCCGCCTGTACAATGCATCCTCATTTCGTTTGACCCTGACGCTGGCTTGCACGACCAGCGCCCGGATACCAGAAGGCACCGGTCACCTATGCCGCAAAGCCCCTCCCTCCCGCCCGAATCCACCAGCCACGCCAAGCGGCAGCCGCCGCGCGACACCGTCAGGGTCCTGGCGCGCGAGCGCGTGCTCGCCCAGCTGACCGAAGCTCGGCGCCGCCGCGTGATCCTGCTGCAAGGCCCTGCCGGCTGCGGCAAGACCGCCACGCTGCTGGCCTGGCGCCAGACGCTGCTGACACTCGGCTTCGATGTGGCCTGGCTGACGGTCGCCGCCGACGACAACGAGCTGGCACGCTGGCTCGACTCCCTGCTCGGCAGCCTGGCGCAGGTCGATCCCGCCATCACGCGCGAGGCCGCGCTGCTGGGCGGGCGCGGCGTGGACGCCGAGGCCGTGGAGCGCACCGTGCTGGCCCTGGTCAATGGCATCGCCAGCCATCCGCGCGAGCTGGTGCTGGTCCTGGATGAACTGCACCATCTTGCCGATGCCCGCGTCCATGAAGCACTGCAATGGCTGCTCGACTACGCACCGGCCAACCTGCATATCGTGCTGGTGTCGCGCGGCAGCGTGCCGCTGTCGCTCGGCAGGCTGCGCGACCAGGGCCTGGTGCTGGAACTGGACCAGCGCGACCTGCGTTTCACGCTGGCGGAGTCCGAGCAATTCCTCAAGGCGCAACTGGGCGACATTGCCGCGCGCGATGCGCGCCTGATGCACGAACTGACCGATGGCTGGGTGGCCGGCCTGCAGCTGTTTGCCACGCATTGGAAACGGCGCAAGCAACCTGCCGGCGGGGCGTCCTCCACCAACGGCTTCGTCCGCGCCAATGTGCAGAATGCCGGCGCCTTTGCCGATTACTTCGAGCGCGAAGTGCTGGCGCGCCTGGCGCCGGCCGAAGCCGAGCTGCTGGTCCGCGCGGCCGCCTGCCAGCGCTTTAGCGCCTCGCTGTGCGTGGCGCTGAACGAGCAGTCGCAGCACTCGACCGAGGTGGTTGCCCTGCTCGCGCGCCTCGACAGCGACAACCTGTTCATCACGCCGGTAGATGGCCCGGATCGCGAAACCTGGTACCGCTTGCACCCGCTGCTGCGCGAGACGTTGCTGGCGCGCTTTCGCGCGCGCAGCGAAGGCCAGCAACGCGCCGTGCATGCCGCCGCCTGGCACTGGTTCCGCGCGCACCGCCTGCTGGAGGAGGCCGTGCGCCATGCCGTGCTGGCCGGGGAAGCCGACGCAGCCGCGGATCTCGTACAGCAGTACGCCGGCACGCTGAGCGCAAGGGGCGAACTACGCAAGGTGATCGCGCTGATGCGCCTGTTGCCGGCCGAGCAAGTCCAGGCCCGCATCAAGCTACGCCTGCTGACCCTGCAGATGCAGATCTTCGGGCGTGAACTGGACGCTTGCACGGACAGCATCGAGCGCCTTCTCGCCGACATTCCCGAATCCGACCTGAATGAGCGCTACCGCCTCACCATCCTGCGCTTCGGACTGGCGGTGCAACGCGACGATACCGATGGCGCCCTCGCGTTGCTGCCGCAATTGCTGCAAACGCCCGCCGATGCCGAGCCGATGACCGTCGGCGCGCGCAACAACTTGCTGTCGTGGCTGCACATGCACCTGGGCGAGTACGAGCGCGCCCGCCGCATCCAGGCCGAGGCGCCGCCGCTGCTGGTCGAAGGCGCACCCTTGGTGGGCACCACCGGCGGCAGCCTGAACGGCCGCTGCATGGTGGGGTTCAGCTTTGCGCTGGAAGGCAAGATGATCCAGGTCGAGCGCATCTGCCGCGACGTGCTGTTCGAAGCGGAAAAAGCCGGCAGCGCCGCGGCCGAGCCCGGCTACTTTGCCGCCGCGCTGCTTGGCGAAGTGCTGTACGAGCAGAATGACATCGCCGGCGCGCGCAAGCTGCTGGAAGACCGCGTCGACGTGCTAGAACGCGTGTCGATCCCCGACTCTGTGCTGCGGGTGCTCAAGGTGTTGTCGGCATCCCATTGGGCCGCAGGGCATCAGCTCGACGCCTTTGCCTATCTGGAACGGCTGGAAGAGTACGCGACGCAGTTGGGCCTGGACCGTTTGCTGGCCCATAGCCTGGGCGAGCAGATCCAGCGCCACCTGGCCAGCGGCGACCCGGAAGCCGCGCAAGCCGCGCTGGCAAGGCTCGACGTCATCGACGCACGACACCCGCATGCGCAGCCCAGTGCGCTGGACGAGATCCGGGTGGTGGCCGAGCGCGCGCGGATCCAGGTGTGCCTGGCGCATGACGACCTCGCAGGCGCCGCGCAGCGGCTGGCGCCGCTGATCGCGCTGTGCGATGCGAGGGGGTGGCAGCGTCATGTGACGCAGCTAACGTGGCAAAGCGCCATTGTGGCTTTCAGGCGCGGGCAGCCGGACGCCGCACGGGATCAGATGCTGGCGGCATTGCGGCGGGGGCACCGGCTTGGGCTGGTGCGCAGCCTGCTCGACGCGGATCCAGCGGGGCTCGACCTGATCGAGATGATGACGCAGGGGCAGGCGCCGGACCCTTTGCTGGCGTTTTATGTTGAGCGATTACGGGCGGCTCGCTCCGCACAGGCCGGCGTTTGCGCCGGTACGCCTGCATTGCCCGATGGACCGGCAGCGGTTGCCACCGGCGAGGGGCTTAGCGAACGCGAGGTCGATGTGGTGAAGCTGCTTGGGCAAGCACTGCCGAACAAGAAGATTGCGCGGACGTTGGGGCTGTCGCCTGAGACCGTGAAGTGGCATCTTCGAAATATTTTCCGGAAGCTGGAAGTGACTAGCCGGGATGAGGCTGTGGCTAGGGTTCGGGATATGGAGTTGGATGTGTAGGGGTTTTGGTGGCTCATGTTGGGCTGAGTGGGGTTTTTGATCGGCGATGGTTATTGCACCCAAGAGCCGTACGACATCGCCCTGCGGGGTTGATCGTTTGTTTCTTTGTACGGCGTTGGTTATTGCACCCAAGAGCCGTACGACATCGCCCTGCGGGGTCGATCGTTTGTTTCTTTGTACGGCGGCGCAGAGCAATCAGGCTTATGTAGGGCGGTGATTTCGTCGTATGGCCAGCGGTTCTGCTGGCATCTGCCGCACCGGCTTTAAGGTCATTGTAATGACATGACCTATGGGTTACGTGGTGGAGCCCCTGTCCTCGTATGCTGTGACCCTTCCCACATCTACCGTTCGCGGCGCAGAGTGCTGCGGGGATGTCGTACGCTCTTGGGCCCAATAACCAACGCCGCCCCCGAAGTCCCCCCAAGCCAATCCAACAGCCACCTAACACGGGTGGTTATCCCAATCCCCCCTTCGCAGTACCGTATCACCCATACCAAAACCCCCAGCTGACGCGCCCAGAACGGCGCATCCAGCCCAGGAGACAAGCCAAAATGAACAAGCCACTGGCCGGGCACCCACGGGCTCCCGCCGACCATCCCGCCACGCCCCGGTACAAGTACCGGCCAGTCTGCTTCCCCGAGCGCCGCACGCTCGTCGAGCGCCGCCCCGACGGCACGCTGCTGCTGCGCAGCGACGCCCCCGCCAACAAGATTCCCCAGCAAGGCCTGGCCGGCTTCCTGCCTGACTGGGCAGAACGCCGTGGTGCCAGCGCCGCCTTTTGCGAGCGCGATGCGCAAGGTGCCTGGCGCACCATTACCTGGACTGAACTGTGGCGCCAGGTGCAGTCCGTAGCCGCCGCGCTGCTGGAACTTGGCCTGGGGCAAAACCGCCCCCTGATGCTGCTGTCCGGGAACTCCATCGAGCAGGCCGTCCTGCTGCTTGCCGCCGAGTACGTGGGCGTACCCGCGGCGGCGGTGTCTCCCGCCTACTCCACCATCAGCCGCGATTTCGCGCGCCTGAAGGGGGTGGCGGAACTGGTGCCGCCCGCAGCGCTGTTCGTGCAGTCGGCGGCTTCCTTCGAGCGCGCCGCCGTCATCGCCGTGGACGGCGCAACTGCCGGCCAGCACGCCTGGAGCACGCTGGCCGCCACCGCATTGACGCCTGCGCGGCTGGCCGCACTCGATAGAGCACGCGCCGCCATCCGGCCCGCCGACACCGTGCGCGTGCTGTTTACTTCCGGTTCCACCGGCGTGCCCAAGGGCGTGGCCATTGCCTACAGCAATCTCAATGCAGTGACCGCGTATCACGCGGAGAACCTCGCCGCCCTGGTCGAGCGGCAGCCGGTGTTTCTCGACTGGCTGCCCTGGCACCATGGCCTGGGCGGCGTGGCCAACTTCGCGCGCGCTATCGTGCTGGGCGCCACGCACTACATCGATGATGGCCGCCCCGTGCCCGGCCTGCTCCAGCGCACCGTGCGCAACCTGCGGGAGGTCTCGCCGACCCTGTTCAACAGCGTGCCGTCCGCGTGGAGCGCCCTGGTGACCGAGCTCGAGCGCGATCCGGTGCTGGCGCGCAGCCTGTTGGCCAATGTCGTGAGCTTTGGCTATGGCGGCGCCAGCCTGCCGCGCGATGTGTTCCTGCGCATCCAGCGCGTAGCCGAGCAAACCGTGGGCGAACATATTGTGTTCGGCTCCGGCCTGGGCTCGACGGAAACCACCGCAATGGGCGTGTCCTGCACCTGGGCCACCGATGACGTCGGCAATATCGGCGTGCCGATGCCAGGCGCCGAGATCAAGCTGGTGCCGCTCGACGGAGGCGACGGGCGCTATGAGATCCGCATGCGCGGCCCCTTCGTTTTTTCCGGCTACGTGAAGCGCCCCGACCTCACCGCCGCGGCCTTCGACGATGAGGGCTATTTCTGCCTGGGCGACGCCGTGCGCCTGGTGGACCCCGCCGATCCGGCCCGCGGGCTGGTGTTCGCCGGGCGCGTGGTGGAGGACTTCAAGCTGGCCAACGGCACCTGGGTGCGCACCGGCGCCGTGCGCCTGGCACTGATCGACCAATGCGCACCGCTGATTTCGGATGCCGTCATCTGCGGCCACGATCACAACTACCTTGCCGCGCTGGCGTGGCCCAACCTGGCCGGCTGCCGCGCGCTGGCACCGGAGCTGGCCGAGCTGGACGCGCAGGCGCTGGTGCAACACCCGCTGGTGGTGAATGCACTGTGCGAATGCCTTCGCCGCCAGGGCAGCCAGGGCAACGAGAGCGCCAGCCTGAGCGTGCAGCGCCTGATGCTGATGGCCGAGCCACCTTCGATCGACGCCAACGAGATGGCCGAAAAGGGCTATGTCAACCAGGCCGCCACCCGTGCGCGCCGCGCCCATCTCGTCGAACAGCTTTTCCACGCGGAACCCCAAGCCCACGTCGCCCGCACCCGCTAACACCGGCCCAAGCCCCCCCTATTCCCATCGGAGCCTTACATGCAAGTCACCCGCACCGTCTACCGCGACGACCACGAAATGTTCCGCACCACCGTGCGCCGCTTCCTCGAGCGCGAATGCGCGCCACGCCAGGCCGCCTGGGACAAGGCCGGCGTGGTCGATCGGGAAACCTGGCTCAAGGCCGGCCGCGAGGGCCTGCTGTGCATCACGCTGCCAACCGAGTACGGCGGCGGTGGCGGCGACTTCGGCCATTGCGCGGTCTTCAACGAGGAAGTCGCGCGCGCCGGTGTCAGCGGCCCCGGCTTCGGCGTGCACTCCGACATCATTGCCCCGTATATCAACCGCCTGGGCAATGACGAGCAGAAGCAGCGCTGGCTGCCCAAGGTGTGCTCCGGCGAAGCCATCCTCGCCATCGGCATGACCGAGCCGGGCACCGGCAGCGACCTCAAGGCAGTGCGTACCACTGCCGTGCGCGAGGGCGACGAATACGTGATCAATGGCAGCAAGACCTTCATCAGCAACGGCCTGAACGCCGACCTGATCATCATGGTGTGCAAGACCGACCCCAGCGCTGGCTCGCGCGGCGTCAGCCTGATCATGGTGGAAGCGAGCCGCGCAGGCTTCCGCCGCGGCCGCAAGCTCGACAAGGTGGGCCAGCATGCCCAGGACACCGCCGAGCTGTTCTTCGACAACGTGCGCGTGCCCGTCGCCAACCGACTGGGCGAGGAAGGCAAGGGCTTTGCCTACCTGATGGGCGAACTGCCGCAGGAGCGCCTGAGCATTGCCGTGAGCGCGGCCGCCAAGCTGGAAGTCTGCCTCGAGCACACCATCAATTACGTGAAGGACCGCAAGGCCTTCAACCAGACCGTGTGGGACTTCCAGAACACCAAGTTCAAGCTGGCCGACATCAAGGCGCAAGCCGTGGCCGTGCGCCTGCTGGTGGACCACTACCTGGCCGAGCACGTGCGCCGTCGCCTGACGCTGGAAGAAGCCGCGATTGCCAAGCTCTATGCCACCGAGGCCCTGGGCAAGGCGCTGGACGAAATGGTGCAGCTGCACGGCGGCTATGGCTACATGCTCGAGTACCCGGTGGCCCGCGCCTTTGCCGACTCGCGCGTCACGCGCATCTACGGCGGCACCAGCGAAGTCATGCGCGACCTGATCTCGCGAAAGATGTGAGCCGCACCTGAATCTCCAATCGCAAGTCTCCAATCGCAATCCCTGAAGGAATCGCAACATGAACCGTAAAGTATTCGTCGCCGGCGTCGGCATGATCCCGTTCAAGAAACCGGGCACCAGCGAAACCTATGACATGATGGGCGCGCACGCCGTGCGCCAGGCGCTGGAGGATGCCGGCATCGACTACGCCGACGTGCAGCAGGCCTATGCCGGCTACGTCTACGGCGACTCCACCTGCGGCCAGAAGGCGCTTTACCACGCCGGCATGACCGGCATCCCGGTCATCAACGTCAACAACAACTGCGCCACCGGCTCGTCGGCCCTGTTCCTGGCACGCCAGGCGGTGCAGAGCGGCGCGGTCGACTGCGCGCTGGCGGTGGGCTTCGAATTCATGCAGCCGGGCGCGCTCAGCTCCAAGTGGAGCGACCGCGCGCCGGCGCTGGAGCGCGCGCTCAGCGTGGTCAACGAACTGGTCGACCGCACCGACCTGCCCAGCGCCATCCGCCAGTTCGCCGGCGCGGGCCGTGCTCACATGACCAAGTACGGCACCAAGCTGGAGACCTTCGCCAAGATCCGCGCCAAGGCCAGCCAGCACGCCGCGCGCAATCCGCTGGCCGTGTTCCGCAATATCGTCACGCCGGAAGACGTGCTGGCCTCGCCGATGCTGTGGGACGGCGTGCTGACTCGCCTGATGGCCTGCCCGCCCACCTGCGGCGGCGCCGCCGCCATCGTGGTCTCGGAAGAATTCGCCCGCAAGCGCGGCCTGCGCACCGACGTGCTGATCGCCGGCCAGGCGCTGACCACCGACACCCCCAGCACCTACGACAGCAAGGACATGATCCGCGTGGTCGGATTCGACATGACGCGGGCCGCTGCGCAGAGCGTGTACGAGCAGGCCGGCATCGGCCCCGAAGACATCGACGTGATCGAGCTGCACGACTGCTTCGCCCAGAACGAACTGCTGACCTACGAAGGCCTGGGCCTGTGCGAGGAAGGCGGCGCGGAGAAGCTGGTCAACGATGGCGACAACACCTACGGCGGCCGCTGGGTCGTCAACCCGTCCGGCGGACTGCTGTCCAAGGGCCACCCGCTCGGCGCCACCGGCCTGGCCCAGTGCTACGAGATGACGCACCAGATCCGCGGCACGGCGGACCAGCGCCAGGTCGAGGGCGCCAAGGTGGCGCTGGCGCACAACCTGGGCCTGGGCGGCGCTTGCGTCGTCACGGTCTACAAGAAGCACGCCTGAGGCGCCAGGAACGCGCTGAACACTGACCCGACAAAAGGCCTTCCCATGATCGACAAGACATTGATCGGCAAGGTGATTGCGGATTTCCGCACCACCGCCGCCGCCAGCCAGCTGCGCTTCTTCGCCAAGGCCACCGGCGAGACCAACCCGGTCTATACCGACGAGGCCGCCGCGCGCGATGCCGGCCACCCGGGCCTGCCGCTGCCGCCCACCTTCCTGTTCTCACTGGAGCTGGTGCAGCCGCCGAGCGCCTGGCGCGACGAACTCGGCATCAAGGTCGAGCGCATCCTGCACGGCGAGCAATCCTTCGACTACCACCGCATGGCATACGCCGGCGACACGCTGCACCTGCAAACGCGCATCACCGACATCTACGAGAAGAAGGGCGGCGCGCTGGACTTCGTCGTGCGCGAGACGCGCGTGACCAACCAGGATGGCGAGCACGTGGCCGACCTGCGCAGCGTGCTCGTGCAACGCAACGGCTGAGCCGGAGACCCCCGAATGAGCAACCTGAGCAACCTGAGCAACCTGAGCAATTTGAGCTTTGACACGATCCAGATCGGCGATACCCTCCCCCCGCTGACGCTGGAGCCGATCAACCGCACCACGCTGGCGCTGTTTGCCGGCGCCTCCAACGACCACAACGCGATCCATATCGACATCGACTTCGCGCGCCGTGCCGGCATGCCGGACGTGTTCGCGCACGGCATGCTGTCGATGGCCTATCTCGGCCGCCTGCTCACGCTATGGGTTGACCAGCGGCAGTTGCGCCAGTTCGGCGTGCGCTTTGTCGGCATCACGCATCTCGGCCACCGGATCACGTGCAGCGGGCGCGTGGTGGAGAAGCTGGAAGCGAACGGCGAGAAGCGCATCAAGCTGGAAATCCGGACCGCCAACCAGTATGGCGAAACCAAGATCCTCGGCGACGCGGTTGTCGCGCTGTAACCCCCTTTTTCGATATCAAGGAGCAAGACATGGGAAAACTCGACGGCAAGGTGGCACTGGTCACCGGTTCGGGCCGCGGCATCGGCCAGGCCATCGCACTGAAGCTGGCCAGCGAAGGCGCGCGCCTGGTCATCAATGACCTGGACGCCGAGCCAGCGCACGAGATGGTGGAGACGCTGAAGAAGATGGGCACGCAAGCCGTGGCCTGCGTGGGCAACGTGAGCGCGCCGGACTTCGCCGATCGCTTCGTCAACACCGCGATGAGCCATTTCAAGGGCATCGACATCCTCGTCAACAACGCCGGCTTCACCTGGGACGACGTGGTGCAGAAGATGAGCGACGAGCAGTGGTACGCCATCATCGACTGCCACATGACCGCGCCGTTCCGCATCATCCGCGCGGCTTATCCGCATATCAAGGCGCTGCATGCCGCCGACAAGGAAGCCGGCCGCGAGGTGTATCGCAAGATCGTCAATATCTCTTCGACCTCGGCCCTGAACGGCAACGCTGGCCAGTTGAACTACTCCGGCGCCAAGTCCGGCGTGATCGGCATGACCCGCGCGCTGGCCCGTGAATGGGGCCGCTTCAATGTCAACGTGAACGCGGTGGCATTCGGGCTGATCCACACCCGCATGACCTCGGCGGATGCCAAGGCCGGCGCCACGGTCAAGATCGACGGCCGCGACATCCGCGTTGGCCTGAACCCGGAGTTGCTCAAGGCCCACGCCCAGCGCAACCCGCTCGGCCGGGGCGGCACCCCGGAAGAAGCCGCTGGCGGCGTATACCTGTTCTGCTCGCCCGAGTCGAACTACATCACAGGCCAGACCATCGCCGTGGCAGGCAACGTGCAGTAAGGCTTCAGCAACGCTGTAGTCAAGCCGTACCGTGATGGTCACCAGTCATCGCCCGATGACCGGTGACCGGTGACCGTGACCATCATGGGTGGCCGGACCTCGCCGAAGCCGGCTCTCCGGCTTCGGCGAGACGGCTGGGCAGACCAGCCCCCCCCTTGCTCCCCGCCACGCGGCCCCCGCTAGCCGCCATCTGGCACCTCCTCCACTCGCGTAAAACCTCATTGCACCGCCACGTTCCGCCTGCTAGAGTCCATAACTGATCACTGCATAGTTAAAGCAAAGCCGATCGTGCCGCATGGCTGGCGCGACGATCAACGACAGGAGACGCGATGGTTCCGGCACTATGGTTCGACGGGCAGGAGTATTCGGCCGACTGGATTCGGGGGGAGGTCCGGCGCATTCTGGCTGGCCTGCATGACCTGCAATGCAAGGAGGGCGACACCATCGCCGCCATGCTGCGCAACAGCCCGGAGTATGTGGCCCTGGTGCTGGCCTGCCGCCAGGCGGGGCTGTACCTGGCCACCACCGGCAAGCCCAAGGGCGTGCGCCGCATTCCCGGCGCGCCCGCAGAGCGCGCCGCCATGGAGCAACGGCTGCAGCGGGTCACCGACATTGTCTACGGCACCGGCACGGACGTGACCGCCTACCTGTCGGCGCCGATCTACCACAGCGCGGCCATGGCCTACCTCTCGCACTTCTGCAACCTGGGCGCCATGCTGGTGCTGGAGCCGCGCTTTGACGCGCAGCGCACGCTCGCGCTGCTGGCGCGCCACAAGGTCACGCATGCCTACCTGGTGCCGACCATGTACCAGCGCCTGCTGGCACTGCCGCCCGACGCGCGCACGGGGCACGACCTGTCCGCGCTGCGCCAGGTGGCGTCGACCGGCTCGCCCTGCCCGGTGCCCCTCAAGCAGGCCATGATCGCGTGGTTCGGTCCCATCATCACGGAGGCCTACGGATCGAGCGAAGCCGGCTACACCACGTTCGCCGACTCGGCGAACTGGCTGCGCCACCCGGGCTCGGCGGGCAGCCCGCTTCCCGATGCGGAAGTCCGCATCCTGGACGAGGACGGCAACGCGTTGCCGGCGCGCGAGATCGGCCTGATCTATGTGCGCCAGCGCGCCCTGCCCGACTTCACCTACATCAACCGGCCCGAGGCCCGCGCGGCCGTGGAGCGCGACGGGCTGATCACGCTGGGAGACATGGGCTACCTGGATGAAGACGGGTTCCTGCACATCTGCGACCGCAAGGCCGACATGGTGATCTCGGGCGGCGTGAACATCTATCCGGCGGAGATCGAGTCGGTCCTGCAGACCATGCCGGGCGTCGCGGACTGCGCGGTATTCGGCATTCCCGATGCGGAGTTCGGCGAAGGCCTGGCCGCCGCGGTCCAGCCAAACCCCGGGCACAGCCTCGACGGCGCGCAAGTGCAAGCGTTCCTGCGCGAGCGCATTGCCAACTACAAGGTGCCGCGCATCGTCGAGATCCACGCCATGCTGCCGCGCGAGGACACCGGCAAGATCTTCAAGCGCAGGCTGCGCGAGCCGCACTGGCAGGACCAGGCGCGCGCCATCTGAATCCAGCGGTTCCCAAGCGCATCCATCCTCTCAAAAAACAGGTAGATAGAACAGACCGGAGACAGCACCCATGGCCATTGCCTTCCCCACCAACGAGCCCCATTTGTCCGGCTACTTCGCGCCGCTGCACGCCGAGTGCGACGCGCCCAACCTGCCGGTCACCGGCGAAGTGCCCGCCGGGCTGCGCGGCACCTATTACCGCAACGGGCCGAATCCGCAGTTCGCGCCACGCGGCAAATATCACTGGTTCTCGGGCGATGGCATGCTGCATGCCTTCCATTTCGACGAGGGCCGCGTGTCCTACCGCAACCGTTGGATCCGCACGCCGAAGTGGATCATGGAAAACGAGAATGGCGAAGGCATGTCGGGCTCGCTGGCAAGCCGGCACCTGACGGACCCGAAGCTGCTCGAGCTGAACTCCACGGTGGCCAATACCAATGTGGTCTGGCATGGGGGGCGCCTGCTGGCGCTGGAAGAAGCGCACGCGCCGTTTGAAGTCGACCCGGTGTCGCTGGCGCCGCGGCCGCGCGACGGCACCGCGGCGGACGTGCGCTGGTTCACCGGCGATCCGTGCTACGTCTTCCATCCGATGAACGCCTTTGACGCGCCCAACGGCAGCATCGTCTGCGACATGATGAAATACGACGTGCCGCCGCTGTTCCCCGGACCCGACGGGCGCCAGCTCTCCAGCGGCGCACCCGTGGCCAGCCTGGTCCGCTGGACCTTCGACCTAAGCGGCAAATCCGGCGCGTATCGCGAGCAGCCGCTGTGCGATATGCCGGGCGAATTTCCGCGCCTGGACGAGCGCTTTGCCATGCTGCCCTACCGGCACGGCTATTACTGCAGCGGGGACATCTCCGCGTCCACCAAGGGCGACAGCCTGCGCAGCGGCCTCGCGCACATCGACCTGGCCACCGGGCAAGTCGCGCAATACCAGCCGCCGGCCGGCGACAAGTGCGGCGAGCCCGTGTTTGTCCCGCGCCATGCCAGCGCCGACGAGGGCGACGGCTGGCTGCTGTCCGTGATCTGGCGCGCCGCGGAGAACCGCAGCGACATGGCAATCTTCAACGCGCAGGCGCTGGCGGCGGGGCCGGTGGCGCTGGTGCACCTGTCGCATCGCGTGCCCGCCGGCTTCCACGGCAACTGGCGTCCCGCCGGCTAAAGCCGATGGCACGCCGCCGGCGT
The DNA here is from genome assembly GCF_000243095.1 of Cupriavidus basilensis OR16. Taxonomy (GTDB): domain Bacteria; phylum Pseudomonadota; class Gammaproteobacteria; order Burkholderiales; family Burkholderiaceae; genus Cupriavidus; species Cupriavidus basilensis_D. The sequence continues at coordinate 10,070 of NZ_AHJE01000169.1, read as the reverse complement.
AGGCTCCTGCGCCGGCGCATTGACTGACCCGCTGACCAAACCCTTTCCGCAAGCGACCGCATCGTCGATGAAGAGCAGTTCGGTCCGGTGCTGCCGGTGATCCGCTACACGGATGTCGACGCCGTGGTCGAGTGCGTCAATGTGTCCGCGTACGGGCTCGGCGCATCGGTCTGGTCCGGCGGCCGGGAGGCTGCGCTCGCCATCGCCGGCCGCATCGATGCGGGCAGCGTCTGGGTGAACACATATTTCGTGGTATCGCCCGACATTCCCTTTGGCGGCGCGTGCCAGTCCGGCATTGGCGCTGAACTGGGCGAGCAAGGCCTGGTGGAATTCACGCAGCTCAAGGTGCTGGTGGGCTGAGCGGGCCAGGCCCCCGGCCTAGCGCGGCGTTGCCGATCCCCGCAACGCCGCCAGGCAGAACTGCACGACGACGTCGGCCATCTGCTCTGCCGTGGGCTGGTGGGTGGAGGCGACCGGCAACCGGCGGCGGTCGATGGTCAGCGTGGCGAGGCCGTGGGTGGCGGCCCACACCGAGAACGCCAGTTGCTCCTCGCTGAGCTCGCCGGCGCCGGGCGCTTGCAGTACTGGCGCGATGGCGCCGCGCAGCACCTGGAACGATGCGGCGCCCGCCTCCGCCAGCTCCGGATACTGCTCCCGGTCCGCGATCTCCGGCCCGAACATCAGGTGAAACCGTGCGGGATGCGCCTGGGCGAACTCCACATAGGCGAGCATGATCGCCCGCAGCCGGCCCGCCGCATCGGCGGGGTCAATGTGCTCCACGCTCTGGCGGCGATAGGCCACCAGGTCGCGAAACGCCTGGGCCGCAATGGCGGCCAGCAGCCCGTTCCTGTCCTTGAAGTGATACGCCGGCGCACCCGGCGAGACGCCAGCCAGCTTGGCTGCCGTGCGCATGCTCATGCCCGCGATCCCCTCGGTATCGAGCAGGTGGGTGCCCCAGGCAATCAACGAAGCGCGCAGGTCGCCGTGGTGCCATTGCCCCTCCGGCTTGGTGGTTCCACCCTTGGACTGGCCACGTTTTACCGGGGCGTCGCTGCGTTCTGATGCTGGCTTTTTCATGGAAGCAGAGTTTACCAAATGGATGCCGCGCGGCAGGAAGGCGCGTGAATTTCTCAATAATTAGACAATTGTGCTGGGAAGCCAAGAAACTGGCACGCAACGGCGCAATTCCATGGCGTCAAGGGAATACCCTAGCCCGTTGAAAAACCCTTGCCAACGCGATTTCCTGCGCGTAGTCTAAAAAAAAAGACGAAAGCCGTATGGCCAGGACCGCCGGCAGTTCAACGCTTGCGGCCAGACCCATCCGGTTATTTTTTAGCTACTAAGTCTACAAATTGAGACGGATTGCCAGTGATCAAGCCATCCCGGACCCAGGGCAGGCTGACAGCACCGGCAACCCCAAGCACAAGTAAAACAAAACAAGTGAACCAAAAGGCGCTGATCGTCGACGACTCAACCCGTCCGGCCCGCGCACCTGCTCAACCAAGGCACAGAGGGGATAGGCCCCATGGAAGCCAACGCCAGCGCATCGGTCACCACATCCGACGCCCCGCCCTCACAAACCGAGCGCACCTCGCCCTACGCCTGGAAGGCGCTGGCCGGCTCAGCCATCGGTTACGCGATGTTCAGCCATCGGTTACGCGATGGACGGGTTCGACCTGCTCATCCTCGGCTTCATGCTGCCCGCCATCAGCGTGGCCTTGAGCCTGAGCACCGGCCAGTCCGGCGCGCTGGTGACATGGACGCTGATCGGGGCGGTGGCCGGCGGCATCCTCTTCGGCGCGCTGAGCGACCGCTACGGGCGGGTGCGCGTGCTCACCTGGACCATCGTGCTGTTTGCAGTCTTCACCGGCCTGTGCGCGTTCGCGCAGGGCTTCTGGGACCTGCTGGCTTACCGCACCATCGCCGGCATCGGCCTGGGCGGCGAATTCGGCATCGGCATGGCGCTGGCCGCGGAAGCCTGGCCCGCCAGCAAGCGCGCGCGGGTGTCTTCGTACGTGGCGCTGGGCTGGCAGAGCGGCGTGCTGCTGGCGTCCTTGCTGACCCCGCTGCTGCTGCCGCATATCGGCTGGCGCGGCATGTTCCTGCTGGGCGTGGTGCCGGCACTGGTGGCCTGGTTCGTGCGCAACCGGCTGCATGAACCCGAAGTGTTCGTGCGCCATGCCAGTACCCACGGCGACAAGAAGGAGAACGCCTTCAGGCTGCTGGTGGCCGATGGCCACACCGCCCGGACCAGCCTCGGCATCGTGATCCTGTGCTCGGTCCAGAACTTTGGCTACTACGGCATCATGATCTGGCTGCCGACCTATCTGTCCAAGGCCTTGGGCTTCTCGCTGACCAAGTCCGCCATGTGGACCTCGGTCACCGTCGTCGGGATGATGATTGGCGTCTATGCCTTCGGCCAGCTGGCCGACCGCATCGGGCGCAAGCCCAGCTTCCTGATCTTCCAGGCCGGCGCGGTGGCGATGGTGATCGCGTATTCGCGGATGTCCGACCCCGTCACCATGCTCTGGGCCGGCGCGGTCATGGGCATGTTCGTCAACGGCATGATCGGCGGCTATGGCGCGCTCATCTCGGAAGCCTATCCCACCGCCGCGCGCGCTACCGCGCAGAACGTCCTGTTCAACATCGGGCGTGGCGTGGGCGGCTTCGGGCCCATCGTGGTCGGGGCCCTTGCCGCAACCTATTCCTTCCAGGTGGCCATTGCCCTCTTGGCCAGCATCTACGTGCTGGACATGATCGCCACGATCTTCCTCATCCCCGAGCTCAAGGGCGTCGAGCTGGAATAAGCGTCCCGCCTTGCATCGCCCCGTACCGCATTAGTCAGGAGTCATCATGTCTGCAACCTTGTGCAGCCCGGACCGCACCGCCACGGTCGCGTCCTATCGCTGCCGCGTAGTCGAACATTCGTGGGTCAACCAGCGCTACAAGTACATCCGCCTGGAAGCCGATGCGCCGATCGCCGGCAAAACGAAGCCCGGGCAGTTCTACCAGCTCAAGTGCCCTACCACCGAAACGGAGCAGCCGTTCTTGCTGCGCCCCATGAGCGTCTATGGCGCAGGGCCGGAAGATGGCCGCATCGAGTTCCTCTACAACGTGACCGGCGTTGGCACGCGCGCCATGGCCAGCCTGCCGGTGGATGGCCACATGGAGATCGTCGGCCCGCTCGGCAACACCTTCACCTTCAGCCCGGATTTCAGGCGGATCCTGGTGGTGGCGGATCCTGGTGGTGGCGCGCGGCGTGGGTCTGGCCACCATGGCGCCGCTGATCCAGCAAGCCGCCGCAGCCGGCGTGGCCATCACCGCGGTGATGTCGGCCCGTACCCGCGATGACCTGATGGAGCACGAGTTTCTGCGCGGGGCCAGCGCGCAAGTGCATGGCGTGTTCGATGCCGATGGTTCCTCGTCGGTGGACGCCGTGGAAGTACGCATGCGCAGCCTGATCGCGCAGCAGCGGCCCGATGCCGTCTACACCTGCGGCTCGCACCGCCTGCTGATGCTGCTGCAGCGCGTGCTGGCCGACTATCCCGAGGTGGTGGGCGAGGTCGCCATGGAGCAGCGCATGGCCTGCGGCATGGGCGTGTGCCTGTCCTGCGTGCGGCTGTTCGATTGCGCAACCCAGTCATGCCCGCCTCCGGCTGCTTCGCCATCGAGTATCGCGAAGCGCTTGACCTCAACCAGCTTGGCGCCCTGGTGATCAAGAGCGTCTCCCCCAAGTCCAGGGCCGGCAACCCCACGCCACGGGTAGCCGAGACCTATGGCGGCATGCTGAACGCCATCGGCATCCCGAGCAAGGGGCTCGACTATTACCGCGAATGCGTGCTGCCGCCTTACACGCGTTATGACACGCCGGTGGTGGTGTCGATCTCCGCCGATACCGCCGAGGCATTCGCCCTGGCGTGCGAGCAGATTTCCTTGCCGCAGCAACATCGCGGCCGTGGCCCGGGCGGCGGAAGACGCCGGCGCCGATGCCATCGTCATGGGCAACACGGTGCTCGGCATGGCCATCGATGTGCGCACCCGCCAGCCCAAGCTGGGCAATGTGATGGGCGGCCTGTCCGGCCCGGCCATCAAGCCGATTGCCCTGCGCCTGGTGCACCAGTGCTATCGCGCCGTGCGCATCCCCATCATTGGCTGCGGCGGCATCCAGAACGCCGAGGATGCCGTCGAGTTCATGCTCGCCGGCGCGGCTGCCGTGCAGGTTGGCACGGCGTCCTTCCGAGACCCCGGCGTCATGCAGAAGATCATCGACGGGCTACAGGACTATTGCCAGGAGACCGGCACCGAGGCGCTGCGCGACCTGGTGGGCCAGGTCAGGCTCGACCAGCATTTAAGCGACCGCTGGCTGCGCTTCGCGCAGCAATCCGGCTGAACGCCATCGGCAGAAGGCCGCTCGCGCCGGCGCATCCCGCCGGCGCGTCACTGCAACGTTCAACCCAACGTTCAACAAAAGTGCCATGGAAATTCTGGAACTCAAGCCTGTCGCCGAGCAGCTCTTCACGGACCTGTGCGCGCTATCGTTCGATGGCGTTGGCGTGACCCGCGACAGCTACGGCGCCGGCGAGACCGCCGCGGCGGGCTACCTGCGCGATTTCGCGCTGCGCCACGGCCTGCAAGCGCAAGCCGACCGTGCCGCCAACCTCGTCTTCCGCCTGCCGCAAGCCGACGCTGGCGCACCCGCTACGTGGGTCGGCTCCCACCTGGACTCGGTCCCGCAAGGCGGCAACTTCGACGGGCTGGCGGGGATCGTTGCCGGCCTGCTCTGCCAGCTCCGCCAGGCGCGCACCGGCCAGCGCTCGCGCGTGCCGCTGCAGGTAGTAGGCTTCCGAGGCGAAGAAAGCGCCTGGTTCGGCAAGGCGTACATCGGCTCGGGCGCCCTGCTGGGCAAGCTCTGCGCCGCCGACCTGGCGCTGGCGCACCGGCATTCCGGCGAGTCGCTGGCGGCCTGCATGGCAGCAGCCGGCGCCGATATCGCGGCGATCCGCGCGCAGGAGCTCCTGCTCGACAAGGCGAAGGTGCATGCCTACCTGGAACTGCATATCGAACAAGGCCCGGTGATGGTCGCGCGCGGCTTGCCGGTGGCGGTGGTGCCCGGCATCCGCGGCAATGTGCGGCACAACCAGATCCGCTGCATCGGCGAGGCCGGCCACTCCGGCGCGGTGCCGAGGTGGCTGCGCAAGGACGCCATGTTTGCCGTGGCAGACCTGATCATGCGCCTGGACGCGCACTGGCGCGTTCTGCTGGAGCGCGGCATCGACCTGGTCGTCACCACCGGCATGGTCAGCACCAGCCCGCAGGCACACTCGGTCTCGCGCATTCCCGGCATGGTGAACTTCAGCTTCGAGGCGCGCAGCAAGAGCGTGGAAACGCTGGAAAGCTTCTATCAGCTGCTGCGCACGGAGTGCAAGGCTATCTCGCGCGACCGCGGCGTGCGGTTCGAGTTCGACCGCCGCATCGAATCGGCCCCGGCCACCATGGACGGCGGGCTCTCGGAGCGGCTGGCGCAGGCATGCCGCCAACGGGACCTCCCATTCGAGCAGGTGCCGAGCGGCGCCGGCCACGATGCATCGCTGTTTGCCAACGCCGGCATCCCGAGCGGCATGCTCTTCGTGCGCAACGAGCACGGCTCGCACAACCCGGACGAGGCCATGGACATCGATGATTTCCTGCTCGGCGTGCAGGTGCTGGACGACACCATCGCCAGCCTCTGAGCCACGCCAAAAGGAGCCCCCCCTGTGACGCAGCGTCTCACCCTGCGCCGGCCGGACGACTGCCACCTGCACCTGCGCGATGGCGACACGCTGCGCACCGTCCTGCCGCATACGGCGCGGCAGTTCGCGCGCGCCATCGTGATGCCCAATCTCAAGCCGCCTGTCGCTACCGTCGACGCGGCGCATGCCTACCGGGAGCGGATACGCGCGGCGCTGCCGCCGGACTCGCGCTTTGTCCCGCTGATGACCTGCTACCTCTGCGATGCAACGGATCCCGAGGCCGTCCGGCGCGGGTTCAGCGAGGGCGTGTTCACGGCGGTGAAGCTTTACCCGGCCGGCGCCACCACGCATTCCGAGTACGGCGTGAGCGCGATCGGCAAGGTGGCCGGCGTGCTCAAGGCCATGCAGGAGATCGGCATGCCGCTGCTGATCCACGGCGAGAGCACCGATCCGGCGGTGGACGTCTTCGATCGCGAAGCCACCTTCATCGAACAGACGCTCAAGCCGCTGCTGGCGCGCTTCCCAGGGCTCAAGGTGGTGCTGGAGCACATCACCACCGAGCAGGCGGCGGAGTTTGTCGGCCGGGACACCAGCGGCCGCCTCGCGGCCACCATCACCCCGCAGCACCTGATGTTCAACCGCAACGCCATGTTCACCGGCGGCATCCGGCCGCATTTCTACTGCCTGCCCGTGCTCAAGCGCGAGCGGCACCGCCTGGCATTGCGCCGCGCGGCCACGTCGGGCTCGCCCGCCTTCTTCCTGGCCGGACTCCGCGCCGCACGATCGCACGGCCAAGGAGGCGGCCTGCGGCTGCGCCGGCATCTTCAGCGCGCCCAACGCGCTGGAAGCCTATCTCACGGTCTTTGACGAAGAAGCCGCGCTGGACCGGTTCGCTGGCTTCGCCAGCGAGCACGGCAGCCGCTTCTATGGCCTGCCGCTGAACGAGGGCACCGTCACGCTGCGGCGGGAACGCCACCGTGTGGCCAGCTCGATCCCGCTGCCGGCCGGCGCAGCGATCCACCCTTACCTCGCGGGCGAAGAACTCGGCTGGAAGCTGGCTTGAACCAGCGCATCGCCCCCCTCGCCACGCTGCTGACAGGCTTCGCGGCGAAAGCACAAGCACTGGAACACTGGAGCACTGCATGTCTCAACTACGGACTCAACTGGACCTCTCATCGTCGGTGGGCCAGGCCCTGCTGGATGCCGGCTGCGTGACATTCCGCACGGACGAACCGTTCCGGCTGCCCTCTGGCTGGGCCAGCCCGGTCTATATCGACTGCCGCCGGCTGATCTCGTTTCCGCGGCTGCGCAGGGCGCTGATCCAGCGTGGCCTTGCGTTGCTGCGGGACAGGAACCGGCTCGCAGCCATCGACGCCGTGGTCGGCGCCGAATCGAGCGGCATCGCATTCGGCGCCTGGATGGCCGAAGCCCTGGCGCTCCCGCTGCTCTACGCGCGCAAGGAGGCCAAGGGGCTGGGGCCCGCCTCGCAGATCGAGGGGGCCATCAACACCGGCGACCGCGTGCTGCTGGTGGACGACATGATGGCGGCCGCGCGCTCCAAGCGGATATTCTGCGAGGCGCTGGACGCGGCCGGCGCGGTGGTGACGGACATTTTCGTGGTGTTCGACTACGGCACGTTCCCTACCGAAAGCGTTCTCGCCCCCTGGCAAGCCGAGGTGCACGCCCTCGCGAACTGGCAGGACGTCCTGCAGGCCGCGCGCGCCAGCGCCGGGGTGGACCGCCGCGCCCTGGACGAACTGCAGCGCTTCCTGGCAGACCCGGCCCGATGGTCGCTGGACCACGGCGGCATCGGGGCCAGCGAGACGCAACGCTAACAAAAACACAACGACGGAGACGGAGATCACGATGCAGCAAACAACCAAAGCCACGCTTGCGCTGGCATTCCTCGGCGCAGCCTGCGCCAGTAGCGCCGCGGTGGCGCAATCCAGCGTCACGCTCTACGGGCAGGTCGATGCATTCGTCGGCAGCACGCGCGCGGCGGGTGGCGACCGCACCTACGTGGTGGGTGCAGGCGGCATGCAGACGTCATACTGGGGCATCAAGGGCAGCGAGGATCTCGGCAACGGACTGAAGGCGATCTTCGACCTCAACGGCTTCCTGCGCGCGGACGTAGGCAAATCCGGGCGCTCCGATACCGACGCCATGCTCACGCGCAACGCCTTCGTCGGCCTGCAGAGCCATGCCTACGGCACCGTCAAGCTGGGCCGCAACACCACGCCCTACTTCCTCTCCACGATCCTGTTCAACCCGCTGGTGGACTCCTACACCTTCGGGCCGTCCATCTATCACACCTTCAAGACCGCGACGAGCGGCGCGGTCTATGACCCGGGCATCATCGGCGACTCGGGCTGGAGCAACTCCGTGGTCTACTCCACGCCCACGCTCGGCGGGCTGACCCTGAACCTGATCTACGCCTTCGGCGAGCAACCCGGCAGCAACGGCCAGAACAAATGGGGCGGCAACCTGACCTACTTCAACGGGCCCTTCGGCGCCACGGCGGCGTTCCAGCAAGCCAGGTTCAATGCCACGCCGGGCGACGTGACATCACCCGCGGCCCTCGCCGGCTTCAGCAAGCAGAATGCCGTCCAGGGCGGTATCAGCTATGACTTCAAGCTGGTCAAGCTCTTCGCCCAGGCCCAGTACATCAAGTCGGCTATCAGCGGCGCGGCCGGCGACATCAAGCACAGGAACGGGCAGCTAGGCGCCTCGGTGCCGGTCGGCGCGGGCAATGTGCTGGTCTCGTATGCCTATGACAAGACCAGCAACAACCTCGGCGATTTCCGCCGCAACACCGCCGCGCTGGCCTACGACTACAATTTGTCCAGGCGCACCGATGTCTATGCCGCGTACTTCCTTGACAAGCTGACCGCGCAGTCGCATGCCGACACGTACGGCGTGGGTGTGCGGCATCGCTTCTGAGCCGCCAGGCACACCCAGCGAGGCAACGGTGCGGCGGATCGACCATAATGTCGGTCGATTCCCCACACCCAGCCTCCGCTGCACCACGTGCCAGACGCCGATCGTCCCGCCTCATCCACCCCAGCCGCCCCAGCCACCGCCAGCACACCGGCAGCCCTGCCTGCTTCCGGCTGGCACCGCCGCGTGCTGGCGCTGGCGTTTCCGATCATCCTCGCCAACCTGACCCAGCCGATACTCGGCGCGGTCGATACCGCCGTAGCCGGCCACCTGCCGGACCCGGCCTACCTGGGCGGCGTGGCCGCTGGCGGGCTGTTCTTCAGCTTCGTATTCTGGGGTTTTGGCTTCCTGCGCATGGGCACCACCGGCCTCGTGGCACAGGCGTACGGCGCGCGGGATGGCGCGGCATTGCGCGCCACGCTGGTCCGCGCGCTGATGCTGGCCACCGTCATCGGGCTCGGCGTGCTGGCGGTGCAGATGCCGTTGATCCACGGCGCCCTGAGCCTGATCGGCGGCAGCGACACGCTCCAGCACCATGCACGGGTCTACAGCCATGCGCGGATCTGGGCCGCGCCTTTTGCGCTGTGCAACTACGTGGTGCTGGGCTACCTGCTGGGCTGCCAGCGCGTGCGGCTTGGCCTGCTCATCCAGTTGTTCATCAATGCGGTGAACATTGCCGCGGTGCTGCTCTACGTCTATGTATTCGACTGGGGCATCGCGGGGATCGGCGCTGCCACCGCCACCGCCGATGCGTGCGGCTTCGTGCTGGGCGGCGCGCTGCTCTGGCGCCTGCGCCCTCGACGGCTGCCGCCCCTGCGCTGGGCCGTGGTGGCCGATACGCACGAACTGAAGCGGCTGGTTTATCTCAACCGCGATATCTTTATCCGCACGCTGTGCCTGGTGGCCAGCTTCGGCTGGTTTGCGCACGCGGGCGCCAGTCAAGGCGATGTGTTCCTGGCGGCCAACGCGCTGCTGCTCAACTTCCAGACCTTCATGGCGTACGCGCTCGATGGCTTCGCGCATGCGGCCGAGGCGCTGGTGGGCGCCGCGATCGGCAACCGGGACCGGCACGCATTCCGCCGCGCGGTCCGGGTCACCATGATCTGGGCGGCGGTGGGCGCGCTGTGCTTTTCCCTGGCCTATGCCTGCGCCGGCGCGTGGATCATCGCCTGCCTGACCGACCAGCGCGCCGTCCATGACGCGGCGGTGCGCTACCTGCCATGGGCGGTTGCCTTGCCGCTGGTCTCGGTTTGGGGCTTCCTGCTGGATGGCGTATTCATCGGCGCCACCTGCACGCGCGACCTGATGCACTCGATGGCCTTGTCGTTCGCGGTGTTCATGGCGGCTGCGCTCGTCCTGGCCGGCCCGTTCGGCAACGACGGCCTGTGGGCAGCGTTGCTGCTG
>NZ_AHJE01000170.1 GCF_000243095.1 Cupriavidus basilensis OR16 | reverse complement strand
GCCAGGCAGGCTGCCCAGGTGCGCCAGGCCATGCAGGTCGGCGGCGGTGTAGACGGGCTTGCGCGCCAGTGCTGTTTCGTCAACTACGCTCATCGCACTCTCCACCGCTTGCGCGTCACCACATCGGCGATCTTCTCGCCGTCGCTGCCGCGCCGCACCTCGCACCAATGGGCCAGCCCGCCCTGGCCGAACTCCACCGCAGAGAACGACAGCTCCAGCGCTTCGCCAAGATTGACGTTGCCGTGGAAGAACAAGTCGCGCCCGGCAATCACCGGCGGCTCGTCAAAACGCTGCCAATGCCACTCGGCACGATCGACGATGGCCTGGAAGTTGGCGAAGTAGAGCAGGTCCGCGCCGTTGAAGTCGGCATAGGGGCAAGGCAGGTACTCGGCCATGTGGCTGCCGAGGTGCCGTGCCCGCTCCAGGCCAAGATGGGAGGACCAGTCGCCCGCCCGGAAGCGCTTGGCCAGCGCGCCCATCTCCGCCGCCGCAGCGGGTGGCGGCCCATCCCATGTTGAAAGCGGCCCTGACCACCGAACGATTGTCGCGTTCGCGCTCGCGGCGGATAAAGGTGGACACCATCGATACCTCGGCCCGCCTGGCGCCCGGCGCATCGCCATCGCCATCGCCATCGAGCCTCAGCTCGTGCGTGCTGAAGTGGCGCGCGCCGGCCACCCGCGTCAGCTGCGTGTCCACCGAGAAGCCATCGTTCTCGCCAATCCCTTCCAGCGATGCCTCCCGCAGCCGGATCGCGGTAAACGCGGCGTAGGCCTTGTTGCCCTGCGCGTCCCGGAACTCCGGCAACGCCTGCCCGGACAGCGCCGCCAGCCCTTGCCAGTGCAGGTCGCCGCAGGCCTTGAGCAGCCAGTTCTCCGACAGGCCGGTGTAGGACAGGTTCGGCATGCCGGCGACATAGCGGGTGCTCGCGCGGAACATGTCAGGCTGCCAGCGCTTGCGCGCCTAGCTTCCCGCCAATCATCGCCGCCAGGTACTCCGCATCCCGCGCAACGCCCGAGAAGCGCCCGGAGCCCCAGGTATGCAGCCACGGCAGGCCGAGGAAGTACAGGCCGTCCTGCGCCGTCACGCCGCGCACGTGGCCCGGATAGCCACGGCCGTTGAACACAGGCGCCTCCAGCCAGCTGAAATCCGGACGGAAGCCGATACACCAGACGATGGCGCCGATGCCCGCCTGCGCCAGGTCCAGCGCCCAGCGTTCCTCGCCCGGCGTCCATACCGGCGCGTACGCGCTGGCGCCCGGCGCGCTTATGCCGTGCTTGTCGATGTATTTGTCGATGCTGGCGTTGATGCGGTTGTAGGTGTCGTCCGCATCGTCGAGGTTGGCCTTCAGGTTCGGCGTGAAGCGCAGCTTGCCATCATGGAAATCCTCCAGCGCGCCGAACAGCTCCATGCCTTCGGTGGCGAACTTGCGCAGGTCGATATCGCGCCCGCCGTCGCGGCCGGTCACGTAGTGATTGGTGTTGTCGCGCACGCCTTCGCGCAGCGGATGCTCCTGCACCGCCATATCGTAGTACTGCATGTCGGCCAGCCAGTCCACTACGTCACGGCCACGGTAGAAGCGCGCGCAGCGCGGCGCCTGGCCGACGGCCAGGAACACCTTGCGGCCCGCCAGGTGCAAGTCTTCGGCGATCTGCGCGCCGGACTGGCCGGAGCCCACCACCAGCACGCCGCCTTCCGGCAGGGCCTGCGGGCTGCGGTACTCGGAGGACTGGACCTGCCGGATACCGGCGGGCAGGCGCTCGGCCATGCGCGGCACGATCGGGGTGTGATAGCCGCCGGAAGCCACCACCACCTGCCCGGCCGTGAAGTCGCCCTGCGTGGTGGAGACAAGGTAGCCGCCCTGCTCCTGCGGCTTCACGCGACGGACCTCGGTGTGCTCCAGCACCGGTGCGTTCACCATGCGGATAAAGCCGTCGAGGTAGGCGGTGATCTCGTCCTTCTTCATGAAGCCGTGCGGGTCGTTGCCCTGGTAGGGATAGCCGGGCAAGGCGCACTGCCAGTTCGGCGTGACCAGGCAAAACGCATCCCAGCGCTGGCTGCGCCAAGTGTGGGTGACGGTGTGCTTCTCGATCACGAGATGATCGATGCCAGCCTGCTTGAGGTAGTAGCTCATGGACAGGCCGGCCTGCCCGCCGCCGACAACGATGACGCTGTAGTGCTTGGCAGAGGCGGTGGCGGTGGCCTGGGTTTCGTTGGGGTTGGTAGACATGATGGGTCCTTCTTTAAGTGCTGATAAGTTCGCCAAGGCCTTCAGGAACCGGGTTACCGCCCGAAGCCAAGCACGCGCACCGTGGCGTCCGGCTGTCCGCAGAATCGCGCGGCAGTAGTCTCGATCTGCTCAAGCTGGTCCATGGCAGAAGAGCAGGCATAGCCATACTTGACCCTGACGCGCTCCGAGGCGCTGCCCAGCGCCTGCCGGGCGATCACGAGGAACTCGTCCAGCGTGTAGTCCTGCCCCGGGACAAAGAACGCCGTGATCACCGAAGACGGGGAGTAACAGGTGGTCTCGCTCTGGTCGGGCCAACGTATGCGGAAATGGGTGACTGGCATGAAGGCTCCTCAGGCATCGATGTGGGTGGCATGGTGGATGGCGTCGTGCGCGGCACGCTGCGCCTGCGGGACGATGAAGGCGTCGTGCGCGAAATCCCACAGCAGTGCGGTTTCGCCGGCCCCGCTGAGCAAGACCTGCCGTGAATCGTCGAGGACGCCGATGTCCGCGCAGGCAATGTCCCGCGCGCCAAATCGCGCGGTAACGCGCTCCGCGTCTTCCTCGCGCACCGCCAGCAAGAAGCCATAGCTGGGAAACGCCGTGAGCCAGCGCGCCATGGGCACGCCGGCGGGCGCCGGGATGCGGTCCAGGTCGATCCGCGCGCCCACGCCGGAACACTCCAGCAGCATCAGCGCCGTGCCCAGCGCGCCGGCCATGCTGATGTCCTTGGCGGCGGCGCACAGGCCGTCTTCGGCCAGCGCAGGCAGCAGTTCAAGATCGGCCCGCAGCCGCGCTGGCGGCGCTTCGGTGGAGGCGTTCCAGTACGGGTACGGTTCGGCAAAGGCGCCACGCAAATCGACCGCCATCAGCAGCCGGTCGCCCGGGCGCGCCGCGAAGCTCGACAGCAGGCGCCGCGCCCGCCCGACTATGGCCACCGCAAGCTGGGCGTGATCGCTGCGGGCATTGCTGTGCCCGCCAACGATGGGCACGCCATAGGCCGCGCAGGCCGCCGCCATACCTTTCAGCACTTCGGCGGCCTGCCCCACGCCGTCGCTCCAGATGGCGTCCACCACGGCCAGCGGCCGGCCGCCCATGGCGTAGATGTCGCTGACATTGACCATCACGGCGCTATAGCCCGCGAACCAAGGCCTGGCATCAATGAAATCCCGGACCATGCCCTCGATCGCAAACAGCAGGTAGCCGTCATGATCCGCAATGGCGGCGCAATCGTCGCCCACCGCAACAGCCTGGCCGAGATCGCGCATGCCGCCCGGCAGCGCATTGCCCAGCGACGACAGCACGCCGGCGATATCGGTCTTGTGGCCAAAGCCGCGGCTGGCGCGCAGGCTTTGCACAATCTGCGCGACGTTCATGTCCCGCTCCTGCCCAGCGTCGACAGGCCAACGCGCGGCGTCAGGCACGCCGGGTAATGGTCCAGGTCTGCCTGCATCAGGTGGTGCGGGCGGCCAAGCAGCGTTTCCTCGGCCAGCACGTTCCAATGCAAGCGGCGGAACAGCGGCACGTTCTGGCTCTGCACATGGGCGAGGAACCTCGTGCAGCCCAGCCCGTTCGCGCTGCTCACCGCCAGCTTGATCAGCGTCGCGCCGATCTTGCCGTGGCTGCGATACGCCGTATGCACGGCAAGCCGGGAGCCAAACCACACGCCGGGCTCGGTTTGGTGGATGCGCACGGTGCCGACCACCATCTCGGGCGCGCCCGCCTCGCACTTCACCGCCACCAGCAACTGCGCGGTGTCGTCGACCTGGTCACGGTCGTCGCCGTTGAAAATCCCCTGCTCGTGGCAGAACACCGCCCGGCGCAGCGCCATGGCCGCGTCCGCCTCCCACTGCGCCCCGGCCCAGCGGATGCGGAACGCGGCCGCCACGGGCACTTCCACACAGAGGTCGTCGCTCATGCCGCCACCTCTTCGTACGAAGACAGCGAGGAGCACGCGCCGCACTTGCCGCAGCCTGCCTTGATATCCGCCGAGCGCATGCCCGCCGCGCTGATCATGGCGCCGAGCGGCTTGAGGATGGTCTTCATGAATTCAGGCGGCGGCGCGGGATGGTCTTCCAGCGGCGTGCCGGTGATAGGTACGAAGGGCACCACGAACGGATAGACGCCAAGTTCGACCAGTTCCTTCGAGATCGACAGGATGGTCTCAACGCTATCGCCAAGCCCAGCGAGGATATAGGTGCTCACCTGTCCCCGGCCGAACACGGCAACCGCCGCCTTGAACGCTTCCATATAGCGGCTGATCGGCACCGCCGCCTTGCCCGGCATGATCCGCGCGCGCAGAGCGGGCGTCACCACTTCCAGGTGCATGCCCAGCGTGTCGATGCCGGAGGCCTTCATGCGGCCGAACCAGCGGTCGTCGTCCGGCGGCTCGCATTGCGCCTGGATGGGCAGGTCCACGGCCGCCTTGATCGCGAAGGCGCTCTCGCACAGGATGCGGGCGCCACGGTCCGGCGTGGGCGGCGTGCCGGTGGTCAGCACCATATGCTTGACGCCATCGAGCAGCACGGCGGCGCGCGCCACTTCAGCGAGCTGCTCCGGCGTCTTGCGGGCAATGGTGCGCCCCGCCGCGAGCGACTGGCCGATCGCGCAGAACTTGCAGGTCTTGCGCCGGCTCTCGTAGCGGATGCAGGTCTGCAGCACCGTGGTGGCCAGCACGTCCGCGCTGTGCAGCGTGGCGATGTGCGAGTACGGCACGCCCTCCATCGTCTGCAGCGCGTAGAAGCGCGGCGCTTTCGGAAAGCTGATGTTCGCGATCGGGATCGTGCCGCGCAGCAGCGCACTAGTGCCCTTGCCGTCCGGCGACGACGCCACGTACGGTGAATGCCACGCGGTGTTGGTATGCACCGGCACCATGATGGTCACGCCATCGATGGTCACCGCCTTGTGGTCGGATGGGCCCGCGCCGCCGCGCCGGCTGGCGGCGCCCGCCGCCGGGTCCAGCAGGCGCAGCCCGACCGATTGCAGCTCGGTCCGAAGCTCAGTTACCGACAACCGGCTCGAGGCCGGCGTCATCTCGCTGGAGTTCATGGTGGGTGCTCCCGTGGTAGTTGGAAAAGGCGGTGGCCAAAAAGGCGGTGGCCATGGGCGATGCCGTCGCCGCCGGCCGGTCGTTGATGGCAAGGCTGAGTAATTCGGGGCGGGCGTAGTGCCCCACCGAATCCATCATTCGCTTGCGCTTGGTGATGAGCGACATATCCAGGTCAGCGATCACCATGCCCTCGCCCTCGCGCAGCGGCGGCGCCAGGTGCTGGCCCTCCGGCGACACGATGGCGGTGTTGCAGCCACCGCGCAGCGCCTTTTGCAAGGCGGGGTCGGTGGTGACCGAAGCAATCTGTTCGTCGGTCAGCCACCCGGTGGCGTTCACCACGAAGCAGCCGGACTCCAACGCGTGATGGCGGATGGTGACTTCGATCTGGTCGGCAAAGATCGGGCCCACCAGCGAGCCGGGAAACTGGCTGCAGTGGATTTCCTCGTGCTGGGTCATCAGCGCGTAGCGGGCCAGCGGGTTGTAGTGCTCCCAGCAAGCCAGCGCGCCCACGCGGCCGATGGTGGTATCGGCCACCTTCAGGCCGGCCGCGTCGCCCTGGCCCCAGATCATCCGTTCATGGAAGGTCGGCGTGATCTTGCGGCGCTTGAGCACCAGGCGGCCGTCGGTATCGAAGATGAGCTGCGTGTTGTAAAGGCTGCCGTGGTCGCGCTCGTTGACGCCGAGCACCACCACCATGCCATGCCGGCGCGCGCGCTCGGACACGGCATGGGTGACGGGGCCGGGCACCACCACCGCCTGCTCGTACAGCCGCATGTGGTCGCTGCCGGATTGCACGGGCGGCCGTACGAAGGAGAAGTACGGGTAGTACGGCAGGAAGGTCTCCGGAAAGACGATCAGCTGCACGCCTTCCCGTGCGGCGCGGTCGATGGCCTCGCAGACTTTGCCAAGGGTGCCTTCGCCGTGCTCGAGGTCCGGAGAGATCTGGACCGCGGCCGCGCGCACAATGCGTTTCTGTGACATGGTGATGCCCGCCCTTTCTTTTCAGCGTGAATGCGTTAAAGCGTTAAACCGTCCAGGTATCCACGATCAGTGCGTTCTCTTTGCGGTGGATCAGCCGCAGGTCCAGCACATCCAGCGGGCTGATCGGGCGAATGCCTTCGACCAGCGAGCCTTCGCCATGGCCATAGAGCGCTTGCAGCGCGAAGCGGCAGGCGTAGACCTTGCCGCCCTCTTCCATGAACTTGGTGAGCTGCTTGTTGAAGTTGAGATGGCCGGCGAAGGCCTCGTCGCCCAGTGTGGGAAAACCGCGTTGCAGGCCAAGCGTCACGCCCGGGCCGTACAGCAGGATCGAGGTCTCGAAGCCCTTGCGTTGCAGGCGCGTGGCTTGCAGCATGTTGACGAAGCCGATCGAGCCTTCGAAGGCCACGGTGTGGAAGGTCACCAGCGCCTTCTCACCCGGCTCCGCCTTGACGTCCTCGAATACCTTCTCTTCGTAGTCGACCAGGAAGTCGCCTTTCTTGTGGGCCGGTTTGTTGACTGCGGGCATGTTGCACTCCATAAGGTTGGTGGATCTGTCGATCGATCGGCGCTGGGCCGACACCACTCCTTGAGCACGGGACATGCCATCTGCCATGCCCACCCATGCGATCAATTAGCGATCAAGCAGCAGATCGCTCATTGATCGCATCACTGATTTTCCGGATGGCGAGATGTGCGCGAAATGCTTGTGCTTTCGCCGGTACTGGCCTTTTTCTGCCGTGCACTGCAGTGGAACGCGCCAGCCCGCGGAAAACGCCCGAAAGCGGTGCAATCCTGCAATCACGCACCATCATTGAGCAAACAAAAATGCGATCATTTTGATCGCAAAAAACAATCATTGTGGTAGCCTGCAACCTCAGACGAAAACGCGTCAGACAGCCTCGAACATCAGGAGCCCGCCGTGCCCGGACTTGCCAGCCATTGGCTCAAACGCCTCTGCGAGAGCACCAAACCCGCCTACCTGATGATCCCCGACCTGATCGAGGAAGACCTGGCAAGCGGCCGCCTGCAAGCACGCGATCGCCTCCCGGCGCTGCGCGACCTGGCCGAAGCGCTGCAGCTCAACTACACCACCGTGGCGCGCGCTTACGCGGAAGCGCGCAAGCGCGGGCTGATCGACGCCAAGGCCGGCAGCGGCACCTTTGTGCGGGGGCGTGCGCCCGCGCTCCCGCTGCGCGCGGGCACGGGTGCCGAAATGACCATGAACAACCCGCCCGAGCCGCCGGCGCTGACGGTGAGGCTGCGCGAGTCGGCGGCGCGCCTGATGAGCATGACGGATCCCTACGACCTGCTGCGCTACCAGGATTTCGGCGGCACGCCAGCAGATCGCGCGGTGGCGGTGGAATGGCTGAAACGCTATGTGCCCGCCTGCCGCGCGGATACCGTGCTGATCTGCCCGGGGATTCACAGCGCACTGGTGGCGCTGGTGTCGCTGCTGGCCCGGCCCGGGCAGACGATCTGCCTGGATACGCTGGCCTACCCCGGCATCAAGGCCATCGCCACGCAACTCGGCGTGCAGCTGCAAGCCCTGCCCAGCGATGAGGAAGGCCCCCTAGGCCCGGCGTTCGAAACGCTATGCAAGACGCAAAAGCCTAGCGCGCTGTACTGCAATCCCACGCTGCAGAACCCCAGCACCAAAACGATGCCGCAGGGACGGCGCGAAATCCTGGCGGATATCGCCCTGCGCTACAGCGTGCCGATCATCGAGGACGATGCCTACGGCATGCTGCCGCAACGCACGCCCGACGCGCTTGCCACTTTGGCCCCCGAGCTCACCTACTACGTCACCGGCCTGTCGAAATGCTTCGGCGCCGGATTGCGCATTGCCTTTATCCACGGCCCCACCGCGCGCCAGACCCAGCGGCTGGCCGGCACCCTGCGCGCCACCACGGTGATGGCGAGCCCGTTCAATACGCTGCTGGCCACGTCGTGGATCAAGGACGGCACAGCGGAAGACATGCTCAAGGCCATTCGCGCCGAGTGCGCGGCCCGCCAGCTCCTGGCCCGCGACGTCCTGGCGGGACGGCCGTACGACGCCGACCCGGAAGGCTTCCATCTCTGGCTGCCGGTTCCCGCGGACAGCGGCTGGCGCCCTTCCGAGCTGGCGCTGCATCTGCGCTCGCGCGGCATCGGCGTGGTGTCGAGCGCGGCGTTCTCCACCGACGGCAATCCCCCGGATGCGATCCGGATCTGCCTGGGCGGGCCGGGCGAGCGCGACGAGGTGGAGGAATCGCTGCAGATCGTGGCGGATACGCTGGACGATCCGCACCATCTGCATTCGGCGATGCTGTAGCGGGCCATTGCGCGTTCGTCCCGCTGGCTTTTCTTTTAGCCGGCTTCGTTGGGTTTTGGCAACGACATGCAAGTCTGCCGGCGAAACCGCAGATGACATTGCAGTCTCGCGGACCAGCGTCGATAAAATACGACCCGTTGCGCCCGGCAGGCGCTTCCAATCCATATCAATACGTATAAAAAGTGCACCTCGGCATCGATCGAGACGTGTGCAAGCGGATCACTGTTTCTGGGAAATCAAAGGGAAATCATGAAACAAGCAAAAATGCGGACTCTCTATCTGTCCATGGCCGCGGCCTCTCTGTTGAACGCATGCGGCGGCGGCAGCGATACCGTGCAATCGTCTGGCAGCGCGCCGGTCGCGACGCCGGCAGCCTCGATCTCCGGCGTTGCCGCCACCGGCGCGCCGATTGCCAACGCCGCCGTGGAACTGAAATGCGTGGCGGGCACGGCCACCGTCACCACCTCGGCCACCGGCGCCTGGTCGGTCACCACCGCCGGCCTGGTGCTGCCGTGCGCGGCGCGCGTGACCGGCCCGAACGGCGTGCTGCACACGCTGATCCTCGGCCCCGGCGTGACCAACATCACGCCGATCACCGAACTGGTAGTGGCCAGCGCCACCGGGAACCCCGACACCGAAGCCTTTTTCAATACGTTCTCCGCCGTCTCGGCCGGCGCTGCAGGCAACCGCCTGCCCACCGCCCTCACCCTGACCAAGCAGCGCCTGGCCAACCTGGGCGTGACGGTGGACACGCTCAACCTGCTCAACCAGGTGTTCCAGCCGCAAGCCGGCGACGCCTACGACGACAAGCTCGAAGCGCTGATCGTGCGCCTGAAGGTCACCAACGCCACGCTGGCATCGGTGGCGCAGGAACTGGCCAGGGGCGATGTGGGACCTGCGGGGGCAACGGGTGCGACTGGTGCAACCGGCGCTACGGGCGCGACCGGCGCCACGGGTGCACAAGGCGTGCAAGGCCCGACGGGAACCACTGGCGCCCAGGGCAGCACGGGTGTCACGGGCCCCACGGGCGCGACTGGCAATACCGGTGCCACGGGTGCCACGGGTGCGCAAGGCGTGTCGGGCCCCGCCGGCGCCACGGGTGCGACAGGCGCTGCCGGGGCTACGGGCGTAACGGGAGCTACGGGCGTCACGGGAGCCACTGGTGCCACGGGTGCGACAGGGGCCACGGGCCCGGCCAACCCGGACCTGGGGCAATCCGGGAACGCAGCAGGCGGGGGCACCGGTGTCCAATGCACGCTCGGGAGCGTATGGCTGACCGCCACGACCTTCGGGCAAGGCCTGCCTGCCGATGGCCGGCTGTTGCCGATCGCGCAGAACACGGCGCTGTTCTCCTTGCTCGGGACTTCGTTTGGCGGCGACGGCCAGACAACCTTTGGGCTGCCGAATCTCGCGTCCGTGACGCCCAACGGACTGACATATATGATCTGCACCAACGGCGTCTTTCCAACGCGGCCCTAAGCCGGGCGGGAGGCCGGGTATTCAGGTTTCCGGCCTCCCTCCCAATCCAGCCTGGCGCGTAGTCACCCGCCGCGCGCTAGTGTCCCGTTCCGGTGATTCGCTCACAAAATCTACCGGGCTTGGCAAGGATTGAATCGGCGGAAGCCGTGTTATGGAATGCGGTTGCATTCTTGGTTTGAACTTAGTGGCCCGCTGACGCGGGGGTGTCGTTTGTGGGCGGAGTTTTGGGGCTTCTAGCTGCTGTCGCGGCTGGAAGCATTAAAACTCCGCCCACAACAGCCACCCCCGCGTCAGCGGGCTACAAGCAACACACATCGCACACGTGCATCCATAATCAACCCCGCACGGCCCGTCCGCGCTGCCATATGCACTTCACCCCGACCTACAATTCCCGCTCCAAGCTCAACAGACTTTGCGAACGAATCACCGGCACGGGACACTAGCGCCAGTTGATCACCGCCTCAGCGCCATGACACGCCGCGTAGTTGTCGCATCCGGCGCAGGCCGGCTCGGGACACGGATGCAGGTCCAGCCGCAGGCATAGCTCATGGTAGAAGAATTTCTTCCACTTCATGTCCGTGGTATTGGCCGCGTAGAGCGTGGGAAAGTATTCCTGCAGCAAGCGCGAAACGTCATGCCGGCCCGACAGGCCCATGTCGTGCCAGAGATGGGAGCCGCCAAAGCAGCCGCTGGCCAGCGCGTGGGCGGCCCAGCGCGCCTCGGGGCGAGCGGGATCTCCCGTTGCGATCAGCATCTGCACCAGGTCGGGAAACTCGCAAGGCAAGGCGGCGGCATCGACAGGTGCCGACTCCGGTGCCCACCCCGCCGCCCTGGCGCCAGGAAAGCAGTGATCCAGCATCTGCCAGAACTCGGGCTCGGCAAGCCCGAGCCACTGCGCAAACCGGGGCAGCCTGGCAGCGTTGGCGCTTTCCAGCACGCCCGCCAGGGCACGGCAGGCCGGCTCGCCGGGAGAGAGCGAAAACGCATCCAGGATCAGCAACGACTGGTTCACGGGCAATGCCTTGTGGAACTGGGCTGGCAAGAGAGGGGATGCCCTGCCAGACGGCGGCATCCTGGCCGCTCGCGAGAGCCCCATGACCGAAATATATCGATGTATATAACGGTAGTCAAACGCCGGCCAGCGCAAACCGCACCCGCCGCGCCTTGCCGGGCCTAGAGCTGCAGCAGCTCGAAGGGCATCGGGGGGAAAATGGCGTATCCCTGCAGCAAATCCGCGCCGAGCGACCTTGCCAGCGTCACGTCGTCCGGGCTCTCCACGCCCTCGGCCACTGTCTGCAGCTCCAGCGAGCGCGCCAGTACCATGGAGGACGAGAACAGCCGCCGGGCGCGCTCGGCATGGCGCGCGCGGTGCAGCAGGATCTTGTCCACCTTGACCTGCTTGAACGGCAGCAGGCCAAGCGCTTGCAGCGAGGCATAGCCCGAGCCGAAATCGTCCTGGGAGATCATCATGCCGCGCTCGGAAAGCGCGCTCAGGTTCTCCAGCAAGCGCGCCTCGCTATCGCGGGCAATGCGGGTCTGCTCGGTCAACTCCAGCACGATGCGGGCGATATCCAGGCCGTGGGAAATGCTCGCGCGCACAAAGTCCTGGACGAAGCCGGCCGCGGCCGCGGTACTTGGGTTGACGTTCAGGGAGAACCGGCCCGTATAGTGCGGAAAACGCGCGCGCACGCGGCCGCATGCGCCAAGGAAATGATCCAGCAGCAGCGTCTCCACGCCGTGGCTGGTGATGCTGCCAACGAATCTGTCCGGCGCGTGGTGCCGCCCCTTGTCGGACCAGCGCGCCAACACCTCCATCCCGACGATGCCGCCGTGCTGCGCGCAGACCTGCGGTTGGAACACTGGGTAGATATGCCCGAACTCGATCGCACCAATCAGGTCCCCGCGGGTGAGCGCGAGCAACTCCTCATGATCCAGGCCGCGCTCCGTGGCATCCGCACCCTCCTGCCCGCCCAAAGGCCACGCCATGCGCCGGCGCAGCCGCGCCATGCGCGCGGCCTCCGGATCGGGCGGCCCACCGTCGGTTCCGGCGCCGGCTCCGTCCGGATGCGGGACCCTTGCGCCGGGAGACACCTCGTCACTGAAAAACGCGTAATGCAATCTAAGCTCCTGGAAGGCCCGGCAATTCTGTAGGCTCCGCTAAGGGCAACCTCGGATGACTGCAAACCCGAAGAGGCTGCCCACGCCAAGCCGACCCGCACCGATGCGGGCATGACCTATTCTTTCAGTGCCCACCTAACCACGGAACATTCGATTACCCCTCCAAAGGAGGACCACCCACCAAGGCAGGGTACTGACTTAATACAAGCCGTAAGACAATCCATCACAGCAAGACTGACCCCTTGCTGAACCGTTCAAGGGGTGTGGGAGCACCCTGCGCCTACACCCTTTTTTTTTGCTGCCAGGGCATCTCCCGCCTAGATCCAGACGCAAGCTCCCGCCCAAGCCCGCATTGCCCCAATCCCCGCCTTAAAACCCCGAGAAGCGGATGCCGATCGAGCCGTAGCCGTAATAGCGATCGAGCTTGCCCGCGGTAGCGGCGTTATAGAGAAACGGGATCGTGCCGACAAAGTTGTACAGCGATGCCTGTCCACGCAGGAACACCTCGACATTCTTCACCACCGCATACGACAGCTCCATCCCCAGCGTATGGTTTGACTTGATCGGCGAATAACCGTACGCACTCGCGCGGCTATCGACGTTGCTGCGCAACAGGTACTGGAACTGGTAGCCCAGCCGCGCGCTGAAATTCTCGTACTTCCAGCGCCAGGAGCCGCCCAGGTTCAGGAATCCGGCCGTGTAGTTGAAATCATCGTTGATATTCAGGCCGTACTGGCTAGCGTCCGTGGAAAAAGACGCCGACTGCAGGTTGGTGTTGCCGACCCGGCAAGGCGCCGCCAGATTGCCACTGGCAATGTTGTCCGAGCCGATGTTCACATTGAAGGTGCAAGCGCCCTGCTTCAGCTGCGTGTTGATGCCGCCGATTGTCACGCGGCTCACGCCCAGGCCAATAAACCCCGTCAGTTTGTTGCGCTCGGTAAGGTCACCAGAAAAAATCACATCAGCCTGGCCCTGGATATCATTGGCATCGTTGACCGTGACGGTGTTGAACGTGGCATTCCTGACCTTGAGCGCGGACGAGCGGGTCAGGCTGCCGGCGCGGTCGCCCCAAAGGGAGAAACGCAGCATGATGCGGTCCCGCGCGCCGGGCTCGGCCAGCGGGTCATAGTGCAAGGCCAGCATCCAGCTATCGATCTGGTTGTTGTCCTGCCCATAGTCGATGCCGCGGCGCCAGTACGTGGCCGACCCCGACCATTTCGGCGAGAACTTATAGCCCAGCATCAGCTTGCCGCCACGATAGTCTCCGGCGTTGTCCGGCACGGCACCCTGGCCCTCACGCAGGTTGAAGACATCCACGGTCTTGTTGACCATGTCATAGCTGGCCTCCACGCGAAATGCCGTGAACTCGCCCGTAGTGGGCTCAGCCTGCAGAAACACATCGTCGGGGGCCGCATGGGCAACGCCGACGCATGACAAGCCCAGCATCAAGGCACCGGCATTGCCAAGCCGGCGCGTGCGATACAACAGCATAGGGAGACTCCGAGGCCTGGGGGCGGACCTCATCGACGGCGTCAGCCGGCTCGCGGTCCGGCTGACTGCACACAAAAAGAAGCCGGCCACCCGCCATGCGCGCCAATTGGCGCGCATGGCGGATGACCGGGCAGGCCCTCCCCCGACTTCGGAAAGGGCTTCACTGCGCACCGATCAGGGGTTCAACGTGACCGAGGTCGTGATGCCGTTGCCGCTAACCGTAGACGTGGCGGTCTGCACGCTCTGCGCCACCGTCTTCTGTGCGCTGCCGCTCACCAGCTTAGCAACGCTCACCGCCTTGCCAGCCTGGCCCGCCACCGCAAACGTCACGGGGAAGGTGCTGGTCGACTTGGGCGTGAGCGAGGCGATCTGCGCGGCGCTCAGCGCGCCGGCGCTCTGCAGCTTGGCCAGGAAGACCGTGAACGGCAGGTTCAGCGAGCCGCCGTTGGCGCTGTCGAACAGGTTGTCGGCAGTCCCGTTGGTCAGGCCCACGCTAGCCGTGATGCTGCCGCCACCGATGCGGAACGAGTAGGCCGTGTTGGCCGGCACCTGCGCGCCGGTCAACGCACCGTTGCTGAAGGTAAGCGCAACCTTCTCGATGATGACGTCGACCTTGTTGCCGCCGTACGTGTAGCTCAGGCCGGCACGCACTTCCGCTGCGCCGCCGGCAAATGCATCGCCGTTTTGCGAAGTCGCCACCTTGATGGCGCCCAGCGTGCCGCCGGTCACCGTCACGGCATCGAAGTTCGTGAACTGCTGGCCGTTGATGGTCATGCTGGCCAACTGGATGAAGTTGACCGGCTTGACGCTGTTGGCCACATCGTTGATGGCGCCGCTGTTGACGCTGCCACCCAGGTTGCCTGCCGCGGTCTGGATCGCAGTGGTGTTGCCGGTAGACACGGCAGCGCCGAGCGCAGCCAGGTTGGCCGTCAGCGTGGGGTCAGCCAGCGCGGCCGGCGTCACCGCTGCCACCAGTGCGCTGCTCGTCGTGGACTTGGCGCTATCGGTCACCGCATTGACCGAGCCGGCTTGCTGCAAGGCGGTCAGCGTGGCGGCCGGGCTCGCGCCCAGCACGATCGTGCCCAGCGCGGTGCTCACGTTAGACACCTGGTTGGCCACAATCGGGCCAGCCAGCGCGGCCACGTTGGCAGCTACCGCGGCAATGTTCGCCTGAACGCTGGCCGGGAAGCCCGCCTTGGCGTTCTGCACCGACGCGTTGATCACCGAAGTGACCAGCGTGCTGTTGGTCAGGTCCGCGGTACCGGTCGCGTTGTTCACCGCGGTAGCCACGGCAGCGGGTGCAGCCAGCCGGGAACGTGAAGTCCCCGGTCGCGGTGGTGGTGGCGGTCTTGTTGCTGCAATCGAGGAACGTCACGGTAGCTTGTGACAGGTAGAAGTCGACGGCCTTGCCTTGCACGGTGACCGATGCGGGCGGCGTCGTGGTCGGCGTCGAGTCCGAGCCACCCCCGCAGGCCACGAGTGCCGCTGCCGCAGAAGCCATAAGGCCGAGGGTAAAGATATTCCTGATATTGGTTTGCACTCTTCTCACTCCTGAAATCGATACGTCAATGCGTCAATGCGTCGATACGTCGATGGGTCAATGGGTCAATCGGTCAATGGGTCACCAGGTTGTCTATGGATCCTGACCATGCCCAGGCAGCGCACCTTCTGTGGTGCCCTGCGCCGCCCCGGCTCGTCGCATCGCATGGATACCTTTGCTGGCTCTTGCAATCGGAATCGGCAGCACAAGATCGACACTGCCTTTGCCAGCTTCACTAGATAAACAATCTCCACAACCGTGTCACCCCTACTAGGAGGGGGAAAGCACAGACTTGCATATAAGGACGTAACACCCACCGCCGCGAGAGACGCAACGGCAAGCTGCCGCGCGCAATTTCTCCGGTTGTCAGGACGAGTACAACGATGCCGGCGAAGGCATCTCCTGGCCTCTAATGCATATGCGGGAAATCCTCCCGCACTAGCCAGCGCGCCACATATCGGCCCATGGCTTCAAGCAATACATCGGAAGTCAGCCCGGAAGCGCCCGCCAGCGCGGGGCACATGATCCAGGTAGTGTCATCGTGCTCCAGCACGCGCAGCGTCTTGGCAAGATCGGCCGGCTGCAGGATGAAATCCATCGCCCATGCCTTCTCAAGCCCGAACGCCAATACAAAGTCCGAGAAATGCCGCTCGCCCAGGCACACCACCACCTTGGGCTTCCATTCACGGCGAATGCCTTCGATAAAGCGGAAGCGGTTGCCTTCGCGGCAAAGATCCAGGTACCGCTGCTTGGGCACCAGGGCCGGCTGCCCGCGAAACGCCCTGGACCAGGGCGTCTGCCCAATCAGGTGCGCCGGCAAGGGAAACAGGCTGAGCTTGAACTCAGCGCCCCCCGGTGCGTAGAGATGCTGATCGAAGTAATGCTTCCAGTCGCACTCGCTTTGCGAGCTCTCAAATGTCTGTGCGCGCGCCGCCGCCATGATCCTGGCGATCTTCTGATGCGACTGCCAGCGCTCCATGCTCTCCCGGTGCCGCTCCCGGTATGCGCGATCCCATGCTCCTGGTTGTGTGCGCGGCTCCAGTGGCGCTACCAGCGACTCGACCCATGGATGCGGCGTGCTGTCGCAAAACCACACAGCCGCCGCTGGGTTTCCCCCTTCCATACCAACGTAAGACGCGAAGTACGCGTCCAGCTGCTCACGTGAGAATACTGTCTTCTGTTCTATTTCCATGCCCCTACCGCTTGGTGGAATTAAAGATGCCCACGCGCTGAGGCAACACTTACCTTTACGACGTGACGGGCCGTGAGACGCCTCGAATGCATCGGCAAATCTCTAATAGAACGATGGAGACAACCCGCTGACGGGGAATGCAAACGCTTCCCACATTTCCGCGCCTCGCACCTGCTCCGTATCGGATGGCGGCCGGCATAAAACCAATGCCTGGCTCCGACGGATTTGACCTGCCTACAACCAATATGGATCAGTGCTTTTCCCTTTGGGATAACGATCTCCGGAACGTATGTCGTCCAACCCGCGACTCTCCGGCTCCCGCCCCCAAAAAGCCTGATCTCGTTTGCGCGAAACAATACCTAGGCGGAGCGAGATTTTGCGCGAGATTTGATCCGGACGCGCCCCCCTTTGGAGGGATTAGCGGCAGTCTTCTTTCCCTTCTTACGCAGGGTAACGACTCTTTGCGCGGCACCGCACAATCGGCGGGGGCAGCAGTTAGCCAGAGCGGGTGCGGGAGTGAAACAGGCACAACGCGTTGCCTGCAAGAATCCCGGATTTTCGATAGAGTGATGCCGACGAGCCGGCGTTTTGCCGGGTCCATGCCGCACCGGGTGAGCCCCACGCCTTATGACCGACCCTCCCATCGCCATGCCACGGACCCGCGTTCCACGGTCCCAACCGGAACCGCGCCCCCCTCCGGACGCACGCCTGCCCCATACCCATTTCCAGGTAGGCGGCAACGGACCGCGTGAGGCGTCCGTAGGGCAAATTCTTGCCTGGCGCCAGCGTGTCGGGCATGTCATGGACGTCAACCTCACCCGGGACGACCTCACCGCCCCTTTCCAGGCCTCCATCGACCGCTATCTAGTCGGGGACATGCTCTTCACGGACTGCCGCTGCGACGGGCTCTCCATGGAGCGCAACCTCGCGCGCATCTCCACGGACACCATGCGGCACTATGTGTTCCAGGTGTTCGTCGAGGGCAACGCCGGTGTGGTCGAGGGCGCGCGGCGCAACCCGATGCCGCAACAGGGCGGTATCCTGCTCACGGACCTTGGGCAGCCCATCCACATGCACCGGGGGTCCGTGCGCGCGCTCTCGGTCTTCGTGCCGCGCACGATGATGGATTCCATCTTTCTCGGCGCCGAGGCCACACACGGGCACATTGCAGAAACCAACACGCCGCTGACCAGGCTGGCGGTGGATCACCTGACGGCACTGAGCCGCGAGATCCCCGGCATGGCGCCGGATGCGGCACTCGACGCCATACACGCCAGCGTGCAGTTGCTCACCGCCGCCTTTCGCCATGGCGCGCAGCCCGACAGTGGCACCCGCGCCGCCGCCCGCAGCGCCATGCTGGCCCGGGCACGCCGCCTGATCGACGCCGACCCCGGCGCGGCGGAGCTGTCCGGGCATGTCGCCCAGCGACCTGCGCGCCTATGCCGCCAGCCCCGAGAACACCGAACTCAGACAGGCCGCCTCCGCCCCCATGGCGTTCAGGAGCACATCGGAAGCTAGCCCGGCAGCCCCGGCCACCGCGGGGCAGATAATCAGGTTTGTCCCTTCGCTGGCATAAATGCGCAGCTCCCTCGCCTGATCGGCCGGCTGCAACGTGTGCGTGGTAAAGGGCACACCCCGCATGCCAAAGGCGTGGAGGTAATCCGCCTCGAAACGCTCGCCAAGGCAAACCACCACCTTGGGCCGCTCGCTCCGGCGCAACTGGGTGATAAAGCGGAACCGGCCACCGTTGCGGCACAGCGTCAGGTACCTGGACTTGGGATTCAACTCCGGATGGTTGCCGTGGAGCCGGGTCCAGGGCAGCCCGTTCTCCGACCGTACGGCCAAGGGAAACAAGCTCAGCTTGAAATCCCATCCGCGCGGCCGATACAGGTACTGCGCAAGGTAACGCTGCCAATCGCCGCTATCGTCACGGCCGAACAGCACCATCTCCCGGGCCGCCGCCATGATGCGCGCGATGCGCTGGTGCGTTTGCCACTTACCCATCTCGTGCAGATGGCGCAGCCTGAAATCCGCATCCCATGCCGGTACCTCGCGCACCGGCGCAAGGTGCGCAGGCAGCGGCGTGCCATCCGTCGTCGGCATGCTGTCGCAGAACCAGACCGCGCTGGCTGGGCTTCCCCCCTCCATGCCGACATAGGACGCGAAGTAAGCATCCAGCTGCTCACGGCTCAGAACACCCTGGTCCTGCTCCGTCATTCCAGATACATCAGACATTCCAGACAAACCAGACAAATCAGTCATTCCAAACACCCCCATCATTCCCGTCGTACGCCTCATGACCCTGCAAGACACCGGGTCGCCGCCGTCATTGCCCCGGGTGCGTCGGTTCCCCCGTCTTTCGCTGGATCGGGTAGAAGGGGCCTCAAGCATCACCCCTGCGCGCACGCCTTATAGGCAAAAGTCTCTAGCTATCGAGATTAAGGCCACTCTTGGCCGCCTCTTGACCGTGCGTCTCAGTTTCTCGCGATTGGCCAGGCAATTGGCGCTCCGATTGGCAGGTAAGCAACACCCGCACCCGGTATGGCGGCGTGAGCCCGGCAGGCCGGCTATCCGCCGGCGGCCAAGGCATCCCCGCCAACACCCAAAACGCCCGCCAAAACACTGACCGCCTTCGCCCCGCGAGCCGATCCACGCGAGCGATCCGGCCGGAGCATGTCCCCGCCGGCCCTTCGCGACTACGCACAGGATGAAAAAGGGCAGCCAAAGGCCAGGGACTGTGAGACTAGGCAGCGCCCACAGAAGGTGGAAGAAGCCACGATAAGCCGCGAGAGAAATCGACAACACCCGTTACTTAATACCAGCATTTATTCAGAGATTCCCCCCTCTTAAGCAGGGATAGAAAACGCAAAGACAAAATGCACCAGCCTTTAGAAAAATCAAATATCAACCGCGATACACGATCGACACATTAATGAACAATCGACGCACCGCCACCACCTACCAGACTTTCAACCGCCATCCCCCGCGCCATCCCCCGCACGACTCCCTGACACACTGCGCAGCCTCGCCAGCAACGCCACGCCATGGCGCCAACAATCCCCTCGCGTTCCCTTCTCTCGCAGGGTACCGGTAGACGTCGCTGCGCCGCACTATCTGCCCCATCGATAAGACGAGCAAACAGGCGCCCATCGCGGCTGTTTAAAACGAAGCGACGATATTCCAGCGAATCGTCCCAGCACGGACGACGCACGGGCGCACGGGTCAGCCGCCCCAAGTGCCATGGAATTGGCTGCAAACCATGCAGCCCAGCGCCGACTTCCTTCGTCCGATCAAAAACGCCATGCCATCGGAGACAGCGCGCATGGCTGGGCCGGCGTAGTTAATGGCACGCCGCCCTTATCAATTGGGGATAAATAGTTCGGGCGCACAGCCGTGCGACTGGATTGCGAACGCTTTCGGGGAAGATCATGGGAGTTTATCGCGACATGTTCGCCAGGCACCACGGCCAGCTAACGCTGGCCGCGCGCCTGCTGGACGTAGGTGTCATCTGGCTTGCCGGCTACCTGGCGACCGAACTACGCTTTGCAACGGACGCCACGCCCAGCGCGCCCATCCACCAGTTCATCCAGTACTTCGGCTGCACCATAGCGTTTATCGTGCTGCCCGCGTTCGACCTGTATGGGTCCTGGCGCGGCCGCAGCCCCCTCTCGCTCTTCACGCGCATGCTGGCCGGCTGGACCCTGGTCTGGCTGATCACCATCCTGGTCTGCTTCCTCCTCCATCAAGCCGACTCCCTCTCGCGCCTTTGGGCCACCTACTGGTATATCGGGTCCATCGTCGGCCTGCTGGTGCTGCACGTCGCCAGCCGCGCCTTCCTGAGCCTGGTCCGCGGTACCGGTGTGAACACCAAGCACGTATTGATCGTCGGCTACGGCCGCACCGGCGAGGAAATGTACCGCCGTGCCACCGCCAACCGCCGCACCGGCTACCGGGTAGGGGGCATCTACGCATCGCCAGATGAAGCTACGCCGGCCGGCGTAATGCGCGTGGAAGACAGCGCCAAGATTGCGGAATTCGCCCGCCAACACAGCATCGACGAAGTCTGGATCACGCTGCCGATGAGCGCCACCCGCCAGATGCAGAGCATTGCGTACTCACTGCGCAACGACTTCATCGACATCAAATGGATACCCAGCCTGCTGGACTTCGACCTGCTCAACCACAAGGTAGGCGACTTCCTGGGCATGCCCGCGGTAGAGCTGAACCGCCCGCCCTCGCTGGGCGTGCGCGGCGCGGTGAAGGCAGCGTTCGACCGCGGCTTTGCCGCCCTGGTCCTTGCCGCGCTCTCCCCGCTGTTCCTGGTCATCGCCGTGCTGATCAAGCGCAGCTCTCCTGGCCCGGTGTTCTTCAAGCAAGAGCGCCTTGGCATGGACGGCCGTGTGATCCACGTCTACAAATTCCGCAGCATGAAGCCGCACGCCGAGCACAACGTGGTCACCCAGGCCACCAAGGGCGACAGCCGCATCACCCCGATCGGCGCCATCCTGCGCCGCACGAGCCTGGACGAGCTGCCGCAGTTCATCAACGTGCTCAAAGGCGAAATGAGCGTGGTAGGCCCCCGCCCGCACGCCATGGCCCACAACAATATCTATAAAGAACAACTCGATCTGTATATGCTCCGCCACCGCGTCAAGCCCGGCATTACCGGCTGGGCACAGATCAATGGTTATCGTGGCGAGACGGATACGCTGGACAAGATGGCCAAGCGGGTCGAGCACGACATCTTCTATATCCGCAATTGGTCGTTCTGGATGGATCTGCGGATCATCTTCTGGACCGCGTTTAAAGGTTGGACTGGGCAGAACGCTTATTGACGATCCGTTTGAATTTACAGAACAGCTTCACGTCATTCTCGCTAGAGATCCACGCAACGATATCAATGGTTGACAACCCCTCCAGCAATTCCAAATTCCTTCCCCGCTAGAGAAGGACGAAACGTGTCGGCCTGGTCCAATAAAAATAACTCTGGTAGTCGGTAGTCGTTAGCTGAACAATTCAATTTCGCACATTTGCGACTAGGCTCTGGAACCACCATTGCCACTCCCAACCTGCTGCACGCGTCATTTCGCGCGCGCAGCAAGCAGTGGAACCAACGACCTTGCGGTGAAGCGAAATTCACCTTTCTCTGAATCCTGCTTATCACGGTCATGAACAGCACCCTCGGGATACCGCGCGATCCAAAAAGTAGACAGCAAAAATGCTGCCCAGGTTACTCGTCGGTAGAATCAAAAAACTCCGTATCCCCTATCTGACACAACATAATCCTCAGCTTCTGGACAGCCTAGTAGGCTGCTGAAGTACGCCCCGCGCAATCGACAACGCTTCAACCTGTGCGGTGGATGTGCTCCACGTATTCCACAATCCAGAAGCTGCGCGTCAGTCCATCGACTTGTTGGCTGTTTAGCGCCGGCTTCCAACCTCATTGCCACGACTACTGCAACTACGAACGGATTTGTCCCAGTCGACGCATGCGCGTGAGACTGTCGGCGACCATGCTCAGGACAAACAGCTGGTCGAAGTTCCTAAGGCAGCGCGCCATCACCTGACGCATGTGCCTCACTGTCTTGACCCAGCCGACGCCTCGTTCGATTCGCTTGCGCCTTTGCTGCGAGATAGCATGTCCTCGCTGTGAGCAATTGCATCAGGAACGGCTAAACGTCGTCGTCGCGAGGTGTTATGTGCCACGTGCGTCGTCAGCTGCCTGCGCCGCGCATGCAACTCACGGGAAAATCGTGTCGAGTTCTCGGATCAACAATTCGGCAAGTTTTCCCGCTGACTTCCAATTTCATGGAAAGTTCCTCCACGCCGCGATCTTAGCAATCTATATCAGCAGCTTGACTCTGACACCCGTTGAGCTTTCGCCGCCTACTGCAAGTAAAATCTCAGCAAAGAATCGGTGTGCTCCCCCTCTTCAAATTGTCGACCCCATTTATTTCCATTGGCCCCGAGCGCCTCCGATAACCCTTTCACCGCCAATAGCTTAGTCATACAATCCGCCAACGCCTTAGGATTCTCAGCCTCAAATAAGTATCCAGTCTCTTCGTCCAGAACCATCTCCGATATCCCACCTCGGTTTGCACCTATAACAGGTATGCCCGCCTGATACGCCTCAATAATCACCAGCGGCGCCGTTTCGAAGCAGGTTGACGGAATAATCAACGCACGGCTTTCGCCAATCACCTCTCGTAGTTTATCACCATTTAAATGGCCGGTCAGCCGAACGTTAGATATGCCATCTCGTTTAATGATTGATGCAATCTCTGCTCGCATCGGGCCATCGCCAACAATCAATACCGTAGCATCGGGAACTAATTTTGCAGCCGCCAACAAAACAAATATTCCCTTTTCCTCTGACAACCTACCCAGGAATATAAATTGGCGATTACTATCCGTATAATTTCCAACTTCCTCGCCCAGGGTCGAACTCCGAGGCGAGAAGTTCGCGAGATAAGAGAGCCGCGACGCCTCGACTCCTGATCGCATGGTCCAATTTAGTAAAAATCTGCTAGGAAGAAGGAACCTATCAACTTGCCTGTGGGCACGTGTGACGCCTCCCCGCAGGTGAAACTCCGCGAGAGATACAGCCGTCAACGCTCTCGAGTTACCGACACATTTCTCCTTCAGCGCAACGCGGGGATCGCATCGATCAAGATGACACGGCCGTCCACATCCAAAAGTCCTCGTAGACGAAGGACACGTGAGGTAGTGATCATGCAATGTCATGAAGACTTTCCCAGCATGTCCTCGCAACGCGAACAGCAAGGCCATCGAAAATATCCTAATCCGATGCAAATGAATTACATCCGGATTGAACTCACGAATCGCGCGCCGAGTAACGCTATATACATCGCCATTCCAAAAAATACTCTTCCAAGTAAGCCTATCTTCTGATGAAATAGACTCCTAGATATCACACCCTTATCAGCCAGCCCTGTGCGACGCGTCCGGAACTACACTCAGGATTCTTACGTCGTGACCTCTGCCACGAAGCGCCTCGGCCTCATTCCAAGCGAAGTTCTCCGCACCTCCGCCTGCCACACCATTAGAGATTATAAGGATCCGCATCACCGTTATTCCTCGCCGCTAGATCTTTCCATGCAAATATATTAAATAAAATTTAACAAAAATAATAAAATCAATATAAATTAAAATAAGTAAAATCAGATATATTATTTATCTGATCTTGCAATCATTCCAAATACAGTAAACAATGGAACCAACATTATCCCCGACGTTGCGCTCTCAAATAGACCAGCTACGGCGAACGAGATCAGCGCCGCCAAGCAAGGTAACGCCAGGCTTCTTACGTTGCTTTTTACTCCTGCCAGCGCGCGAGAAAAAAAATCTGAAAAGCAATAAACAAAAAAAGACAAGAACGGGAATACCGAATTCACTACTAAGCAAAAGATACATATTATGCGGTCCGAATCCCCGCCATCCGCCATATTCGAAATAGACTTTCGAACTCATACCTGGTCCGATACCGAGACCAGGGTTAGCCAGCGTGGCATTTATTCCCGCATCGAGGTTGGCAGCTCGAGCAATCGCAGATCCCTCGTCTCGCTCGGCATAGTGACTGGAGAAGAATCTCTCTTCGAGACTATCTATGATGCTTGTCGATAATGCCAGCATCACTGCACATACCGCTCCCACCAGCAGCCACGTAATTAGGCTTCTCATCGTTCGCCAAATCGCCATTCTTGATTGGCCGTATCGCATTTGAAAGAAAAATATCGATCCAATGGATAAAATAGAACAAAGCAGACCACTTCTCGATAGAGTCAATAATTGTGCGACGCAGCCCAGGACGAACACAAAGAACGTAGCAACCCTTCCCCATCCCCGTCTCATGCATCCAAGTAAGCCGAAGCAAAATGGCAAAAGCACAGAAAACAATAGCGCCTGCGAATTTGCATGCAAAAAAATTCCTACGGTCCGGACCGCGCCAACATCGCCAAAATTGAGGCGTTCCTCCGACAGTTCATCGTTCAAATAGCCAGATACCGGCCAGGTCACGCCCAGGAATTTTTGCATGATCACGATTGCCGCGGAAACGCCAGTCAGAACCACCAAAGATCCGATCAACACTCGTAGCTCTCTCTTTGAGGAAAAGCGCGCCACGTAAAAATATATCAATACGGCCAATGCCCAATCAAAAAGTACCTTTATTGATACTCTAGTATTTAAACTTGTTATCGTTGGCACAATCAAAATTAACCAGAATAAAACTACAAAAATATCCAAACGCTTTACTCGGAGAGGCGAGGCCGATGGGGCACCACTGTGGCTCACGGCCAACCTTAACCCGATTGCCATGGCGCCAAACAGTGACCCAACAGGCAAGAACCCATTTAATCCAGGCACCGGATTATATTGAAGCAGCGGCAAAAACAATAACATTGGTACAAACGACGCCAGCGTCATCATCCACCTCTATTTAGCTTTATATTTTTTTAAAAAATTCCCCTTAAATATATCAAAAACAAAAAACCGTGAGTCGATAAGATAACGCTTTGCAAGCCGCCTAGGCTCTTTGCACAGTCTAAATATAAACCTTACATTTAATTTATCGACGATTCTAGGATAATAATCATACCCACCAATCAACTGATCGAAATAGCCACCGCAAGTGAAGGCTACGCCGCGGAATCCCGCATCCCTCAGATTCAGCAAGAACCTCTCCTGCAGCGGTCCGCCCATGCCACATATTACCAATTGTGCTCCGCTGGAAATTATCTTAGCTATCGCCTCTGAGTTCTCGGTGTAACCATCCACCTTTCCCAATATCTTTAAATTCTCGAATTCTTCACTGATAGTCCTTTCGGCCACAGATATTTTTTCTTTCGAGCTACCTATCAAGAATGTCCCAATCGAATTTTCTTGAGCCCAACGAAAAATAACCGGGGCGAGCGAGGTACTATCGAAACTCAAGCGTCTTATCCTGTAGCCCAGCAGTCCTGCGCCCAGCACGACGCCAATTCCGTCTGCAAAAACAGCATCAAATTCGCCAAGTTCGGTTGAATACGCGTAGTGTTTACGTCTGAGAAAAAATGAATTTGGATTAACAAAAGTTACAATAATACATCTACTCTTGCTGATTGCGTCCTGCAGCGCATGGGTAAAACGATCTTCGCTGACCGCAAGGCTTGACACGCGCAATCCTGCGACTTGAAAATTTGTTACAGTCTCTTCCATAGCCCTAGTCCAGTACCACAGCTCGAAATTCTTCAATTATTTTTGACCAATAGAATTGGTTCCTTACAAACTCCCTACCCTTTCTCCCCACCGCTTCACGTAGGTCGTCATCGTTTGCCAAATTGTTAATACTCTCGATCCACTCGCTTTTTGAGTTAGCACAGAGAAAATGAACTCCTTCTTCACCGTCGATTCCCTCAAATGCAATTGAACTTCCGATAACCGCCTTTCCACTAGCCATCCCCTCGAGCACCTTATTTTTTAAGCCGGCACCAGAAAGTAGAGGCGCAACAACAATATCGGCTTCATTCAAATATTTTTCGATACTCGGTACGGTTCCCGTGATGACAATGTCATTGGACGCGCAGTTAAGTAAAGCCTGAGAGGGGGATCTACCTACCACGTACATCTTCCAACTACGATTTGATACTTTCAAATTTGGAAATATCTCGCTAAGAAAGTACGACGCAGCTTGATCATTAGGGAAATAATCCATCGCACCAGTAAAAACTAGAACAATAGGATCATCTTCATTCTAGGATCATCTTCATTCTTTACTTTTTCCGCCTGAATGGGGTGGCTCTCCACACCATTTGCAACCACACGAATAGATTCCCTATCTCGATTGTATTTTTCTGCCAGATAGTTTCTATCCACGTCAGATATGACAATTAACTCGGTTGCTTTATCGACTACTTCCCGCTCTACTCGCTCAAGAAGTTTCAGCTTGAGATGTGTGTACACTTTGTCAGCACCACGCTTGCTGCTCAAAATGCGTGTGTACAAAAGTGACCAGGCATCGCGCAGATCGACAGAAACCTTTTTGCAAGCGTCTCGAGCGGCCTCGAAATAATTGAATGCGACGAGCCCGTCCAAATGAATTACATCGAATTCGCCTAGATCGCCACGTTCTATCATCCTCTCGAAACGCAGATCTTTAGCGGCAACAAAGAAATGTGGTTTCCGCTGAGCCAGCGCCGATCCGAAGCTTCTTAGTGTCCGTCTCCCAGGAGAAATTGGCACGAATCGAGATACGCCCGTCGCGCTAATAACGTCTGCGG
Source organism: Cupriavidus basilensis OR16 (assembly GCF_000243095.1). Classification (GTDB taxonomy): domain Bacteria; phylum Pseudomonadota; class Gammaproteobacteria; order Burkholderiales; family Burkholderiaceae; genus Cupriavidus; species Cupriavidus basilensis_D. The sequence continues at coordinate 9,324 of NZ_AHJE01000170.1, read as the reverse complement.
TTTGCTCCGATTCGATCCCCGCTAGCGGAGGGCTCGCAAAAGTTACGGTGTGCATCGAAGACAATCCCCTTAGAAAATGGAGAGTTCTAAGACTTTCACCATCAAGCGTGCCAATAGGAGGCTTGGACGCGATGTAGAGTCCGATGCATTGAATCTGTGGCCTGCGAGCACACGAGTTATTGAATCGGCGATAGATTCAGCCGAGCATGGATCAAACATCAAACCTACGTCTTCGCGCGCACCTATAATTTCCTTTGGTCCTCCAATGTCTGGAACCACGACAGGCTTTCCTCGCGCCAAAGCCTCAATCGTAGTCATGCTAAATGACTCATATCTAGAAGGCACCAAAATCAAATCTTGTTCATCAATAAACGAAAGCGGGTTGTTGCTATGCGATAAAAATTCCACTGACAATTGACCAATCTTTCTTGACGAAGCATCCCGCATTATCTGACTAAAATAGTCGACATCTTTCTTATACTCGTCATTAACTGACCCACACATTTGCAATACGATCTTCTTATCAGGAAATCTCTCTGCAACTATTCGCGAAGCTTTTATAGCTAAATCCTGTCCCTTGATAAATTGAAATCTACCAAGAACCCCTATACGAACGGATGAATTGGTCATTGAAATCGGATCCGATGACGCCCTTATCATTGAATCTTCCGAAAGGGAACCGAGAGGAATAGCGGTGATTGGACATTTCCGGAATCTACAATGCGCCATTACGTCCGTGGACACCGCAATGGCATGCTTTAGCCAGCGTTCGGCCACAATCGATCTGCCTCCGAACGGTTTCTCCCATGGACCGTGTATTGTCCAAACAGCCTTTGGATGCCCAAATAGAGCAGGAACAGTTGACACGGAATATGCATGTACAACATCGAATTCCCGTAGCTCTCTTTCCAAAGATCTATCCCTTACAGGGATGAACTTTAACCATCGACTTCTAATTGGATGAAGCCGCACGGTCACACCTTTTTCATCGAATGCGTTAGCGAGTAAATCACTGTTTGTGAATACCGTAACGTCTTCCGTTCGACTCAGCCTCGATGTCAGTGAGAGCAGATTTCTCTCACCGCCACCCATTATTTTTTGATCAGTTAGAAACGCGATTCGCATAGCTACTTTATCTCGCCGATAAATTCCCGTGTCTTACTTACCCAGTGCGATTCTAATTGTTCCGTTTTTTCAATGTTTATTCCATCGCCAACAACAATTGCACTAGATCTTGATCTCCCACACATATCAAGAAATCCAAATCCCTTGTGGTGATAGATTATCGGAAGGAACGGTATTCCAAGTGCGTGTGCCAGTATATTTCCATGCAACCTAAAGCTGATTATGGCTTTGCAGAGAGACATGCTATGAATGGCGTGTTTGAAATCTCTCGGATATACGACCGGAACACCTGAACGCGCGGACAAACTATCTAGCCAAGAAATCAATTGCACAGTACAACCTAGATTTTTAAGCTCTTCCAACTGCGCCACATAGCAATTTTCTAAATCATCTTTAGACGAATTATCGGATCCAAATAACTTCTTTCTATCGAAATATTGCGCGTAAATTACGCCAACATTTTTAACCTCTCCGTCCGTTGAACGCCATTCTGAACAATCCAACAGCGCAACCGGGTCGATCTCCACTGAAACGCGCTCGCCTCCGACTTTGCATTTATCAACAAGCCACCGCCGAGATTCTTGATCCCTAACGCTTATCTCATCAACATAATCTTCAATGTATCGACGAATCAGATCCTGATTTTTACTATCGAAGATAGGACCAATGCCGACTCCAATCAACGCGGTATGTTTTCCTAGGATCTTCGCCCACTTTAATTGCCGCAACCAAATAGCGGGAACCTTCCGATCCCAATCCGAGAGAAACCCACCCCCCCCCATTACGAACTTATCGCACCATATGAAATAGTAAAAAGTTCTTACCCAGCGAAACAACGCAAGGCATGCAATCCATGATTTCAAGCCGCTAGGCGGTTGATTAGCGGCCTGTATGTTTTGCCATTCCCTGGTATTTTTTGGCCTGTAGGATAGCGCCCTAATTTTTGAATTCATTTCGGTGCGACGATAGTGCTCTATCATCGCCTGGAGGATTGCCTCATCGCCGACATTGCCGAAACCATACCAGCCAGATATGAGAATATTCATTATTGGCCTATTATTTATAAACCACAGATGACTTTAATTTACCGCTCGACTTTGCCTGCATGTATAAATTACTATCGCGTAACAAATTCTCCAATCTCTGCAGGTCGTCGCGAAAACGAATAACCCGGCAGGGATTGCCCGCACATACAGAATATGGAGGTAAGCTCTTCGCGACGACGCTTCCCATTCCAACAACACAGCCGTCTCCAACATTCACCCCTGGGCAGATCATTACTTGATCGCCGATCCAGACTGCTCGACCAATCGATACCGGCTTCGCGACCGTAATCTGGTCATAGGGCAAGTATTCAGGCGCCTCGATGTTGTGGTTTGACGAATGAATGGTGACTCGAGGGCCAAAAATTGTTCCCTCTCCGATGGTTATTCCACCTCGTCCATGCAATTGGACGGCAGGGCCGAGGTAGACGTAGTCACCAATCGATATATTCTGACTATCTGTGATCACGCCGCCGTGCCACTCGCAGTTCGCTCCTATCCCTTGAAAATCTGTCCTATAAAGTTTCCAATTCAAATATATGCCCCGCAGTTTTCCGTTAATTCTATCGAGCAACACGGTAAATTCTCCAATAGAACATAATCAAGACAAAAAACGCACCGAGTAGCCTAGTTGATAGATTCACGCCAGCGGCTGCCTCCACACCAAAGCGTGGCACCAGATACATACAGAAGCCAGATTAGGACCCATCACCATCGGAACGATGATCTTTGACATTAGAATCAACACAGCCAATGGAAGTGCAAATAAAATCGAATTTCGTATAGCTTTTTTTAAATACCTATCTATATCAATTCTATGTTTTAGTCCCACCGCTAATGGGATCAAAACCGTCCCGCAGGCTCCCGTGAGGACGGAGCCAACTATGCTGAATCGCTGTGCGGCTCCATATGCGGCAATCTCCGATGGTGGAAGATACGAGGCGACAATCAATACATCTGCCTTCATAACTACTAACGCCGAGAACGAAGCAAGAAGATTCCACTTTAATAGACTAAAGAATTCCCTGAAATACGGCTTCAGTTCATTCATATCAATAATACTTAATTTAGCCTCGACTATGAGTCGAATAAATTTCGGAATACAGACGATCGCCGAAATACCATAAATCAGAGAAATCAGACCAAAATCACGGTTCCCAAAATAAATCAGAGCAAATATCGCCAATACTCTAGCTATAGGCAATATTATCCTGAAGACAGCCAGGCGCATGAAGTCAGTATGTGACTGATCTACTGTCAAACAGAATTGATAAGCGACTTCTGTTACGCTACAAAATAGGGCAGCATACAGAAATAGCTCCGTTACTCCGTACACTCCGGGACTAATTCGATAGAAGTATATTGATCCGATTACGAAGGACGGAAAAAAAATAGCCGCCTTTAGTGCAATGACAACGAGAATCAAGAGCCTCTCCTCACGAGAGGAATCATCCTCGCTTGTCAGCTTTTGACGGAAGAGGTTTACGAATGTAACCGCCATCCCCAAATCGCAGACCATTACGATAGTGGTATATATCTCGAAGAATATTGTGTATTGGGCATATTCGTGTTGCGAGAGACTCCTCGACACTGCGATCTGAAAAAGGAAGCCGAGCCCACTTGAAACTATGGACGACAATAGAACCACAAGGCTAGCCGACTTCCTAATCTTCATATACCAAAAAACTTCTCATCTCTTAGCTGCAATTACCACTGTCAAAGTGGAACCCATAGATCACGCTCTCCCGTAGATATCTTCAAAACGAACGATATCATCCTCCCCCAGATACGATCCAGATTGGACTTCAATAAGCTCAAGCGGAATTCGCCCAGGATTTTCGAGACTGTGAGTTTCCCCGATTGGTATATAGGTGGACTGATTTTCAGTTAGCAAATAGTCCCGATCGCCGTTCCGTATGCGAGCCGTTCCGGAGACGACAATCCAATGCTCCGCGCGATGATGGTGCATTTGCAGTGATAATTTTGCCCCAGGTTTTACCGTGATACGCTTTACCTGATAGCGCTGGCCCCCGTCGACCGCATCATAACTTCCCCATGGTCTGTAGACTTTACGATGGGCGGAAGCCTCGCTGGTTCCCCGTTCGCGGACCATGTCCACCAGTACTTTGACTTCCTGACATTGGTCTTTGTGTACGACTAATACGGCATCCGGCGTCTCGACGACCATTACATCTTCGAGTCCCGCGATTGCCACAAGGCGATGCGAAGCTTGAACCAAGCAATTCTTTGTATTGTGAGTAAGGACATCGCCAGTACTGACATTTCCTTCAGCCGTTTTGGTGCCAATTTTCCATACTGCGTCCCACGAGCCCACGTCGCTCCACTCGAGGGGCAATGGCAGCATACGGGCTCTCTTAGTATTCTCCATCACCGCGTAATCGATGGAGTTTACGGGACAGCGCTCATAGGAATCTGCTTGCAAGCGAAAGAAGTCCAGATCGTTCGTGCCGTTCACTACCGCTTCGCGGACGGCAGACAGAATCTCCGGCGAGTGTGCCTCGAGTTCAGCTATGTATACTGACGCGCGAGACAAGAAAATTCCGCTGTTCCAGAAATAGTTCCCATCCGACAGGAATTGGGTCGCTCGCGGAAGCGAAGGCTTTTCCTCGAAGCTAGCAACTTCATAACTATTGTCACTGCACCGAGCGCCGGCTTGAATATAGCCATAGCCTATCGCCGGCGCCGTGGGAACGATGCCAAAGGTAACGATGGCCCCGCCTAGCGCCGCTGACACGCCTTGTTCCACTATGCTGCAGAAGGCAGATGCATCCCGGATCAGGTGATCAGCTGGCAGGAGCAGGAGTAACGGATCTTTCCCTGAGGCCACGGCCGATAGAGCGGCGGCAGCGGCAGCCGGTGCAGTGTTGCGCGAGCAAGGTTCGAGTATGAACGCCGCGTTATTGGTCCCGATCTCGCGTGCTTGCTCGGCAACCTCAGGCGCGCCAATTCCCGTCACCTCCCTCACGCGTAGCAAGGTGTCCTGCAGGAGTGATCTCGCTCCCAAGAGTTTCAGAAGCTGTTTAGGATGACCTTCGCGAGATAGTGGCCAAAGGCGCGTTCCCGACCCTCCGCAAAGAACTACCGGAGTGATGACGGTGGCTGCTTCCATCCGTGTTTCCCTTCTAAAGAATCAAGAATCAAACACACCGCTCGCGTCGAATCAGTCGCAAGACGGACCGCGATTTCCTAGCGGCGTACGCAAATAAGTAAAGAGATTTCAAAATTAGGCACGAGAGCTTGCTACCGGTCCTTGGGGGCCGGACGTTGATAGAACGTTCGCGGACCGGGCGCCTCGTCGGCCCTATTGGAGTCTCAACAACCTCATCACACTCAATCGCTCGAAGAGCTAGTGCTGAAATCTGCGATCGAGTAATGAGTTTCCGAAGCACATGTTTTTGTCGTCTACCGACCGCAGCGAGAAAACCCGACTTCAAGACGTTGTTCGCCTACGTTCTGTTCCCTACCTGCTGCGCAGGTTCCTGCGGCGCGTAACCGTAGTATGCATATCGGTATCGCCCATACTTCGAGCCGTATCCGTAGCGGTAAGCATTTGGGTCCAACCCATTGAAGACTACGCCACTGACATCCGCATTGGCCTGCCGCAATTGTTTGGCCGATTCCGTGACCTCGCCAATGGTCGTCTTCTCGAAGCGGGTGACAAGGAAGACCGTGCTGCAACGCGCCGCCAAAATTGCTGTGTCGGACACTGCGAGTACAGGTGGTGTATCGATAAGCACAAGGTCATATTGTTCGCCCGCTTCGTGCAGCAGCTTCACCATACGCTCGTTAAGTAACAACTCTGCGGGATTGGGTGGCAAGGCGCCAGTACTGAGAAAATCAAGATTGTCGAAGACATTGCGATGGACCGCCTGGTCAAAGCCCACGTTTCCTATCAAAACGTCGGACAGGCCGTTTGTCCGTTCCATTCCAAAGTAATGGTTCAGGTAGCCTTTGCGCATATCTGCGTCTACAAGTAGCACTCGCTTGCCGCCCGTGGCCATCACCACCGAGAGGTTGGCGGAAATGAAGGATTTTCCTACACCCGGTGTCGGTCCCGTCAGCAATACACGGTTGTTGTCAGCATCGAGCATCGCAAATTGCAGCGCTGTGCGGAGGCTACGCAGGCTTTCGATCGATGGCTCGTTGGGGTTCCGATCCGCGAGCAGGAACTTGCCACGCTTGCGCAGGCGAATCTCTTCGGTCAGCGAGGCTTGTGCAAGCGAGAGGGGGACGGTGGCATACACGTTCAACCCGGTATGCTGTTCGATATCCTGGGAATCGGTGATGCCCCCATAGAGCGCATTTCGCACAAAGGCGGCGACAACCCCAACCATTAGGCCGAGGATAGCGGACAATGCAATTGTCAAGCCCTTTTTTGGCTTGATAGGCTCTTCGGGGATCGGGGCGTCATCCAGCAGGCGGACGTTTCCGACCTTGCCCGCCTTTACCAACTTAAGTTGCTGCATATTGTTAAGCAGTCCGACGTAGAGGTCGTTGTTGACCTGCACATCGCGCATGAGACGTAGCGTGTCCTGCTCCACATTCGGAAACGTCTTCATCCGAGCAGCCATACTCCCAACTTTCGAGTTTAGAGTTGCGATCTGCTCATTCAAGGCCTGAACACCAGGATGCGTGGAAGTGAAACGCGTCAGCAATTCTGTACGCTTCTGCTTCAGCTCTAGCAAGCTCGTTTCAGCGGTTACACTCTCCTGCAAGAAGGCCTTTCCTTCCTCACTCAAGTTGAAGGTGTTGCGCTTGTTGCGCATCTCGTTGTATTTGACCTCCGCACGCTCAAGTTCGGTCTTCAATTGCGGTAATAGATCCCCGAGGAAGACCAGAGACTTCTCAGCCTCCGCAGCCTTTCGCTTGATGTTCTGGGCAACGTATTCATCGCCAATATCGTTCAGGATGCTGGCAGTGAGAACAGGATCGGTGCCGTCGAGTGACGCACCAATGATCCCGCTCTGTTTGCCCTGCTCTGCGATCTTGAGCTGATCCTGTAGCCTCTCCAGCGTCTGTAACCGCGATGCACGCACCAGGTTAAAAACGATACCGGGCTTTGCTTTGAGATCAGTCACTAACAAGGAAAAGCTACCTGCGCTTTGATTTGCCTCTAAGCGCTCGCCCACACGACCTTCCAACGGGCTATCGAGACTGCTCTGTTCGAGCCGGTAGCGCCCCTCGCCCAACGACATTAACTTGAATTTCTCCCCCTCCAGCGAGTCAGGAACATCGAACAACTCAACTTTGATCGATTCCTTGGCCCATGCGAAGCCGCCGAAGCCAAACAGGCCTGGCTCGGACAGTCCCTTTGCCCGACTGGCAATCCACGCACCAACAAAGGGAAAGTAATTCGGCTTTCCCGAGATATATAGGCGCAAGTTATCCACCGCTTTTCCTACGACCATGCGCGAGCGAATAATCTCGATCTCAGCGGTTGCCTCAGCCTTGACATCAAAGAGGCTGGAGACGTCACCCAGTAGGCTCTTCGCACTATTAGGATTGTCTTCCACTTGCACTAGGATGTCGGCCTGGTAGACCGGACGCGCCAGGAAGGCATAGGCTATTCCAAGCACGAGCACCGCGCCGGCAATGGATGCAATCAGCCATCGGCTAGCCAGCAGCACATCCAAATAGTGGACGAGATCGATCTCGTCTTCGGGCGGTCCGGCTACGATGACTGGAGGAGGGTTCTGATTCATTGGCTCGACTGCAAAATCTGTTAACGGAGTGCCTGAATGCGGGGCACCCAAGCTTCCACGCCGCGCTGGATCAAATCGAGCGCGTCCTCAAAGGCGGGGCGGTCCTCGCGAAAGGGGTCCGGAATATCGAATTTGGCAAGTTCGCCCATACGGAATACGCGACCGGTTGTTGCCGGGTGCAGACGCTGAATTTCCTGCCGCTGCGCGTTATCCATCACCAGAATCAGATCCGCTTGCCTCGCCAGACCGCCATTCAGTTGCTGAGCCCGATGGCCTGAGATGTCCAAACCAAGCTCCCTCATTAATGCAACCGCGTGCGGGTCGGGAGGTTGGCCTACTAGCGCGCCCAATCCGGCCGATATGACTCTCGTATCCGGGAGCACGTGTTTCAGCAGGCCCTCCGCCATTGGGCTCCGGCAAATGTTGCCAATGCACACTACTAGTACGGTCTTGATCATTTCAGTGTATTGGCAGTGGAAGTGAAGAAGTTTCCGCTCGGTAACAGCTGGTTTATCACGCGGCTCCACCGCACTACGCCGGCTGCATCCACATACACGACGTCTTTAGGTTTCAGTTCAAAGGATTCCGCCAACGCCAGGGAGACCGGAGACTTGCCATCGAGATGGAAGACCTGCGCCTCGCCGTCCGCACTCTTGCGGATTACGTACAGTTCTTTCGCATCGGCCGAGGACGGATTCACGCCACCGGCTTCGCCGATGGCCTCATTCAGTGTCAGGCGACCGTTGCGCGGGAGCACGGTGGATGGGCGCACAACTTCACCAGTGACAAATACCTTGCTGTCTTCACGTTGCTCCACGCGAACGATATCCCCGTTACTCAGCATGACACGCGTAGGATCGATACCTTGGCGCAATAGAGCTGGCAGATCGACGTAGTAGTTCTTGCCGTTGCGACTAATGCGGATGCGGCTGTTGTCGCCATGCGGATGCGGCTGTTGTCGCCTGTGAGCACATTTACGCCACCTGCGCGGTTGATCGCTTCCACGAGCGTCATTGGCACGTCGTCAATACTCTGCGGGCCAGGCACCTTTACCTCCCCATCCATGTACACGCGTTTGCTGCGAAACGCGAGTACGCGCACTGTGACTTGCGGCATGTTGACGACACTCTTGAGCTGCCTGCTCAAGTCACCACGAATCTCGTCGGGCGTCTTGCCAAGTACTGTCACAACGCCAGCGTAGGGAAACTGGATGGTGCCAGCTGGGCTCACTACATAGCCGGGCACATTCGCAGCACCGCCAAGTGCGGGAATATCGTAGGCCGTGCCGATTGTGTATGTCTGCGTGGGAAATACCAGCTCAGGATGGTCCCAGACAACAATAGAGAGAATATCGCCGATACCCACCGTATAGGCTTGTGGCGAGCCAAGTAACTCCTCCACTCTCTCGTTTGCGGGCGTACTGCTAGCCTTCA
>NZ_AHJE01000171.1 GCF_000243095.1 Cupriavidus basilensis OR16 | reverse complement strand
CGACGAATCCATCCTGCCACCTGGCAAACGCCCAGGCAGACGCGGCATTGACGGCTTACCGCGCCAACACCGGATCGCTGCTGGCGGTTGCCGAAGCCAACCACCGGGTCATCGACACGGCGCTCGACCGGCTGACCCTCGAAGCGAAGACAGCCAGGGGCTGGGCCGACCTGGCCTTCCTCGTCCCGCTGCCCACCGCGCAGACCGAACCCGCCGCGAGGGATTCCAAATGAAGAAACAAGTCATCTTCCCCCTGGTGGCACTCGCTGCCGCCGGGGGCGTCCTTTATGGCACCTATCAACTGGGTGTCAGCCGGGGAGAAGCACGCAAGCCACCTTCGACGGCAACGCGAAACCCATCCGCGGCCAGCGACGCGGATCCCCAGGCCGGCAGAAGATCCTGTACTGGCATGACCCGATGGTACCCGGCCAGCGGTTCGACAAACCCGGCAAATCCCCCTTCATGGACATGCAGCTGGTGCCGGTGTACGAGGATGCCGGCACCAGCGGCGCGGCGCTCACCATCGACAGCCGCGTCCTGCAGAACCTGGGCATCAGGACCGCGCAGGTCAGGCCCGGCCGGCTCGATGCCGTGCTGGAGGTGCCGGGCAACGTGGCCATCAATGAGCGCGGCATCACGGTCATCCAGGCGCGCACCGCGGGCTACGTCGAGCACGCCTATGCCAGGACCACCCTTGACCCGGTCAGGCGTGGCCAGCCGTTGATCGTCCTCTATGCACCCGAGTGGGTCGCCGCGCAGGAGGAGTACCTTGCGGTCGCGCGCATGAGCGGCAGCCCGTACGGCGACCTGCGCGGCGCCGCCAGCGCGCGCATGCGTCAGGCTGGCATGGACGATAGCCAGATCCGGCTGGTGGAGACCACCGGCAAGCTGCAGCCCCGGCTCACCATCGCGAGCCCCGTCGATGGGGTCATCACGGAAGTCGGCGCGCGCGATGGCATGACCGTCTCGCCCGGCATGACGTTGTTCCGCGTGGCCGATCTCTCCACGGTCTGGGTCCTGGCAGAGCTGCCGGAGAGCCAGGCTGCGGCCGTCCGGCCCGGACAGCTGGTTTCGGCTACCGCGGCGGCACTGCCGGGACAAACACTAACCGGCAAGATAGACGCCATCCTGCCCGACGTGAATCCAGGCACGCGCACGATCAAGGTGCGCATCGAACTCGCCAACAAGAACCGCCAGCTGCTGCCTGGCATGTTTGTCAATGCCCGGTTCGGCGCGAGGCCGGGTGCCGACCAGTTGCTGGTCCCGACCGAAGCGCTGATCCGTACCGGCTCGCGCACGGTGGCCATGGTTGCGACTGGCAACGGCGGCTTCAGTCCGGTGGAGGTCAGAACCGGCGCGGAAGCCGGTGGCCAAACCGAGGTGACCGGAGGCCTGAAGGCAGGCCAGACGGTGGTGGTCTCGGGCCAGTTCCTGCTCGACTCCGAGGCGAGCCTGCGCGGCGCCGCGACGCGCATGGAGAGTGCGAGCGCACCATCGGCACCATCGGCACCACCGGCACCATCGGCAGCCGGCGCGGAGCATGAAGGCATCGGACGTATCGAAGCCATCACGCCGGAGGGCCTGACGCTGTCCCACGGACCGATCCCCACGCTCCAGTGGGGTGCCATGACCATGGACTTCGCAGCGCCAGCAGCGGGCCTGCCAAAGAATCTGAGGGCCGGCCAGGAGGTGCGCTTCCGCTTCCAGATCAACAATGACGGCGTGCCGGTCCTGTCTTCCGTGCAATCAGCCGCCGCTGGCGCGGGGGACAAGCCATGATTGCCAAGCTCATTCGCTGGTCGATCCGGAACCGCTTCCTCGTGCTGCTTGCCACGGTCATCCTGACGGCCTGGGGCATCTGGGCGGCGCGCAGCATGCCGCTGGACGCCTTGCCTGATCTCTCCGACGTGCAGGTCATCATCCGCACGCCCTACCCCGGGCAAGCGCCGCAGATCGTCGAGAACCAGGTCACGTATCCGCTGACAACGACCATGCTGTCGGTGCCGGGGGCAAAGACGGTGCGGGGATATTCGTTCTTCGGCGACTCCTTTGTCTATGTATTGTTCGAGGACGGCACCGACTTGTACTGGGCCCGCTCGCGTGTGCTGGAATACCTGAATCAGGTCCAGTCGAAACTGCCTGCCGCCGCCAAGCCGGCGCTTGGACCGGATGCGACCGGCGTGGGCTGGATTTACGAGTACGCCCTGACCGACAAGACCGGCCACCATGATCTGGCACAGCTGCGTGCGCTGCAGGACTGGTTCCTGCGCTTCGAGCTGAAGTCGCTGCCCAATGTCTCCGAGGTGGCATCCATCGGCGGGATGGTCAAGCAGTACCAGGTCGTCCTGCTGCCTGACAAGCTGCGCGCCTACAACATCGCGCAAGCTACGATCCTGGCCGCATTGAAGGGGGCCAACCAGGAGACAGGCGGCTCCGTGCTGGAGCTCGGGGAAGCCGAGTACATGGTCCGCGCTTCCGGATACCTGAAAACGCTGGACGATTTCCGGCAGATACCGCTCAGCGTAAACAGTGCCGGCATCCCCGTTCGCCTTGGCGACGTGGCCACCATCCAGCTCGGCCCGGAGATGCGGCGCGGCGTTGCCGAGCTGAACGGCCAGGGCGAAGTCGCTGGTGGCGTCATCATCATGCGCTCCGGCAAGAACGCACTGGAGACCATCGAAGCGGTCAAGGCGAAGCTTGCGGCGCTGAAACCCAGCCTGCCGGCTGGCGTGGAGATCGTGCCGGTCTATGACCGGTCCAGCCTCATCAACCGGGCGGTGGACAACCTCGCCCACAAGCTCGTGGAAGAGTTCGTCGTCGTGGCGGTGGTCTGCCTCGTGTTCCTGTTCCACCTGCGCTCCGCGCTGGTCGCGATCGTGTCGCTGCCGCTTGGCATCCTCGCCGCCTTCCTGGTGATGCGGTATCAGGGCGTCAACGCCAACATCATGTCGCTCGGCGGCATCGCCATTGCCATTGGGGCCATGGTCGACGCGGCCGTGGTGATGATCGAGAACGCGCACAAGCACGTGGAGCACTGGCGGGCCGAACATCCCGGCCGGCATCTGGCCGGCGACGAGCAATGGCGTGTGATCGGCGACTCGGCGGCGGAAGTGGGCCCCGCCCTGTTCTTTTCACTGCTGATCATCACGCTGTCGTTTGTTCCTGTCTTTACGCTGGAGGCGCAGGAAGGCCGCCTGTTTGCGCCCCTGGCCTTCACCAAGACCTATTCCATGGCGGCGGCGGCGGGCCTGGCGGTGACGCTGATTCCCGTGCTGATGGGCTATCTGATCCGCGGCCGGATTCCGCCGGAGCAGGCCAATCCGCTCAACCGGTTGCTCATCCGCGCCTATCAGCCACTGCTCGCGCGGGTGCTGCGCTTTCCCAAGGCCACGCTGGTGGTCGCCGCGGTGCTGCTCGCGGCAACCGCTTGGCCGATCCTGCGGGTCGGGGGCGAGTTCATGCCACCGCTCGACGAGGGCGACCTGCTGTATATGCCGTCTGCCCTGCCGGGGCTGTCGGCAGGCAAAGCCGCGCAGTTGCTGCAGCAAACGGATCGCCTGATCAAGACCGTTCCGGAAGTCGCCACGGTCTTCGGCAAGGCCGGACGGGCGGACTCCGCCACCGACCCGGCGCCCATGGAGATGTTCGAGACCACCATCCAGTTCAAGCCACGCGACCAGTGGCGCACGGGCATGACGCCCGACAAGCTGGTGCAAGCGCTCGACCGCGCCGTCACGGTGCCGGGCCTGTCCAATATCTGGGTGCCGCCCATACGCAACCGCATCGACATGCTGGCCACCGGCATCAAGAGCCCGGTCGGCATCAAGGTGGCCGGGACCGACCTCAAGGAGATCGACCGGCTGGTCAGCCGCGTCGAGCAGGCCGTGAAGTCCGTGCCGGGCGTCACCTCGGCACTGGCCGAACGCCTCACGGGCGGGCGCTATGTCGATGTCGGTATCGACCGGGCGGCGGCCGGGCGATATGGCCTCAATATCGACGACGTCCAGAGCATCGTGGCATCGGCCGTAGGCGGAGAGAACATCGGCGAAGTGGTCGATGGACTAGCGCGGTTCCCCATCAACGTGCGCTACCCGCGGGACTACCGCGACTCGGTCGAACAATTGCGCAAGCTTCCCGTTGTGACCAGCGGCGGACAGCAGATCCTGTTATCGGATGTGGCCCGCATCCAGGTGACGCAGGGCCCGCCCATGCTGCGCAGCGAGAATGCCAGGCTCTCCGGCTGGGTCTACGTGGACATCCGGGGGCGCGACCTGCGCTCTGCCGTGCAGGAGATGCAGGCAGTCGTCGGCAAGGCGGTCCCGCTGCCTGCGGGGTACTCCGTCAGCTGGTCGGGGCAGTTCGAGTACCTGGAGCGCGCCACGCAGAAGCTGAAGGTGGTCGTGCCGTTCACGTTGCTCATCATCTTCTTGCTGTTGTACGTCACGTTCGGGCGTTTCGATGAGGCGCTGCTGATCATGGCGACGCTGCCATTTGCGCTGGTGGGTGGGTTCTGGCTGCTATACCTGCTCGGCCACAACCTGTCGGTGGCCAGCGTCGTCGGCTTCATCGCCCTGGCCGGCGTGGCGGCGGAGTTCGGCGTGATCATGCTGCTCTACCTGAAACAGTCCTGGCTCAAGACAATCGAGAGTGGCCAGGCCAACGTGCCCGCGTTGCTTGAGGCCATCCAGGAGGGCGCCGTCCTGCGGGTGCGCCCCAAAGCCATGACCGTGGCGGTCATCCTGGCGGGCCTGCTGCCCATCATGTGGTCCGGCGGCACCGGCTCCGAAGTCATGCAGCGCATTGCGGCGCCCATGGTCGGCGGCATGGTCACCGCGCCACTGTTGTCGCTGTTCGTGATTCCCGCGGTTTTCTTTTTGCTTCGCCGTCCGAAGGCGGGGCAGGCATTCCCCAAACCTTGAACCTTGAACACTGAAGAAGGAACTCACCATGAAACACGGATTGATTGGCCTTGCTGCCGTATGCGCCACCTTCGCCTTCACACTGCACGCCCAGGCCGCTGACGACATGGCCGGCATGCAGATGAAGCCGGCAGCGTCGACGTCCGCCCCGAAGCCCGTCGAAGCGGAAGTACGCAAGGTGGATGCGGCGAACGGCAAGGTCACCCTCAAGCACGGCCCCATCGAGAATCTCGGCATGCCGGCCATGACGATGCGCTTTCCCGTGAAGGACAAGGCCAGCCTGGCCAGGCTGAAAGAAGGGAGCAGGGTCCGTGCAACCTTTGACAAGGTCAACGGCGTGGCAACGGTGACGAGTATCGAGCCGGAATAAGCGCCGCCTGCGGCTTGGGCAATGCGGCCTGCCGCGCGCGCGCTCCACTTTGCGCCGCGATATCATGGAGCTTGCCGGCAGGCACACCAAGCCTGACAGCCATCCCGGGTCAGGCCCGAACGCAAGCGCGTGGAGCAACGATGCAGATTGACCGGACCACCAACCGTACGGGCGATGGCGATGCGCGGCTCGGGCAGGCACCAGGCATGATCAGCCGCCGCATGTTCCTGGCAGCAGGCGCGGCACTCGGGCTAGCCGCCTGCGCGCCGGAACGCTTTGCCGGCCACACCGAGCCGCCGGCTTCGCCCGGCACGAGAGCCACCCAGGACGTCTCCCCCTGGAAGCCCTCCCCTACCGCGCTGACCATCGACATGCACAGCCATGCCGGGCGCGTGATCGTGTCGCGCGATCCCGCCATCGGCGCGGACCGGCCCTTTCTTCCGCTGGCTGCGCCAATGCGCGCCGGCGGCATGAACGTGATCTGCCTTGCGATCGTGACGGACACCATCGTCACGCGCGTGTCCGCCGATCGCACGCGCTTCGAAGCCTGGCGAACCCCGTCGGAAGGCGAGCTCTACGCGCTCGGCGTCGCCGAATTCGCGCGCGCGCATCAACTGGTGGAGCGTGAGCAGATGCAAGTGGTGACCGACGCGGCCTCACTGGCCACGCGGGGTCCGGCCGGGCCGTGCGTGATCATCGCGTCCGAAGGCGCCGATTTTCTGGAAGGCAGGCTTGAGCGCGTGGATGAAGCGTACGGCATGCATCAATTGCGGCACCTGCAGCTCACGCACTATCGCGTCAACGAGCTGGGCGACATCCAGACGGAGCCGCCGGTGCACGGTGGCCTGACGGATTTTGGCGCGGATGTGGTGCGGCGCTGCAATGCCTTGGGCATCGTCGTCGATGTCGCGCACGGCACCTATGACCTGGTCAAGCGTGCTGCCGCGACGTCCACCAGGCCACTGGTGATTTCACACTCCGCGCTGGCCACGCGCCCCGGCTTGCGCAGCCGGCTGATCACGCCCGACCACGCGCGCGTGATCGCGGGCACCGGTGGCGTGATCGGAGTCTGGCCCAGCGCGGGCACCTTTCGCGACCTGTCCGCGATGGCGCTCGGCTTCAAGCGGATGGCCGATGTGGTTGGCGTAGATCATGTGGGCCTGGGCACGGACATGCTCGGCTTCATCACGCCGCCGGTATTGCGCGCCTACGACCAGTTGCCCGCGCTGGCCGCCGCGCTGTTGGCAGCGGGCTTCACGCACGAGGAAGTGGGCAAGGTGCTCGGCGGCAACTACCGCCGGGTGTTCGAAGCCTCCGTCGGCTAGCGCCGGTGTGCGTGCCTACCGCGTACGCTGTCCCGGCTTGCCTTCGTCCTGCGTATCCTGCGTATCGCCGGCACGCGACCGGCGATACGCCTCCCGCCCGGCGTAGACGGCACCAGCGGCAAACATCAGCGCCAGCGCAAACCAGGTGATCGCATAAACGAGGTGGTTGTTGTTGAACGTGATCACGGTCAGCCCGCCCGCCGGCCAGGTGCGCTGGCTGGCATCCCCCAGCGGCACCGCCGCATCCGCGTCGACGAAATACGGCGCCACGTTTTGCAGGCCGCGCGCGGTGGCGATGGCCTGCACATCGCGCGCGTACCAGCGTTCGGCCGCCGGATCGTTGGTACGGAGAAAGCCGTTGCCGGGCTCGCTGAAGCGCAACAGGCCGGTGACGGTGGTCTCGCCAGTGGGGGCGCTACCGCTGCGCCTGGCCCGCTCGCTCTGCTCCGGTGGCACAAAGCCCCGGTTGACCAGCACCACATTGCCGTCCGCCGTGCGCAACGGCGTCACCACCCAGAAGCCGCCGCCAAGCTCCGTCACTGCCTGGACCAGGGTCTCGCGGTCGTTCAGGAAGGTACCAGTGAGCCGCACGCGGCGGTACTCGTCGGCAGCCTTGGTGAGCCGCGGCCACTGATCGGCACTGGGTGCGGCCGTGGCGGGAGCATGCACGCGCGCGTTCACGCGCTCGATTAGGTCGAGCTTCCACGCGCGGCGTTCGACTTGCCAGACGCCAAGCGACAACAGCCCCGCCACTGCCACGATGGCGAGCAGGGCAAACGCCACAAGCGCGCCGGTGGCGCGCTTGCGGGAAAGCTGACTGGATTGGGCTGCGCCCTGCTGCCGGGCCGTCAAGGCAGGTTCTTCATGTCGTGCATTGGCATCATGTTCTGGTCGAGGTGGAACATTACCCAAAGCGAGCCGCTCAGCGCGATGACCACCAGCATGATCGTGAAGATCAACGCCAGCATGGTCCATCCGCCTTCCGACCGCGCATTCATATGCAGGAAATATATCATGTGGACGACGATCTGCACCGCGGCACAGCCCAGCAGGAACAGCGCCGTGGTGCTGGATTTGTCGAATACCTTGGCCATCACCAGCCAGAAGGGGATCGCCGTGAGGATCACCGCGAGCACGAAGCCCGTCATGTAACCCTTGAAGGTGCTATGGCTGACCTCGCCATCGTGTCCGTGGCCATGGTCGTCATGGCCATGCCCATGGGAATCGCCTGCAAGGGCATTGTCATGCGCGTTCATGGCAGCACTCCCATCAGGTAGACGAAGGTAAACACGCCGATCCAGACCACGTCCAGGAAGTGCCAGAACATGGACAGGCACATCAGGCGGCGCTTGTTCTCCGGGATCAGCCCATGCTGCCCCACCTGCGCCATCAGCGTGATGAGCCAGACAATGCCCACGGTCACGTGCAGCCCGTGCGTGCCCACCAGCGTGAAGAACGAGGAGAGGAAAGCGCTGCGCTGCGGGCCCGCGCCATCGTGGACCAGGTGCGCGAACTCGTAGAGCTCCAGGCTGATGAACGCCGCGCCCAGCAGGCCGGTGACGCCGAGCCAGATCAGCGTGGTGCGCACCTGCGCCTTCTGCATCTCCAGCACGGCAAAGCCGTAGGTGATCGACGACAGCAGCAGCATGGTGGTGTTCAGTGCCACCAGCGGCAGCTCGAACAGCTCGGCGCCCGTGGGGCCGCCGGCGTAGCGCCGCCCCACCACGCCGTACACGGCAAAGAGGCTGGCGAAGACTAGGCAGTCGCTCATCAGGTACAGCCAGAAGCCAAGCAAGGTGCCGTTCTGCGCATGCACCTCGCTGGTCGCATGGAAGTGCAGCTCGCTCTGGCGCGGTGTGTCCGGCATGCGCACGTCGCCGGGGCCGTAGGAGGCGGTGGTATCAACCATGGCTGGCAAGCAGGCGCGTGCGCTCTGCCTCGGTGCGCACGACGTCGTCGGCCGGGATGTAGTGGTCGCGCTTGTAGTTGAAGGTGTGGCCGATCGCCACGACCAGGATCGCCGCAAAGGACACGATCACCACCAGCCACATATGCCAGATCAAGGCGAAGCCGAGCACGGTGCTAAGCCCCGCGAGGATGATGCCCGCACTGGTGTTTTTCGGCATATGGATCGGGATGAAGCCTTGCTGTGGCCGTTGGTAGTGGTGCTCTTTCATCTGCCACCACGCGTCGTTGTCATGGATGATCGGGGTAAAGGCAAAGTTGTACGGCGGCGGCGGCGAGGAGGTCGACCACTCCAGCGTGCGGGCATCCCACGGGTCGCCGGTGGTGTCGCGCAGGAATTCGCGCCGGCGGTAGCTGACCACCAGCTGGATCAGGAAGCAGCCGATGCCGAGCGCTATCAGGAACGCGCCGAAGGCGGCCAGCTGGAACCAGATCTGCAGGGATGCGTCCTCGAAGTGGCTCATGCGCCGGGTCACGCCCATCAGCCCGAGCACATAGAGCGGCATGAAGGCGACATAGAAGCCAACCAGCCAGAACCAGAACGAGCACTTGCCCCAGAACGGATCCAGCCGGTAGCCGAAGGCCTTGGGAAACCAGTAGGTGATGCCGGCCATCAACCCGAACAGCACGCCGCCGATGATCACGTTATGGAAGTGCGCAATCAGGAAGAGGCTGTTGTGCAGGGAGAAATCCGCCGGCGGCACGGCGAGCAGCACGCCGGTCATGCCGCCGATGACAAAGGTGACCATGAAGCCGATGGTCCAGAGCATGGGTACCTCGAAGCGGATGCGCCCGTGGTACATGGTGAACAGCCAGTTGAACATCTTGGCCCCGGTCGGGATCGAGATGATCATGGTCGTGATGCCGAAGAACGAATTGACGCTAGCGCCCGAGCCCATGGTGAAGAAGTGGTGCAGCCAGACCAGGTAGGACAGCACCGTGATCACCACCGTGGCATACACCATCGACGCATAGCCGAACAAGCGCTTGCGGCAAAACGTCGAAACCACTTCCGAGAAGATGCCGAACGCGGGCAGCACCAGGATATACACCTCCGGGTGCCCCCAGATCCAGATCAGGTTCACGTACATCATGGCGTTGCCGCCAAGATCGTTGGTGAAGAAGTTGGTGCCGGCATAGCGGTCCAGCGCCAGCAGGGCCAGCACGGCGGTGAGCACCGGGAAGGCCGCGATGATCAGCACGTTGGTGCACAGCGCCGTCCAGGTGAACACCGGCATCTTCATCATGGTCATGCCGGGCGCGCGCATTTTCACGATGGTCACGAGCAGGTTGATGCCCGATAGCAACGTGCCTAGCCCGGCAACCTGCAAAGACCAGATGTAATAGTCCACGCCCACGTCCGGACTTTGCAGCACGCCCGACAACGGTGGATACGCCAGCCAGCCGGTGCGCGCGAACTCGCCGACGAACAGGGACATCATCACCAGCACGGCGCCGCCAACCGTCATCCAGAAACTGAAGTTGTTGAGAAAGGGAAAGGCAACGTCGCGCGCGCCGATCTGCAACGGCACGACAAAGTTCATGAGCCCGGTGACCAGCGGCATGGCCACGAAGAAGATCATGATCACGCCGTGCGCGGTGAAGATCTGGTCATAGTGGTGCGGCGGCAGGTAGCCCAGCGAATCGCCGAAGGAAACCGATTGCTGCAGCCGCATCATGGCCGCATCCGCGAAGCCCCGCAGCAGCATGACGATGCCCAGCACGACATACATGATGCCGATCTTCTTGTGGTCGATGCTGGTGAACCACTCGTGCCACAGGTAGCCCCACGCTCGCACGTAGGTGAGCACACCGACCAGCGCCAGGCCCCCGATCACGACCGCCACGAAGGTCGCCAGCAGGATGGGCTCGTGATAGGGAATTGCCTCCCAGGTGAGGCGGCCGAATACCAGTTGCGTCAGGTCGAGGTGCTCGGGCATTGTGTCACCAGGGCCGCAAGGGCGTTGTTTCGGGAATCGGGGAACAGCAGCTCATTGGGCAACATCATTGGGTAACATCGTTGGGCAACCTCATTGGGGCAACGCCCTGGTGGACGCCACGCGTGGACCGTCGCCGATGCCGGCGGGGTCGCCTGCCGTGCAGATGGCGCCTAGGCCGCTGCGGGCGGCGCCGCGTTCAAGCGCGGCCACGTCGAAGCCCCGGGGCTTGTCTTGCCCCTGCCCCCGGCCTTGTCGCGCACTCATGGCCATGTCCCTGATGCAAGGCTGGTTGGCTTGCACGCAGCGGTTCAGGATCGCGTCGTACAAGCCCGACGTCACGCTGGCATAGCGGCGCACCGGCTCAAGCTCGCTGGGTTGCTCCAGCCGCAGGTAGGCTTCGCGCGTCAACGCGCCGCCGCCGGCCTTGGCTTGCTGGACCCAGCGCGCGAATTCCTCGGCGCTCATGCCATGGAACTTGAAGCGCATGCCGGAGAAGCCCGCCCCGCTGTAGTTGGCGGAGAAGCCCTCGTAGACCCCCGGCTGGTTGATCACCGCATGCAGCTTGGTCTCCATGCCCGGCATGGCATAGACCTGGCCCGCCAGCGCGGGGATGAAGAAGGAGTTCATCACGGTGGACGCCGTGATCTTGAACCGGATTGGCTGATCCACTGGCGCCGCCAGCTCGTTGACCGTGGCGATGCCCTGCTCGGGGTAGAAGAACAGCCACTTCCAGTCCAGCGCCACCACCTCCACGGTGAGTGGCTCCATGCCCATGGGCACCGGGCGCTCGGCATCGATGCGGCTCAAGGACTGGTAGGGGTCGAGCTTGTGGGTGCTGACCCAGGTCAGCGCGCCCAGGGCGATGATGATCAACAGCGGCGCGGCCCAGATCACCAGCTCCAGCAAGGTGGAATGGTCCCAGTCCGGCTCGTAGATGGCCTCCCTGTTGGCCTCGCGGTAGCGCCAGGCAAAGAGCAGGGTCAGCGCGATCACCGGCACGATGATCAACAGCATCAGCCCGGTCGAGATGATGATTAAATCACGCTGCCGAAGCGCCAGGTCCCCGGCCGGGGCCAGCAACACTGCGTTGCAACCCGTCAGCAGCAGGATGGCAGGAAGCAACAGACACCCGCGCATCGCGTAGCGGGATGGCACTATCCGAATGCGAAATTGCATAGCCGTGGAAGTGATCGTTGGGACTACGCCGGTGAGCTGGCCGCGGAAACTCAACATTTCCTATGGCACTGTAGTCAAAGAAGTGCCATTCTTAAAGGAGTGACACAAAACGCCACCCCGAACAACGAGAGACGAGAGGGCCTGACGATGTCCAGCAGCGCTACGGATCAGCACCAGCACCAGCCGTCACCGTCTTCCCCCACGCCCGCGCACGAAGCCGCGCACCGGGCGCAGGTGGCGCCAGCCGAGATCGCCGCCGGCGTCGTCATCGGGCGAGCGTCCGAGTATTTCGACTTCTTCGTCTACGGCATCGCCTCGGTGCTGATCTTCCCCACCGTGTTCTTCCCGTTTGTCAGGCAACTGGAAGGGCTGCTGCTCTCCTTCACGATCTTCTCCTTCGCGTTCATCGCCCGGCCGTTCGGGACCACCTTGTTCATGGCGATCCAGCACCGCTGGGGACGCAGCATCAAGCTGACGGCCGCGTTGTTCCTGCTGGGCACCGCCACGGCTGGCATGGCGTTCCTGCCGGGCTACGATGTGCTCGGCAACCATGCCATCGTCATCCTGGCGGCGCTGCGCATCCTGCAGGGCATTGCGCTGGGCGGCTCATGGGACGGGCTGCCATCGCTGCTGGCACTGAACGCCCCGGCGCACCGCCGCGGCTGGTACTCGATGCTGGGACAGCTCGGCGCGCCGATCGGCTTTCTCCTTGCCGGCTCGCTGTTCCTCTACCTGCGCGCCAACCTGGAATTCGACGAATTCCTGGACTGGGGCTGGCGCTATCCGTTCTACGTGGCGTTCGCCATCAACGTGGTCGCGCTGTTCGCGCGCCTGCGGCTGGTGGTGACCCAGGAGTACACGCAGTTGCTGGAAGAAGGCGAGCTGGAGCCGATCAGCCCGGTCCAGATACTTCGCGCCCAAGGCTACAACCTGTTCATCGGCGCATTCGCCGCGCTGGCCAGCTACGCGCTGTTCCACCTGGTCACGGTGTTTCCGTTGTCGTGGGTCGCGCTGCACGCCACGCAGGACATCAATGACGTGCTGATCATCCAGGTCATCGGCGCGGGGATCGCCATGGCGGCCACCATCGCCTCCGGCTGGATCGCCGACCGCATCGGGCGGCGCACCACGCTGGCGCTGATGGCCGTCCTGATCGGCGTCTTCGGCCTGTTCGCGCCATACCTGATGAACGGCACCCCGGCGCGGCAGGACCTGTTCATCCTGATCGGCTTTGGCTTGCTGGGCTTGTCGTACGGACAGGCCGCGGGCGCTGTCACGGCAAACTTCGGATCGCGCTTCCGCTATACCGGCGCAGCGCTGACCTCCGATTTTGCGTGGCTGTTCGGCGCCGCCTTTGCGCCCCTGGTGGCGCTGGGGCTGTCGGCCGAGTTCGGCTTGTTTGCCGTCAGCGGCTACCTGCTATCGGGCGTGGCGTGCACGTTGCTGGCGCTCTGGATCAATCGCAAGATGGAGACCCGCGACTAAGCTGGCTACAACAAAGAATGCGGCCAGTCATGAGCAATGACTGGCCGCCTTCTTTTCTACCTCGCCTTTCTACTCCGTCTTTCTACTCAGAAATTCCCGAAGAACCCCCGCGCGGCCACCATGCAGAACGGCGCCACCAGGCTGCCGTGGTAGGCCTCGATCACCGCCGAGGCGCCGCCATCGGTCGCGCCCGCGGCCACCGCCTGCGCGGCGAGCGTTGCCTTGGCCAGCGCAAAGCCCTGCTTGATCGGCGCATAAGGATCGGCAGGCCCCGCCACCGGGGCGTCGACATCCAGCACCGAAGTCAGCCCCGCCGGCACCTTGGCGTTGCGCCAGTAAGCCTGCTGCACGGTCGCGTTGAAGAAGAACACCGTCGGATCAAAGCGCCCACCGCAAAGCTGCACCGGCGCGCGCGGCACCCAGTTGCGCAGGTCGTTGCGCTTGAATGCCTGGCGCAGCGGCGCGGCCGGGCTGGCCGCCGGCGCCATCGCCACCGTGGTGTAAGGGAACGCGCCATCCGGATTCACCAGCGCGTCTTCCAGCAGGCCAAGCCGGAAGCTGTTGCGCACCAGGTTGCCTTTGCCAAACCCGAGGGCAAATATCGGCAACAGCTCAGGCGGCGCCAGCGCAGCGGTAGTGGGCGGCGTCAGCGAGGCAAATTGCGGGGCCGGCGGATACGGGCTGAAGAGCGCCGTGGCAGGCAGCTTGCCGTTGCCGATCAGGGTATCGATGGGTGTCAAGCTCGGCAGGAGATCCTCGATGCCGCGTGCGTAGGCGGCCTCAAACAGGTCGCCCGGCCTGCGGTAGATGTTGCCGTAGGCGTTCTGGTAGCTGGTCGCCACCAACGTCGTGAAGACGGTGGAACCAATGTCCACCTCGCCCGCGATCAGTGCGTCGCCCGTGGCCGCCATGGCATAAGGGCCCGAACCCGTGGAGGCTGCCGTCACGTTGATGCCCGCCGCCTGCAGCGCGCGGTGCGTGGCCATGGCAACGTGGCCGCCCTGCGAATAACCGGTAATAAAGAGCTTGCCGTTTTCCCGGACCGCCCTGCCCGAGCCCGCCCGGCCCAGCGCAACCCGCGCGGCCCGCAGCGAGTCGATCATGTCCGCCGCTTGCTGGTTGGCATTCAGGTAGGGATGATAGGAAAGCTCGGAGCCGGCGTAACCCGCGTAGTTGCTTGCCACCACGATATAGCCCTGCGCGGCGTACATGGCCGCGACGCTGATGCCCTCCGAGGCGCCATCGCCGTTGCCCGGGTCCTGCTGCGTCAGGTCCGCAACATTGAATTTGCGGTAGGTGGTGGTGCCGTGCGCGTACATCAACGCCGGGCGTGGCCCGCTGCATGCGCGAGCGCCGCTGGGAATCATCAGCGCGCCGCTGGCGGTGGTGGGTTCGTTCGCGCCGCCGATGGTGCGGTAGCGGAAGTAGACGATCTCCAGGTCGCATGCAGGGGCGCCGGCGATCTGCAATAGCTGCCGGCCTGAATCGCTTGCGTTGAGCACGCCGGACAGCGCGGCCGCGCTCAGGCGCAGCGTGGTCTTCTGATCGAGAAGCTGGCCGCGATTACTGTTGTAGTAATTGGTGTTGCCGTTGCAACTGCCCCCGCTGCAAGAACTCGCCGATTGCGCGTAAGCACCCGCGCTTAGCGCCAGACACATCAAGGCCGCAAAGCCCGCCTTCGCCATGGTCGATCGCATCTTTTACCCCCCCGCCTGTGGTCTACGTCAGTTAGCCTGATCTGCACAATTAGCGGAGTGTAGGTAAACGGATCGGCCACCCGCCAGCTTCAGAGTGTGCGATCTCGCATCGTGAAATCATCGGAATGGGACGGGCTCTCGGCCATCTGCACTCTGTTCCGCGGATGCGGCAACTTGGGTTTTGCGCATGTCAGAATTAAGCAGCGCTAAACCGTATCGATGACTTCGCCGCGGCCTGAGCAGACCGCCAGTGCATCCTGCCCAAACCGCGCCCCGGTGTTCGTGACCGGGGCAAAGGGCATCGGCAGGCCAACGCCGTAGCCCTGCGCGTAGTCCACCCCAAGCGCGCGCAGCCGCTCCAGCAGCGCCTCGTTCTCTACGTACTCGGCAATGGTCTGCTTGCCCATTGCGTGGCCGATGCGCTGAATCGCCTCCACCATCACCAGGTTGACCGGATCGTTCAACATCTCCCGCACAAAACTGCCATCGATCTTCAGGTACTCGGCCGGCAGGTGCTTCAGGTAGGTGAACGAGGACATCCCCGCACCGAAATCGTCCAGCGCGAAGCGACAGCCCATTTCCTGCAACTGGCGGATAAACACGGCAGCTTGCGCCAGGTTGCCGATCGCCGCGGTCTCGGTAATCTCGAAACAGATGCCGTCAAGCGAGATGCCATGGTGCACGGCCCGCTCGCGCACGTAAGCGGGCAGCAGGGCGTCGCCAAGCGAGGCGGCCGACAGGTTCAGCCCGCACAACGCCACATCGCCAGGCAGGGCAAGCTGGTGGCGGGCGAGCGCGGCAAAACCGGCGTCGATCACCCCGGTCCAGCATTGGCATCAGGTTGTAGCGCTCGCACGCCGGGATGAAGGCCATCGGCGGCACCAGCAGCCCGGTTTCATCCACCATGCGCAGCAGCAGCTCGAGATGCCGGCCACGGCCGCCGCTGGATTGCAGCGGCACGATTTCCTGCGCATGCAGGCAAAAGCGCCCGGCCGCAAGGGCCGCGTGTATCCGGCTCACCCACTCCATTTCGTCGTGACGCGTGCGCACCGCATCATCCTGCGGCCGGTACACCTGGACGCGGTTCCGACCGCCTTCCTTGGCCATATAGCAAGCGGCGTCGGCGGCGCTCAGCGCTTCCTCCACCTGCGTCACCTCGCTGTCCAGGCTGATCAGGCCGATGCTGACGCCAAGCGAGAACGTGCGCTGCCGGTGCGCGAAGCGGAATTGCGCGATGCTTCCCCGCAGCGCTTCGGCGACGCGCTGGCCGGCGTGTGCCGGGCAGTGTTCCAGCAACACGCCGAACTCGTCGCCGCCCAGCCTTGCCAGCGTATCGCCCTTGCGCAACTGGCCGCGCATCACCGAGGCGACCTGACGAATCAACTCGTCACCGGCGGCATGGCCGCACGTATCGTTCACTACCTTGAACTGGTCGAGGTCCAGGTACATCAGCGTATGGCTGCCCGCCTCGCCATGCACCCGCGCCATCGCGCCGGCCAGCCGGCGCTCGAACTCGGCTCGGTTGACCAGGCCGGTCAAGGCATCATGACTGGCCTCATAGGTGAGCCGCGCGGCGTGCTCGCGTTCACGGCTCATGTCGTGCAGCACCAGCACCACGCCGATGGCATTGCCCGCACGACTGCTGATCAGCGCCACCGAGAGCTTGACCGCGATCTGGGAACCCGCCCGCAGCAACAGCAGCAGCGTGGAGGGTTCCCGCCAGCGCCGCTCCAGCGCCGCCTCTACCAGATCGGGGATCGGAACATGCGTGGCCTCGTCCTTGAGCGTGCACACACGACACAGCGGCAGGCCGATCGCCTCCTCGCTGCGCCACCCGGTCAATCGCTCCGCCGCAGGATTGAGCGAGTCGATCAGGCCCGCGACATCCGTCGTGATGACTGCGTCCCCGATTGCCTGCAGCGTCACCTGGGCGCGCTCCTTCTCCGCGAAAATCAGGGCCTCCGAGCGCTTGTGGTCGGTGATATCGGTCAGCGAGCCTGCCATGCGCTGCACGCGGCCCGTGGCCGTGCGCACCAGGCGGCCGCGCGCCCGCACCCATAGATGGCCACCGGCCTTGGTACGCAGGCGGAATTCCGCGTCGTAGGGCAAATCACCGCGCAGATGCCGGCGCAACTTCAAGGGGAGAGCAGCATGGTCGGCCGGGTGCACCAGGGCCAGTATGGTCTCACGCGCCTGCGACAGCTCGTGCGCCGCGTAGCCCAGCATGGCGGCACAGCGCGGCGAGAAATACAGTCCGCCGCTACGCACGTCCCAGTCCCACAGCCCGTCGTTGCTGCCGCTGACCGCCAGTTGCAAGCGCTCCTCGCTGTGCGCCAGCGCCTGCCGGAGTTGCCGCTCCTGGCGCAAGGTGCGGTTCGCGATCAGGATCCCCGGCAACAAGAGCAACGCGGCTACCATGGCAATGCCCGGCAGCAGGATGTCGCGCACGCGGCGCGAAGCTTTGCCGAGTGCGTAGGAGAAGGCGGTCTCCAGTGGCGTCAAGCGCGCATCGATCGCAGCAACTTCCTGCAGCAGCGGGCCGACGCAATTTGCGCCGCATGCGCCGCCATGGATCAGGGCGTGCAGGCGCCGGGCATGGTCCTCCAGCGCCATCACCTCGACATCGGCCCGCGCCCAGATCGAGACGGCCTCGTCAATCTCCGTCACATGACGGAAATGCCGAAGCAGACGGATCATGCCGGGAATATCATCGATATGATTGCCGCCGGCGACAAAACCGGCGCGGACCTGTTCGAAGTCGGGATCGGCTCGCTCGATCTCAAGCCGGGCCTTGCGGTCACCCAGTGGCACCGCGATGGCGCGCCGATAGGCATCGAACGCGGCCTCATCGCCACTTTCCCCGTAGCGCAGCAGTTGAAGCACCGCGTCTTTCTGGCCTTTGCTCCAAAGGCTTTCGCCGCCCACGAAGGCGCGCGCCGAGGACAGCATGTCGACGCTTGCCATCCCCACCAGCGCGAGCACTACCACAATCGCCACGAAGGGCCAGATCACCCGGAGCCGATGCTCGCTGGCGGGCGAGGGTTGGGAGGTCTGCCCCATAGGTTCCTATATGTGACGTAACGCCACGCAGCGCAGGCGACAAGTCGTATTCGCATCGATGGCTCACGAATCCGCCATGCCAGGGCGGGTACCCTGGCATTCTGCATCGCAGGGCCCAGCATGTCTTTAACTCAGAAGGGTTAATTGAAGACATGAACGGGACGGCTCGGCGTGCGCTCTGGAATTCCCGCGCCAGAGGCTCTGGCGGACGGAGCGCTACGCGCACGCAAACTCACATTGCCCCTCCCCCTGAGCGGATATCATATGCCCACCAAACAAGGCGCTCCCGGCTGGCCGACGATCAACGGATCCGCGGATCCGCCCGGGGCAAGCAGCTTCACCTAGCGATACCACACATGAACCCCAATCCCGACACCCCCGCACGCCACGCCATCCGTTCCCTCACACAGCTTGAAGGGCGCGTGCTGGCCGTGCTGGTCGAGAAGCAGCACACGGTGCCGGACACCTATCCGTTGTCCCTCAATGCACTGACGTCCGGCTGCAACCAGAAGACCGCGCGCTCGCCGGTGATGAATGCCTCCGAGGCCGAGATCCTCACCGCCATCGATGGCCTGAAACGCCTGAGCCTGGCCATGGAAGGCAGCAGCAGCCGCGTGCCGCGCTTCGAGCAGAACATGAAACGCGTGCTGGGCGTGCCAAGCCAGTCGGTCGCCTTGCTTACCACGCTGCTGCTGCGCGGGCCCCAGACGGCCGCGGAACTGAGGCTGAACTCCGCGCGCCTGCACGCATTTGCCGACATCTCGTCGGTCGAGGTGTTCCTGGAAGAGCTGGCCGCCGCCGAGCCGCCCTTTGTCGTCAAGCTGCCGCGCGCCCCCGGCGGACGCGAAAGCCGCTGGATGCACCTGCTGTGCGGGGAAGTCAGCATCGATGACATCGCCGAGCGCGGCGGCACCGACGACAACATCTCGCCCTCCGAATTCGAGTCGCTCAAGGCCGAGCAAAAGGAGCTGGCGGAGAAGGTAAGCCGGCTTCAGGCGCTGGTGGAGCGCATGGCGGGCGAGCTGGGCATTGCAGTCGACACGAATGGGTTGTAGGCGTTAGCCGTTAGCCGTTAGCCGTCAGTACAAACCCGCCACAACTATTCCAGTTGGAAATATTGTGCGCCCGCGTGCCGCAGGCTGCGCCCAGCCTGTCGACGCGCCACAACAGCTGGCGTTGGCCCGATTAGTGCTTGCGCGTATGATCGTGGATAGCTGCATCCTATCCACGGCGAGGCCGCAACCCTGATTGCCCCGGCTTCGCCAAGCGCTCCATGGCGCAGCCTTTCAGGGCAGCTTCGGACACTACGCTGTCACAATACTGTCCTTGAAAGGCAGCCATACTTTGCAGTCCAAACACGTTGAGGCCTTTGACGATGCGCGTGACGATTCGCACCATTACGATTCCAGGAAGCCAAGGCCGGGCCGCCCTTCACCAGGCCGTCGTGTATGCCACGACGGAGCAAGAGGCTACGCCACTCATGACGAGTGACTGGAGCCAGCGCGAGCCCGAAGTCTTCATGGCTGCCCAGACTTGGGCAAGACGCAATACCTACATCGTTTCGAATCCCCGCACTGGTGCGTTTTACGGGAGTCCTGCCGGGCGCTAGGCAGCGCCATCGACAGTACGCAAGGGGGCCCTCACCAGCGCCCCCTACCCTCAAGCACCAGGGCCCGATGTAGATATCGCGAGCCTTGCGAGCGCCTTCAGCGAAGGCCGGGCTTCTTTCGCTCCGACAATTCCGATCCCAAATGTATGGACATGGCGCGTCCCGCGCCATGTCCATACGCGCGTGCCGCGACCGAGACGGTGGATATCGTCGGCAGGATCACCGACCGCGTGGACGAGGCGGCGCTACTTCGAGTGAATTAATCGCCACGCACAAGACGGCAAGCGCCACGCGGCGGCGCGCCCGAAGTCGACATCGCTAATACCGACGCTCGAAAGATTTCAATTTGGCGGGCTAACGCAAGGAAGGTGCAATTGCGTAGTCTAGTGAATCTTCGGAGCCAATCCGCAGCACATCCGTGCCGTGTCGATGATCGCCCGCAGCCTCGCCAACCTGCTGGTCAAGAAATCCTGGCCGGCCATCCTGAGGGCCGGCCGCTAGCGAAGCGAAGCGAAGTGTATGCCAATGCAGCACCTCAATAGGAGGATGTATGAAGCTACGTTCCAGTCACGCCCGACTTGTGGCACTGGCTACCGTGCTATACGCCGGTACCTGCTGCGCCCAGGATGCCAGTGCCGTGGAGCCCAAGGCAATGGATGCCCTTAAGTCGATGGGGACCTATCTACGCACATTGCAGACTTTCTCCCTGCACTCGAGCACAACCACCGACCAGATACTCGACAACGGTCAAAAGGTGCAGTTCGAAGGCAGCGTCGACTACCGGGTCCGGCGGCCCAACGCGCTACGCGCGGATATCCATTCGGATCGGGTGCAAAGGTCTTTCTACTTCGACGGGAAGACGCTGACCCAATATGCGCCCCGCATGCATTTTTACGGCATCGTCAACGCGCCACCAACGATCGCGGAGCTGTTCGGCGTGCTCAGCGAGAAGTACGGCGTGGATCTTCCGCTCACGGATCTGTTCTATTGGGGAACGAACCAGGAACGGGTGGACGAAGTCAAGTCGGCCGCCTACATCGGACCGGCCTATGTCGGTGGCATCGATTGCGATCACTACGCGTTCCGCCAGCAAGATGTGGATTGGCAGGTATGGATCCAGCGTGGCCAGAAACCGCTACGAAACCGCTACCGGTCAAGCTGGTGATTACGACCACCGCCGAAGCGACTCAGCCTCAGTATGTAGCGCAACTGAAGTGGAACCTCACGCCAAGACTTGACGACAAGATCTTCAAGTTCACGCCGCCCGGCGACGCTCGCAAGATTGACCTGGTCCCGGTGGCGCAAGCTGCCGCCAAACAATGAAAGGAGCAGTGCCATGCGCAATCTCGTCGTTGCAAGCGTCGCAACCTCACTGCTTGTCGCTGGTCTGGGCATCCTGCTTCCAGGCAGCGCTCTGGCTGAGCGGCAGTTCAACAATACAACGCGGACCAGCGTGAATCGGAACGCCAACGTCAATGCGAATTCAAACGTCAACGTCAATCGGAACGCCAACGTCAACCGGACCGCGAACGTCAATACGAACACGAACGTCAACGTGAATCGCAACGTCAACGTGAATGTTCAGGCGGACAACAACTGGCATCCGGTTGCCACCGCCGCCGTGGTAGCCACTACGGCCGTCGTTACAACGGCCGTAGTGGGTTCCATCGTTCACTCGGTTCCGCCGTCCTGTGTGCCCGTTGTCGTCAATGGTGTCACCTTTCAGCAATGCGGAACCACTTGGTATCAACCGCAGTATGCGGGCTCGGCAGTCCAGTATGTCGTGGTGGCCCCACCGCGTTGAGTAGGCGGTAGCCCGGGAACCGGGTTCGGAGCGAGCGGGTGAGTTGGTTCAACGAGCTCGCTGCTCGCGATCCGGGCGCAGGCGGCATGCGTCTGATGGCGAGCCCCGTTGCCTGTTGCCCGTTGCCCCTTGCAGGCGCGGCGCGCTTGTCGTACGCTGCCTGCCCGCCATCCGGAATCCCCGTCATGTCTCACCCGAAACCCGCCAGCTCGCTGGTCTACTCCACTGAACACGGCCGCATGTGTCCCGGCTGCGGCAACGCGCTGGCAGCCTGCACGTGCGGCAAGGCCCGGCCGGTCGCGCAAGGCGACGGCATCGTGCGGGTGTCGCGGGAGACCAAGGGCCGCAAGGGCAAGGGGGTGACGCTGGTGCGCGGCGTGGCGCTCGACGCGCTCTCGCTGGCGCAGTTGGGCAAGGACCTGAAGGCCGCTTGCGGCTCGGGCGGCACCGTCAAGGACGGCGTCATCGAGATCCAGGGCGACCACTGCGACACCGTGATGGAGAAACTCAAGCTGCGCGGGATGTCCGTCAAGCGGGCTGGCGGCTGAGCGCCGCGCCACGCGCCGCTAGCCGGAACGGGGCATGGGAGGCCTTGCGCGGCCTTTGTGCGGCCTTGTGCGGCCTTGTGCGGCCTTGTGCGGCCTTGTGCGGCCTTGTGCGGCCTTGTGCGGCCTTGTGCGGCCTTGTGCGGCCTTGTGCGGCCTTGTGCGGCCTTGTTGCGGCCTTGTGCGGCCTTTGTGCGGCTTAAGCGGCCCCTTAACGGTTGCGTTGCTTGTAGACGATGGTGCCGTCGGACTTGCGCTGGGGCACAACCGGGTTGCGGGAATTGCACACAGGGCAACGAAACAGCGGGCCCTGGCCTTCGTCCTTGACCGTCACGTCCTTGGGGTCCCAACGCGTCTGGCACGACTGGTTCTGGCAAGTAAAAAACATCTTCATTCTCCGTATTAGGCGCGGATCGTAGCACGGTGGCGGCGTTGGCCTGCTTTGGCACCACGCCGGGGCCGCTCCTGGGCCGCCTCGGCTATGCCACCTTCTACCGTCTTCGGCCTCACTGGCTATTCTGCTCCGTTTCCGAAAACGGATAGGCCTGCGGCTGAGCGTTTGCCCGCTGCGCGAGCCTGCGCGCACCGCCGCAGTGCAGGTTCGCCATGGTGCCGGACGGCGCGCACCCACGGCAGGCGCGCCATCCGTCGCATCCGCGCGCCATGCACCGCAAGCCGCCATGCCGAACGGCGCCGGCCGCTGCCGCGCGCCGGCCGGCATCGGTGAATGTCCCTGTGCCGCCTTTGCCGATTTCGGATAACGCCCACACCGCCCCCCTTCGTAGACTGGCTCCATTGCAAAGCGCATCCCAAGGAGCCATCCAGTGAACGAGGTAAGCACCAGGGCCATCATGCGACGGCCCGGCGCGGTACGGATAGTGGCGGCGGCAACGATATTGAGCGCGCTCGCCGCACAAGCCACCGCCGCTCCAAATGCCGCTCCCAACGCCGCCGATCTGCAGCCGGAAACCCTCTCCGTCCAGGCCCTCGCGCCCGCCGATGACGGCCGGCTCTATATCTCCGATGTGGCGTTCAAGCACATGGTGGACGGGCGCCTGCACGTGGTGGATGGCAAAGGCATGCGCTACCTCGGGCTGGTGCCCACGGCATTCGGCGGGCAGAGCGTCCTGTCCCCGGACAAGCGCACGCTGTACGTGATCTCCACGTTCTACACGCGGCTCGCGCGCGGCGAGCGCACCGATGTCGTGAGGAACGCAACGCCCGCCACCTCGGTCAGCATTGTCGACCTGCAGGCCGGCAAGTTCGTGGCGGAGGCGCAAACCCCGGGCTGTTGGGGCGTGTTTGCCACCGAGGCGTCCAGCCAGCGTTTTCGCACCCTGTGCAGCGACGGCACGATGCTGACGGTGACGCATGACGCCGCCGGCCAGCCCAGCGGGCAAAAGCGCAGCGCGCGCATGTTCGATCCCGACGCCGATCCGGTCTTCCTGCACAGCGAGCGCGTGGGCAACACGCTGACCTTCGTGTCCTTCAACGGCAACGTCTACAGCGCGGATCTCTCAAGCGAGACGCCGGTCTTCGCGCAGCCCTGGCCCGTGGTGGACGCGGCGGACCGCAAGGCGGGCTGGAAGCCGGGCGGCTACCAGTTGTTCGCGCTGCACGCGGCGACGGGCCGCCTCTACCTGGGCATGCATCCGCGCAGCAAGGAGGGATCGCACAAGACCCCCGCCGCCGAGATCTGGACCATCGACCTGGCGCAGCACAAGCGCGTTGCCCGCGCGCCGGGGCAGAACGCGCTGGCGCTCACCATCACGCAAGGGCCGCAGCCAACGCTGTATGTACTGGACGCCGCCAAGGCCGGCGTGGTGTCGCTGGACCCGGCCCGCGGCCTCAAGCCGGTGGCGCGCCTTGATCAAGTGGCGGAGAACGCGGTGCAGCTGGAGCTGCACCAATGAGCGCCGCCGCTGTGGTCTCCAACCTGTTGCGCGATCCGGTCGTGGCAGCGGCATGTTCCGCCGCCGCCGCGCTGGTACTGGCGCATTCCCTGTGGCCCAAGCTGCGCGACTTCTCCGGCTTCTGGAGCGCCTTGAGCGCTTACCGGCTGGTGCCCGATGCATGGTCGCGCTGGGTGGCGCTTGCCTACGTTGGCGCCGAGGCGGCCAGCGTGGCGGCGCTGGTAGCCGCGCCGCTGCACCCGGGCGCGGCGCTGCTGGCGGCGTGCGTGATAACGGTGGCGAGCGGCGCGGTGGGTATCAACCTGCTGCGCGGGCGGCGCGACATCCGCTGCGGCTGCGGCAGCGACACCGACAGCTTGCGGCTCTCGCCCGGCCTGCTGCTGCGCAACCTCGGCCTGGTCGCCGTGCTGGTGCTGGCCGCGATCACTGCTGCCGGACTGGCGGCCGACACGGCACCGCGCGCGTTCACGCTGCTCGACACCCTGGCCGCCGGCTTCTGCGCGCTCGCGTTATTGCTGCTCTGGCTCGGGGCCACGCAATTGCTGGTCAACGCTGACCGCGCGACGCGCCGCACCGGCCGCCCGGCTTCCAGCCACCCTACGCATTCCACCTTCTCGTGAGACTCCCATGACTGCTCTTGTGATTGCCAACATCTTGCTGTGGATCGCCGTACTGGCGCTGCTCTTCGGCTTCTATGCACTGGCCCGCCAGGTCGGCATCCTGTTTGAACGCGTCGCGCCGATGGGCGCGCTGGTGATCGACGCCGGCCCGCGCGTGGGCGAGGCGCTACCGCCCTTTGCCTTGCAGGATGTGCGTGGCGGCCCGGTGGCGGTGGGCGGCGCGCAGGCACGCAGCACGCTGCTGTTCTTTCTCTCGCCCACCTGCCCGGTCTGCAAGAAGCTGCTGCCAGTGCTCAAGTCGATGCAGGCCAGCGAGGCCGGTTGGCTGCGCGTGGTGCTCGCCTCCGACGGCGAGCAGCCCGAGCACCTGGCCTTCCTGCGCCACGCCGGGCTGGAAGCCTTCCCCTATGTGCTATCGCCCGAGCTCGGCATGCACCTGCAGATCGGCAAGCTGCCGTACGGCGTGTTGATGGATGAGCACGGCACGCTGCGCGCCAAGGGCCTGGTGAATTCGCGCGAGCAGTTGGAGAGCCTGTTCACCGCGATGGACCTTAACGTGGGCTCGGTGCAGCAATTCCTGGAAACGCGTGCCTGACGGCAGGGGAGAGAAGACCAATGTGGATTGACCGATTCTTCGAACACCAGACCCGGCGCGCGGCCCAGCGCACGGGCCGGCGCAGCGTCCTGGCCACGCTCGGCAAGGTCATGGTGGGCACGATGGCGCTGCCGGTGCTGCCCTTTGACCGCAGCGCGCACGCGGCGCCCGCTCGCGGCGGCAAGCCCTCCGGTGCGCAAGCGCAGGACGAAACCGCCTGCGACTACTGGAAGTACTGCGCGGTGGACGGCTTCCTGTGCGCGTGCTGCGGCGGCAGTTCCACCACCTGCCCGCCAGGCACCGAGCCCTCGCGCGTGTCGTGGGTGGGTACCTGCCACAACCCATCCGACGGCAGGCACTACATGGTCAGCTACAACGATTGCTGCGGCAAGACCACCTGCGGGCGCTGCGAGTGCAACACCAACGAGCGCGAACGGCCGGGCTACCGGCTGGGCGTGCACAACGACGTCAACTGGTGCATGAGCAACGACAGCACCATGTTCCATTGCACCACCTCGATCATTCTCGGAGTCCAGGAATGAGGTTATCCATTTCACAGCTCGCGCTGTGCCTGGCATGCATGGCGCCCGCCAGCGCGGCCCTTGCCGACTCGCTGGCAGACCAGGGCAAGGCCTTGTTCGGCACGCACTGCGCCGCTTGCCACAATGCCGATGCCTCCGGCATTGCCGGCGTGGCGCCGCCGCTGGCCGGCGCGCTGCGCGAGCGGCTCGCCACGCCGGCGGGCCAGGCCTACCTGGCCAATGTGCTGACCCACGGCCTCGCTGGCCCGATCCAGTCGCAGGGCCAGTCGTTCAACGGCGTGATGCCCAGCTTCGCCACACTGCCGGATGAAGCGCTGGCCGCCGTGCTGTCGTGGCTGGCGGTGAGCAACGGCGCGCCGGAGCCGGCCGTGAACGCCGATACGCTGGCCCGCGCACGCGCCGAGCGCAAGACCCCGGGCGCCGTGCGCAAGCTACGCGAGGCGGGGCAATAACATGGCATCGCGCAGCGCACGCACCTGGCGCTCGGCGGCGCTGCGCGGCCTGGGCTTGCTGGCGCTGGCCACGCTAGCCACGACCGCTAGCGCACAGGCCGATTTGCGCCACGCACGCGACAACTACCTGCTGCACTGCTCCGGCTGCCACCAGCCCGACGCCCGCGGCAAGCCCTCGGCCGGCATCCCCGACATGCGCGCGACCGTGCCCTTGCTGCTTGCCACGCCGGCCGGGCGCGCGTTCCTGATCCAGGTGCCGGGCACTTCGGCCTCCGCGCTCAGCGATGCCGAGATCTCCGGGCTGATGAACTGGATGATGCCCGCGCTCATCGGCCGCCACGACGTGCCAGCGTTCAGCACCGAGGAAGTGGGCCGCTATCGCCGCCAGCCGCTCGATGACGTGAGCGCGCACCGCGCCGCGATCCTGAACGATGGCGCGAGTACGACGCCGGACAAAGCCACCGGCGCGAGCCCCGGGCCAATGTGACAGACTCACGCAGGCAAGCACATGCAGGATAAGAAAACCGAAGCGAGGAACGACACGATGACCCCCACTGGCAACACGGATAGTGATAGCGGCACGGCGCGCGATGCCGTCAACAGCCCCGCCCCTGGGCGACCTTCACGGCGCCATTTGCTAGGCCACCTGGCCGGCGCCACGCTGGCCGGCATCGCCGCGGGCGTGGCCGGCAGCGCCGGCGCGGCGGCGCCCGCCGGCAAGGGCGGCGCATCGGTCGCATCCGGACCCGCCACCACGGCTAGCGGCCCGGATCCCATCGTGATGATGCCGGCCTGGCAACTCTCGCGCGAGATCCATGCCCGCAAGCTGTCGGCCCGCGAAGTCATGGCGGCCTACCTGGACCACATCGCTCGGGTGAATCCCGGCGCCAACGCCATCGTGGCGCTGCGCGAGCCCGAGGTGCTGCTGCAGGAAGCCACCGCCTGCGACCAGGCCCTCGCCGCCGGACGCTCCGCCGGCTGGATGCACGGCATGCCGCAAGCGCCCAAGGACCTGGCGCTTACGCGCGGCATCCGCACCACCTTCGGCTCGCCAATCTTTCGGGACAACGTGCCCACGGTGGATGCCATCATCGTGGAACGCGCACGCGCCGCCGGCGCCGTGCTGATCGGCAAGACCAATACCCCGGAGTTCGGCCTGGGCTCGCAAACCTTCAACCCCGTCTATGGCGCCACCCGCAATCCCTATGACGCCAGCCGCACCGCCGGCGGCAGCAGCGGCGGCGCGGCCGCCGCGCTGGCGCTGCGCATGCTGCCGGTAGCGGACGGCAGCGACTTCGGCGGCTCGCTGCGCAACCCGGCAGGTTTCTGCAACGTCTACGGCATGCGCCCCAGCGCCGGCCGCGTGCCTTACGGCCCCGCCGCCGAAGTCTTTATCCAGCAACTCGGCTACGAAGGGCCCATGGCACGCACCGTCGCCGACGTGGCCCTGCTGCTAGCCACGCAGGCCGGCCCCGATGCGCGCACGCCGCAGGCACTCGCGCAAGACCCGGTGCTGGCCACGCTCAGCCCGGCCAATGTGGCCGACGTGCTGAAGACCAGCCCCAAGGGCAAGCGCGTGGCATGGCTGGGCGACTGGGACGGCTACCTGCCCATGGAAGCCGGCATCCTGCCGCTGTGCGAGGACGCACTCAAAGCCTTCCCGGCCTTTGGCGCGCAGGTGGAAGCCATCAAGCCTCCGTTCTCGCCGGAACGGCTGTGGAAAACCTGGCTGGTGCACCGGCACTTCCTGGTCGGCAATGGCATGCTGCCCTTCTATCAGGACCCGGCCAAGCGCGCGCTGCTCAAGGACTCGGCGATCTGGGAGATCGAAGGCATGCTGAAACTCAGCGCCAGCGATGTCTATACCGCCAGCATGGAGCGCACCGCGTGGTATCAGGCATTGCTCGGTGTGTTCAAGCAGTTCGACTACATCGCGGTGCCGACGGCGCAAGTCTTTCCATTCGACGTGAACCAGCCCTGGCCGAAGCAGATCGCCGGCCGCGACATGGATACCTATCACCGATGGATGGAAGTGGTCTTCCCGTGGACGCTGTCAGGGTGTCCCGCGATTAGCGTTCCGGTTGGCTTTGGGCCGCAGGGGTTGCCGATGGGGATGCAGTTGATTGGGCGGCCGAGGGATGATTTGTCGGTGCTCAGGCTGGCGTACGCTTATGAGCAGGAGCGTAACTGGGTGGGGGGGAGGTTGCCGCAGGTGATGATGGGGTGAAGGGGGGTGGGGTTGGGGTTGTGGCTGCAACTGCAACTGCAACTGCAAATTCAGCTTCAAATTCAAGGACTTAACTGCAACTTCAACGGCAGTTTCACCTCCCCTGCGGGGAGGCGACCTACTTTTTTGTCTTGCGGCGTGTGTCAAGGTAGTTGT
>NZ_AHJE01000172.1 GCF_000243095.1 Cupriavidus basilensis OR16 | reverse complement strand
GCTCACCGTGCCCAATGTCTCGTTGAAGGGTACCGGACGCACGCCCTTCGACGAGCGCCAGACCCGCGTGCTCGCGCAGATGTATCGCGGCACGCGCTTCGAGTCACTGATCAACGAGGGCTTCGAGCTGCGCCAGACCGTGGCGCAGGAGGCCGAGGCCATGCAGCGCCGCAACAGCATGATGACCGCGAACCTGCCCGCGCAGGCCGAGCCTGACATGGCAG
Organism: Cupriavidus basilensis OR16; assembly: GCF_000243095.1. GTDB lineage: Bacteria > Pseudomonadota > Gammaproteobacteria > Burkholderiales > Burkholderiaceae > Cupriavidus > Cupriavidus basilensis_D. The sequence continues at coordinate 53,990 of NZ_AHJE01000172.1, read as the reverse complement.
GCCGCATGCAGGAGATGCAGGCGGCCAACCGCCGCGCGCTCAGCGCCAAGGGCTTCGAGGTGGAAGCGCGCCGCATGGCGGGCCTGATGCGCGAGCGCTTCAATCTCGGCTTTATCGATGTCGGCGGCTGGGATACGCACGTGAACCAGGGCGGCGCGCAGGGGCAGTTGGCCAACCTGCTGGATAACCTCGGGCGCGGCATCTCCGGATTCGCGGACGAGATCGGGCCGGTGTGGAGCAAGACCACGGTGGTGGTGGTCTCCGAGTTCGGCCGCACCTTCCGCGAGAACGGCACGCGTGGCACCGACCACGGCCACGGCACGGTGTACTGGGTAGCCGGCGGCGCCGTGCGTGGCGGGCGCATCGCCGGGGAGCAAGTCGCGGTGGAGCAGCGCACGCTGAACCAGAATCGCGACTGGCCAGTGCTCAACGAGTACCGCGCGATGCTGGGCGGGATGTTCAAGCGGCTTTACGGGCTGGACGACGCGCGCCTGGCGCATGTGTTTCCCGATACCCGGGCGGTGGATATCGGGCTGGTCTAGGAGACGCGGCCTACGGCTAGCCATAGAGCGGCGACGAGGAGGGAACGCTTGTGGTCACGGGCGTCGGATGCTAGGCTTAGCTAATTGATTAGCTAGACGAAGCGGAGCCTGCCATGCTGATTGTGAACATGCACGACGCCAAATCGGGCCTCTCCAGGTTGGTGGAAGCGATCGAGAGTGGCGAAGAGAAGGAAGTGGTAATTGCCCGAACTCCTGCTCGACACGCATATCGCGCTTTGGGCCAGCTTTGACGATGAAAGGCTTTCGCCGCGCGCTCGCGAGTTGATCCAGGCGCCCACAAATGAGATCTGGGTCAGCGCCGCCAGCATTTGGGAGATTGCCATCAAGAGTTCGCTCGGCAAGCTGCCAGCAGCCATCACTGCAGCGCAGGCCGCGGTTGTCTTCCGCCTCTCGGGCTACCAGATGTTGCCCGTCGAGGCAAAACACGCACTCTTGGTCGAGTCTTTGCCAACCTTCGCCAATCACAAGGATCCATTCGACCGGATGCTGATTGCACAAGTGATGAGCGAGGCAATGGTGTTGCTAACGGAAGATGCGCTGCTTCCCCAATACGGCAAGACCTACGTGCTTGGCGCATAGAAGGGAACCTTTGACTGCGGTGATCGTGGCGAGCGTCAAACGTCGCTCGCCTCCAATTCCGCCTGCAGCCGTGCAACCTCCCGCATCATCTCCGCCGAGAACGCCGACCCTTCCCACACCCGGTAATTCTGCTGCGCATAGGCCTGCGCGTTCCTGGCGTACAAGAACGCATTCAGCCGGTTGCGTAGGTAGTTGTTCTGCGTGCGCGTGACCTTGCCCGGGCTGCCCATCACGATGGAATTGGGCGGGATCACGGTGCCTTCCTTGAGCAAGGCATGCCCGGCGACGATGCTGTTTTCGCCGATCACGCAACCGTCCATGATGGTGGCATTGATGCCGATCAGGCAGTTGTCGCCAATCGTGCAGCCGTGGATGGTGCAGTGGTGCGTGATGGAGCAATGGCTGCCGATGATGGTCGGCGTGCGCTCGCCGATATGCAGCATCACGAAATCCTGGATATTGGTGTAGGCGCCGATCACGATTTCCCGGCTTTCGGCGCGCGCCGCCACATTGATCCAGATCGATGCGCCCTCGTGTACCGTGATCTTGCCATAGAGGTAAGCCGACTCATGCACGTAGGCGGACGGGTGCAAGCTCACATCGGGGCCGATGACTGCCATCGCTGTCTCCTGGGATTATTTTTGGAATGCGCAGATTGTACGTCGATGCGCTCGCGCGCCCGGGGCGGCGCGCGCCAGCAGCCGCGTCATTGCCCGCGTGACGGGCCCTGTGCTGGTAGGTCTCATACCAGCATAAATTCTCATCTTGTCGCGCCGGGACCGGCCCTTTAGGCTGTTCAGGGCCATCTCCCCGCAACCAGCCTGAGCGAACGAAGAGGAACGCTTCCATGACCCCCAACAAGACCGCCGCCGCCGATTCCGCAGCCAAATTCGACCCCAGCCGCGCCGGCGAGTACGAACAGCAAAGCCGCATCGCGCTGGCTGGCTACGATGCCTGCCATGAACTGTCAGCCTGCATGCTGGCGGCAACGCTCGGCGCCGGGCGCGCGGCCGAGGTGCTTGTGGTCGGCGCCGGCGGCACGGCGCAGGAGATCCTTTGCGCGGCCCGGCTGGAGCCGGCGTGGCGTTTCACGGCGGTCGATCCGTCGCAGCCGATGCTGGACCTCGCCATGGCGCGCGTCGCCCAGGCCGGGCTGGGCGAGCGCACGCATGCCGTGCCGGGCGTGGTGGAGGACCTGCCCGCCACGCTGCGTTTCGACGCTGCCACCTTGATCGGTGTGCTGCATCACCTGCCGGGGGACGCAGCCAAACGCGAGATCTTGCGCGCCATCGCCGCCCGCCTGAAACCGGGCGCGCCGCTGATCCTCGCCGGCAATTACCGCGCCTATGCCAGCGAGCCGCTGCTGCTCGCGGCGTGGGGCGAACGCTGGCGTATGCAAGGCGCCAGCGCCGACGCAGTCCAGGCCAAGCTGGGCAAGATCCTGCAAGGCGCGGACCCGCTGCACTCCGAGGCTGCCGTGCAGGCGCTGCTGGCCGAGGCGGGCTATGACGCGCCGCAACGTTTCTTCGGCAGCCTGTTCTGGGGCGCGTGGCTGGCGCGCAAGCGGGGCGGCTGAGCCTGGACGCTCGCGCATGGCCGGGCTTTGCACGGTTGCCAGCCGGTTCTATCCTACGCAAACGAGAGCCGCCATCAAGGAGCTTGCCGTGCCCTTCCGCCCTTTGTCCTTGCCCGTACAGATCGCCATGGCGGCGCTGGCCGCCACCGCCATGCTGGCCTGGCCGGCGCGCAGCGCCGACAGCGACCAGGAAAACCGTGGCCACGACCCCTTCTTCCCGATCTCGTCGCGCATCGCCAATTGCCCGGAGCCGCTCGGGCCTCGCGTGGACGAGGCACAATGGCGGCGCGACGCCCATCACCGGATCGAGGACGGCAACCACTGCTATGTCGAAGGCCGCTGCCGTCTGGGCAATTCCTACCAGTATGAGCAGGAGATCGTGGAAAGCACGCAGCGCCGCCTGCGGTCGCTGTCGATCGCGCTGCCGAGCTGGCAGGAATCCACGCTGTGGCTCACCGTGCGGGGCCGCTGGCTGCTGGTGCAGGGCTGTGTAGGGCGGGGCTTCCCCGGGCAGCCCTTCATGGCGGCACTGCGCGAAGTCGCCGACGTGGAGATCGTGGTCGACCAGACCACGGCGGATCCGGCGCGCGGCGTGCCTTACCCCGTATTCGGTAGCCGTCCCGGCCCGGTGGCACCCGTTCCGCCGCCATCCGGCCGAGGGTCGAATTAGGCATTTTCTTCCTGGGGTTGGATTCTTTGCTGCTGGCGCCAATCCGGATTGTGGGGCGCCATGCCAAGTGCTACCTTCTGGGCGTACTGGCGGCCCGTCCGGGTGGAAACCCTGATGCATGGGAAAGCGCCAGCGGCAGGTTTTTTGCTCGGGACACGACATGACTGCTTACCCTCACGGGCCGAAGCCCGCCTTCAGGCGGCTGGGTGCGATGCTATTTCCATTGCTGCTATGGGGGCTTGCCAATGCCGCCCCGGCGCAGCAAAGCCGCACCGACAGCCCGGCGGAGGGTGTGCCCGGCACCATCTGCGACGCGCCGTGGTTCCAGTCCGGCGCGCGGGCGCAGATGGAGGCCAGTGGCGACATGCCGATGTCGATCACCATGACCATCCGGCACCCCACGCTCACGGAGAATGGCTGCAGCGCCTGGCTGTCGATCCATTCGAAGTCGGCGCTGGCGGCCATGATGGGCCCGCCGGTCGTGATGGACCAGGTCCACAAGATGAGCTTCGAGCGCGGGGCGACCGCCGGTTCGGTGGGCAGCGTGAGCAGCCAGGGAGGGCGTGGTGCTGCCGGGCGAGACGCTCAGTTCGAGCCTGGATCTCGAGATCCACAGCCTGGCAACGGACGAGATGGTCACGACCATTCGCGCGCCATCGGCCTCGGTCTCGGTAGGCGAGCGGCGCGTCGGCCGCGCGCAAACCATCGAGACCACGCTGGGCCGCCGCGAATGCATGCCGATCACTTACGAAAAGCGCACCTCGCTGGGGCCCTTGATGATGGGCGATGAGCTGATCCAGACCGACCCAGCGGTCATGAGCGTCACTGACTGGTACTGCCCGACGGAAGCGTTCGTGCTGCGCACCGAGGTGCGGCAAAAAGGAAAGGTTGAGAGAATCGATACGACTGCGATTGGCATGGACGACGATGCGCAGTGATGCAGGATGCTGAGCGCTGGCGGGAACGCTGCGCCGGGGAACGCCAAGGAGCACCACGATATGAACAACGAGAACCAAGAGATCGATTTGCTGCCCTTGCTCCGGCAACTCGAAACCGAACTGCACCGTCCCGCCGCGCGCGGCGACCGTCACCGGCTGGACGCGCTGCTGCACGAGGACTTCCTGGAGTTCGGCCGCTCCGGCGGCATCTACACCAAGGCCGACACACTGGATGAACTGCCCAACGAAGCCGCCACGGGCACGATCTGGGCGCAGGACTTCTCGCTGCGCACGCTAGGGCCAGGCGTGGCCATGCTGAACTACCGGTCCGCCTGCCAGCAGCCGGACAACCGGCTGGACCGGCACACCCTGCGCACCTCGATCTGGACGCTGACCGCCAAGGGTTGGCAGATGTCGTTTCACCAGGGCACGCCAACCGAGAGCTTCGCGGAAAAACCCGTGTAATCGGGCAGCCGCTTGGCGGCTCCTGCCCCTAGCCGCCTGGTCGTTTCCCCCTTCATGCCAGTCCCGGCAGCACTGCGCTCGCGGCGCTCCGATCGTCGAATTGTGTGTTTTGCGATAATTTATAAATGTTAGTTGTTTGTGTCTGTTGACTTGTTATGTATATTTAAATACATTGTTGAGCACGCGGGCGCGCCGGCCACCGGCATGGCAGGCCGCGCTTCGCCGCCTGCGTGACACCCAAGCAAGAACAAGCGGCGAGAGACGCCGATTCGACCGAGACCAGATTGAATACTCCAGACCCAACTTCCCTTGAACCGCAGCCGCAACTGCCCACCGAGGCGGCCCGCGCATACGAGCAGACCGTATTGGACTGGTCCCAGGATCTGCCCGACGGCATCGTGGCGGTGCGTCACCTGCGCTATGGAACGGATCGCCAGCACAGCTATGACGTGTTTACCGCCAACACCTTGCGCAACGCGCCCGTGCTTGTGTTCTGGCACGGCGGGGGATGGACGAATGGCTACAAGGAGTACGTTTCCTTCCTGGCATCCAACGTGATTCGCCTGGGCATGGTGCTGGTTGCGCCGACCTATCGGCTGGCGCCGGCGCATCGCTTGCCCGCGGCATTCGACGACGCCGTGGCGCTGCTGGCGGAATTGCCCGGCGAGCCGGCTTTACCTGGCCGGGCATTCCGCCGGGGGCGGGATCGCGGCAAGTGGCGGCGCTGCGTACACCGGCCTTGCGCGCGGCCGGTGTCGGGCCCGAGGCGATCCGAGGTTGCCTGCCGATCAGCGGCATCATGGATCTTCATCATCCGAGCCCGGTGCCGCAAAGCCTGGAGGACCGGGTCTATACCATGCTGCTGGAAGCGCCCGATCTCGACGCGGTGATGAGCCCATTGTGCTGGGCCGCAGGCAACACCGTCCCCATGATCCTGAGCTACGGCGAGCACGATAGCGAGCGCGTGATTCACTCCAACCGCCGCCTGCGCGCCATGCTGGCTTGCCAGGCCGGCCCGGTCGCATGCCATGTGCACCAAGGGGAGGATCACTTCCAAACGCACACTGCGCTGAGGGATCCCTCGCATCCGTGGTTCGCGCGGCTTTCCGCGCTCGTCAAGGAGACGTCGCAATGAAAGAGGTGATCGATATCGGCCTGCCCGTGCCGGGCCAGCCCTTCTCTTGGGCCACCAAGGCGGCAGGGCTGCTGTTCACGGCGCATGGGCCGGTTCGCCGCGATGGCTCGGTCGATACCGGGGACATCGCGCAACAGGCGCGGCTCACTTTCGAGAACCTGCGGATGGCGGCCGAGGCCGCGGGCGCGGATCTGTCGTGTGTTGCGCAGGTGCTGGTCACGCTGGTGGATGCCGGCGACGTGCCCGTTGTCGATGCCGTGTATCGGGAGTTCTTTGCAATGCCATATCCAAACCGCTCGACCGTGATTGCCAAGGCGCTGGTGGTGCCTGGCATGCGCATCGAGATCGTTGCCTATGTTTCACTGTCTTCCGTGCAAGCTGGCTAAGAACGCAAACAAGCAACCACGCGCGCGCCGCCCACGAGCCGGGCAGCGCATGGCAGCGTTGACCGGCGGCGCGGGCTACTCCGCGAAGCGTTTGCTGAGTACGTCGGCCGTGCGCATCAGGTGCTGGCGCAGCAGCTTGGAGGCCTTCGCGGTGTCGCGGGCGAGGACAGCTTCCATCAGGTCCAGGTGTTCCTTGAGGACATCGTTGGCCAGCTCCTTGCTGGAGCGCGGATAAGCCAGGCGGATACGGCGATAGCGCTCCGAATGATCCACCAGTTGTTCGTCGATGCGCAGCAGCCATTTCGACGTGGCCGCGCAGACCAGCGCGAAATGAAAGCGGCGATGCGCCGATTCCCAGAGTTCGACCGCGGCGGTATCCGAAGCATCCGTCGGGAGCCGGGCCTTGGTCAGCTTGTAGTAGGCCGCCATGATGTTCGCCCCCCAATCGTCGTCGCCGTGCGCGATGGCATCTTCCAGCAGCAACAACTCGATCGACGTGCGCGCGCCCATCAGGTCAAGCAGGTCGCTCCTGGACAGCGGCGAGACGCTGAACCCACGCTGGCCTTCATTGCTGACGAGCCCTTCGCCGCAGAGCAGCATCAGCGCCTCGCGAATCGGGCTGACACCCAGTTCGTAGCGCTGTTGCAGCGCCTGGAGGCGCAGCTTTTCGCCGGGGGCCAGGCCGCCCGCGATGATGTCCGCGCGCAGCAACTGATACGCCCTCTCGGAGATGGTCTGCGCTGGAGCGGGTTCGGTGTTCTGCAGCCTATGCAGCAAGTCTGTGGTCCGCATGATCTCTCTTCTTTGGTGAGTCTCGGCGGGGTTCCGGGAAAAACTCAAGAGCACAGAATTATATACCTGAGGCCATCCTTCATAAATTATCGGTGTTCAACGAAATTGTGAGTTAGTGGGGTAGCCGCCGCCAGACACGGCTTCGTACCTGCAAAGCGGGTGTAAGCAAAACGGTACTCAAGTGTCCGCAGCCCTCTGTGCTTGCCTCCCATGCTTTCCCACGCTCGGCATGTTTCCTGTTGGCCCCGGGTATACACCAGCGTTTATTTGATTGAAGAGAATTTATAATTTTTTTAACTTGTTATGTGAAACGTTGTTTCATATATGAACAGCGGGACGGCATGGCAAAGGGTGCCTCATGGCGAATGAGGCTGCGTGACCAAGAGCGTGTATGTGCAGGTCTGAATAACTTCCAGAGGGTTGTCATGAAGCATTTCGAAAGGCGCAAGGTGGTGGCTGCCATCGCAGCCGTTGTCTCCGTCCTGGCCACCGGTGCCGCCTGGGCACAGGGCGGCTATCCGTCCAAGCCCGTCACCCTCGTCGTGGCCTATCCGGCGGGCGGCGACACGGACGTGCTGGCACGCCTGTTTGCCGAGAAGCTCACCGGCCGCCTGGGGCAGCCAGTGGTGGTGGAAAACCGGTCAGGCGCGAGCGGGACGATCGGCACGGCGTTTGTGGCGAAGGCGGCGGCCGACGGCTACACGCTACTGTTAGCGCCGAATACCATCTCCATCTCGCCGCACGTGCTGCGCCCGGGCACTGGCGCGTCTTACGACCCGCAGAAGGACCTGACGCCAGTCGCGCTGCTCGGGACGCAGTCGTTGTTCGTGATCGTGAACAAGGCCTCCGGCGTGAACAAGATGGCAGATCTTGTGGCCCACGCGAAGTCGGGCAGCTTGCAGAGCTATGCCAGCCCCGGCAGCGGTTCGCCGATGCAGATCCTTGCCGAGCTCTTCAACAAGTCGGCGGGCGTCAAGATCATGCAGGTGCCCTATCGCGGCAGCGCACCGGCGGTCGTCGATCTGCTTGGGGGCCAGGTCCCGATGATGTACTCGACGCTGGGCCCGGTTGCGCAATATTTCCCCTCCGGCAAGCTGATGCCCCTTGCCGTGGCCGACCAGAAGCGCTCGCCGTTCGCGCCCAACGTGCCGACGCTTGCCGAGTTGGGATACAAGGACGCCGAGGTCGGGGCCTGGCAAGCCGTGGTCGGGCCGAAGGGCATGCCGGCCGAGCTTGTGCGCACGCTGAACGGCCACTTCAACGAAATCCTGAAGATGCCCGACGTGGTTGCCCGCATGGCCACCATTGCCGTGACGGCCCAGGGTAGCGACCCGGCCACGCTGGGCAAGCTCATTGCCTCGGACTATGCGCGCTACGGCAAGCTGGTCAAGGAATTCGGCATCCAGGCGGATTAGTCGTCTTGCCGGCGGGCGTAAAGGCCAGATGGCGGCCTTGCTGCGTTCCCTCACGGTCGGGCATTTCTCCGGCTTGCTGTGATCTAGCCAGAGCATCCGGGCGGGCCACGTAGCCACGCAGCCGTCCCTGAAATCGCAACGCACCGTGTTTTTCCCGCCGCTTCGGCGCCGGGGAGGGCTTCGTGCGTGCCGGATCCGGATTTGTATGGAGTTATGGAGTTTATAGATTTCTAGCGTGGTTGCCGAAGCTGCCCGCGACCAGGGGCAGCTTCGCGTGCAGGGCGGGTCCGGGAGGGATGGGAAGCCCCGTCTCTCCTGCCATCAAAACGATTCGATTCGAACGGCTGGAGGGAAGGCAATGAAGCGGGCATGGGTGGTGTTTGGCGCAGTGGGAGCAATCGGCGCAACGGCGGGAATGAGCGGGGCCTGGGCGCAGTCGTCCAGCGTGACCCTCTATGGCGTGACGGACATGGGCGTTGTCCGCGAAAGTGGTGCCGCCGCCGGTTCCGTGACCAAGGTCACCAGCGGGATGATGGCGGGATCCCGCGTTGGCATGCGCGGGCGGGAAGAATTGGGAGGCGGATTGGCCGCCTTCTTCACGCTGGAAGCGGGCATCCTGATGGACACGGGCGCTTCGGGGCAGGGCGGCCTGTTGTTTGGCCGCCAGTCCTACCTGGGACTGGACTCGCGTTATGGTCGGCTGACCCTGGGGCGCCAGTACACGACGCTGGCCTACGCCCAGGTCGAGATGGATCCCTTCGTCACGGGCCTGGCCGGCACGTCCGCCAACCTGATTTCGGCGGGCGGGCGGGCGTGGCGGCAGCAACCGTTTCGACAATGCGGTGAAATACAACCTGCCTGGCTCGCTGGCGGGCCTCGAAGGCGAAGTGTCGTACAGCTTCGGCGAGGTCCCCGGAAGCACCAATACCAACAGCCAGTTTGGCGCATCGATCGGTTATACGCGTGGCCCGTTCAAGGCGAAGCTGGCTTACGCCGATGCCCAGGATGCCAACGGCCCGGGCAAGAATGCCCGCGAGGTCTTCTTCGGCGCGAAGTACGATTTCGGCGTTGCAACGGGCTACTTCAACTATGTCGTCAATCGCGGCGCGATCGTTCCTGGCACGCCCAACTACAAGTCGGAGGATGTGCTGGTCGGGGCTTCCGTGCCAATTGGTCCGGGGCGCGCCATCCTCTCCTACATCTACAAGAACGATCGCACTGCGGCTAACAACGATGCCCAGCAGTTCGCCGTCGGCTATGTCTATGACCTGTCCAAGCGGACCAGCCTCTACACGTCTTACGCGCATATCCGGAACAACGCGCCGAATACCGCGGCGACCGGTTTCTATCGGGTCTGGAATGCGAACGATGTTGGCAATGCCGGCGCCGGCAACAGCGCGATGAGCATTGGCGTCAACCACATTTTTTGAGCCGCAGCGCCGGGTGCAGATGCTCAGATATGCGTTAATGTACTCATTAAAAATAGCTTGCAATTGAATCGTGCGCTATGTATATTTCAGCCCATGGACACGAAACGCACCTCCCGGACCAAGCAGGCAGCACCTGGCGCCGCGGCAAATGCCGCTTCGGCGTTGCTGCTGGGCCAGCAGTTCTGCTTTTCCGTGTATGCCACGTCGCTTGCGCTGAACAAGCTGTACCGCAAGCTCCTGGCGCCGCTGGGCCTGACGTATCCGCAGTATCTGGTGATGATGGTGCTATGGGAGGCCGATGGCCTGACCGTCTCGGAAATCGGTGGCCGCCTGCATCTGGATTCGGCCACGCTGACCCCGCTGCTCAAGCGCATGGAAGCGCAGCAACTGCTGCGGCGTGAACGTGCCGTTGCCGACGAACGGCAGGTCATTGTCACGCTGACCGCCGAAGGCCATGCGCTCAAGGAGCAGGCTGAGGCGGTGCCCCGGGCGGTGCTGTGTGCCTCTGGCTGCAGCGTCGATCAGGTGATGGCGGTGAAGACGGAGCTGGACCAGCTGCGCGAGAGTTTCGCCACAGCGGCCGGCGGGTAAGGATCAAAGCGCCGGCGCGATTGGAGCGACGGCTGAAGGCGGGCTGAACAACTTGACAGCCCATCTTTATTGTCTAATATATAGCGTGCTATTTAATAGTTAGCTATTTAATAGGGAAAGCGAACAGGCTTTCTTCAACCGAAGGCTCGATGAGCCGGTTTTTATCACTAGCCAGGAGTGTCATCATGTCGATCGAAAAAGTCCTCTACCGTGCTTCCGCCACCGCAACCGGAGGCCGTGACGGCCGCGCCGTGTCGTCCGATGGCGCGCTGGATATCAAGCTGGCCACCCCGCGCGAGCTGGGCGGCGCGGGTGGTGCCGGCACCAACCCGGAACAACTGTTCGCGGCTGGCTACTCGGCTTGCTTCCTCGGCGCCCTGAAGTTCGTGGCGGCGCGTGACAAGGTGGCACTGCCCGCTGACACCGCCATCACCGGCCAGGTCGGCATCGGCGCCATCCCCACCGGGTTTGGCATCGAGGTGGACCTGAACATCGCCCTGCCGGGGCTGGACCGCGCCGTTGCGCAAGACCTGGTCGACAAGGCCCACGTGGTCTGCCCGTACTCGAATGCCACGCGTGGCAACATCGACGTGCGCCTGACGCTGGCCTAAGCACGCATCCAGATCCCCGGAGTCCCCGGGGCCGGCCCCGCGCGATGCTCTAAAATGCGCAATCCTTGCACGCGGGGCCGGGGGGCTTGTCTCGCGCGCTGTCCCAGGCAGCAAATGGCGAAACAACAACACAGCCCCACGGAGACACAGTGCGCTACGAGCTCACCGACCTGCGCCTGTTCCAGGCGATTGCCGAAGCACAGAGCCTTTCCAGCGGTGCTTCCGCTATCCACATCACGGCATCCGCCGCCAGCTACCGCCTCAAGAATCTCGAGCATGCGATGGGCACCGCCTTGTTCGTGCGCAGCGCGCGCGGCATGGAGCTCACGCCCGCCGGGGAAACCTTGCTGGTGCACGTGCGCGAACTGCTGCGCGGCGTGGAGCGCATGCATGGCGAAGTCGGTCGCTTTTCCGCTGGGCTCAAGGGCCATATCCGGCTGCTGGCCAATAGCAGTTCGCTCAATGGCTTCATCATCCCCAGCGTAAGCCGCTTCCTGGCCGCCAACCCGGACGTCAACATCGACCTGGAAGAGCGCGCCAGCCAGGCGATTCCCTCCGCCGTGGCCGCGCAGGAGGCCGATATCGGCATCCTGGCCGGCGACATCGATGCCAGCGAGGTGCGCGCCGTGCGCTACGCGGTGGACGAACTGATCCTGGCGGTGCCCAACGGCCATCCGCTGGCGCGCCAGGCCGAGTTGCGCTTTGGCGCTGCGCTGGATTTCGATTTCGTCTGCATGAGCCGCGCCAGCAGCAACTTCCTTTTCTTGCGCGACATGGCGCAGCGCGCCGGCAAAAGCCCCAACGTGCGGCTGCACGCCCACAGCTTCGAGGCCGCGTTGTCGCTGGTCGAAGCCGGCGTGGGCGTGGCGCTGGTACCGCGCAGCGTGGCCGCGACGGCCCTGCGTGAGGCGAGGATAGCCGGCGTGCGCCTGGCGGAGACCTGGGCCCGCCGCGAGCTGAACCTGATCGTGCGCGCCGAAGGCAAGCTGCCGTCCTTCACGGCGGCGTTCGTGCAATTCCTGCTCAGCGACCCGCGTGTTGCCGCCACGCGGGAGGATGGCGCGCCTGTGGTGTAGTTGCGGGCATTGCCGCCATCCATGAAAAAAGCGACTGCATTTTGGCGGAATATATCATTTTTAGAATAAATTCATCGTCGCTACACTTTCCTCGTGTACCCAAATTTGACAAGGGTAGGCACAAGGAAAAACGATGAACAAGAAGCAAACGCTCGCCGCCGCTCTGGCACTCTCCCTCCTCGGCATCGCCTCCGCCAGTCCCTCCGCCTGGAGCGCCACGGCGCCCACGCCGGCCAATAAGGCAACCCGTGTCGCCGCCCTGTTCGGCAGTCCCGCCGACGTGAGCACGACGACCCGCACTGTCACGCTTGCCCCGGGCATGAACTACGTGAGCGTGGCCTCCGGTGAATCGGTGGCCTTCCGCGCCGGCGACAAGACCGTCGGCTGGACGTTCCTGGAGGCCATCGGCGGCACTTCGGTCGAGATGAGGACCATCTTCCCGGATGTGGCGCAGGCCAGGGGGATCCGCGTGTATATCGCGCCGAGCCAGTTGTTTACCGGGGGATGAGCTTAGATGGAATACAGTACATAACTTGTATTTCAAATTTACATTGTTTAACCTGTATTCCGTTTTTACTGGCTAGACTTTGTTGGCTAAATAGCATGTGCCGGAGATCGCCATGGACTATCCCATCAAAGCCATCAGCCAGCTACGTCCCATCCTGCAAGGCTTTCGCAAGGCCAATCACCTGACGCAGGCGGAGGTTGCAGCAAAGCTGGGTATCACGCAGCAGTCATACGCCCAACTGGAGGCCAACCCCGCCGCGGCCAGCATCGAGCGCCTGTACCGGACCCTGCAAGTTCTTGGGGTGGAACTGGTATTGAGTCCGATAGCCTCACAGGCCGCCATGCCTCCCGGCGCTTATCAGTCGGCGCCGCGACAAGGCACCGCGGCGACTGCTCTGGTGGCGCAAGATAGCGCCGCCCCCGCCAAGCCCAAGCGCGCGAAGGCGATCGCGCCCGCCGCGCCGAAGCGGCGCGAGGCTTGGTAGGCATGGGGCGCCGCTCACACAAGCAAAAGGCTGCAGATCTGGATGAACGGCGTCCCGGTCGGCATCTGGGAACGCGCGCAGGTGGAGTCGCTGACCTACTTTGACGAGTGGATCCAGGACGAGCAAGGGCGCCCGCTTTCCCTGTCCCTCCCATTCCTGCCGGCCAATGCGCCCTACAAGGGCAGCATCGTCACCGATTTTTTCGGCAATCTGCTGCCGGACAGCGATGCCATTCGGCGTCGCCTTGCGCAACGCTTCCGGACCAGCGGCGTCACGCCGTTCGAACTGCTCGGTTCGCGGCAACGAGAACTACTACCTGATTGGGCAGATACGCCGCAGGCACTGGCTTGCACAAGGCCGGCAGGTCGGCTTGAGCACGCAGGGCGTCGAAGCGCTTATCGAAGAACTGATCGCCGCAATGGACTTGGTGCTGTCCAAGGTCGCGGCCGGCCTGCCGGCGGGTTTCCCCGCGGACCTGGCCGACGCAATCCTCGAAGGTGTACGGTGGCAGTCCCGAAAGCTGGCCGGAATGCCGGCATGACGGAGCAATGGCCAGGCGCCCGCCGGGTCTGATAACCCCCCAAGCGTTCCAATTCCACGAACCGGTGATTCGAATCTTTCGGATGGCCGGGCTCCGGCCACAAAAATATACTGGCCGGCAGCCCCAAGCCATCGATGGCGGATTTCTCCGCCTCTTGTCGACCAGGCGGCGGCACACAAGAACGAAAGACCGGAGACATCGTGAAATCCATTCAGGCCCGCCCGCGCCTGCTCGCCTTGTGCGGCAGCGTCATTAGTTCCCTGATCTCCCTGGCGGCCTCCACGCCCGCGCTGGCCCAGCCGGACGCGTATCCCAGCAAGCCTGTCACCATCGTGGTGGCATTCGCGCCCGGCGGCATGACCGATATCGTGGGGCGTTTGCTGGCGGCCGAACTGACGCAGGCGTTCAAGCAGAGCTTTGTGGTGGAGAACCGTCCCGGCGCCGCCGGGCAGATCGCCACCGAGTATGTGGCGCGCAAGCCCAACGATGGTTACACGCTGCTGCTTAGCGCGACCGGCCATGTGATCGGGCCGGCCGTGCAGAAGAACGTGCGCTACCAGCCGGTGAAGGATTTCGAGCCGATCGCATTGATCGCCAAGGCGCCGAACATGCTGGTGGTGAACCCATCGGTGCCGGCCAGGACGTTGCCGGAATTCATCAAGTGGGCTAAATCGCAGCCCAGCGTGCCTTATGGCTCGGCCGGGGTCGGCGGCTCCACGCACCTTGCCGGCGAGCTGTTCCGGCAGGTGGCGGGCGTGCCGCTGGTGCATGTGCCGTACAAGGGCGCGTCGCCGTCGACCAACGATGTGGTGGCGGGGCAGATTCCGATGGTGTTCCAGGATTCCATGAGCGTGTCGGCGTTTATCGCGGCCGGCAAGCTGCGTCCGATCGCGGTCACCAGCGCGGAACGCAGCAAGCTGTTTCCAGATCTGCCGACGATTGCAGAAGCCGGTTTCAAGAACTATGACCTCTACACCTGGCTGGGTTTGTACGCACCGGCCGGCACGTCGCCGGAGATCGTGGCGCGGCTGAACCAGGAGGCCAACCGCATCATGAGCTCGCCGGAGATGGCGGCCAAGCTGCGCAAGCAAAGCGCCGAAGCCGCGGGCACGCTGGGGCCGGCGGCATTCCGCAAGTACGTCGAGGCCGAGGTGGCCAAGTGGCAGCGCACGGTCCAGGTCACCGGCGTGAAGGTGGACGAGTAAGTGGGTGGGCAGGTGAACGAGCAGGTGAACTAGCAAGGGCGGAGCCATATCGATGCAAAACGAATCCTCCACACAGGACGCCCAGGGCGCGGACGCCTTCTACTTTGGGCAGTTGGCCCAGGGCCGCTTCGCCATTCCGCGCTGCGCGGATTGTGGCCGGTGGCACTTCTTTCCACGCGTGCTTTGCCCGCACTGCGGCTCGGATGCGCTGGAATGGCTTGCGCCCTCGGGCCGCGCCACCGTGTATTCCACCACCACGGTGCGCCGCAAGGAGGGCGACTACAACGTCTGCCTGGTCGACCTGGACGAAGGGCCAAGGATGATGAGCCGCATCACCGGCGTCGCGCCGGATGCGGTCCGCATCGGCATGCGCGTGCAGGCGCAGGTCGCGCACGAGGAAGCCGGGCCGTTGCTCGTATTCGTTCCGGGAGAGACGCAATGATGGGCAGTACCAGAGGCACATCCGGCTCGCAGCGCGGCGCCATCGCCATCCTCGGCACCGGGCTGGCCGGCCTTGGCCACGCCGGCGGGCGTACCGAGCAGGAGATCATCGCGCAGGCAGCGCATGCCGCGGTGAAGGCCAGCGGACTGCGCATGCAGGAGATCGACGGCATCATCACCTCCAGCCTCACCTCGCCGTGGTGGGTGATGCGCATGGCCGAGTACCTCGGCATCCGGCCGAGATTCTCCGATAGCACGATGTTTGGCGGCTCGTCGTTTATCGCCGACCTGAAGATTGCCGCCATGGCGATCGAGGCGGGCGAATGCGACAACGTACTGATCTGCTACGGCAGCACGCCGCGCAGCGCGCCGAGCAGCTCGCGCCAGAACCAGATGCGGGCCGAGCTTGACCCGCAGCCCTACGAGCACCCGTACAAGCCCTTCAACCCGCCCAGCAGCTATGCGCTGGCCGCGGCGCGCCACATGCACCAGTACGGCACCACGCGCGCGCAACTGGCCGAGGTGGCCGTGGCCGCGCGCAAGTGGGCGCAGCTCAATCCCGACGCGTTCTCGCGCGACCCGCTTACGATGGATGACGTCATCAACGCGAAGATGATCTCGGACCCGCTCACGGTGCGCGATTGCTGCCTGGTCACCGATGGCGCTGGCGCCTTCGTGGTCACGCGGGCCGACCGCGCGCGCGGCCTGCACGCCAGCCCGGTGTATGTGCTGGGTTGCGGCCATGCTCACTGGCACCGGCAGATTTCCTGCATGGACGATGTGACGGTCACGCCCGCCGTGGAGTCCGGGCGCAGGGCATTCGCCGAGGCGGGCCTGAGGCCGGACGATATCGATGTGGTGGAGCTCTACGATGCGTTCACCATCAACCCGATCCTGTTCCTGGAGGATCTCGGCTTCTGCGCCAAGGGCGAAGGCGGTGCCTTCGTGTCCGGTGGGCGCATCGAGCCGGGCGGCGCGTTTCCGATGAACACCAATGGCGGTGGGTTGTCCTGCCTCCACCCGGGCATGTACAGCATCTTCCTGGTGATCGAGGCCGTCACGCAGCTGCGCCGCGAGGCTGGCGCGCGCCAGGTCAAGGACGCTGAGATTGCGCTGGTGCATGGCAATGGCGGCGTACTGTCCAGCCAGGCTACGGCCATTCTCTCCAC
The DNA here is from genome assembly GCF_000243095.1 of Cupriavidus basilensis OR16. Lineage (GTDB taxonomy): Bacteria > Pseudomonadota > Gammaproteobacteria > Burkholderiales > Burkholderiaceae > Cupriavidus > Cupriavidus basilensis_D. The sequence goes on along the minus strand of NZ_AHJE01000172.1, from coordinate 37,415 downwards.
TTTGCTTTGAGCCCGCGCAATCCCATGATGTCCAGTTCTTCGGCATCCGCCTTCACTCCGCTCACCGCTACGGTGCAATATGGCCGCCAAGGCCGCATCGCCATCCTGTTGCTCGATAACCCGCCCGTGAACGGCCTGGGGGACACCGTACGCCTTGGCCTGTTCGACGGCATCGCGCTGGCCGCGCAAGACGATGCCGTGGCGGCAATCGTGATCCTCGGCGCCGGCAAGGTGTTCTGTGGTGGCGCGGATATCCGCCAGTTCAATACGCCGGCTGCCAGCGCGCAGCCCACCCTGCGCCAGGTGATCGCGCGCATCGAGCGGTCGGCCAAGCCGGTGGTTGCCGGCCATCCATGGCGTGGCACTGGGCGGCGGCATGGAACTGGCCCTCGGCTGCCACTACCGCATCGCCAGCGCCGACGCCAGCCTGGGGCTGCCGGAGGTCAACCTCGGGCTGGTGCCGGGCGGTGGTGGCACGCAGCGCCTGCCGCGCTTGATTGGCGTACCGGCGGCGCTGGCGCTGATCCAGGGCGGCAAGCCCGAGCGCGGCGACAAGGCGGTGGCGCTCGGCATGGCCGACGCACTGATCGGAGGCGAGCCGCTGGCCGCGGCCGTGGCCTTTGCCGAGCGTGTGGCGGGTTTGCCGGGCACCCATCCCGTGATCGCGCGCAAGCCTTGTGCCGATGCCGCTGGCGTGGACTTTGCGGCGCGCATCGCGGCGGTTAGCGCCAAGGCGCGCAATGCGCTGGCGCAACGCGCCGCCATTGCCTGCGTGGAAGCCGCCACGCGCCTGCCGATTGACGCCGGTCTCGACGCCGAACGAGGCCACTTCGACCAGCTCGTGGCAGGCACGGAATCGAAGGCGCTGCGCCACCTCTTCTTCGCAGAACGCGAGGCGCCCAAGGTGGCAGCACTGCCGGCAGGCGCATCGCTGCGCACGGTGGCGCGGGTGGGCATTCTCGGCGCCGGCACCATGGGCGCCGGCATTGCCATGGCCTTTGCCAACGCCGGCATCCAGGTGACCTTGCTGGAACAGCAGCAGGCCGCGCTGGATCGGGGACTGGCCATGATCCGCCGTAACTACGAGATCACGGCAGCCAAGGGCAAGCTCACGGCGCAGGGCATTGCGCAGCGCATGGCATGCATCACGCCCACGCTGGCCGAGGCTGCCCTGGCGGATGCCGACCTGGTCATCGAAGCGGTCTTCGAGGACATGGCGGTCAAAGAAGCCGTGTTCGCCCGGCTCGGCGCGTTATGCAAGCCCGGCGCCATCCTCGCCACCAATACCTCGCGCCTTAGCATCGACGTGATCGCCGCCTCCACTTCGCGCCCCCAAGATGTGATCGGGCTGCACTTCTTCAGCCCGGCCAACGTCATGAAGCTGCTGGAAGTGGTGCAGGGCGAGCGCACCGCGCCGGAGGTCACCGCCACCTGCATGAAGATGGCCCAGGCCATCGGCAAGATCCCGGTGCTGGTGCGCGTGTGCGAAGGTTTTGTCGGCAACCGCATGCTCACGCCATACTGGCGCGAGGCCGGCTTCCTGCTGGAGGAGGGCGCATCCCCGCAACAGGTGGACGGCGCGCTCACGCGCTTTGGCATGGCCATGGGCCCGCTGGCCATGGCCGATCTTGCCGGCATGGATATCAACTGGGCCACGCGCAAGCGGCTCGCACCGACGCGGCCCGCGCACCTGCGCTACTCCAAGGTGGCCGACCGCATCTGCGAGCAAGGCCGCTTTGGCCAGAAGACCAATGCGGGCTACTACCGCTACGAAGCCGGCGGCCGCTCGCCGCTACCCGATCCGGCGGTCGACGCGCTGATCCGTGCCTGCGCGGCGGAGGCCGGCATCGAACGCCGCGACGTGAGTGACGAGGAGATCGTCGAGCGCTGCATGCTCGCACTGGTTAACGAGGGCGCGCGCATCCTGGAGGAGGGCATCGCGCAGCGCGCCTCGGATATCGACGTGGTGTACGTGCATGGCTATGGCTTTCCTGCCTGGCGCGGCGGGCCAATGTTCCATGCCGAGACCATCGGCCTGGGCTGCACGCTCGACAAGATCCGGGCGTTGCATGCCATCCACGGCGAGCACTGGGCACCCGCGCCACTGCTGGTGCGGCTGGTGGCGCAGGGGCGTGCGACCTTCGCCTAGGGCTGAACGGCACAAGGCGCGTGCCTGTGTGCCCGGGCACCGGTTGCCTTGCGGTGAAAGGCGGAGGACACTAGCGTATTTAGCTGGTGCCAGCCGGGCGGTCGCGCCCGGCGCTTCCCCGTTGTCAGCCAGGTAGCCGATGATGTTGCCAAGAATCACCCGTCTGCTCAAGCGCACGGCCGTGGTGGCCGGCGTGGTGCTTGTCACCGTGCTGGGCGTGCGGGCCTACGATTCGCAGCGCGGCGCGCCGCTGGAGCCGTGGCACACCCACGTGCCCGAGGAATTGCATGAAGGCATCGCGCAAGCCGGCGGGCCAGCATGACCGGCATGCTGTTTTCTCGCGCCCATCCGTGGCTGCGGCGCGTGCTGCGCCCGATGCTGGATCCGGCGCGGCGCTACCGCCATGCCAAGGTGATACATGCGGGCAGGGTGGCGCTCGGGCTGGTCGGGCTGCTGACGTCCATTGCGCTGACCACCGGCATCCACCTGCCCCACGGCGAATGGGCATCGATCACGCTGCTGGTGGTCATCGGCGGCCTGCAGCACCACGGCAATATCCGCAAGAAGGCGGCTGAGCGTGCGCTCGGCACGCTGATCGGCGCTGGCGCGGGGCTGGTGATCATCCTGCAGCAATCGTATTTTCACGCGCCCTTGCTCAGCTATGCGCTGATCGTGATCGCTTGCGCCATCTGTGCCTATCACGCGATCGGCAAGGGCGGCTACGTGGCGCTGCTCTCGGCCATCACCATCTTTATCGTCGCCGGCCATGGCGAGAACGCCATTGCGGACGGCCTTTGGCGCGCGGCGGATGTGCTGATCGGCATCGCGATCGCGCTGCTGTTCTCCTTCGCGCTGCCGCTGCACGCCACCTACACGTGGCGCTACAAGCTGGCCGAGGCCCTGCGCAGCTGCGCCAGGATGCACACAGCCATCGTCAACGGCGCGGGCTTCGACCGGGCTGTGCTGCAGCGGGCCATGGTGCTGCAAGGCAGCTTGCTGGTGCAGCTGCGATCGCTGATGCCATCGGTGGCCAAGGAGATCAACGTATCGATGGAGCAGCTCGAAGCCATCCAGCACGGCATGCGCGTGAGCATCAGCCTGCTGGAAGTGCTCGCGGCCACGCGCCCGCGCGTTGACGACGAACTAGCCAAGGCATTTGTGCGCGACTATCTTGCCGAAGAGAACCGCCGCGTCAGCGCGATGCTGATCGGCATGGCGCGCGCGTTGACCCATGGCGTGGTGGCGCGCCTGGCGCCGCGTGGCACTTGTTCGCTTGCGCAAATCGCGGGCACCGTTGCGCCGCGATGGGCCGGCTATGTCTCGCTGACGCTGCGCTTGTCCGAGGAGTTCGACGACCTCAGGCAGCGTCTGGCGGCCATCGCGGATCGCTGGAACATTTAAGCCCGCTTTGGCATCTCCAACCGCCTGATTCCCTCGCAGCGGCACCATCGGTGCCTGCCTGCCCACAGGCGTTAACCCTGAGCCCGCTTGGGAAAACGGGAAGCGCTGGACTCATCGATACGTGCCCGCTGGTACTAGCGCTTCCCTGGCCGATCTTCAATACTGCAAAAAAAGACCAGCCGGCCATGCCAGGCGGGACGATGGCCGTGGCGTGCATCCACCATGCACATTTGCGCGTATCGCCACGGCCACAACAAAAATCAAAGGAGACAAGCATGCTCAGGTACCTGATCGGTATTGGCATCCCCTATGTTGGCGTGATCGGCTTGCTGCCGTGGGTGGCCTCGATGGACATCTACGTGCTCGGAGTGCCGTTTATCTACATGTGGATCTTTGCCTGGTTCGTCCTCACCTCCGGCTGCCTGCTCACCTGCTGGCTGATGTTCGACCGGCATGTGCCGGACACCGATCCCCGCAATTGCTGATCGCCACCGGAGCCTGAGCATGTCAACCATCGTATTCCTGGGCTTTATCGCATTCTCGCTGTATCTTGCCATCCGCTCCCGGAAGGGGCACGGGGCGCAGAGCGTGCACGATTTCTTCGTGGCGTCTCGGCAGTTCGGCGCCGCGCTGGTGTTCTTCCTCGCGGCCGGCGAGATCTACAGCATTGGGACCATGGTTGGCTTTCCCGGCGGCATCTACGCCAAGGGTCCCACCTATGGCATCTGGTTTCTCGGCTACATCCTGCTGGCGTATCCCATCGGATACTTCCTGGGCCCCAAGATCTGGCAGGCCGGCAAGCGCCACAATGCCATCACCTTGCCCGACCTGTTCAAAAGCCACTACGGCAGCCGCGCGCTGGAGCTGGTAGTGGCGATCTCGGCCATCCTGTTCCTCATTCCCTGGGGCCAGTTGCAGTTCACCGGGCTTGTTGCCGCGCTCAAAGGGCTGGGCTGGCACTTCGAGCCCTTGCACCTGATCCTGATCTCGGCGGCGCTGGCATTCACGTACATTGCGATCTCCGGTGTGCGCGCCTCGGCCTATATCGCCATCCTCAAGGACATCCTGATGGTGGTGGCGATCATCGTCACTGGCGTCGCGGTATCGTGGGAATACGGCGTGCATGACGTGTTCCATGCGGCCAGCCAGCATGTGAGCAACACCATGAACACGCAGCAGCTGAAGTTCTCCATGAGCACCATGCTGTTCCAGGCGCTCGGTTTCTACATGATGCCCTTCGCGATACAGAACTTCTTCACGGCCAAGACGGCCAACACCATCCGCCGCACGCAGGTGGCGATGCCGCTGTACATGCTGATGTATCCCTTCCTGGTGGTAGCCTCGTACTACGCCATCAGCGCCGACCTGAAGCTGGCCTCGCCCAATGACGCGTTCTTCGCGGCCGCCGTGCATCTGCTTCCCGGCTGGCTGCTTGGTCTGGTGACCGCCGCCGCGGCGCTGTCCGGCCTGCTGGTGCTGGCGGGTATCTGCCTGGCGATCGGTCCCATTGTCAGCCGCAACCTGCTGCCGGGCATGCCGGAGAGCAAGCAAAAGCGCAGCGCCAAGATGGTGATCGTGTGCTACCTGCTGGCTTCCATCGTGACCACCATGTTCACGCCGAACCTGATGCTCACGCTGATCAACACCACCTACTACGGCGTGACGCAATTCCTTCCGGGTGTGCTGATCATCCTGTTCCATCTCAAGGTGCGGCCGGTGGCGGTGGGCCTGGGCATTGTCGTAGGGCAGTTGCTGGCCATTTTCTTCTACACGCAGCAGGTGGATTTTGGTGGCGTCAACCTTGGCTTTATCTGCCTCGCGGTCAATATTGCAGTGACGTGCGTGACCAACGCCGTGATGCGTCCGGTCAAGCCTTTCGCCATTCCCTAATGCCTGCATCCGGATGAAGTCCATCGCCATGACAATAAACGATAAGCCCGCCGCGACAACCGTATTCGCCGCCAAGCGCATCCTCACCATGAACCCGGCCCAGCCACACGCCACGCACGTGGCGGTGCGCGACGGCAGGATCCTGTCGGTGGGTACGCTGGAGGATGCAAGGCAATGGGGGCCGTACGCGCTGGACGACACCTTCCGCGACAAGGTGCTGATGCCGGGGCTGGTGGAGGCGCATTGCCACCTGATGGAAGGTGCGATGTGGGACGCCGTGTACGTTGGCTACTACGATCGCCGCGGGCCGGACGGCACGCTGTGGCGCGGCCTGACCACGCTCGAGCAGGTCATCGAACGGCTTGCCCAGGCGCAAAGCAACATGGCAGATGACGGCGAACCCCTGCTGGCCTGGGGGTTCGATCCGATCTTCTTTGGCACCGCGCGCCTCACCACGCGCGAGCTTGACGTGGTGTCCGCGCGCCGGCCCATTGCCATCCTGCACGCCAGCGTGCACCTGATGAACGTCAACAGCGCCATGCTGGCATTGGCCGGCATCGACGAAGACACCGACATCGACGGCATCGACAAGGATAGCGATGGCCTGCCCACCGGAGAACTGCAGGAGTTCGCCGCGATGTTCCCTGTCTACCAGGTGATCGGCGGCAAGCTCTCGATAGCCGCCAGCGAGAAGCCCGCCGCCATCTGGAACTTCGGCCGCGTGGCGCAACTGGCCGGCGTGACCACGGCGACCGACCTGGTCAATGACCTGACCGAGCTGGGCAACCGCACCTTGCACGAGGTCACCGCCGACCCGGCCTATCCCGTGCGCATCGTGCCCGCGCTGGCGCCGCAACGCAGCCCCGCGCACGGCGCGCAAGGGGCGCTGGCGGCCATGGAGGGCAATACCGACAAGCTACGCTTCGGGCCCGTCAAGTTCATCGTCGACGGCTCGATCCAGGGCTTTACCGCCCGCGTCAAATGGCCAGGCTACTTCAGCGGAAAGCCCAACGGCTTGTGGCTGATTCCCCCGGAGCAGCTTGCCGAGACCCTGGCGCCGTTCCATCGCGCCGGCCTTCAACTGCATATCCACACCAACGGCGACGAGGCCACCGAGGTCGTGCTCGATGCACTGGAGACCCTCCTGGAAAAGTATCCGCGCCCGGACCATCGCCACACGCTTCAGCACTGCCAGATGGCGGACGCGGGCCAGCTTCGGCGCATCAAGGCCCTGGGGCTGTGCGTCAACTTCTTCTCCAACCACATCTACTATTGGGGCGACGCGCACTACAGCCAGACCATGGGCCCCGATCGCGCCAACCGCATGGACGCGGCCGGCTCCGCCCTGCGGCTGGGCATTCCATTCGCATTCCACTCCGATGCGCCGATCACGCAACTCAGTCCGATGTTCACCGCCTGGTGCGCCGTGCAAAGGCAGACAGCCTCCGGGCGCATCCTGGGCGAGCAAGAGCGGGTGCGCATTGCCGACGCGCTGCGCGCGATCACGCTCGGAGCCGCCTACACGCTCCGCATGGATCACCTGGTTGGCAGCATTGAAGTCGGCAAGTTTGCCGACTTTGCGGTGCTCGAAGAAGATCCCTCCGTGCAGGCGCCCGAGCGGCTTAAAGACGTGAAGGTGTGGGGCACCGTGCTAGGTGGGCGCGTGTTCCCGTCGCCATGACCGGTGCCGCCATCCGCCCGCCAATCGACCTCGTGGTGATAGGCGGCTACCTTGGCGCTGGCAAGACCACGCTGCTCAACCGCGTGCTGACGCAACCCCACGGCAAGAAGGTGGCGGTCCTGGTGAACGATTTCGGTGATATCAATATCGACGCACAACTGATTCGGGGCCAAAGCGACGATGTGATCGAGCTGGACAATGGCTGCATTTGCTGCACCATCGGCGGGGCGCTGGTCGATGCATTGACCCGTATCGACACACGGGTAGACAGGCCGGATGTCCTGCTGATCGAGGCTAGCGGCGTATCCGATCCGCTCAAGATCGCGCAGATCGGCCTGCTCAATCGCGCTTTCAGCCTGACGGCGGTGCTTGTGCTGGTCGATGCGATTGGCATCGATGCCACGCTCGCCGATCCTTACGTTGGCGATCTGGCGCGGCGCCAGATCGTGGGCGCAGGCGTGGTTGTGCTCACCAAGCTGGATCTGGCGGGGGCTGAAGATCAGGCTGCCGTGCGCGCCCGTATTGCCGCGCTCACGCAGGCAACGCTGATCGTGGAGGCGGATCGTGGACGCATTCCGTTGAGCTTGATTTTCGATGCGTGCGTTGCGCCTCGCCCGCCGATCCGTTTGTGCCAGCCCCTGGCTTTCAGCCGCCCCGATACGCTGCAGATCTCCAGCTTCTCCGTGCGGCTGCATGGCAAGTTCGACAAGCAGCGCCTGAAGGCGTTTCTCAAGTCGCTGCCCGGTAATGTGCTGCGTGCCAAAGGTATCGTCAGGCTGGCGGGCCATGTGGGCGTGCATGCGTGCCAGCTGGCAGCGCGCCGAGTGGCACTGTTGGCTTGCGAGCAAGCCAACGCAGAGGATCTCTGCACGATGGTGTTCATCTCTGCACGATGGTGTTCATCGGCCGCTTCGACGCCGCGGAAGAAACTGGCTTGCGGGCCGGGCTTGTGGATTGTCTGCAGGATGAAACGGGGAAATCAGGAGTGGCCTTCCGTCGCGCCCGCGCCGTGACGTTGCCACAGTAGCCGGCGCAGCATCCAGGCCCCGGCCAGCCCCAATGGAGCGGCTAGCGCCCACACGCCGATCGACGCTTCCAGCGCCGTGCTTTCCGGTGCAATCGCGGCCGAGACCATGACGCCCGTGTTGAGGCCCGCATGCAGGACAATGCCGGGCCAGAGCGAACGCGTGCGGCAATAGAGCGCCGCCGCGAACAGCCCGATGGCGAACGCGATCACGAACTGGTAGATGTTCAGGTGCGCCACGCCGAAGACGAACGCCGAGTAGACGCTGGCGTCGGCGCGGCCATATCGCCTGAGCATGCCGCGCAGCAGGATGCCGCGGAAGAACATCTCCTCCACGAACGGTGCAATCACGCACACCAGCACCCAGATGCCGATGCCGCCGCTCGTCATCTCCGTGATCATGCGCGCGTCGTCGGCGGAAAAGGGGAACAGTGCCTCGATGCCGACCATGGCCAGGCCATCGAGCAGCAGGATCAGTGGCACCATCAGCAGGATCGGCGGACCCAACAGGCCCAGCGTGGCCGCCACGCTGGCGCTGCCCTCGTGGAACAGCTTGCGATAGCTCAACCCGCTGGCATGCAGCAAGGTGCTGAACACCAGCCCGTAGCAGACCACACGAATGAGACTGGCGGCGGCCATCGGCTGCATGCCGTTGCGCAGCAAGGCCGGGCGCAGCAACATGGTCAATATCACCTCGACAAACCAGGCCACGAAGGTGAGCGCTAGCGCCCACTGGAAGGTAATCGGTTGGGTCTGGTCTGGCCGGTTGGAATTCATGGATCGCGAGATCTTTCAGGGCGAAGGGCTTGTCGTAGACGGCCGTCTCCATTAACGGCAGCGGCATCGCGATTCTGTAGAGTCGGCCACTCGAAAATGACGTGAAAGGCAGGCCGGCGAGGGGTGCCGCTCAGGGCCACGCTCGAGCGGATCGCGATCACGGATGATCGCGCAGTCACTCGCCATTGCCGGCGAAGTCCTGCTCCTCGGTACCGATTCCGGGGCCATCGGGTCTGCCTGGCCAGGTGGGTATACTCTGCGGGCGCGGCGGTCCGAAGCGTCTATCCGGTCTCCGGCACAACTACCAGCAGAAGCGATGAAGCAGGAAAAAGAATCCATTGAGGGCAACCCGCGCAACGAAGAGGGCAGCGGCAAGAAGCCGGCGGCGTTGCCGCACGTTCGCAGCTCGCCCCGAGCGACCGGCAGCGCCACGGTGGCCGATGTCGCCAGCATCGCCGGCGTATCTGCCATGACGGTGTCGCGGGTCCTGAACAACCCGGAACGGGTTTCGCCTCGCACGCTCGCGGTGGTGAAGGGGGCCATCGAGCGCACGGGCTATGTGCCGAACCTGCTCGCAGGGGGACTGGCTTCACGCCGTAGCCGGCTCGTTGCGGTCGTGGTGCCGACCATCGCGAATTCCATGTTTGCCCAAGTCACGCAGGCGCTTACGGATGAACTCGGCAAGGCCGGGTACCAGGTGATGCTCGGCCTTTCCGGATACGACGCGTCACGCGAGCAGGAACTGCTGGACGCCATCCTGAGCCGCCGTCCCGATGGCATTGTCCTGACCGGCACGGTGCATACCGACACTACGCGCACCCGACTGCTCAATGCCGGTATCCCGCTGGTCGAAACCTGGGATATGAGTCCCTCGCCGATGGACATGCTGGTTGGGTTTTCCCACGAACAGGTCGGGGTGGCCGTGGCGGAGTACCTGCTGGGCAAGGGGCACAAGCGATTCGGACTCTTGTTCGCCAATGACCAGCGGGGCGAAGTTCGCCGCCGCGGCCTGCTTGCGACCTTGGCCAGGCACGGTATCGGCGACGTGCCCCTCGAGTCGGTACCAGTCCCAACCACCATGGGCTTGGGCAAGCGGCATTTTGCCAAGCTGCTGGAGCGTGCCCCTGGGCTGGATGTTGTGGTCTGCAGCTCCGACCCCTTGGCGCAGGGCGTCATCGTGCAGGCACAAGCGCTGGGCATCCGTGTTCCGGATCAGCTCGCGGTGATGGGCTTCGGCGATTACGACTTCGCCGCCGAGATGTCCCCAACACTCAGTTCCGTCAGCATCGATGGGAAGGCGATCGGTACTCGCGCTGCGCGTTTCCTGGTCTCCAGGATCGAGAAGGCGGAGTCCGCTGAGTCCGAGGCCGTTGTCGATGTCGGCTTCAGCATCATCGAAAGAGAAAGTACCTTAAAAGACGCTCGCTGAGCGAAGCTAGGGATTTCCCCGCTAAGCTAAGCCTTGAATTTGCTAAATGGTAGCGCTAACATCCTGTCGCTGTTGATCGATAGGCGAATTGCCTAAGTGGTTCGCTCAGAAATGTTAGCGCTAACACGTTGCGCGTTTTATTGACGAAAAGCGTGTTGGCAACGAATAGAAGGGCGCGCCCTGTCACGCATGAGGCAGCCCAGTCCATCAGGCAGGAGACACCCATGACCAAGATTTGCCAGGCGCAGACGCGCCGTTACGTTCTCTCGATGGCGGTGGCGCTCGCTGCCGTCACGCTGGCGCTGCCGGCGGCGTCCCAGCAGCCATATCCCGCCAAGCCGGTGAACATCGTTGTGCCGTTCCCCGCGGGGGCAGCTCCGACGCAATGGGCCGGATCCTGGCCGCTGAACTGCAAGCCCAACTCGGACAGTCGTTCGTCGTGGAGAACAAGGGCGGCGCCAATGGCGGGATCGGCTCCGTGGCGGTGGCTCGTGCAGCGCCAGACGGCTACACCTTGCTGATTTCGGGCGTTGGTTCGAACGCGATCAACTACAGCCTCTACAACAAGCTGCCGTACGCGGACAAGGACTTTGCCCACATCTCCTTGCTGGCGACCGGGCCGAATGTGCTGGTGGTGAACCCCGAGTTTCCGGCCAAGACCATCCAGGAGTTCCTCAAGCTCGTCAAAGCCTCGCCCGGCAAATACCAGGCGGCCAATTCCGGCAACGGCTCTTCGAACCACCTGGGCATGCAGATGCTCGAGTCCGCCGCAGGGTTCAAGATCACGGCTGTGCCATACAGGGGCGGCGCCGCCGCCATCAGCGACACGCTCGCCGGCCATGTGCCCATCCTCACGCTGAACCAGGACGTTCTGCTGCCGTACGTCAAGTCAGGGAAGCTGCGGCCCATTGCCGTTTTCAGCGCCGAGCGCAACCCCTCGTATCCGAACGTGCCGACCATCGCCGAGTCCGGCTTCCCCGGTTTCTCGGCGGTTTCCTGGTTCGGCCTGGCTGCCCCTGCAGGCACGCCCAAGGCCATCATCGACAAACTCGCCGCCGCATCGGACAAGGCGATGGCCAATCCCAAGGTCAAGGAAAAACTCGAGGCCGCAGGTTTCGTCGTGGTCGGCGGCTCACCCGCCAAGGCTAGCGAGTTCGTCAAGGCTGAAATAGAGAAATGGGGCAAGACCGTCCGGGACTCCGGTGCAACGGTCGAGTAGGGCCCGCACCAGGCATCACCAGGCATCACCAAGCGGCCTCGTGGGTCGCATCTCAAGGAATCAGGAGCACAAGCATGACCATGCAGCATCAGCAGAAGACCGGCGCAAACGACAATATCGCGTCGATACGGCTTTCGTCGGTGTACCTGCCGCTCGCAACACCCATCAGCGACGCCAAGGTGCTGACCGGCAGACAGAAGCCGATGACCGAGATCGCGATTCTCTTTGCCGAGATCGAGACGCAGGGCGGTGGCAAGGGGATCGGATTCAGCTACTCCAAGCGGGCCGGGGGCCCCGGGCAATTCGCACATGCCAAGGAGATCGCGCCGGCGCTGATCGGCGAGGATGCCAACGACATCGCGCGGCTGTGGAACAAGCTGATCTGGGCGGGCGCATCCGTTGGGCGCAGCGGCTTGGCTACGCAAGCCATTGGCGCATTCGACGTCGCGCTGTGGGACCTCAAGGCCAAGCGCGCCAACCTGCCTCTGGCGAAGCTTCTCGGTGCGCACCGCGACTCGGTGAAGTGCTACAACACTTCGGGCGGCTTTCTTCATACGCCGCTCGACCAGCTCCTGGTGAACGCGAGCAAATCGGTGGAGAAGGGCATCGGCGGCATCAAGCTGAAGGTCGGCCAGCCCGACTGCGCCGCCGACATCAAGCGGGTGGAAACGGTGCGCAAGCACCTGGGCGATGGCTTCCCGCTGATGGTCGATGCCAACCAGCAGTGGGATCGGCCGACCGCGCAGCGCATGTGCCGGATCTTGGAGCAGTTCAACCTGATCTGGATCGAGGAGCCGCTGGACGCCTACGACTGCGAAGGCCATGCCGCCTTGGCCGCCCAGTTCGACACGCCGATCGCCACTGGCGAGATGCTGACGAGCGTAGCCGAACACTGGGACCTGATACGCCATCGCGCGGCCGATTACCTGATGCCCGATGGTCCGCGCGTGGGCGGCATCACGCCTTTCCTGACGGTGGCAACGCTGGCTGATCACGCGGGGCTGATGATCGCCCCTCACTTTGCCATGGAGTTGCATGTCCACCTTGCGGCAGCGTATTCGCGCGAGCCTTGGGTGGAGCACTTCGAATGGCTGGAGCCATTGTTCAACGAACGCCTCGAAATCAAGGACGGCCGCATGCTGGTGCCCACGCGGCCGGGGATCGGCGTGAGCCTCAGCGGTCAAGTGGCCGGATGGACCCGGGAGGAGGCGGAGTTCGGCGCCAAGCGGTAGCCGGCGGATAGCAGAGGCACAGCGCACCTCACAAGAAAATGGAGACAACGATGACGGATGTGACGAAGGGCTTCGATGTTCAGCGACGCCTGCTGTTGATGCATTGTGGCTTTTCGCCCTCGCACTTGCCAGGAGCTAACAATTGATTACAACCGAGGGAGGCCAGTCGCACTATGCTCCCCGAGCCCCAAAAGACTGCGGCCGACAATACAGCGGCATGCCGTATTACATGAAATGCAGGAAAATCGCATGAACAAGATCTACTCGTTTGCCCTGATGGCGATTGCCATGCTGGCGGCGACCTCGGGGGCCGCCCAGGCGCAGCATGTTGTCGGGGGGATGGGCGAGGAAGTCAGGCTCGGCGCTTTCGGTGGCCGCGCGGACAATTACCTGGGCGGGCGCAGCCTGCCGGACAGCCATGGGCTCAATGCAGCGGGCCGGGACAGGAACCGCACGCGAGCCACCGACCGACACGCGGTGCGCGCCAGTGGCGCACGCGGAAAGACGCCTTCACTTCCCGGCAGACATTTGCCGTAGGGGGCAGAGACACCAACTTTTCCGCCGCTCTGGGGCCCGAGTGCACACCTTGGTAGGGAGTCGGGAATGACGTCGGCGCAAGCATTCCGCCAGGTGCGCCAGGGTACTGTCGCGTCAACGATGCAAATTACCGTCCGTCACCAATCCCGGAAGTGACGCTGACTGAATTTCATGGGGCGAGGACGTTCCATTCCGACTCGTTCCTTCCGGACTGGGATACGTCCCTGAAAAAACGCCTTGCCACATGGGCGACTGCAGCGACTCGTGCACGGAAGTCAGCGCAAACAGCCGGAGGGAATTGTTGCAGGGGCAGATGCGCCTTTATTAATTGACCGCCCGGTCGGTTTATTTTAGGATGTGCCGGCGCCATAAAGAAAAAAGACCCCGGAGACATCATGACCCTGCGCCCCCGCCTTGCCCGCATTCCCTGCATTGCATCGACTGCCGTCATCCTTGCCCTCGGCGGCATCGCGGATATTCCCATTGGTCTTGCGACGGCGCATGCGGCCTCGTCCCATGCCGCGCAGCAGGTCGTGATCAAGCGGGACGCGTATGGCGTGCCGCATATCTACGCGGATACCGCCTACAAGCTTTTCTATGGCTATGCCTATGCCGTCGCGCAAGACCGGCTGTTCCAGATGGAGATGGCAAGGCGCAGCACGCAAGGCACGGTGGCCGAGGTGCTGGGCGAGAAGTTCGTCAAGTTCGACCTGGCAACGCGCGGCAACTACTGGCCCGCGGCGATCGAGCAACAAATCGCGGCCTTGCCGAAAAAGGAGCGCGACATCCTCGATGGCTATGCCGCCGGGATGAATGCGTGGATCGCGCAGGTCCGTGCGCGGCCTGACACCTTGATGCCAAAGCAGTTCAACGATGCCGGCTTCAAGCCGTCGGACTGGAGCGCATTCGACGTGGCGATGGTGTTCGTCGGTACCATGGCGAACCGCTTCTCCGACAGCACCAGCGAGGTGGACAACCTGGCGCTGCTCACCGCCCTGAAAGACCGGTATGGCGAAGCGCGTGGCATGGACCTGTTCACGCAATTGAAGTGGCTCGTCAATCCGAAGGCGGTCACCACCATCGCAGCCGGCGAGCGTACTTACCCGATACGGCTCGGCGCCCCGGCAGGCACCGGCGACCTTGCCTACACGTTGCCGCGCTACGACGGACCGCCGCCGATGGCGGAGCGGCCCGCGCGCGGTGATGACGGCATGCTGCTCGCGCTCGACGCGCAGGCCAACCGCGACACCGTGTTCGCCCAGTATGCGCAGAGCGGCGCCAACGGCCTTGCCGGCTTCCCGAGCACCAGCAATATGTGGGTGATCGGCAAGCAGCGTGCGCGCGGCGCCAAGGCGATCATGCTCAACGGACCGCAGTTTGGCTGGTTCAACCCGGGTTACACCTACGGTATTGGCCTGCATGGCGCGGGCTTCGATATCGTCGGCAATACGCCGTTTGCTTACCCTTGCATCCTGTTTGGCCACAACGGCAAGATCTCATGGGGATCGACTGCCGGCTTTGGCGACGACATCGACATGTTCGCCGAGCGCGTCGACCCTGCTCGGCCTGACTTCTACTGGCACAACGGCAAGTGGGTGCAGATGCAAAAGCGCGCCGAGATCATCCACGTCAAGGATGGCGCGCCCGTGACACTCGTCGTCTACCGCACCGTGCACGGCATCGTCATGCAGCGGGACGACGCCACGCACACTGCCTATGCCAAGGCACGCGCCTGGAGCGGAAAGGAAGTCCAATCGCTCCTGGCGTGGACCCACCAGGCGCAGGCGCATGACTGGAAGAGCTGGACGGCCCAGGCCGCACGGCAGGCCCTGACCATCAACTGGTATTACGCGGACCGCCAGGGCAATATCGGATACGCGCACACCGGCGCCTATCCGCATCGTCGGACGGGCCACGACCCGCGCCTGCCCGTGCCCGGTACCGGGGAATGGGACTGGCGCGGCGTGCTGCCGTTCTCCACCAACCCGCAGGTCTACAACCCGCGCTCCGGCTATATCTCGCCTGAGCAGGGCTACCCGGCCTCTGACCTCTTTGCCTTCCTGTGGGGTGCGGCGGATCGTAATGTCGAAATCCAGCATCGCATCGAGGCGCACGCGACGCTCGACAGCGACGATGCCTGGCAGATCCTGAAGGACACCAGCCGCTCGGACCTGAACGTGCGGCACTTCCTGCCGTTCATCCGCAATGCCGCGGCGGCGCTGCCTGCCGATGACCCGCGCCGCCGCCTTGCCGATACGCTGGCGGGCTGGAACGGCATCAACGACGATCCGCGCGACACCGGAAAGTACGCCCAGCCCGGCTCGGCCATCATGAATGCCTGGCTCACGTCGATGCTGGCAAGGACCGTCGTCAAGGCGGTTCCCGCGCCGTTCGACAAGTGGTACATGGCCAGCGGCTACGAGACGACGCAGGATGGCCCCACCGGCTCGCTGAACCTCAGCACGGGCAGCAAGGTTCTTTACGAGGCGTTGCTGGGATCTCGCTCGGCCATTCCCCAGCGCGTGGACCTGTTTGGCGGCGCTGCGCCAGATGATGTCATTCGCGCCGCACTGGGCGACACCTGGACATCGCTGTCGGCCAAGTACGGGGACGATATCGCCCGCTGGCAACCGCCAGCCGTGCTGCTCACCTTCCGCGCGAACAACTTCTTCGGCATTCCGCAGGCGGATGCGGCCGAAGCCATCCGTGTGCCGGAGTACCAGAACCGCGGGACGGAGAATGACCTGATCGTGTTCGGCAGTGCCGCCGCTGCCGGCAAGACCCAGGCATGGGATGTGGTGGCGCCGGGGCAGAGCGGGTTCGTCGCGCCGGATGGCACCCGCTCACCGCACTACAGCGACCAGCTCGCACTCTATACGGGCTTCGGCCGCAAGCCGCTGCGCCTGGAGGCGGGCGAGGTCGCGCGGCATACGCGCAGCGAGGAAAGGGTCGCGGTCGCACCGCGATGAACCGCAGCTGCAGCCTTTGCGCTTCGGCCGGCTATACCACCAACCTGGACAGCACGCCCCGCAACAGCATCTTCGGTAACCTGGGCGTGCGCTGGAGCTGGTAGCCGCTGGCACCGCGCCAGTGTTTATCGCTACCGCATCAAGTTCTGGCAGCTGATTGACGTCAGCCGGCTCATGCGCCCGCCTACCGCTTGCGCTCCAGGAATTCGTTCATGTACCGCTGCGGCTCGCCAGTTTCAAAGGCGCTGCCAAACTCGGCCACGCTGTTGTTGATGGACACATCCAGCGGTGCTTCTTCCCACTCGCGCAGCAAGCGCTTCTGCTGGCGCACCACGGTGGGCCCGAAGCCCGCCAGCAGCGTGGCGAGGCGTTCGACCTCGGCATCCAGTGCGGCCAGCGGCACGACCTTGCTCACCAGGCCCCAGGCCAATGCTTCGCGCGCGTCGGAGATCTCGCCGGTCAGCAGCATCCACGCGGCACGGGCGTTGCCGATCAGCCGGGGCATCAGCGCGGCGTGGATCACCGACGGAATGCCGACCTTGACCTCCGGCATGCCGACCTGAGTGTTGTCCGCGGCGATGCGGATGTCGCAGGCCAGCGCCAGCTCCAGCCCGCCGCCCAGGCACCAGCCGGGCATGCGCGCGATCACCGGGACGGGGAAGTGGCGCAGCCCGTCGCACAGGCCGCGCAGGTCGCTGATGAAGCGCTGGGCGCTTTCCTCGGTGAGGGCGGCCATTTCCTTGATGTCGGCGCCGCCGATAAAGCCTTTCTCCCCGGCGCCTTGCACGATCAGCACGCGGATCTCGTCGCGCGCGGCGAGTTCGGTCACGGCCTGGGTCAGTGCAGCGATGACTGGCGTGCTCAGGATGTTGAGCGAGCCTGCCTCGCGGATGGTGAGGGTGGCGATGCCGAGCGCGTTGATCTCGACGCCGGCGTATTGCTTGCTATCTGGAGGGCTCATGGTTTTGCCTTACTGCAATTTGGTGAAATGGATATCTTCGACGACCTTCTTCCAGTGCGCGTTCTGGCTGCGGATCAGGTCGGCGAATGCCTTGCGCGCCATGGGTGCGGGAAGGGCGCCTTGCTTCTCGATGGCGGTGACGATCTCGGGGTCGGCCAGCACTTGCCGCACTGCGTCGTTGAGCTTGTCCAGGATAGCCGCTGGCGTGCCGGCGGGCGCGCCCAGGCCGAACCAGGAGGGATTGTTCATGGCCGGCAGGCCGGCCTCGGCATAGGTTGGCACATTGGGCAGCACCTTTAGCCGCTGTTTGGCCGCAACGGCCAGCGGGCGCAGGCGGTTGCCTTGAATCAGGCTGGAGGAGGAGGGGATGTTGTCGAACACCACCTGGATCTGTCCCGCCACCGCATCGTTGAGCGCGGGACCCAGGCCCTTGTAGGGCACGTGGAGCATCCTGGTACCGGTCTCGTTCATGAACAACTCGCCGTTCATATGGCTCAGGCCGCCATTGCCGGACGAGCCGAAGGAGTACTTGCCCGGGTTGGCCTTCAGCAGCTTGATAAAGGCGGACAGGTCGCTGGCCGGGAAGGCGGGGTTGACCACCAGCACGTTGGGTACGTCGGCGAGGTTGCTGATGGGTTCGAAATCCTTGACGGGGTCATAGGCTGTTTTGGCGTACACATTGGGGTTGACCGCGTGCGAGCTTTCCACTTCCATGACCAGCGTATAGCCGTCGGCCGGCTGCTTGGCCGCGTAGGCGCTGCCCACCGCACCGCCGGCGCCGGGACGGTTTTCCACGACAACAGGCTGCTTGAGCACAGCGCCGAGCCGCGTGCCGACGATGCGCGCGATGATGTCGGTGGTGCCGCCGGCTGCGTAGGGCACGATCAGCTTGATGGGCTTGTCCGGGTAGGCCGAGGCGTGCGCGCCGCCGGCAAGGTTCAGGCCCGTGAGCAGGGTGGTGGCGATGATGCGTGTGTTCAAGCGATGTCTCCGGATGGATTTGTTTATGTGTTGGTGCGCGCTGGCACTAGCCGCCGTTGCGCCGGCCGTGCTCATCGAGCAGCGGTGGCGGCGCCAGCGCTCGCGCGCCGCTACCGGCCAGCATGGGGTTGCGGATCATCGGCACGCGGCCGAGCACCGGGTGCTCGGCTTCTTGCACGAGCTGGCGGTGCGCCACTTGCGGATGCGCGAAGACTTCTTCCATCGAGTGGATCGGGCCCCATGGCACGCCGGCCGCGTCGAAGGCTTGCGTCCAGCTTTGCCGGTCGCGGGTGGGGAACACTTCGGTGAGCAGCTTGCGCAGGGCCGGCAGGTTGGCGATGCGCGCGGAGTTGGTGGCGTAGCGCGTGTCCGTTGCCAGCACCCCGAGGCCGGCCACTTCGCAGAAGCGGGCAAACTGTGTGTCGTTGCCGATGGCGAGGATCAGGTAGCCATCCGCGCAGCGGAAGACTTCGTACGGCGCGCAATTGGGATGCGCATTGCCGCTGCGTTGCGGCGCCTTGCCGGACACCAGGTAGTTCGATGCCTGGTTGGCATTGAGCGCCACGGCCACGTCGAGCAAGGCGATATCCAGGTACTCGCCCGCGCCGGTGGCATGACGGCGCAGCAGGGCCGCCAGCACGGCCGAGGTGGCATACATGCCGGTGGTCAGGTCCACCACCGCCACGCCGGTGCGCAGCGGGCCGGCGCCCGGCTCGCCGTCGGCATGCCCGGTGTAGCTCATCAGCCCGCCCATGCCCTGGAACACGTAGTCGTAGCCGGGCTTGTCGGCCATCGGGCCGCTCTGGCCGAAGCCGGTGATCGACAAGTAGACCAGACGCGGGTTGAGCGCCTTGAGCGTGTCGTAGTCCAGGCCGTAGCGGCGCAGCGTGCCGACCTTGTAGTTCTCCACCAGCACATCCGCTTGCCGTGCGAGCTCCCGGATCTGCGCGGCGCCCTCGGGGGTAGCGTAATCGATGGCTACGGATTGCTTGCCGCGGTTGCAGCAGATGAAGTAGGCGGAGAGGCCGTCCGCGCCATCGGCGCCCTCGGGCGCCTGCAGGTAGGGCGGGCCCCAGCCGCGCGTATCGTCGCCGTGCCCGGGGCGTTCCACCTTGGTGACTTCGGCGCCCAGGTCGGCGAGGTTCTGCGTGCACCATGGGCCGGCCAGTATCCGGGACAAATCCAGCACCTTGATGCCGGCCAGGGCCTGATGAAGCATGGGTTCTCCGCAAGACAGGTAGTGATGGTGCGGGCGAGTGTATCGGCGGCCCCCGGCATGGGCCAGTTCATAGTTTTCAAGCAAGCGTTCGCCGAATTCGAACGGCGCGGTGAATGCCGGGGGCGGCCTGAAGTGGATTTCGGGGCGCCCGGGTAAAAACGGTGCCGCATTCCTCTCCTAGTGGCGTGCGGCACGCGCTACACTTGTGCTACCGCGCCGGCGATCGAGAAGTCAATTGAGCAGAACCATCCGGATTCCGGTGCGGCCAGTTTCCTGCTTCACCTACCCCCAGCGAGGAGATGCATCATGTCGATACCGTCCAATCCGTTTACCGATTTCAGCAAGTTGCTTGAGCAGTACAAGCTCCCCGGGGTCGATATGACTTCGGTGATCGAAGCGAGGCGCAAGGATATCGAAGCCATCACCGAGGCCAACAAGGTGGCCTACGAAGGTATGCAGGCACTGGTGCAGAAGCAAACGGAGATCCTGAGCAAGACCATGCAGGAGATCCAGTCGGCGGCGCAAAAAATGACCACCGGCGGCAACCCGGCCGAGGCGATGGCCAAGCAGGGCGAGTTCGTTCAGCAGGGCCTGCAGACGGCGTTCAACAACATGCGTGAACTGGCGGAGATGGCGCAGAAGTCGCAGGCCGAGGCGCTGGCCGTGATCACCAAGCGCGCGGAGCAGAATATCGAAGAGGCGAAAAACCTGATGAAGGGACAGGGCAAATAAGCGCACGCAAGCGCAAGTCCGCGCCAGCACCAAGCTTGTTGCGGACCGCCTCGCCAGGCCAGAATCGCTTGCGATCCTGGCCTGGCGAGCCGCGCCGCCGCTTTATGCCATCGCGTCCATCGCAGTGCACCGGGTGCATTGCCGTGAAAGGGATCCATCATGATCGCCATCACGAACGCCAGCCCGCTGATCTCGCTGATCGCGGGCATCCTGATCCTGATCATGCCGCGGCTGCTGAACTACATCGTGGCGATCTACCTGATCATCATCGGCTTGTTGGGGCTGTTCGGCGGGCACCTGCGCTGAGGTGCCCGGCGTAGCCCCGCAGGCAATGCGCGGGCGGGCCCTGCGTCAAGCCTGCTTGACGGCGCGGCGTGCGCCTTGCTGTGCCGCGCCAGTCACGGCCGCGGTCGATGCTTCGAAGTTGGACTTGACCGTTTCAGCGGCTTGCATCGAGGCCTTTTGCACCGACGCGTAGGTGTTGTTGGCGGCGGCAACCGTCTGCTGCAGCAGGGCGGTGATTGCTTCCGAGCCGGCCGGCGCATTCTTCACGAACGTATCGACGAAGGTCTGCACGCTGCGGGTGTGCTGCTCGTATTGCGCTTCCACCGTCTTGGTCAGCTCGGCCTGGGTGGCCGAGGCAATCTCGTACACATGGCGGGCATACGCCAGCGCCTTGTCGGCTGCCGGCTGAGCGAACTTGCCTTGTGCGCTGAAGACGTCCTTCAGGTCGCCGCCGGACAAGGCCGCCTGGATCTGCTCCTGGCTTTCGGCAAGGCTCGACTTAGCGGCTTGCAGGTTCAGCTCGGCCAGTTTCTGAAAACCGTCGAAGGCCGTATTCGTCAGTGCGAACAAGCTGGCGAAATGCGCCTTCTGGGCTTCGGCGAACTGGTCGGACGAAAAAACGAACATGCGTGTTC
The DNA here is from genome assembly GCF_000243095.1 of Cupriavidus basilensis OR16. Lineage (GTDB taxonomy): Bacteria > Pseudomonadota > Gammaproteobacteria > Burkholderiales > Burkholderiaceae > Cupriavidus > Cupriavidus basilensis_D. The sequence continues at coordinate 16,294 of NZ_AHJE01000172.1, read as the reverse complement.
TCCTGTGAATCGCCCGGCAGCCAGGCCGACAAGCACGGGATGCGCCGTCGCGGCAAGCGGGTCGAAAATCAGATGCTGAAGGGTGGCGGCATCACTGATTTGCGCAGTGCACCATCCAAGAGCCGATTCTAGAGCCCTCTATTTGGATAGCCCCTAGGGAGATACCCGGACAAAAGCGGTATCCGGGTTATTGCTGTGCAGCATGGTCGACATGGACATACCCAACTGCGTGGGGGTACTTCCAGAAGTACCATGCCGCCCCCCATTGCCGGGGCGGTTTCCTCCTCTGTTGGCAACCGCACGCGTTTGCGCGACAGGTAACGTCAACTGCCCGCGCTTACTTTGCCGGCTTTTCGAATGCGCGCAGTGGCTTGAGGAATTCCAGCGTGCGCTCGCGCTTGAGCAGCCTCGGCAATGCCTGCTCATACGCTTGCCGATAGGGCCGGTTCAAGTGATGTGCCTGGAAATACGCGGGGCTGCAAGCCCAGGTCTCGTACAGCACCAGCGTATCGGGGTCTTCGACCGAGCGATGCAGGTAGGTGTTGACGAAATCCGGCTCCTTGGCCATCTGCTCCAGTACATCCAGCAAGCTGGATTCGAGTTCGTCGCGATGCTCCGGCTTGCCCGGCAGGTGGACGATAAAGGCAATGTGCTCGCTCATGGTATTCAGTGCTCCTTGCAGGTGATAAGTCAGCCAAGTCAGCCCCGTCTCACAGCTGGCTCATGCCGCCATCGACGATGATCTCCGTGCCGACGATGAACGCCGATTCGGTGGCCGAGAGATGCAGCACCGTTGCCGCGATTTCCTTCGGGTCGCCAAAGCGGCCAAGCGGAACCTGGCTCTTGATCTGGGCGGCGGTATTGGCGAGGGTGTCGGCGTCCAGGCCGAGCTTGCCGTAGAGCGGCGTGCTCACCGGGCCTGGGCTGAGCACATTGACGCGTACGCCGCGCGGCAGCAGCTCGGCGGAGAGCGTCCTGGCCAGCGAGATGAGGGCGGCCTTGCTGGCCGCGTAGACCGCGGATGACGGCATGCCGATGTGCGCGTTGATGGAGCCGTTGAGCACAATCGATGCACCTTGGCTGAACAGCGGCGTCAGCGCCTGGATCTGGAAGAAGGGGCCCTTCACATTGGTGTTGAAGGTCTGGTCCCACATCGACTCCTCGACCTCCGACAGCGGTGCGAACTTGGCGATGCCCGCGTTGATGAACACGGCGTCGAGCTTGATGCCTTCGTCGGTGAGACGCTTTGCCAGCGCGCGGGCCGCGGCAACGGTGCCGGCTTCGTTCTGGATCGCTAGCGCGTTGGCGCCCAGCGTGGGCCTGGCGGCTTCCAGCGTCGCGGTGTCCCGGCCCGTCACGATGACGCGCGCGCCCTCGGCGGCGAATGCCTGTGCGCTGGCCAGGCCCATGCCACTGTTGCCGCCAGTGACCAGTACGGTTTTACCTTCGAAGCGATTCATGGTGTTCTCCTGAGAACGTTGTGTGGTGGTGTGAATGGATTATGGACAGTGCGGGGCAATAAGCCATGCGAAAGAGTTGGCGATCTCGTTCGATAAGATTGGACATCTTTGGAGGGCTGTCGAAAGCGGCTTCAGCCACACGCGGACTCGGGTGGAAAAGAAAAAGGGCGCTGCCAAGCAGCGCCCCCATGTTTTTTTTCGCCGGCAGCCGTGCCGGCAACGCTATGCTTGCCCTTGCCCCTCGCGTTGCCGCGCCACTTCCTGGTTGCGCAGGATAAAGCGCTGGACCTTGCCGCTTGGCGTCTTGGGCAACTCGGGCACGAACTCGATCTCGCGGGGATAGGCGTGGGCCGCGAGGCGATTGCGCACGTGCAGCCGCAGCGCTTCGGCCAGCTCCGGGCTCGCCTTGTATTCCGGGCCGAGCACGACAAAGGCCTTGATCAGTTCGGTACGTTCCGGATCGGGCTTGCCGATGACCGCGGTCTCGACCACTGCGGGATGCTCGATCAACGCGCTCTCTACGTCGAACGGGCCGACACGGTAGCCGGAGGTGGTGATGACATCGTCGGCGCGGCCGATAAAGCTGATGCTGCCATCGGGGTTCAGCTCCGCGGTGTCGCCGGTCAGGTAGTACTGGCCGACGAAGGCGCTGGTGGGCGTGCCGTGGTAGCCGGCGAACCAGGCCATCGGCGATTGCTTCAGATCCAGCGCCAGCGTGCCGGGCTGGCCGGCCGGCAGCTCGCGCGCGTCGTCGTCCACCACCACCACCCGATGGCCCGGACTGGCGAATCCGGCGGCGCCCAGGTGCACCGGATGGCGCAGCGCATGGTGATTGCACAGCACCATGCCGAGCTCGGTCTGGCCGTAGTGATCGTGGATGGTGACGTCGAGCTGGTCGGCAAACCAGCGGATCACTTCCGGGTTGAGTGGCTCGCCCGCGCTGCTGACCGCGCGCAGCTTGCCGCGCAGCGCACCGGCCACGGCCTGGCCCGCCGCGATCAGCAGGCGATAGGCGGTGGGGGAGCCGGCCAGGTTGGTGATGCCGTACTTGTCGATCACCCGGCAGGTGCTCTCGATGCTGAACGGGCCATCGTAGAACGTGGTGGGATGCCCCAGGGCCAGCGGCCCTGTCACCGCGTAATACAAGCCATAGGCCCAGCCCGGATCGGCGAGATTCCAGAAGGCATCTTCGGGGCGCAGGTCGACCGCGTCGCGCATATAGCCCGCGAACGCGGCCACGGCCTTGAGCGGGACCAGCAGCGGCTTGGCGGGACCGGTGGTGCCGGAGGTGAACATCATCAGGAACGGATCGTCGCCTGTGCGCATGACCGGATCGAAGCGGGCCGGCTGGCGGTCCAGCTCCGCCCAGAAACTGAAGTCTCCGCGCACGAGGCCGCGGCCTTTGGCGCCGCCAACGGTAAGTACGCCGGGGCAGTTCGCCACCTCGTCGAGTTTGCCGCGATTGGCGCCGTCGGTGACGACGAGCCGGGCGCCGGAAGTTTGCAGCCGGTGCTCGATGGCCTTGGGACCAAAGGCTGTGAACAACGGCTGGTAGACGGCGCCGGCGCGCCAGGTGCCCAGGATGGTGACCAACAGTTCCGGCGTGCGCGGCAGCAGCCCGGCCACACGGTCGCCGGGCCCGATGCCCTGCGCCGTGAGGAAGCTGGCGAACTGCGCGGAGAGCTTTTGCAACTGGCTGAAGGTATAAGTCTCGCTGGTGCCATCGCGGCTTTCCCAGAACAGCGCGATGCGCCCGGGCAGGGCATGGCGGTCGCAGCATTCAACGCAAGCGTTGACGGCATCGAGCTTGCCGCTCAGGCGCTCCGAGATCGATGCCTCATAGGAAAAGCCGGCGATGGCCTCGGCATAGTCGCGCATGGTGGTCTCCTGGTTTTCTCTTATGAATCGCAGCCGTCCGTATGGACAGGGGGTGCGCAAAATTCTGGGCCATGCAGGCGTGGCCGGCAATGGCCTAAATTTCCAGGCTGGCTGAACCCGTTTGCCAGTGTGCGTCGTGGGGGCTGCCCGGGCGCTATCTGCCGCCCTGGGCACCATGGCCGCCGCCACCGCCATGACCCGGTGGACCGCCGGGCGGATAGGCACCAGGCGGGCGTACATGTGCGGGCGGATAGCCCGGTCCGGCCGAGCGGGTCCGGCACGCAGGTTGACGGGGCTGACGGTGAAGGCCTGGGCAGGCTGCGCGAGCGCCACGCCGGGCGCGGCGAGCCATGCGGTGAATCCCGCAAGAACGCATTTAACGGCCTGTCGGCGCATCAAGGCCTCCGCGGCCGCCGGTGATGGCGGTTTACCCCACCACGTGCCAGGGCGAGACGGAAAATGCCACCATCAGGACCGAAACGATGGCGGGCGCACCGTATTTGATCGCGAGCGATTGGGAGAGTGTGCCGAGCAAGACATAGAGGCACACCAGGCCAATAGCGCACATGAAAACAAGGCTTTGATAATCTTGCATGGATGTCTCCTTTAGTCGTTATATTTTTAACGTTATATCTAATGACATCGTCCGTACCTGCTAACAGCCTTGAGCACGATCAAGCCCATATTAAGTCCGGGCAATCGTGAATGCCAGAGGGTATACGCGGACCTTTCTTTGCGTGTACCGAATACATTCCACTCATTCCATTGGAGCGAGACGCAAATGAATCTCATCAGAACACGCTTCGCGGCACTGGCCGGCGCGCTGGTCTATGCCTGCATCGGCACGGCATATGCAGCGGCCATGCAAGTGTCGTCCGCATCGTTCGCGGATGGGGCGACGATCCCTACGCTGCATGGCAACAATACGTCCGATTGCGGCGGCAAAGGCGTGTCGCCGCAGGTGTCGTGGTCGAATCTTCCCGCCGGCACCAGATCCGTAGCGGTGCTGCTGCTGGATCCCGAGGGCAATATGGGGCTAGGCAATTCGCATTGGGTCGCCTACAACATCGCCGCCGATCGTGGCCAGTTGAAGGAAGGCGAGGGCCAGGCCGACGGCCACGGTGCCACCGTTGGCAAGAATGTCCGGGGCGAGCCGATTTATCTTGGGCCTTGTCCGCCGGTTGGTGATGCGCCGCACCATTACATGTTGACCGTTATTGCCACGGACCTGGCGCCAACCGCGCTGCCGCCGGGCCTGACCCGGGAGGAACTGATGCAGGCGTTGAAAGGCCATGCGCTTGGCGGCCAAAGCGTCATTGGAAAATATGCACGCTAGGCGCTCGCGTATCTGTTTGAGCGCATCGTTCATTAGCAGGAAGCCAAAGGCATTAAGCCATCGGCAATAACGCCGGCAATAGCGCCGGCAATAACGCCGGCAGTAACGCAAACAGCAATGCGCCATGACCCGCCACGCCGGTGTTGCGAGCGTGTTGTCCGCGCGGTGCCGGCCATCGCCGGGCTGCGACCAACGCCGTCACCTGTGACGCGCCAACGTGATGTCGCACATCACGCAATGATGCTTGGCGCGCTCGATCCCCTTGCTACGATTTCGTGCTGCCGACCGAGGTCGGCTGGTAACGCGTGCCGAAAAAATTCCCTTGAGTTTCAAAACTACGACTCGTAGAATCGGAGTTATGGCGCCGCACGGCGGGCGAGGTACGGCAGCATGAACGCATGCGTAAATTCAAAGGAGTTGGATGATGGGCAAACGTATCCTGATCGTTGGCGCCGGCTTCGCCGGTATGTGGAGTGCATTGAGCGCGGCGCGCCTGCTCGACCAGCAGGGCGAGAAGGAGGTGGAGATCGCGCTGATCGCGCCCCAGCCGGAACTGCACGTGCGTCCCCGCTTCTACGAGGCGGGCGCCGCACGGATGCGGGCGCCGCTCAAGGAGATCTTCGACGCGGTCGGCGTCAGGTTCATCCAGGGCACCGTCGAGCGGATCCATGCGCAGCGCAATGAAGTGGAGGTGGTTGGCGCCGATCAAGCGAGGTCCACGCTGTCCTATGACCGGCTCGTGCTCGCCACGGGCAGCCGCCTGTTCCGCCCGCAGATCCCCGGCCTGGACAAGCATGCGTTCAGCGTGGACCAGATCGATGAAGCGGCTGAGCTGGAGGCGCATATCAAGCGCCTTGCCGATCATCCGGCATCCGCCGCACGCAATACCATCGTGGTGGCCGGTGGCGGCTTCACCGGCATCGAGACCGCGGCTGAAATGCCGGCGCGCCTGCGCGAAGCGCTGGGCGAGGACGCCGAAGTGAACGTCATCGTTGTCGATCGCCATGACGAACTGGCCGCCGAGCTCGGCGCCGGGCCGCGGCCTGTCATCACGCAAGCGCTTGAAGCGCTTGGCGTGACCTGGCGGCTGGGCGCGTCGGTGGCGTCGGTCGACGAGAATGGCTTGACCACGGCGGACGGCGAGCGCATCGATGCCAAGACGGTGATCTGGACGGCGGGCGTGCGCGCCAGCGCGCTCACGCAGCAGATCCCCGCGCCGCGCGATGTATTCGGTCGCCTCCATGTGGACGGCAACCTGCGCGTCAAGGGCGTGGATGCCGTGTTTGCCACCGGCGATGTGGCCTATGCCGCCACCGACGATGACGGCAACCATGCCGCGATGTCGTGCCAGCACGCGATGAACCTTGGCCGCTCGGCGGGGCATAACGTTGCCGCGGACCTGCTCGGCCTCGCACCGATCCCCTACAGCCAGCCCAGGTACGTCACCTGCCTGGACCTGGGCCCGTGGGGCGCCGTCTACACCGAGGGCTGGGAGCGCGAAGTGAAGCTCGTTGGCGCGGACGCCAAGAAGCTGAAAGGCCGGATCAATTCCGAGTGGATCTATCCGCCCAGCGCAGATCGCGCGCAAGCACTGGCCGCGGCCAATCCCAATCCCGGTGTGGTGGCGTAAATCCCTTGCGTTGGCTGGACGGCATCGCTCTCGCCAGGCCTAGCCCTTGTCTGCCGTATCGCGATCGCCGCGCCGATGGGTGGCGCGGTCGGCGAGCCATCGCACTACGTGGTGGCCAAAGCTGGCTGGCGCCTTGACCAGGGTCCGCTCGGCGAGATCGGCGAGCGTGTGCTTGGCGAGCTCTTGCCGCATGGCCTTTTCCGCCGCCTGCATGACGGCATCGATGGAGCAGACGCCACGGGTGGCCCAGGCGGGCGGCGACGCATCGAACAGCGCGCAGCGCTCGCGGATCTCGCGGCAGTCGAACAGCGCCTTGTCGCCGTCGATCGCTTGCACGACATCCAAGACCGTGATTTTTGCCGCCGGCCGCGCCAGCGAGAAGCCGCCGCGAACGCCTTCGGTGGCGACGACCAGGTCGGCCTTGGCCAGCTTGGTGAACAATTTGGCGAGGTATTCGGCCGGGACACCCTGCAGCTCTGCCAGGTCGCGCACGCTGGCCTCCCTGACGCTTGCCGTTGGGTCGGCGAGGAACAGCAGGCAGTGCAGTCCGTACTCGACGCCCGTGCTGATGTGGGACATGGCTTAACTAGGATGGATTGAATCGTAGTTCAGCCTATACAGATTCAGTGCGAAGCGCAAGCGCCGGGACGGGCGAGAGGCGCGGCCGCGTGGCCGCGCGAGAAAGAGGCCGCCCGGCGGGACTCAGGCGATCGTATCCACGACCCCGCCGTCCACGCGCAACGCGGCACCGGTGGTGGCCGAGGCCTGCGGGGAGCAGACATAGACGATCATGTTGGCGACTTCTTCGACGCTGGCAGCACGCTGGATGATCGAGGTGGAGCGGTGTGTCTTGACGAAGTCCGCTGCCACGGCTTCGGCGGATTGCCCCGAGCTTGCCATGGCATCCTTGAGCATGTCGGTGACGCCCGCCGACAGCGTGGGGCCGGGCAGCACCGCGTTGACGGTCACGCCGGTGCCGGCAAGCCGCCTGGCCAGCCCGCGCGAGACCGCGAGCTGCGCGGTCTTGGTAAAGCCGTAGTGGATCATGTCGGCGGGGATATTCAATCCCGATTCCGACGAGACGAACACGATCCGCCCCCATTGACGCTCGGCCATGGACGGCGCGTAGGCCCGCGACAGCCGCACGCCCGACATGACGTTGGTCTCAAAGAAGCGGGTCCACTCGCTGTCTGGCGTCTCGAAGAAGTCCTGGAGCTGGAAGATGCCGAGGTTATTCACCAGCACATCCACCCGGGGATGCGCCGCCAGCAGGCGGGTGCAGGCCTCGGGCTCGGCAAGGTCGCCGGCGAATCCCGTCACGTCGGCGCCGGCAACGGCGGCGCGCAGCGCCTGCAGGGCCTTGCCTACCGTGGCCTCGCTGCGCCCGTTGACGATGACGCTGGCGCCCGCGCCGGCGAGCCCCTTCGCCGTCGCGAAGCCGATGCCCGCGGTGGATCCTGAAACAAGGGCGATCTTGCCCGTGAGATCAATCTTCATGGCCATTCCTGGTTGGCGGGCCTGCCAAGCGCAGGCCGACTGACCTAGTGTATTGGCTCAGCGGATTTCGGCAAGGCTCGCGGTGGCCGGGGCTGCGGCCGATGCGGCCGCAGGAGCCGGTGCCGCGGCCTGATCGGCGGCAGGCGTCGATGTGGTGAAAGCCTCACCGCCCTTGCATGCCTTGCGGGCCGGCCTGCCGCCTTGCCTGGGCGCGCGCTTTCGGTCCACGTACAATCCCTGTTTTTACTTGATCCCAAGGGTCCCACATGACCACTATCGGCACCCCTCTCTCGCCCGGCGCGACCAAAGTCATGCTGCTGGGCTCCGGCGAGCTCGGCAAGGAAGTCCTGATCGCGCTGCAACGCCTCGGCGTTGAAACGATTGCGGTGGACCGCTATGCCGATGCGCCCGGCCAGCAGGTGGCGCACCATGCGCGCACCATTTCCATGAGCGACCCGGACCAGCTCAAGGCGCTGATCGAAGCCGAGAAGGACCTGGTGGTGCCGGAGATCGAAGCCATCGCCACGCAGATGCTGGAGACGCTGGAAGCCGCCGGCGTGGTGCGCGTCATCCCCACGGCGCGCGCGGCGCGCCTGACCATGGACCGCGAAGGCATCCGCCGCCTGGCCGCGGAGACGCTCGGCGTGCCCACCAGCCCCTACAAGTTCTGCGACTCGCTGGAAGAACTGCAGGCCGCCATCGACGGCGGCATCGGCTACCCGTGCGTGGTCAAGCCGGTGATGAGCAGCTCCGGCAAGGGCCAGAGCAAGATCGACGGCCCGGCGGACGTCAAGGCCGCCTGGGACTACGCCATGGCCGGCGGCCGCGTCAACCACGGCCGCGTGATCGTGGAAGGCTTTATCGATTTCGACTATGAAATCACGCTGCTGACGGTGCGCGCGATCGGCGCCGGCGGCCAGGTGCAAACGCAGTTCTGCGAGCCGATCGGCCACGTGCAGGTCAGCGGGGATTACGTGGAAAGCTGGCAGCCGCATCCCATGCACCCGGCCGCGCTCAAGACCTCCCAGCAGATCGCGCAGGCCGTCACCGCCAACCTGGGTGGACAGGGCCTGTTCGGCGTGGAGCTGTTCGTCAAGGGCGAGCAGGTCTGGTTCAGCGAAGTCAGCCCGCGCCCGCACGACACCGGCATGGTGACCATGATCACCCAGTGGCAGAACGAGTTCGAGCTGCATGCGCGCGCCATTCTCGGCCTGCCCGTCAGCACCGCGCTCAAGAGCCCCGGTGCAAGCGCGGTGATCTATGGCGGCGTGGATGCGCAAGGCGTGGTGTTCGACGGCGTGGACGAGGCGCTGCGCGTGCCGCAGACCGAGCTGCGCCTGTTCGGCAAGCCGGAGAGCTTCACCAAGCGCCGCATGGGCGTGGCGCTGGCGTACGACGCCGATGTGGAAGTGGCCCGCGTGCGCGCCAAGGAGGCGGCGGGACGCGTGAAGCCGCGCGCGGCAAGCTGAGCCAGCGCTAACTTGCTGTCACCGCCCGGTGCGCGGCGGCTGACTCAGCCGCCGCGCACGATCCCGTGAATTGACGTGACCGCGCATGGAGCCATCCGTCATGACCCTGCATATCGGCATCGTTGCCTGCTCCGCCGAAGGCGCCGCGCTTTGCTACCGGACCATCTGCATGGAGGGCGCGCGGCTGCTCGGGCCGCATGCGCATCCCGAGATATCCATGCACACCCCGTCGCTCGCCGAGTACGTCAAGCACCTGGAGCGCGGCGACTGGCAAGCCGTAGGTGAGTTGATGCTCACCTCTGCCAGGAAGCTTGCCGGCATGGGTGCGGATTTCCTGATCTGCCCCGACAACACCATTCACCAGGCGCTGCCGTACGTGGCGGCGCGTTCGCCGCTGCCCTGGCTGCATATCGCCGAGGTGGTTGCCGAGAGCGCGGTGGCGCGCGGATTCACCTGCCTTGGCCTGACGGGAACGCGCTGGCTAGTCGACAGCGAGGTCTACCCGGAAAAGCTCGCTGCGCGCGGGCTAGGCTTCATGCGGCCGGACTCCGCCGAGCGCGATGAAATCAACCGCATCATCATGGACGAACTGGTGGGCGGCATCGCCACCCCGGAAGCGCTCACTGACTTCCAGCGGGTTATCGGGTGGATGAAGTCGCAGGGTTGCGACGCCGTTGTACTGGGCTGCACGGAAATCCCGCTGATCGTGAACGACGCGAACTCGCCGCTGCCGACGCTGGATTCCACGCGGCTGCTGGCGCAGGCAGCGTTGTCACGGGCGGTGCAAGGCGCACATTGAGGCCAGGCACGCTGGCGGGTTCGCGCGTAGTATTGGCGACTCCGCCGGCTACGCCGCGACACCATCAGGAAGCCCAGCCATGACCAGCAAGCCCATCAGGATCCCGGGGCCGGATCATCCGATCGTGATCGAGGCGAACCCGGCGCGCGTCGTCGTGACGCTCGGCGGCGCTGTCATTGCCGACACCCGCAACGCGCTTACGCTGCGCGAGTCATCCTACCCGGCAGTGCAATACATCCCGCGCAACGATGTGGACATGACGCTGCTGACACGCACCGACCACGCCACCTACTGCCCGTACAAGGGCGAGTGCGCTTACTACAGCATCCCCGCGGGCGGTGAGCGATCGGTCAATGCGGTGTGGACTTACGAGGCGCCGTACGCCGCCGTCGAGGCGATCAAGGATCACGTGGCGTTCTACCCCAGCCGCGTCGATGCCATCGAGGAACGGCAAGGCTGAGCGCTGAACGCCAAGGCCGTGCGCCTAGTCGCGCGGCACGTCGTGGACGAACTGCCCGGCGCTCAGCGTGTTGACCTTGTCGGCCGAGATATCCATCAGGATGCGGCTGCGTTCGGGTGACAAATACACCGTGATGTACTGGACTGGCCGCGACTCCGGATCGTGCAGCAGGCGCACCAGCTTGAGCAGCGGTGCGCCAACCTCCGTGCGTAGCCAGCCCGCATAAGCCGGGTCGGCCGCCTGGGCCGTGATCTCCTGCACCACGCGGCCGAACTTCACCCCCTGCGCCATCAGGATCTCGTAGAGCGCGTGCTTGCGCAGCGCCGCCGCCGACACGCGCTTGCCCAGCGCGGCGGGCACCCATGCATCCGTCAGCATCACCGGCGCGCCTTTGATGCTGCGCAGGCGCAGCGCGTGCACCGCTTGCTCGCCAGGGGCACGTCCGTCTCCAGCGCGGTCTTGCGCAGGCCGTCGATCACGCTAAGGCTAGGGCTACTGCGCCCCGCCGGCACGTCCGAGCGCACGAAGGTACCCAGGCCATGGCGCCGCTCCACCAGCCCCAGCGCCGCGAGCTCGGACAGCGCCCGGCGCACCGTGATGCGCGAGACGCCAAAGCGCTCGCAGAGCGCTTCTTCTTTTGGCAAAGCCCCCGTTTCCGCATAGACGCCACGCGTGATTTCATCGCGCAGCACAAGAAAGAGCTGCCGGTGCAGAGACGTGCCGGGCATATGGCCCAGTGGCGAAGGGGGGGTGGTTGTGCGCGGCATGAGGTGGTGATTTAGTGGCGTGGGCAGCATAGCACAACGGTCCCGGGGCGAATCTTCTTGTCCTTGACGGATCTGCTCAGTTGTATCTAGAATATAAACACATAAACACAGGGCGGAAGGCGATAAACCGTTTCCGCTCGCCATGACGCTCACTTCGTACGCATTGCCGTCACCCACCGCAAGCACACAGGACTCATCCATGACCCTCGCAGCTACCCTTCGCCAGCATCTGCAGGCACCCGGCATGATCATCGCGCCCGGCGCCTACGACGCCATCGGCGCCCGGCTGGTAGAGCAGGCCGGCTTCCCGGCCTGCTACATGACCGGCGCCGGCACGTCGGCCGCGCGCGGCTTCCCCGATTTCGGCCTGCTGACCATGAGCGAGATGGTCGAGAACGCCGCGGTGATGGCGCGCTCGGTGTCGATCCCGCTGATTGCCGATGCCGACACGGGCTATGGCAACGAACTCAATGTCACCCGCACCGTGCGCGAGTACGAGGCCCGTGGCGTGGCGGCGATCCATATCGAGGATCAGGTCGCGCCCAAGCGTTGCGGCCACCTGGATGGCAAGGAAGTGGTCTCGCGCGAGGCGTTCGTCTCCAAGATCCGCGCGGCGCTCGAGGCAATGCCGCGCTCGAAGCCGGCGCGGATCTGGCTTTCGTGGAAGCCACGCAGACCATCGAGGAAGTCGCGGCCGTGCCAAGGCTGGTGCGCGGCCCCTGCCTGCTTAACGTGGTGCCCGGCGGCCGCACGCCGGTCTTCGACCTGCGCGAGGCCGAGGCCATGGGCTACAAGCTGGCCATTCTGCCGGGCCTGATGCTCAAGGCCGCAATCCTGGCCGGCGACCAAGCCCTGGCCGAGCTCAAGGCCACCTTCACCGCGCCGGGCGTGTCGGCCAGCGTGGCGCAGACCTTCCGCCGCTTTGGCGCCGATGAGTGGGATGGCCTGCGCCAGCGCTTCCAGGCCGGCGAGCGCGCCACCAGCCCCGACGCGCCGGCAGGCGCACAGGCCTGACCATGGCCCGCACTCTCTTTGACAAGCTCTGGGACGCGCACGTGGTGCGCGAGCTCGGCGATGGCTGGGCGCTGCTCCATATCGACCGCCACTTGCTGCACGATCTCTCCGGCCCGCCGGCGCTGGCCGAGGTGGCGGCGCGCGGCCTTGCGCTGCACGACCCGGCGCTGGTGTTCTCCACGCCGGACCACGCGGTGTCCAGCCAGCCCGGGCGCGATGGCAATACCTATGTGCCGGGCGGGCGCTTGTGGTCCGCGTTGCGCGAGCGCTCGGCCGCGGCCGGCGTGACGATGTTCGACCTAGGCCAGCCGGGGCAAGGCATCGTCCACGTGATGGGCCCCGAACTAGGCATCGTGCTGCCCGGCCTGACGGTCATCTGCGGCGACAGCCACACCTGTACCAATGGTGGCCTTGGCGCGATGGCGTTCGGCGTGGGCTCATCCGAGAGCACGCACGCGCTCGCCACCCAGACGCTGCGCCAGCAAAAAGCCGCGCCGCATGCGCATCCGCTGCGATGGCGTGCTGGCGGACGGCATCACCGCCAAGGACCTGGCGTTGCATATCATCGGCCGCCTCGGCGCCGCAGCGGGCGGGGGCTATGCCATCGAGTTCGCCGGCACGGCCATCGACGCGCTGGAGGTCGAGGGCCGCCTGACGCTGTGCAACCTGAGCGTGGAGCTTGGCGCGCGCTTTGGCATGGTGGCGCCCGACGCACGGACCATTGAATGGCTGCGCGGCCGCGCCTATGCGCCAACGGGTGCGTTGTTCGACAGCGCAGCGGACTATTGGCGCACGCTTGCCACCGATGCCGACGCCGTGTTCGATCGCGAGGAGGTGATCGACGCGGCGGCCGTGGCGCCCACCATCACGTGGGGCACCAGCCCGGAGCACGCGATGGCGATCGACGGGCATGTCCCCGACCCGGCATCGGCAGGCGACCCGCCGGCTAGCGCAGCGATCGGCGCCGCGCTGGCCTACATGGGCCTGGCGCCCAACGCCCCGATCGCCGGCACGCCGGTGGACTGGGTCTTTATCGGCTCGTGCGCGAACTCGCGCTTGTCCGACCTGCGCGCCGCGGCCGCCGTGGCGCGCGGGCGGTACGTGGCCCCGGGGGTGACCGCCTGGGTCGTGCCGGGCTCGGAGAATGTCAAGCGCGCGGCCGAGGCCGAAGGCTTGCGCGCCGTGTTCGAGGAAGCGGGCTTTGCCTGGCGCGAGCCCGGCTGCAGCATGTGCGTGGCCGCCAATGGCGAGCAGGTGCCGCCGGGGCAGCGCTCGGTCTCCACTTCCAACCGGAATTTTGTCGGACGCCAGGGGCCGGGGGCCCGCACCCATCTTGCCAGCCCCGCGATGGCCGCCGCCGCCGCGGTCACCGGCTGCATTTCCGACGTACGGAAACTGAAATGACCATGCAACCCTTTACCGTCGTAGCGGGCGCCGCCGTGCCCCTGATGCGCGCCAACGTCGACACCGACGTGATCATCCGCATCGAGCGGCTCACCTCCCTGGCGCGCGAGCAGCTCGGCCCCTACGCGCTGGAAGCGCTGCGCTACCGCGCCGATGGCAGCGAGGACCCCGAGTGTGAGTTCAACCAGCCCGCGTTTCGCGGCGCGCCGGTGCTGCTGGCCGGCGCCAACTTTGGCTGCGGATCCTCGCGCGAGGGCGCGGTGTGGGCGCTGATGGGCCTGGGCGTGCGCTGCGTGATCGCGCCGAGCTATGGGGATATCTTCTACAACAACTGCTTCCAGAATGGCGTGCTGCCGATCCAGCTCCCCGCCGGGACGGTGCAAGCGCTGGCCGTGCAGTGCGCGCGCGGCGCGCATGTGCGCGTGGATCTGGTGAGCGCCACGCTGAGCGCGCCAGATGGCGTGACCATTGCGTTTCCGGTCGACCCGCTGCGCCGCGAGGCCTTGCTGCACGGGCTGGACGATATCGGCCTGACGCTCAAGGACGACGCGCTGATCCGCGCCTGGCAGCAAGCCGACCGCGCTCGCCGGCCCTGGGCCTGGACCGTGCGCGGGGACGGTGCGGCATGAGCGCCAGGATGCAGCATGCGCTGGTGATGAGCGCGGCCGGCTTGTTGCTGCGCGGACGCCACGCGGGCGATGGCAGCCTGGCCTGCAGCGATGCCGCACTCGCCGCACTGCCCGCCACGCTGGCGCTACGCAGCACAGCATTCACCCACCAAGGCGCCATGCCCGTGCGCCATGCCGGCAGGGGTGTGGGCGCCAATCACTCGCCCGCGCTGGCCTGGGCCGCGTTGCCGGCAACGGCCACGCACTGGCTGCTGCTGGTCGAGGATCCGGATGTGCCGCTGGCTTGCGCCATCGTGCACGCGCTCGCCTGGGGCCCGGCCTCGGTCGGCGCGCTGGCCGAGGGCGCGCTGTCGCGCGAGCAGGTGCCCGTCGGCGTGACGCTGGCCGTCAACGGGCTGGGCGACGCGCGCTACGACGGCCCCCGGCCGCTGCCCGGGCATGGGCCGCATCGCTATGTGTTCCAGCTGTTCGCGCTGGCCGCCGAGCCGCCAGCCGGTCTTGCGCGCGACGCGCTGGTTGCGTGGCTGTGCGCGCACGCCATCGCGCGCGGCCGGCTCGACGGCGTGTTCCAGCGCGACTGGCGTGGCCGGCCACTAACGCCCCCGGCTGCCGCGCTGGCCTGAGCGCTCGCAAAGCCAGCCAGAGACGCCACGCTTCCCTTCATAAAAAAATACGGAGACAACATGCCATTCCCGATCCAACGACAAACCACTTGGCGGCGCGCTGCCATGCTCGCCGTCGGCGCCGCGCTGCTGTCGGCCGGCACGCTATCCATCGCCGCCACGCCCGCGGCATGGCGCCCGGACCATCCCGTCACGCTGGTGGTGCCCTACAGCGCCGGCGGCGGCACCGATGCCACGGCGCGCGCGGTCTCCAAGCAGCTTGGCGTGCTCTGGGGCCAGCCGGTGGTGGTGGAGAACCTGCCGGGCGCCGACGGCTTGATCGGGACGCGGCGCGTGATGGAGGCCAAGCCCGATGGCTATACCTTGCTGCTGCAGGTGCCGGGCATCGTGGTCACCAAATACACGCCGGGGCTCAAGGGCATCGATCCGCTGGCGCGGCTGGACCCCGTCACGGCGATTTCGCAGTCGCCGGCTGCAGTGGTGGCCAGCGCCAAGCTGCCGGTGAAGACGCTCGGGGAATTCGTGCAGTACTGCAAGACGGTGGCCAAGACCTGCTCGCTCGGCACAGGTGAAAGCCTGGCGCGCATATCCGGCAAGCAACTCGCGGCGGAGGCCGGGTTGCCCAACCTCATCATCGTCAACTACCGGGGCACCGGCGCTATCGTCACGGACATGATCGCCAACAACGTCAACCTGGCGTTCACCGGCATCACGGCGGCGCTGCCGCATTACAAGGCCGGTACGCTGAAGATCCTCGCCACGCAGGGGCACAAGCGCGCCGCCGCGCTGCCCGAGGTGCCCACCACCGCCGAGGCTGGCTTCCCGCAGTTCCAGTCTGTCACCTGGTACGGCCTGTTCGCGCCCAAGGGCACCCCGGCCGCGATCACGCAGGGTGTGGCCGCCGCGCTGCGCGAGGCCGTGAAGGATGCGGAAGTGCG
Source organism: Cupriavidus basilensis OR16 (assembly GCF_000243095.1). Taxonomy (GTDB): domain Bacteria; phylum Pseudomonadota; class Gammaproteobacteria; order Burkholderiales; family Burkholderiaceae; genus Cupriavidus; species Cupriavidus basilensis_D. The sequence continues at coordinate 390 of NZ_AHJE01000172.1, read as the reverse complement.
GCGGACCATCGCCGCCGCGGGCGCCGAGCCGGTGGTCAACTCGCCCGCCGAGTTTGCCGCGCAGGTGCGCGAGGACAGCGAGCGCATGGGCGCGCTGGTCAAGCAGTATCCGTTCGAGTAAGCGTCCGGCGGCAATCATTTCCAGGAGTCAGACATGACACATCCCATCAGCCGGCGCGCCGCGCTGGCGCGGGCGGCGGCGTGCGCCTTGCTGGCGCTATCCTGCCTGCACGCATCCGTCCATGCGCAAGGGCCGCAAGGGCCGGACAAGCCGATCCGCCTGGTGCTGCCGTTCTCGGCCGGCGGCCCGGGCGATATCACCGCGCGCCTGATTGCGCAGGCGCTCGGGCGCCAGCTTGGCCAGACCGTGATCGTCGACAACAAGCCGGG
>NZ_AHJE01000173.1 GCF_000243095.1 Cupriavidus basilensis OR16 | reverse complement strand
GGTACATCACCATCACGCGGTCGCACAGGTAGCGGATTACGTTCAGGTCGTGGCTGATGAAGACGTAGGTGAGGTCGAACTCGGCCTTGAGGTCTAGCAGCAGGTTCAGCACTTGCGCTTCCACCGATTTGTCGAGCGCCGAGACGGCTTCGTCGAGGATCACCAGGCGCGGGCGCAGCACCAGCGCCCGCGCGATGTTCACGCGCTGGCGCTGGCCGCCCG
>NZ_AHJE01000174.1 GCF_000243095.1 Cupriavidus basilensis OR16 | reverse complement strand
ACCAGTGGCTGCGTGCGCGCCAGCGTGGTCGATGCCATGTCGCACGGCTTCCGCCCGCTGGTGGTGTCGGACTGTGTGGGCGACCGCGCGCTCCAGCCGCACGAAGCCAACTTGTTCGACATGGAGCAGAAATACGCCGCCGTGATGCCGCGCGAGCAGGCGCTTGCGGCACTGGCACGGCTCTGAGCGGCGCGTGGTTGGCACGGTGGTGGGCACGGTGATGCGCACGCTGACGCGCACGCTGACGCGCACCATGCATGTGCATTGGCTGAAGCCCCAATTGACGGGCACCGCCCGTTTCGCCAATGTGTCGATAAGATCAGTGCACTGAATATGTGCCGCTGGACGTGCGATCAGGCAAGTGCACGGAAATTGCTTGCTGGCCTGCTGGTTGCCGGGTTATCCGTCACCCACGAACCCACAAGCGCAGTCACGGGCGGCGACAAGCCCGGGAGAAATGTATGGACAAAGACCACATCGAAAAACAGGGCGGGCAGGGCGTAGGCGCGCGCGTGGCGCGCAAGGAGGATGCGCGCCACCTGCATGGCAAGGGCCGCTTCGTCGCCGACATCGCCATGCCCGGCCTGCAGGAGGTTGCCTTCCTGCGCAGCCCCATGGCGCATGCGCGGCTGCTGGCGCTGCACAAGCCGCAAGGGCTGGAGCATGCGGTGATCGGGCGTGACGATATGCATGGCGCGCTCGACATCGTCGCCGACTCGGCCTTCCCGTCGTACCAGCCGTCGGCCCAGCCGCCGCTGGCCGCCGGCAAGGTGCGCTTTGTCGGCGAGCCGATC
>NZ_AHJE01000175.1 GCF_000243095.1 Cupriavidus basilensis OR16 | reverse complement strand
CATCATGCCAGCCGCCCGCGTGCAGGAATCGCGCCGGGAAGGCGTTCAGCCAGGCCTGCAGGTGCGCCAGCGCCACGCTGTCCGCGCGCACCGCGAGCGCCCGCGCGAACTCGGTCTGCGCCCAGATGCGCTGGATCGGGTCGCGCGGCGAACCGTCCATGTGCAACGCTGCCGCCACACCCATGGTGCTGGTGTCGACACCGTGCTGCAGGGCGAAGTCGAACGCGCGTGCCAGCGCTTGCCTGAGCCCGGTGCCCTCGAACAATGCCGGAGCGCTGGCAAGCAGCGAGAACCACTCAAACTGGTGGCCGGGCTCGATCCGGTTGCCCGCGCTATCGGTGCCCAAAGGCAGCTCGGCAATGCAACCGGTTGCCGGATCGACAAAGGCAGCCAGCACGGCGGCGGCAATGCCCGCCAGCCGCTGTGCATAGAAGCGCTCCCCGGTGGCCTCATACGCCGCCAGGTAGGCCTCGGTCAGGTGCATGACCGGGTTTTGCTGAAGCGGTCCGGCGACCGGGCTGAAGTCTTGCGTGAGCGCGGCATGGTAAAGGCCGTTGCCGGTGGCGAAACGCTGCTCGATCAGACGGGTGGTGCCCTCCACCAAGGCCCGCGCCTGCGCGCTGCCCGACCGCTTGAAATACGCCGCGCAGGCGAAGACGACGAAGGCGTGGGTGTACAGATCCTTGGTGGTATCCAAAGGCTGTCCCTGCGCATCGATGCTATAGAAGAAGCCACTCGCCTCGCCATCGGCAAAACGGCCTCGCAGCGACGCGAACAGGCGTGCGGCGTGGGCCGCCCCATCGGCGTCGCCGCACTGCGAAAACACATAGAGCTGGCGCGCGCAGGCCATGGCGCGGTAACGCGCCACCGGCAAAGGCTGCTGGTCGGTGCCGGACAGCGCCTCATAAGGCAATTGCATCGCCGCGTTCCAGCCCGGCCCGGTCCATAGCGGCAGGACGGCGGCATCGTAGTGCGCGCGCAATGCGGCGAAGGAGGCGGCCTTGGGATCAGCACCAACGGAGGCAAGGGGTGGCGTAACGTTCATGCGGAAAAAGGGAAATCGGTAGGAGGCGCGTATCTGCCACCCGTGGAATATACCTCAGCGCGCCAGCCGGCCTTCCCGAGCGAGGGTCGCGGCCACCGGGTGCCGCCTTCGGCCCCCTAGCTCGCTTGCGCCGATGGCAAGCTTGATCCCGCCAGTAAATCGCCTAACCTTACGACGTGGCCCCTCGAATCGATTGCCGCAGTAAGCGGCTTTTTCGCCGTATTTCGCGCCAGCCGCGGCGCCTGGGCCACATTCCTGGATTGTGCAGATGACATGACCGGAGGGATGCCTGCCTCCCGTCCAAACCGTCCGCTAAGCACATTCGGCCCATCCGGAGCCCTCCGGAGGTCGCGCCCATGCTCCATGGGAGAGCAAGATGGAAAAGCCGGTTGTAAGCCCCTTGCGTTTTGTCGAAATACTCAACGCCAGGCTGCCCGCCCATCCCCTGTATCAGGAGGGGATGCGCGTGTACGCCATTCCTAATCACTCGGAGCACCCGCACAGCCTGGTCTGTGTCGGCCCGCGCGGCGTCAAGGGCGTGTGCGCCACGGTGGAACTGATCGTGCGCGGCGAGTGCGAGATCTTCCCCGACATACCGGGCGACTGGCACGCCTCCGTCCACGGCACCGCCCGCGCGTCACATCTCTAGGGCGTTCCCACCCTCACGCTCACACCCTGCTCAAACCCGCTCCAGCTTGTGGTGAGGCCGGGGTGGCAGCGCCACGCGGATCGCGTCTTGCGCGCGCACCAGCCCCGCCAATGGTGCTTCGAGCGCTTCGAGTGCTTCGAGTGCTTCGCTCCCTGCGTTGCCGGCCGCCATGCTCATGCGGCCGCGCGCCCTGGCTCGCCGGCCACCGGCATCTGGACCACGCCCGCGCTGTCAGACGCCAGGGCGCCCGCCGGATAGCCGGCGGCAAACACCAGGCGGCCAGACGACCACGTATGCGTCACCAATGGCTGGCCCGCCACCATGGCGACCGCAACCAGGTCGGCACGCAGCCCGGCCGCAATGCGGCCGCGATCGGCCAGCCCGCAAGCCGCCGCCGGGTTGGCGCTGACCAGCGCGGTGGCCTGCGGCAGGCTCAGGTCCCCCAGGTGCTCCGCGGCAAAGGCCGCGGCAATCAGCGTGGAAGGCTGGTAGTCCGAGCACAGGCAGTCCGCCACGCCGGCGCGAATGGCGTCGATGGCGCGCATGGAGCCGCTCTGGCTTTGGCCGCGCAGCACGTTGGGCGCGCCGAGGATGGTCGGCAGTCCCTTCTCCTTGGCAGCATGCGCCGTCTCCAGGTTAATCGGGAACTCGCTCATGCGCACGCCCAGCGCATGCATGGTGGCGATGCGCTCCACCGAGTCGTCGTCATGGCTCGCGGCCGGCACGCCCATGCGGGCGGCCAGCGCCAGCAGGCGCTCGACCCGGCCCAGCGCGCCGTGCTGCTCCACCAGCTTCTTGTCAGCGGCGGCGCGGGCTTCTTCCCGGCTCATGGCGTGGTTGCCCATCATGTAGGCCAGGTACGCCTCCAGCGTCTTGAACTGGCCCTGTCCAGGCGAGTGGTCCATCACCGAAACCAGGTCCACCAGGCCGGCTTCCACCAGTTGCTCCAGCACCGGCAAGGCGCTGGCATCGGTGACCTCATAGCGGCAATGGACGCGGTTGTCCACCAGGCTGTGGCCGCGGAAGGCCGCGACAGCGCGCACGAGCTCGCCGGCGGTGTCGAAGTTGCGCACGCCGAACGAGTTACCGGCAAACGAGACAGCATGGTAAGGCGTGGTGATGCCCGCGGCGGCGTTGCGGCGATCGATCTGCGCCACGGCAAAGTCAAGCGGAAACATCACCCGTGAGCGCGGCTCGGCTTCTTTCTCGATGGCGTCCGAATGCAGGTCGATCAGGCCTGGCAGCAAGGTCTGGCCGCGCAGGTCGATCTCCTGGGCGGCGCGTGGCACGGCAGCGGCATCAGGCTCGATGGCGGTGATGTTGCCGTTCTCGATCAGCAAGGCGCTGTCGGCTAGCACGCCGTCGGGCAGGACGATACGCGCATGGGTCAGGTAGGCAGGAGGCATGGTCGGTTCCGGGAACGATGGGGAACGAATGATTAAGGCAACGATGAATGGCTCAACCTGCCACCGCCGCAAGCTTGCCGGCGGGCGCGGCCTCGGCCGCGGCAGGCGGGTGCAAAGGCAGCAGCCTGGTGGCCACGGCATCGCGCACCGCTTCATCGTGGAAGATGCCGACCAGGCAACGGCCCTCGGCCAGCGCTTCACGGATCAGGGCCACCACCACGGCGCGGTTATCCGCGTCGAGCGAGGCGGTCGGCTCATCGAGCAACAGCACGGGATGGCCGCCGATCAGGCCACGCGCGATGTTCACGCGCTGCTGTTCGCCCCCCGAGAAGGTCGCGGGGGGCAGGCTCCACAGCCGGCCCGGCACCTGCAGCCGCGCCAGCAGCACCGCGGCCCGCTCGCGCGCTTCGTCGGCGCTGGCGCCGCGCTGCTGCAGCGGCTCGGCGACCACATCGAGCGTGCTCACGCGCGGGATCACATGGAGGAACTGGCTGACATAGCCGATCACCTCACGCCGCAGTTGCAGGATGCGTTGCTCCGGCGCGCGGGTCAGCTCCACCCACTCGTCGTTGTCACGGATGCGGATGCTGCCTTCGGTGGCCAGGTAGTTGCCGTAGAGACAGCGCAGCAGCGTGCTCTTGCCCGCGCCGGAACTGCCGGCCAGCACCAGGCATTCGCCAGCGGCAGCGTCGAAATCGATGGACTGCAGTACTGGCAAGCGCGTGCCGCCCTGGTTGTGCAGGATGAAGGTCTTGCCAAGGCCGCGCACCTGGATGCGCTGGGCGTCGGCGGCCATGCTTTGATGGTGGTAGGCGTCTTGCGTCATGATCAGCCCTGCAGGATGGAGGACACCAGCAACTGGGTGTACGGGTGGTGCGGGTCGTCGAGGATCTGGTCGGTCAGGCCGCTTTCGACCACGCGCCCGCCTTGCATCACCAGCGTGCGGTGCGCCAGCAGGCGCGCCACGGCGAGGTCGTGCGTCACGATGATGGCAGCCAGCCCAAGATCCGCCACCAGCCGGCGCAGCAGGTCGAGCAGGCGGGCCTGCACGGAGACATCGAGCGACGCGGTGGGCTCGTCCATGAACACCAGGCGCGGATGCGTCACCAGGTTGCGGGCGATCTGCAGGCGCTGCTGCATGCCGCCGGAGAAGCTGGTTGGCGCATCGTCCAGGCGGTCCAGGTCGAGCTCCATCTTTCCCATCCACGTGCCGGCCACTTCGCGCAGCTCGCCGTAGTGGCGCCCGCCCACCGCCATCAGGCGCTCGGCGATATTGGCGCCGGCACTTACGCCCATGCGCAGGCCGTCGCGCGCGTTCTGGCGCACGAAGCCCCAGTCGGTGCGCGCCAGCAGGCGCAGCCGGGCGTCGGACAGCGTGGCGAGGTCAACCAGCCCTTGCTCGCGGGTGTCGTAGCAAACGCTGCCGGATTCCGGCGCGGCCTGCCAGGACACCGCCTGCAGCAAGGTGCTCTTGCCGGAGCCGGATTCGCCCACCACGCACAGCACTTCGCCAGGGAAGAGATCGAAGCTGACCTCATGGCAGCCGTGCACGCCGTCCCAGGTGCGGGTCAGGCCGCGCACGGACAACAGCGGCTGGTGCGAATCGGTGCGGCTCATGCTGCCTCCTTGCGTGCGTTGGCGGCCGTGCCACCGGGCCCGGTCTCGCCGTGCTCCTGGCGGGTGGCGCAGTACTCGGTGTCGGAGCAGACGAACATGCGCCCGCCCGCGTCGTCGGTGATGATTTCATCGAGGTAGCTGTCGGTGGAGCCGCACAGTTCGCAGCAGCCCTCCCACGTCTCCACCGCAAACGGATGGTCGTCGAAATCCAGGCTCTTCACGCTGGTGAAGGGCGGCACCGCATAGACCCGCTTCTCGCGGCCCGCGCCGAACAGCATCAGTGCCGGGCTGTAGTCCAGCTTCGGGTTGTCGAACTTGGGGATGGGTGACGGCCGCATCATGTAGCGCTGGTTGACCATCACCGGGTAGTCGTAGGTGGTGGCGATGCGCCCATGGCGGGCGATGTCCTCGTACAGCTTGACATGCATGGCGCCATATTCGGCCAGTGCGTGCATGGTGCGGGTCTCGGTCTCGCTCGGCTCCAGCCAGCGCAGCGGCTCCGGGATGGGCACCTGGAACACCATGATCTGGCCTTTGGCCAGCGGGGTCTCCGGAATCCGGTGCCGGGTCTGCACGATGCTGGCTTGCGCGGTGCGCTCGGTGGTCTGCACGCCCGTCACCCGGCCGAAGAAGCGGCGGATGTTGATGGCGTTGGTGGTGTCGTCCGAACCCTGGTCGATCACCTTGAGCACGTCGTCGCTGCCGATGATGGAGGCCGTGACCTGGATGCCGCCGGTGCCCCAGCCATAGGGCAGCGGCATCTCGCGGCTGCCGAACGGCACCTGGTAGCCGGGGATCGCCACCGCCTTGAGCAACGCGCGGCGCAGCATGCGCTTGGTGGATTCGTCGAGGTAGCCGAAGTTGTAGTGTTCGTCGCGCACGGCAGCGTTGGCGTTAGCGTTAGCGCTGAGGTCAGCGTTGTTGTCGGTCATGATGCGATGGCCTCCTGCGCCTGCGCTTGCGCCATGTCGGCAGGGTCTTGTTCGGACGGCGTTGGCGCCGGGAGCCGGCACGCCCTGCCCGCGCTCTGCGCGCAGGCGGCGCAGCAGTTCAAGATTGGTCTGGAAATCCACGTAGTGCGGCAGCTTCAAGTGCTGCACGAACCCGGAGGCCTCCACGTTGTCGCTGTGGTAGAGCATGAACTCCACGTCGTTGGCCGGTGCGTCGGCGGCTTCGCCCAGTTCGGCGGCGCGCATGGCGCGGTCGGCCAGCGCCATCGACATGGCCTTGCGCTCGCCATAGCCGAACACCAGGCCGTAGCCGCGCGTAAAGCTCGGCCCCTCCTCGGCGTTGCCGGCGAACTGGCTCACCATCTGGCATTCAGTGACCTCGATCTCGCCGATGGTCACGGCAAAGCCCAGCTCTTCCACGAACAGTTCCACCTCCACCTCGCCGTAGCGGATCTCCGCCGCGAACGGGTGCGAGTTGCCGTAGCCGCGCTGGGTCGAATAACCCATGGACAGCAGGAAGCCTTCATCGGCGCGGGCCAGGTTCTGCAAGCGCGCCGGACGGGCCGCGGGCAGCGCCAGCGGTTCGCGCGTGAGGTCGGGCGGCGCGGGATCGTGCTCGGGCACGGTCTCCGGCTCGATCAGCGACTCCTGGCGCAGCAGGTCCGTCACGCGTGGCATGCGCGCGTCCAGCGTGGTCGATGCTGGCGGCAGCGGCGCATGCTCGCGCTCGGCCTCCAGCGTGAAGTCGAGCAAGCGCTGGGTGTAATCGTAGGTGGGGCCGAGTACCTGCCCGCCCGGCACATCCTTGAAGGTGGACGAGATCCGGCGTTGCAGGCGCATGGTGCCGGTATCGAGCGCCACCGAGTAGCCAAAGCGCGGTAGCGTGGTGCGGTACGCGCGCAGCAGGAACACGGCTTCGATCAGGTCGCCCGCCGCCTGCTTGATGGCCAGCGCGGCCAGATGCGGGTCGTACAGCGAGCCCTCGGCCATCACGCGCGACACGGCCAGCGGCATCTGCTCGCGCACCTGCGCCAGTGTCAGCTCCGGCAGCGCGCGGTCGCCGCGGCGGTAGTCGTCCAGCATGCGGTACGAGTTGAGGATGGCGCGTTCGCCCCCTTTGACGGCAACGTACATGTCAAGCCTCCGCTTGGGTGGTGCGCGGCAGCGCGCACAGGGCGCTGCCACTGGTCAGCAGCACGTCCACGCCGAGCGGGAATCGCACATGGTTGGCCTGCCACTGGGTCCAGAAATCGGCCGGCAAGCCTTGCACGGCCAGCGTGGCGTGGGTCTCGATGCCCGGGCCGCGCAGCGTGACCTCGGGGCCGCCGTTCAGCGATGCCACCTCGATCAGCAACGTGGCGGAGCGGTCCGGGTACGCCGGATCGCCCAGGGCGCATGCGGCCAGATCCGGCACGGCGCAACCGGCCGGCACCGCCACGAAGGCCGCCTGCTCCACTTGCGCCACCAGCGGGCAGCCGCAATGAAAGCGCAGGAAGGCGCGCACGCCTTCGGGTGTCTCGGGCGGCAGCCACAGCGGCGTATCGCTGTCGACCAGCGTCAGCAGCAATGCGCTCAGGCCCTGGGACAGCCCCTGCGGCACGCCACACGGCTCGGCCAGCTCGCCAACGCTCCCCGGGTGGGACATGGCATCCAGCGCGGCACGGAAGGTGCGCTGCGCCGAGTGCACCGCATCGTCAAAGCCAGGCAGCAGCATTGGCACGCCGGCGCCCTGTCGGCCCGGGGGCACGTTGTCGTATGCAGCCGCCCGGGCGGCAATTGATTGGCCTGGCATCTCAGTCTTCTCCACGCACCATGGTAAAGAACTCCACCTTTGTCTGTGCCGCCACGGCGGCCTTGTGTTCACCCTGCGCCGTGCGCGCCCGGGCAAGCGGCGCGACCACTTCGGCCTGCACGCGCGCATGCCACTCGGGCAGTTGCAACAACGCGTCCAGCACAGCGATCCGCTCCGCCTGGGCGTGTGTACGCCCCTGCACGTAACCCACCCCGACCACGCCGGGCTCCAGCGTCACCGCGCAGCGGGTCACGCTGACTTCGCCCAGGTTGAACTGCGCCCCGGTGCCGCCGGCGCGCCCGCGCACCATGGCCATGCCGCTCTCCGGTTTGCGCAGCAGGCGGTAGGCCGGCAACGCGCCCAGCCGTCCAACTGCTTGCTCCAGCGCATCCGGGGCGGCCAGGGCCAGCACCCGCAGCCACGCGGCGCGGGCCGCCTGTGCCGCCTTGTCCTGGGCCGCCACCCCTGGCTGCGTGCCCGCTCCGGTCTCGGTTCGATCCATTTCACATCCCCTATACGTCTATACGTTTAGATGTAGAATACCATCCATGGCCGAACTACAACACAGCCAGATGAAGCTTTCGTGACGCCCGCTAACGGAGTTCGGCATCGTGCACGGCACGCCGGCGTTGAGGCACAATCGCATCCATTGAAGCACGCCAATGATTAACGCAGGATGACGAAAAGGCAGGACACGATGGTGGAACAGGAAGTCGAACGGGGTTCGGGAGTTGCGGTATGGCGCCAGATCGGCGAGGCCCTGGCGCTCGACATCCGCAACAAGCTCTATGTCCCGGGCGAGCGCCTGCCGCCCGAGCCCGAGCTCGCCACGCGCTTCGCGGTCAACCGCCACACCATCCGCCGTGCCATGGGCGAGCTGGAGCAAAACGGGCTGGTGCGCATCGAGCAAGGCCGTGGCACCTTCGTGCAGGAGCACGCGATCGACTACGCCATCGGGCGGCGCACGCGTTTTTCGCAGAACCTGGCCAGCCAGGGCATGCGCGGGCACATCGAGGTGCTGGAGTCGCAAACGCTGCGCGCGCCCGAGATCGCCAAGCACCTGGGCCTGGCGCGCAGCGCCCCCATCCTGCGCGTACAGATGCTGGGCAAGGCCGAAGCCCGCACCATCGACGTGGCCGAGCATTATTTCGACGCTACGCGGTTTCCGGACATGGATGCCGAATTGCGGGCACGCCAGTCGATCTCCAAGGCGTTCGCCCATTTCGGCGTGACCGATTACACGCGCAAGTGGTCACGCATCACCGCGGCCATGCCGACGGCGCCGGTGGCCCGCCAGCTCAACCAGCCCAAGACCCGGCCGATCCTGCAAGTGGAGGCGCTCAATGTCGATCCGCAAGGCGCGCCGCTGCAATACAGCGTGGTGCGCTTTGCCGGCGACTGGGTGCAGCTGACCGTGGCCGACCAGGATTAAAATGCGCACTCGCACGCCACGCGGCACGCACCGCCAGACAATCCAATTGGTCTAGACATCTGCTTGTCATCTGCCCGCGCTAAGGTCGCCAGCATGGATACCAATCACGCATTTCACCCCACCCTTGCCGGCCTGAGCGGCCGGCGCGTCCTCACCGCCAACGGCATCGCGCCGGCGGCCTTCGCGTTCCGCGGCGGTTGCCTCGCCGGGCCGGCCAGCACGGCGGGACCTGCTCTCGATGCGGGCGACCTGCTGGTACTGCCCGGCATCGTGGACATTCATGGCGACGCCTTCGAGCGCGCCGTGATGCCGCGCCCCGGCGTGAGCTTTCCCTACACCAGCGCGCTGTTCGATGTGGACCGCCAGTTGCTCGCGCATGGCATCACCACCGAGCTGCACGGCGTGACGCTATCGTGGGAAGGCGGCCTGCGCGGCGAGGCTTACGCCCAGCGCATGTTCGACGGCCTGGAGCGCATGCGCGGCACCCTTGGCGCGCAGCACCATGTGCACCTGCGCTTCGAGGCGCATCACCTGGCCGGGCTGGAAACCGCGCTGGCGTGGATCGATAGCGGCAAGGTACGCTTCCTGGCCATCAACGACCACCTGCCGCTGATGGCCGCCCGCATCCACGACGCGCGCAAGCTGGCGCAGTACGCCGACTGGCGCGGAGTGCGACCCGGCGATCTTCCGCCAGCGGCTGGAGCAAGCGGCCGCACAGGCTGGCGAAGTACCCGAAGGCGTGGCGCGGCTGATTGCCGCCGCCCGCGCCGCCGGCCTGCAAGTGGCCTCGCACGACGACGGCGACGCCGCCACCCGGCAGCGCTATCACCAGCAAGGCTGCACCGTGGCGGAATTCCCGCTCACCGTGGATGTGGCCCGCGCCGCCCATGCGCTGCGCAACCACGCCGTGTTCGGCGCGCCCAACGTGATCCGCGGCGGCAGCCACACCGGCGCCCCGGATGCCACCGAGATGATCGCCGCCGGGCTGTGCAATGTGCTGGCCTCCGATTACTACTATCCGGCGCCCCTGCAAGCCGCGTTCCGGATAGCGCAGCTTGGCGTGCTGCCGTTGCCGGCCGCCTGGGACCTGGTCTCGCGCAACCCGGCGCGCGCCGCCGGCATGCACGACCGCGGCGCGCTCAGCCCCGGCTTGCGTGCCGACGCCATCATCGTCGACGACCGCGATCCCGCCCTGCCCCAGGTCTGCGCCGCCATCGTGGGCGGTGTGCTGCACCACGCCACGCGCGCCTTCCCGCTGGTACAGTCCGGCGGCGAGCGGCGCGCGGCCTGAAGCGCCTATCCAGGATGCCGAGCCCGATGTCGAACAATCCATTGCCACAGGCCTTTCGCTACGCCATCTACCTGAATCCGGCCGCGCCCTTTCGGCTGGTTGGCGAGCAATGGCTGGGCCGCAGCGCCGAAACGGGCGAGGCGATCGCGCGTCCCGCGGCGGACGATGCCCGCATCGCCCGCTGGACTGAAGCACCGGCCCGCTATGGCCTGCACGCCACGCTCAAGGCCCCGTTCCGGCTAGCCCATGGCCAGACCCCGGCCGGCCTGGACGCCGCCATGCGCGCCTTCGCGCTGGACCGCCAGCCCTTTGCCGTGCCGCTTGCGTTGCATAACCTGCGAGGCTTCCTGGCCTGGTGCCTCGCCGGCGATGCCAGCGCCGATGCCCGCATGCACGCACTGGCAGACGCCGCGGTGCGCCAGTTCGATGCCTTCCGCGCGCCGCCGGCCGCGGCGGAGCTGGCTCGCCGCAAGCCCGGGCAACTGGGCGAGCAAGAGCGCCGCATGCTGGATGCCTGGGGCTACCCCTACGCATTTGAGACCTTTATCTTCCACATCACCCTCACGGGCATGCTCGACGGAACCGAACAGGCTACTGCCATCGCCATGCTGCAAGCCGCCAGCGGCCCGCTCCTGCAACAGCCCTTGGCGGTACGCGACGTCAGCCTGTTTGTGCAGCCCGCGCCGGATGCACCCTTCGTGGCCGCCCGCCACTACGGTTTCGACGGCACCACCACCGATGCCGCCGGAGCGGCCATGCTGGAAGCCACGGCATGAGCGCCAACGCAAGCAGCGCGGCAGCACGGGCCAACATCGC
>NZ_AHJE01000176.1 GCF_000243095.1 Cupriavidus basilensis OR16 | reverse complement strand
ACGCGTAGACTCAGGAGGCTGGCTCGAACTCCGGGTCGTTGCCGAACTCACTGACGCAGCCTGGCATGAGGGTGTTCATCTGGGGGTGCTTATCGTGCGCAATGATGCGGTCTGGTGCTTTGGCGTCAGCACCAAGATGGATGGAATGACCTCCGGTTTCCATTCCCTCGGTGGCAATTCCTATGGCGCAAGCTTCATCGTCGACGATCTGCCCTTATTGTCAGGACAGTATTCGTTCACGGTGGCGCTCATGGATGATCGCAGCCCTCTGATCTACGATACCCGGGCGGGCGTAGCCCCCTTCACCGTCAGACATGCAGGCAAGGAAGTTGGACTGGCGCGAATTTCGCACCGATGGGAGCTGAAATGACGCGTACAGGATTGCACGATATCGCTAAAAAGTGACAAATCGCATTGCCGAAGCGTCGTGCTGCCGCGATTTCTCCTGACTTCACGTACCGTGCATCATTCAATTTGTCTTCGCCCCATGCGCACTCTCCCTGTATCTCCCGACCGCCAGCACTATTTCTGGATTGACGCTCTGCGTGGCATGGCGGCCATCATCGTGCTGATCTCGCATGTCAGCATCTTTGGCCTCTACGGGTACGAGCACACGCTCGCGACATGGCCGCCTACACGACTGCTGTGGGCCGGCCATCAGGCGGTGATCCTGTTCTTCGTCATCAGCGGCTTTGCGTTGTATCTGCAGTTCGATCGGATGGCCGGGATCGATGGACGCTGGCGAAAGTTCGTGCTGATTCGTGTCCTGAGACTCTATCCACCGTATCTGGGTTCGCTGCTGCTTGGACTGTTGGTCCTGAAAGCGCCGATGTTGCTGGGCATTTCCGTGCCGTCTGGCGCACCGGTGATAGCGCACGGCAACCTCACCGCTGAGACGTTGGTCGGACATCTTCTGATGATCATCGACGTTGATACGGGGGCGATCAATCCGCCGATCTGGACCCTCATTTTCGAAATGAGGTTAACCCTGCTCTTTCCGCTGATCCATTTTGCTATCGAACGCGGCGGACACCGATCGCTGGCGGTAATCATTGCATTCTGGATCGCCGGCGTCGGCAGTTTTGCCGCATACGACCTTCACTATTTGCCAAAGCCGGATCAGACGATCTTTATATCGATTCCGTACACCGCCATCTATGGAGGCTACTTCGCCGTTGGCGCCCTGGTGGCAAAACACCGCACGCTCGCCATGGCATGGGTTTCAGCGTTGCGCAAGTCTTTTCTGCAGATACTGCTCGCCATCTCGATCATTGTGTTCTTGTGCGGCCATGGCTATTCCTGGCCAGAATGGGTGCCCGAGAGTCTGAGGCATATCGCAGACGCCTTCGTCGCGGTCGCTTCCGCGTTCTTCGTTGCCGTGGCAATTGCGACGCCGGCGCCGCCGAAGCGCGGCTTGCTCGGCTTTTTCGGCGCCATCTCATACAGCCTCTATTTGGTGCACCAGAGCGCGGTGATCGGCACGATCTCGTTGTTCTTCGGTCGATATCCGGCTCCGCTACTGTGGCTGATCTCGATCTCGGCTGCCGTCGGATTGGCCTGGCTATTCCATGTCGCGATCGAGCGACCCAGCCACGCTGCTTCGCGCATGGTGCGGCGCAAGATCGCCGTCGGGCGGTCCATGCCGCCGGCGTCGGGGTCTCAATCGACGGGATGACGCCAATGACATATCGCGCTTCGGGAAATCCATCTCCATGGCAGCTTGTCTATGAGATGGTGGTGTCCCATCTCTTGCGCACCGGCGAAGTATCCCGCCGCCTGATCGACAGGGCACGGCACAAGATGACTTTGCTTGACGCGATAGGCAGGGTGTTTGGTTTACCTTCGTCTCCGTGCATCTTTTGGCAAAAGTCGGGAATCTACCCGGTTTCGCCGAAAGTTAACAGAGGGGCTGCAAGCTGAGCCTGCGTCGCTTACCGTGGCAGAGCCATCATTTATGCAACAACGTCACATCGAGAACTCGGTATTTTTCCATCAAGCCTGTTTTTGTCGGGATATAAGGAATTTAAATTGCAGAAGCGTGCGTTGATAACAGGCGTAACGGGTCAAGACGGATCATATCTTGCCGAACTGCTGCTGGAAAAAGGATATGAGGTCCACGGCATCAAGCGCCGAGCTTCTTCATTCAATACCCAGCGTGTGGACCACATTTACGAGGATCCACACTTGAGCAATCGCCGTTGCGTCTTGCACTACGGCGATCTGAGTGATTCGTCAAACCTGACCCGCATCATCCAGCGGGTGCAGCCCGATGAGGTATACAACCTTGGTGCTCAGAGCCACGTTGCGGTGAGCTTTGAGACCCCTGAGTACACGGCTGACGTCGATGCTGTTGGCACCTTGCGGTTGCTGGAAGCCATCCGCCTGCTTGGCTTGGAGAAAAAAACCCGGTTCTACCAGGCAAGCACCAGCGAGTTGTACGGATTGGTGCAGGAGACTCCGCAGAAGGAGACGACGCCCTTCCATCCGCGCAGCCCCTACGGCGTTGCGAAGCTCTATGCCTACTGGATCACGGTCAACTACCGCGAGGCCTATGGCATGTACGCCTGTAACGGCATCCTATTCAACCACGAAAGTCCGCGCCGTGGAGAGACCTTTGTGACTCGCAAGATTACCCGCGGACTGACCAACATTGCCCAAGGCCTTGAAAAGTGCCTCTACATGGGCAACATGGACGCCCTGCGCGACTGGGGACACGCCAGGGACTATGTGCGCATGCAGTGGATGATGTTGCAGCAGGAACGTTCGGAAGACTTCGTCATCGCCACTGGCGTGCAACACTCGGTCCGCGAATTCGTCCAGTG
The DNA here is from genome assembly GCF_000243095.1 of Cupriavidus basilensis OR16. Classification (GTDB taxonomy): domain Bacteria; phylum Pseudomonadota; class Gammaproteobacteria; order Burkholderiales; family Burkholderiaceae; genus Cupriavidus; species Cupriavidus basilensis_D. Next base: position 14,070 of record NZ_AHJE01000176.1, on the reverse strand, counting down.
GTCGGCCGCCGAACTCGGTATCACCTTGCGCTTCGAAGGCAATGGGGAGGACGAGCGTGCGGTGGTTGTTGCCATTGCCGGTGACAAAGCCCCCGCGCTCAAGCTTGGCGACGTCGTCGTGCAAGTGGACGCGCGTTATTTCCGCCCGGCTGAAGTGGAAACCCTGCTCGGTGACCCCACCAAGGCCAAGCAAAAGCTGGGCTGGGCGCCCGAGATTACCGCACAGCAGATGTGCGCAGAGATGGTGGCCGAAGACCTCAAGGTCGCCCGGCGCCACGCCTTCCTCAAGGCAAATGGGCACGGCGTGCCAGTCTCAGTAGAGAGTTGAGGCGCCGATGAACCTTGACCAGACTATTTTTGTGGCCGGCCACCGGGGCATGGTGGGCTCGGCCATCGTGCGACGCTTGCAGTTGCTGGGCTACAGGCACATCGTCACCGCCGGTCGCGATGAACTCAACCTGCTGGACCCGGTAGCGGTATTGGGATTTTTTCGGAAGAGGGCGATCGACCAGATCTACTTGGCTGCAGCCAAGGTGGGCGGCATCCACGCCAACAATACCTACCCGGCCGAGTTCATCTACGAGAACCTGATGATCGAGGCTAACGTGGTGCACGCCGCGCACGTCAGCGGCGTGCAAGCGCTTCTCTTCCTGGGCTCAAGCTGCATCTACCCCAAGCATGCGGAGCAGCCCATGCGCGAGGATGCGCTTCTGACCGGGCTGCTCGAGCCGACCAATGAACCCTATGCTATCGCCAAGATCGCTGGCATCAAGTTGTGCGAGAGCTACAACCGCCAGTATGGGCGTGACTACCGCTGCGTAATGCCGACCAACCTCTATGGCCCCCTCGACAACTTTCACTCCGAGAACAGCCACGTCATCCCGGCCCTGATACGGCGCTTCCACGAGGCCAAGCAGCGCGGCGCTACCGAAGTGGTGATCTGGGGTAGCGGCAATTCGATGCGCGAGTTTCTACACGTCGACGACATGGCGGCGGCCAGCGTCCACGTGATGGAGTTGCCGTCGGCCGCCTACCAGTCCAATACCCAGCCTATGCTTAGCCACATCAACGTCGGCACGGGCATCGATTGCACCATCCGCGAACTGGCTGAGACGATTGCCAAGGTAACGGGCTTTCGAGGCCGGCTGGTGTTCGATGTCAACAAGCCCGAGGGCTCGCCACGTAAGCTCATGGACGTCCGCCGAATGAAGGCCCTCGGGTGGACGTCCACGATCGAGCTGGAAGAAGGCTTGCGCGATGCCTACACCTGGTATGTCGAAAATGTCGCGGTCAGCTAATACAACGATCGGCCATCGCGTTCTGGCGGCTAGCTCGCTCGACGGTTAGGCATGAGGGACGCCAGGTGACACCGGTGATCAATGCTGATTTTCGGGAATTTATTTCTTTTCCGAATCGGTCGAAGTAGAGGTGACTCGGCCGTAGCTGTCCTCAAAGCGGACGATGTCGTCCTCGCCCAGATAGGCGCCCGACTGGATCTCGATGATTTCCAGCGGCGTCTTGCCCGGATTCTCAAGTCGATGGGTCTGACCCAAGGGGATATACGTGGATTGATTTTCCGTGAGCAGGAAGGTCTCATCTCCGCGCGTGACCTTCGCCGTGCCCGAGACCACCACCCAATGCTCCGCTCGATGATGGTGCATTTGCAGACTAAGGGCGGTGCCGGGATTCACCGAAATCCGTTTGACCTTAAAGCGCTCTCCCGCATCGACGCTATCGTAACTACCCCAGGGGCGGGCCACTCGCCGATGCTGCACCGCCTGGGGAACACCCCCGCGCTCAAGTGCCGCCACCGCCTGCTTGACGTGCTCGCTGAAGTCTTCACTCGCGACGAGCAAAGCGTCCGGCGTATCCACAATCAGCAGGTTCCTGGTGCCGAGTGCCACTACCGGCCGATGCGGCGCATAAATAAAGGTATGTTCGGCATGAAGTCCCAAACCCTTGCCTTGAATCCTGTTCCCGTCTGTATCGGGCGGTGTCAGCTTGGCAACCTCACGCCAATTGCCGACATCGCTCCATTGGCCCTCGAAGCGCACCATGGCCACGTTGCCGTGATGCTCGAGGACAGCATAGTCGATGCTGATGCGAGGACAGGCCTCGAATGCCGAGTGTCCCAGTCGTACAAAGTCATGGTCCCTGTGTTGCAACGCGACGGCACGCTGGCACGCATCCAGGACGTCGGGGCAGTATTGCCTGAGCGCACTCGTCATCGTGGACGCCTTGGCCATAAAGATGCCGGCGTTCCAAAAGTACCCCCCGGCGAACAACATGACTTCCGCATCCTTGGCCGGAGGCTTCTCGATAAATCGGGTCACCGTGCTGACTTCGTCCGTGAGATCGTCGCCTCTCTGAATGTAGCCGTAGGCCGTGCTCGGGTAGTGGGGCGTAACACCAAAAGTCACGATGTAGCCTTCCCGCGCGGGCGTAACGCCCTTTTCATGACGCTGGCGAACAGCATCTCATCGGGGATATGGTGATCCGCCGGCATGAACAGCAGCACGCTGTCCGGATCGGCATTTAGCGCCGCCACCGCAATTGCTGCCGCAGTATCACGCCCTACAGGCTCAAGAATACTCAAGGCGGTGACTGGAGAGGACGCCACCGTTTCCTGCACCAGGAATCGATGTTCCTCGGCGGCCACGATCATCACCGTGTCGGATAACATGCTCGCGCGTTCCAAAGTCATGGCCAGCAGGCTTCGAGGCGGGGCGCCGGATTCTTTGGAAGGTATGAGCGGCGCGAACTGCTTTGGCAACGCCTTTCGCGACAGAGGCCAAAGCCGAGTGCCCGATCCACCGGAAAGAATCACGGGAAGAACCAAATTATTCATTGCCTTGAATTGCCCCGAATTTGATGGAGGCTCCAACGTTTTGAGAGAATGGCGCCATGAGCGAGCAATGCAGGTCTTCCCTGAAATCCGAGAACGCGCTGGTACCTTCGGTCCGTTGATACCAGCATCATACGTAAGTATGGATTCCTTAACAACGGAGCTTCTCGGGCCGACATTCACGAAGTGAACCGGCCCCTAGGGCACTAAGGCCGCGCTGCCGGCAACCACTGGGCATGCCCTAGAATTGCAGCGCCAGACAGGCAGATCAACAGGAGTGGCAATGACGGTGGATGCGAAAGATACGGCTGTACTGCTTTTTTCCTACGGGACGTTGCAAGACAAGGCGGTGCAGATCGCCAACTTCGGCCGCGAACTAGTCGGCCGCCATGACGCCATCCCCGGCTACTCACAGTCGATGGTTGCCATCGATGACCCTGCCGTGGTTGCTACCAGCGGAAAGACGCATCATCCGATTGTCCAACCTAGCCCGGATCCCAACGATGAGGTGGCCGGCATGGTCTTCGAGATCACCGCGCAGGAGCTGGCATCCGCCGATGCCTATGAAGTCGCGGACTACAAGCGCATCGCGGTGACGCTGAAGTCGGGCGTTCAGGCGTGGGTCTACGTCCGGGCCTGAGCTGGCCGCCAGCGCGGCGCGCGCGGGCTTGTGCGGCCGATTGCAGCCGGCGCCATAACCAGGCGGCTAACCGGATCCCGTGGCGTGGGGCGCATCATCTCGATGTCGCCCGCGCCATGGCGGCGTTCCAAGACGCCACGCAGGCGCGGTCAGCTTGCCGGGCGGGATCCGATGCCGCTGCGCACCAGCAGTGGATCTCCCGTCATCTCGCGCAATCGCCGCAGCGCAACACTGATCGATGGCTGGGACTGGCCCAGCAGGATCGCCGTGCGGGAAACGCTGCATTCGGTCAGCAGCGTGTGCAGGACGCGGAGCAACTGGAGGTCGAGCGAGGCTTTGGACATCACGGTCTGGCAAGAATGGTTATCAGGAATACAGGCATTGCCGGGGAATCTGAGCGCGGTATGATCTGCCGATCGGCCACCCGGGCACGACGGGCCTTGACCCACGCGGCCGGGCGATGGCCGCCGACATGACGAGGCGAGAACAAGATGAAAACCAGCGCAAGAAACCAATTGAGCGGCAAGGTCAGCGCAGTCCACAAAGGCGCGGTGAACGACGAGATCGAGCTGGAGATTGCCGGCGGCGTGCGGATCGTGGCGACCATCACCGCCGAGAGCACGAAGCGCCTCGGGCTGGCTGCCGGCAAGGAAGCCGTTGCGCTGATCAAGGCATCGTCCGTGATCGTGGGCGTGCCCGACCCGGACATCCTGCTCTCCGCGCGCAACCAGCTCGCCGGCACGGTATCGGGCATCAAGATCGGCGCGGTGAATGCGGAGGTTTCCATCGGCCTGGCGCAGGGCGGCGAGATCGTGGCCATCATCACCAATGAGAGCGTGACCAGCCTCGGGCTGGTGCAAGGCGGCGCGGCCGTCGCCATCTTCAAGGCCTCCAGCGTCTTGCTGGCCGCGCGCGCATAGGCATGCAAGGGCCAGGGCGCCCACCCGGCGCCTAGCGGGCCGCCGGCGCCGCGAACACTTCCAGGCTGATCAGCTTGGAGACGTAGCGGCCCGCCTTGCCATCGTTGGGGATCACCAGCCTGGCAAAACCGTTGGCGCCCAGTGGCGCACCGTCCATGGCATAGGCGATCAGGTCCGGCTGGTTGCCAAAGCCCGGCTCGACCTCGCCCAACGCGACCAGGGTCTTGTAGCCGTCGCTGCCGGTTGCCACCACATACATCGCCAGCACGTCGTTCTTCACCGCCGGGTTGGTGGCGAGGCCGACCGTGGTGTTCAGGAAATCCCACAAGCTCACGCCCGTGTAGGTGTTGGCGCCCACCGTGCGCGTGACCGCCGGCAGGGCTTTCAGGGCGGTCAGGTCGAAGGTGCCGGGATGCTTGACCGCGCCCGTCACGGTGAGGAGGGTGGACGGCGCGCCGCCCGTGCCCATGGCGGTGGAACCGGACGCGCGCACGTCCAGCCGCAGCAGGCCGGAGACATAGCGGCCGCCCTTGCCGTCGCCTGGCGCGCTCACGCGCAGCAGTCCGTCGGCCACGAGTGGCGTCGCGACGCCATTCACCGTTTCGCTATAGGCGACCTGGCTGGCCCGGTTGCCAAAATCCGGCTTGATCTCGCCCAGCGAGAACACGGCCTTGTACCCATCCGCGCCGGTCGCCAGCACGTACTTGCCGAGCACGTCGTTCTTGACGGCGGCATCTGCCTGGATGCCCATGCCATCGAGCAGGTCCCACAATGCCGTGCCCACATAGGTATGGGTTTGCGCGCCGGAACCGCTTGAGAAGCTGACGGTCTGGGTGGTGGCCGGACGCGCCTGGAGCTGCGCAAGGCTCAGTGTGGCAGGCCGGTCCAGCGCGCCGCCGACCTGGAGTTGGCGCTCCGCTTGCACGGGTGGCGTGACGGGGGCAGCCGCCGTGGCCGGTGTCTCGGCATCGGAGCCGCCGCAGGCCACCAGGAGCAGTGGCACAAAGGCGGCGCCGAGACATACCGACACCGGGCGCTTCATCTTGAACATGTGATCTCCCCCTGTGGCTTATTTCTTTTCGTTATATTCACTCTAACATAACGCTATGCGGATCGCATGGGGCTGCCGGCATAGGCGCTATTGCCTTGCGCGCATATTCCGCTGGGGATTCTGCCGGGGTACCATGCCGCCATGGTCAAACTTGCTCGCTCCCGAACCTCGGTCAGCCCGGATACGCCGCAGGCGCTGTTTCGCATGCGCGTGATGCTGGGCGATACCATCGCCATTGGCCCCGGCAAGATCGCGCTGCTGGAAGCCATCCGCGAATGCGGCTCCATTTCCGCCGCAGCGAAACACCTCGACATGTCCTACAAGCGGGCCTGGGATCTGCTCAATGAGATCAACCGCTCGCTGGCCCGGCCGGCAGTGGATTCCGAGCATGGCGGTGCGCAGGGCGGTGGCACCGTGCTCACGCCGGTGGGCGAGGAAGCGATCCGGCTCTACCGCGCCGCGGAGCTGCGCGCGGCCAAGGCGTGCGAGGCCGAGATCAATGGCCTGATCGCGCTGCTGGCCAAGCCTTGAGCTTGCGGCCTAAGCCTGCCACTGCCGGACCTCGATGCCACTGACCGCCAGCGCCTGGCGCGGGCCAAGCCGGAGGTCGCGCAATGACACCAGGTGGAGCCCGCCGAGGTCGGGATCGAATGCCACGCCGTCCTCTTCGACCACCAGGATCACGCCGCTGCCCACGGCCGTGTTGTGGTACGGGGACAGTGGAAATCCGGCTGCCAGTCAGGGGTGGGGCGGATGCGGCGGCCTGAGGCGTTAGGCGTCACTGGCGCGAACACCACCATGCAAATAAGGACTATCAGCGGTTGGATCCTGGCATTGTTTTCCGCAAGTAGCTTGTCCGCCACGCAGTGCCCGCTCGACGCGCAGTGCGGTCCGCTGGCGCCGGAATTCAAGGTGGCGATGTATGCCTCCATCGTTGCCTTCCCGATGGCTTGCGCGAAGCTGGATCCCGCGAACGCGCCGCGCTACGAGGCCGCCTTGTCGGCGGAGCTTGGCAAGCTGGGCGCCGACGATCAGGCGGCCATGGACGAGGCGAGCCGCGATCCCGCCTTGCCCGCGATGCTGGTCGCCGCGTCGAAGGCGCTTGAGGCGGAGCAATCGCCTGCGCGGCTTCTGCGCAAATGCAGCCGTGCGCTCCGGCGCACGGAAGCGGCGGAGCCCGCAAGCCTGAAGTGAGCGCAGGCAGGAATGCGCGCCATGCTTTGTTACCTCACCCGCCTTGAGTCCCCCACCGCGATGAACAATACTGGCCCGTAGGCCGCTCCGGCGCGAGCGGGCCGGTTTTGTTTTCCGCATGCGCGGAAGTCACTCAAGGAGCGAGCCATGTTGCGCGACAGTCATGCGTTCAGCGGATTCTCGGTCGACGACATCGGCAAGGCCACGAACTTCTATGGCGGTACGCTGGGGCTGGAGGTGTCCGCGAGCGGGGGCTTGCTGACCCTGTACATTGCCGGCGGCAACAACGTGTTGCTTTATCCCAAGCCGAACCACGTACCTGCGACGTTCACCGTGCTGAATTTCCCGGTGAAGAGCGTGGACAAGGCCGTGGAGACGCTCGGCAAGCTCGGCGTGCGCTTCGAGACCTATGACCTGCCCGGGCTGAAGACCGACGAGCGGGGCATCTGCCGCAGCGAGGGCGGCCCCGTCATCGCCTGGTTCAAGGACCCGGCCGGCAATATTCTCTCTGTGCTGGAAGCGACATAAGCGCTTTTAGCCCGGCACGCTGCGGCTCGTGGATCGCTTTATGCATCTACTCAAATCATTTCAATAATTGTTGAAATATTGAAATGATGGCGTTATGATCCGAGCATGAACGCGAACCTCGTCGTGCGCGCCCTTGGCGCCCTTGCCCACGAATCCCGCCTTGCCATCTTCCGCGCGCTGGTGGTGGCCGGCCAGAACGGCATCGCGGCCGGCGACATCGCACAACAGGTCGGCCTTTCGCCGTCCAGCCTGTCGTTTCACCTGAAGGATCTTTCACACGCGGAGTTGGTGACTTCCCGCCAGGATGGCCGCTTCGTGATCTACTCGGCCAACTTCGCGGCAATGAGTGGCCTCGTTGCCTTCCTGACCGAGAACTGCTGTGGTGGGACGGCATGCGAGGTCCCCGCCGCAAGTCAAGCATGAACGTCCAGATCTATCACAACCCCGGTTGCGGCACGTCGCGCAATACACTCGCGCTGATTCGCAACGCCGGGATCGAGCCCGAGGTCATCGAGTACCTGACGCAGCCGCCGCAGCGCGCGGTGCTCAAGGCACTGATTGCCAGCGTGGGGCTGACGGTACGCGAAGCGCTTCGCAAGGAAGGGACACCCAACGCGGAACTCGGCCTGGGCGATCCGGCGCTCACCGCCGACCAGTTACCCGATACCGACGGCCAGAGGATTCGCCGATGACAGACGGACTGCGCAACGTATCGCTGCCACTGCTCGACATACCCACCAATCAGAAGCTGGAGCCGCGCAGCGTTTCGACGCACGCGCCGCGCATACTCCTGCTCTATGGCTCGCTCCGCCCGAACTCGTACAGCCGCCTGCTTACGCACGAAGCCGAACGGATTCTCCGGCACCTCGGCGCGCAAACCAAGGTGTTCGATCCGCACGGCCTGCCTGTCACGGATAGCGTGCCAGCGGATCATCCCAAGGTCGCCGAGCTGCGGGCGCTGTCCGAATGGTCGGAGGGCCAGGTCTGGTGCAGCCCCGAGCGGCACGGCACGCTGACCGCGGTGTTCAAGAACCAGATCGACTGGTTGCCGCTGGAGCTCGGCGGCATCCGTCCCACGCAGGGCCGCACGCTGGCCGTCATGCAGATCTGCGGCGGTTCGCAGTCGTTCAATGCCGTCAACGCGCTGCGTGTGCTCGGGCGCTGGATGCGCATGGTGACGATCCCGAACCAGTCATCCGTGCCGAAGGCCTACCAGGAATTCGACGCCGATGGCCGCATGAAGCCCTCGGCGTTTTATGACCGGGTGGTCGACGTGATGGAGGAACTGGTCAAGTTCACCTTACTGGTGCGCGACCGCTCCGCTTACCTGACGGACCGGTACAGCGAGCGCAAGGAGAGTGCGCCGCCGGTTGCGGCAGCGCTTGCCCAGGCCGCGATGGATCATGAGCGCGCAGCGCAAGCGCCGGAAGGCGACGACGACGGCGACGGCGAAGTCGAGTAGCGTGGCCGATGGCTCTATTGCCGGAATCCAACGACACTATTTTTCACGATGCCAGGACCTGCAAGGACGGCTCCAGCCAGCTCCAGCGTGCTGCCTCGCACTTCGATTTTCACCGGATCGGTCTTCTTCCACTGCTTCTTCGGCACGACCAGCTTCCAGACCGTCTCCTTGTCGGGGCTGCGGAAGAGCGCTACCACGCCGACATATTCGGCATCCGCATGCATCGGCTCGCTCAGGCTCACGCTCGCATCGGGGCGCAAGATGACGTCCTTGGCCGCCAGCAGATCCGGCTTGAGCGATTCGAGATCATCGGCCTGCAGTCGCGCGTAGCTCAGTTGCTCGAAGGCCTGCGGCGTCTTCAACTGGTAGATCCGCACCACCGTCGACAACGATTGTCCGGCGCCGTTTGTATTCAACGACGACCGGCTGGTGAGATCAAGGCTCATGGTCTTGACCTGCGTCGTGAAGGCCCATTTCGCCGCCTCCACTGTGCTGTCCTTTACTGCCTGGCCCACGCCGCAACCGGCTAGTTGGATGGCAACCAGCAGTAGGGCGCCGTTTCGAAGCTGTCGCCTCATCGTATTGATCCTCTTTGTGTAGCCGTAGCGTATTGCTGCGTTTCATTGACAGTGCGGGTTCAGCGTTGCGCCGGTATCCCTGAGTTGTGCCCGCGCCAGTTCCCGAGTTGCACACGGGTGACGGCGTTGCTGGCGCCGGTGGCTTCCGTTTCGTTGGGCTGCCTGAGCTGCGTGGTGTAGCCCAGGCTCACCTGGTCCGAATTCAAGGCCGGCGCCGGCATCAGCGCGGGCCTGACATGCATTTCCAGACGCACGTGCGCTTCATAGCCCAGGTAGAAGCGCAACAGCGCCATCACCTCCCGGTGCAAGGCGCGGCCCGGCATCAGCCCCAGCACCGAGTCGCGTGCCTGCGGTGTGATGACCACGCGTACGGTGTTTGCGCGGTCATGGAAGCCGCGTCCCAGCACACAGTTTTCCCCCAGCGGCATCCGCTCGGTGGCATCAAGGCGCACCCACACGGGGTGGAACTCCTCCACCGTGATGTGCGCGTCCGGCACGGCATGCTGCAGCACGCCGGCGAGGCCTTCGGCGGTACGTGTACGCTGGCAGGCCAGCCCTAGCATCGACAACAACTTCCGTGTGCCGACTGTCTCTTCGGTCCGCGTCTGTCCGGCACCCGGCCTGCCGATGCCCAGCCCGAGCAGGCTCAGCAGATAGCGCGAGACCTTATCCTGTCCGCCCCGCCGGAAACCCACGGGATAACGGTACTTGCGCGCGACACGGTAGAACTGCGTGACGATGCGGTGGTGAAACAGGTCCAGAAAGGCCGCCAGCGGCTCTGCCCCGTCGCGACGCTGGGCAATCTCGTCCACGAAGTAGGAGGGCATGCGCGCGTCCACGCCATACAGGCCAAGGAAGGTTGTCCGCACGGCGGGCGGCCGGTCGGGGTGGTCGCTGTTCCACTCCACCGAGTCGATCTCCCGCACGGGAAAGCCCAACCGCCCATGCGAGCGAAACCGCACTGGCTCGCTGGCTGGAGAATCGGTGGTGCCCAATGGCGGTTGCTGTGGCGCGGCCAGTTCGATCAGCTCGCAGAGCCGGAAGAAGTTCATCTGCGGCGCATGGGCGAGCAGCGCCGGCAGCAATGCGCGCTCCTGCGCCTGCGTTGCTGGCAGCTTCGGCGAGCTCAAAACGGTGCCCCCTCGGCCTTGCTGTCGGGCCATGCGAGCCGCTTGCCGCTTGGCTGCGACACGATCACCAGCCGGGTATACAGGTTCAGCGTGGCATAGAGCGACAGGAAGCGGTTGAGCATCTCGCCGAAGAGTTCGACGTCGCCCTCGCCGGCAAAGCGGGTGCTGTCCAGCGATACCTCGATCTCCACGCCGCGCAGCAGGCCGCCCTTGACGAGCTTTTGCAGGGGCCGGTGCCGCACGTCCGTGATGGCGTCGATGCGCCGGCGGTTCATCTCGCCTTCCGTCCAGTCGTAAAGGGCGAGACTGCCGCGCAGGACCTCGGCATCGAGCAGCGACAGGTAGTTTGGCGCCAGGTGCGACAGCACGCGCCATTGGAAGCGGTCGGCGGTGGGCGGGTAGACCGGCAGGGTCGGCGCCGTCAGGTTGCGCACTGTGTCGATATTGCTGAAACCTTCTCGCATGCGGGTAATGCCGGCCTCGCGCAGCCCCTTGCGCGGGAGCATGCCGTTGGTGCCGGTGACCGACAGCGACAGTGTCTCCTGCGGCAGGGTCTGTTGCTGCTCCCAGGCATGGCCACCCAGCACCAGCCAGGTGTCGAACTTTCCCGACGGACCGCGGCGCATCCGGGTGTGGAAGTAGCGCTCGGGCATCTCATGGCGCAGCATGCCGCCGCGGTGGCGGAAGGCCGCGAACGGCGCGTACTCGAAGCGCTCGCCGCTCGCTGCCTCGAAACCCCGCACGGTGTCGACCGAGTACGCTTCGACATGCTGCCCGTGTTGCTCCGTTGCCCGCACCCGGTACTCGGTCTCGAAGTGCGTGGCAGTGATCGGGTCGGCCTCCAACTCGAACAGGTTGATGATGGGGGTGCAGAAGAGCCGCACGTTCTCGGCCGAGAAGCGCATGTCATCGGGAAACGGCCTGGCCAGCACCACCTCCACGTCGAAGTGCGCGGCGTCCGGGGGAATGACGGCCATGTCCAGCCCCACCAGGTCGACGAACATGAACTTCTCGGGGAAGGTGAAGTACTCCAGCAGCAACTGGTAGCCGCCGAAGGCATTGTCCGGCTTCGGCCACAGGCGCGCCGCTGCGTCGAATCCGGCCGGCTCCAGCACCAGGCCGGGCATGGCCTGTGGCACGCCCGGGCGTTCAGCCGGGTAGCCGGGGATTCGCACCTGCATCGCCTGCGGCTGGGCGGTGAGCGCGGCATACAGCGCCAGCGCCAATGGGCGGTCGGCATGGAGGTAGAGCCGCAGGCGCGGCACGGCCAGTTGCTTGCGCAGTGCCTGCGCCTGTAGTTCGAGCCTTAGCCGGATCACCGAGCGGCCATCCTCGCGCGCGTAGGTATTGGCCTCGGTCAGGCGCAGCGGGTACAAGTCGACCGCTTGCGTGGTCCGGTAGATGCACTCGACGCTTTCGCCATTGCTGGCTGCCTGGGTGCCAAGCGGCACCGGGTCGGACAGCACCTCCAGTCCGGCCTGCAGGGTTTCGTGGCGTTGCAAGCCTCCGGCGGACGGAGTGAGTTCGAGAATCGACAGCGACGGAATCATGCGCAGGTAGTGCGGCCATAGCATGCTGACCAGTCCTTCGGTCAGCTCCGGCAGTTCGTCGTCGAGCTTGTGGCGCAGGCGCCCCATCAGGAAGGCAAAGCCCTCGAACAGGCGTTCGACGTGCGGGTCGCGCTCGCCAATGCGGTCGATGTTGAGCATACGCGCACGGTCCGGATACGCCTGGGCGAACTCCTTGCCGGCCTCGCGCAGGTACCGCATCTCGGCTTCGTAGTAGCGCAGGATCTCGTTGTCTTGGGTCGGATGGGTCATGAGGCAGTCGGTTGGTTCGCCGGCTAGGCGATGGTCACGGCGCGGGCCGGGTCAATGACGGTCAGATCGCCGGCCAGGGCTTCGATACGGAGGGCAAGGGCGGCCTTGTCCGCATCCTTGCGCGTCATGCGGGTCCTGAGCAGCCGCAGCAGCTGTTGCTTGGCCTCGAACGCGAGCGAGGGTTCCCAGGCAGCCAGCTGAAAGCGTTGCGCGTTCACCTCGAGGCCGCTCAGCAAGTGCAACGCTGTGTCCGCCCGGTCGGCACGCTCCGCGACGCGCGCCATCACCAGTTGCCGCACGAAGCGGTCGCGCTCGCCGTCCGGCGCCGGCAGGCCTTGCAACCAGGTGAATGCGGCATCGAGGCTCTGTTGGGCGGCGAGCTCCGCCGCCTGGGCTTCCGTCTCTGCCCAGTCGGTGCTGGCTGACGCGACCGATACAGGCGCCACGGGCTCGCCGCGCTCGATATCGCGTACCGTGGCATGGCGCGCAATCCACTCCAGCGTGGTGTCATCCGCAAACGGCGTGCCGTCCGTGAAAGCCAGTTGAGCGAGACCGGGCAGGCGTTCGAGCATCAGCGCGCAGTCGGTGGCGAGCAGGTCGCGCGCGCGGGCATACTCGCCGCCCGCCTGATCCTGGGCGGTGAAGGCGTAGTACTGCAAGTCCAGCCAGAAATGATTCGCGCCTTCGGCGAAGGCCTGCTCGACGCGGTCGAGGAGTTCCGGCCACTGTTTTTGCAGCGTCAGGCGCCTGAGCTGGGCACGCAGTTCGGCGCGTGGCGCCACCAGGCGCGTCTTGCCACTGTGTTCGTGCGGCGGGACCTCGGTCAGCGTATCCCATCGCACGCAGCGCATCAGGCGGTAGGCGGCGAGATAGCCGTGGGCCTGCTCGCGCAGGAACAGCGCCATCTGGCGCGCCCGGTCGAGCAGGTCGCGCGCGGAGCCGACCTCGCCCGCCGCTGGCAAGGCCGGGGCGGGGTGCGGTCTGGATGGCTCGTCCCGGCCAGTACTGCCGGTGGTCAACGGGGACTCGACGCGGCCCTCGAACCGGCGGAAGAGTCCGTCCAGCGCCGGACGTGCCGCCTCCGGCCATGACGCGGTGCGCTCCAGGATCAGCGCAAGCGCCGACAGCGTGCGCTCCAGGTGTGCCCCGGTCAGGCCTTGAACCCGGTCGAGCCGGTCTGTGAAGGTCGCACCGGCCAGCCATTCGAGTGCGGCCTTGCGGCTCTCGGCACGAGCGGGCAGCAACTGGGCGCCAAAGCGGTCCATCAGCGCCGACAGTAATTCGAAGCCAGCGGCAATCCCTTCGGCGCCATCGCGCCGCATGCGCCCGTAGACGTAGTACACCGCCAGGCGCACGTCCTTGGCGGTCTGCTTGAGCAGCCGTTCGGCGGAGTCGACGATCAACGTATCGTTGATGTCGGACAGTTTGGCGACCTCGTCCTTGATGGCAAGGAAGTCGTCGTCGTAGCCCGGATCGTCACCGGCGGGAACGTCGGGACGGATGGGTTGCAGCCATGGCTCCCAGCGCGCCTGGGTCGAGCGGGCGAGATCCGCAGGGGCGCGCGAGCCGAACAGCGCGCTGAGGAGGTTGTTGAGCATGGTTTTTTCTCTACTTACGCGGGCCTGGAGTGGCCTGTGCCGCGACCCGCGGCTCGCGGCCCACAAAGATGCGCGATGGCAGCACGAAGCCCCGCAACGCCAGCATCTCCAGCGGGCCCTGGCCGACCTCGGTACGCATCAGGTAGCGCACCGGATAGGTCAGGTCCGCCGCCACAGGAGCCCTGGCGCTGCGCGCGGTCAGGCGGTCGGGATCTTCGGCGAGGGTCTGGCCATGCCCATCGGCCGGTGCTTCTAGCCCTTTTGATCCTTCTGACCCTTCCGGCCTCGCTTGCCACGTCAACTG
>NZ_AHJE01000177.1 GCF_000243095.1 Cupriavidus basilensis OR16 | reverse complement strand
CGCAGGCGTTTGCTTGCATGATTGGGGCTCCTCCGGTTTTCTTGTTATCTGGCACGACAGGATGCTAGTACGTCTTATCCCGGCTGGTTCCCGCGCCGCCCTGGCCCTTGAACTGCGCGGCAAGGCTCTCTGCCGCCCGGGCCAGCATCGTGGCGTCCACCCCGACGGCGGTGAACGTGGTGCCCAGCGCCATGTACTGCCGCGACTGCGCTACGTCGGCGCTGAGGATGCCCGCGCCTTTGCCGGCGCGGCGGATGCGGGCGATGGCGTCGGCGATGGCGCCCTGCACGTCCGGGTGGCCCGGATTGCCGAGATGGCCCATGTCGGCGGCAAGATCCGCCGGGCCGATAAACACGCCATCCACACCTTCGGTAGCAGCGATCGCGTCGAGGTGCTCAAGCCCCGCGCGCGTCTCCACCTGCACCAGCACGCACATCTCCCGATTGGCATGGGCCAGGTAGCCGTCGACACGGTTCCAGCGCGAGGCACGTGCCATTGCGCTGCCCACGCCGCGCACGCCATGCGGCGGGTAACGGGTGGCGGCGACCGCGGCGGCGGCCTCGGTGGCGTCCTGCACCATCGGCACGAGCAGGGTCTGCACGCCCAGGTCAAGCAACTGCTTGATCTGCACGGTGTCGTTCCACGACGCGCGCACCACCGGGCGCACCGGATAGGCGGCCAGCGCCTGCAGTTGCGCCAGGATCGATGGCACGGTATTGGGTGCGTGCTCGCCGTCGATCAGCAGCCAGTCGAAGCCGGCATCGGCCAGCACTTCGGCGGTGTAGGGACTGGCCAGGCCGAGCCACAGGCCGATCTGCTGCTCGTTGGCGGCAAGCGCGCGCTTGAAGGTATTGAGGGGGATTTCCATGATGGCGTCGGGTTCAGGCGTTCAGCCGAAGTGGCAGGCCACAGCGCCCAGCGCGCCGTAGTCCACATGGAATGTATCACCCGGGCTGGCCGCCACCGGGCGCGTGAAGGAGCCACCGAGAATCACCTCACCCGCTTCCAGGCCCACGCCAAACGGATGCAGCTTGTTGGCCAGCCATGCCACGCCGTTGGCGGGATGGTTGAGCACGCCGGCGGCGACGCCGGTTTCCTCGATCACGCCGTTGCGCGACATGATGGCCGAGACCCAACGCAGGTCCACGTCGAGCGGGCGCACCGGACGCCCGCCCATCACCACACCGGCATTGGCGGCGTTGTCGGCAATGGTGTCGAACACCTTGCGCGGGCGCTTGGTGTCGGGGTCGATCCCATGGCTACGCGCATCGATGATTTCCAGCGCGGGGATCACGTAGGCCGTGGCATCGTACACGTCGAAGAGCGTGCAGTTCGGCCCCTTGAGCGGCTTGTCCAGCACGAAGGCCAACTCCACCTCCACGCGCGGCACGATAAAGCGGCCCGGGGGAATCGTCGCGCCGTCCTGGAAGAACATGTCGTCCAGCAAGGTGCCGTAGTCGGGCTCGTCGATCTGCGAGGACAGCTGCATGGCGCGCGAGGTCAGGCCGATCTTGTGGCCCTTGATGGTGCGGCCTTCGGCCAGCTTGCGGGCCAGCCATTCGCGCTGGATGGCGTACGCGTCGTCGATCGTGATGTCGGGGTGGTCCAGCGAGATTTGCCGGATCTGCTTGCGCGATTGCTCAGCGTCGTGCAGGCGGTGGGCGATCTGGCGGATCAGCTCTGGGCTGAGCATGGGGTCTCCGTGGGAAGCGTTGAGAATTAGGGCGATGTTGGCGGGGGAACTGGTCAGGCCTTCTTGAAGCGGGCGTGGACGTTGTTGTGCTTGTAGCTGCCGCCCTCGTTGAACTCGGCCAGCTCCATCGACAGCGCCAGGTAACGCTGCGCATACAGCTCGGCAAAGTGCGCCTTGACGGCCTCGAACAGTGCATCGCAGGCCGCCTTCTTGGCTGCCTCGGGCCGCCCGGCGCCGATTTTCAGCGTAATGTGGACGAAGGCGTAGTCCTCCTCGCCATCGGCCATGCGGTAGTCGGTCAGCGCCAGCGCGCGCGAGCGGATGCCGCCGATGGGAAATACGCCGTCCTGCGCAATCAGCACGTCGTTGATGATCTTGAGCAGGGCCGGCACGCGGGCTTGCGCGCGGATGTTATCGGTGTACTCGACGATGATATGGGGCATGGGCGGCCTTGTTGGTCGGGCGTGGCGGGTCAGTGGGTCAGTGGGTCAGTGGGTCAGTGGGTCAGTGGGTCAGTGGGTCAGTGGGTCAGTGGGTCAGTCAGCGCACCGGGAAGATCGCATTGATCTGGCCGGTGCCGGAGCTGGTGAAATAGTCGGTGACGATCTCCACCGGGCGCTCGTACTTGTCCCAACCCAGCAAGCCGAGCAGCATGGCCGTATCGTGCATCCCGCCTTCGCCGATGCAGTGCTCGTTGTACTCCGGCAACATGCGGCAGAAGGTGGCCCAGTCGCCCTGCTTCCAGAGCTCCACCACACGCAGGTCCACCTGCTTGAAGAACTCGCGGCTGATCTGGTGGATGCTTTCCTCGGGGCTGTTGTTGTCGTTGAAACGGTGCGACAGCGAGCCGCTGGCGAGAAATGCCACATTGGCATCGCTGGCCTCGATGGACTCGCGCAGCGCCTCGCCAAAGCGGCGGCTTTCATCGAGCTGGTGCCAGGCGCACCAGGCCGCGATGGAAACCACCTTGAAATGGCGATCAGCGTTCATGTAGCGCATCGGCACCAGCGTGCCGTACTCCAGCTCCAGGCTGGCGATCTCGTGGGCACGGGTCATCACGCCTTGCTCGCAAGCGGTGCTGGCAATCAGCCGGCCCAGTTCGGGATTGCCCGGCCCAGTTCGGGATTGCCGTCATAGGCGTAGGCCATGTCCTTGATGAAGTGCGGCAACTCGTTGCTGGTGTAGATGCCCTCGAACCGTGCGTTGCAGTTGATGTGGTAGCCGGCGTTGACCAGCCAGTGCACGTCGGCCACCACGATGGTGTCCACGCCCAGTTCGCGGCAGCGCCGGCCGATCTCGCGGTGCCCGGCAATCGCCGCCTCGCGGCAGCCATGGTGCTTGCCCGGCAGCTCGGACAGGTACATCGACGGCACGTGCGTGACCTTGGCGGCGAGTGATAGCTTGCCCATTGCGGTGTCTCCTGTTTTATCTTGGCGCGGGCTGCGCTCAAACGCCCCAGCGCGGGATATGATGCCCACCCATCGAGATGCAGACGTTCTTCACCTCCGCAAACACCTCGAAGCTGAACTCGCCGCCCTCGCGCCCGGTGCCGGATGCCTTGGTGCCGCCAAACGGCTGGCGCAGGTCGCGCACGTTCTGGCTGTTGACGAACACCATGCCGGCCTCGATGCCACGCGCCAGCCGGTGCACCTTGCCCACGTCCTGCGTCCAGATGTACGAGGCCAGGCCGTAGGCGGTGTCGTTGGCCATGGCCAGGCCGTCGTCCTCGCCCTTGAAAGGGATCAGGCAGGCCACCGGGCCAAAGATCTCTTCCTGCGCCACGCGCATGTGGTTCTCCACATTGGCCAGCACCGTGGGCTGCACGAAGCTGCCGTTGCGCAGGTGCGCCGGCAGGTCCGACGGGCGATCCGCGCCGCCGGCCAGGATGGTGGCGCCCTCCTGCTCGCCCAGGCGGATATAGCCCGTGACCTTCTCCCAGTGCTGCTGGGTGATCATGGCGCCCACGTGCGTCTGCTCGCTGGTCGGGTCGCCCACACGCAGGCGCTTGGCGCGCTCGGCGAACTTGCCAGCGAAGTCGTCGTAGACCGTGTCCTGCACGAAGATGCGCGAGCCAGCGGTGCAGCGCTCGCCATTGATCGAGAAGATGGTGAACAGCGCGGCATCCAGCGCGCGCTCCAGGTCAGCGTCGTCGAACACCAGCACCGGCGACTTGCCACCCAGCTCCATCGAGAACTTCTTCAGGCCGGCGCGTTCGATGATGCGCTTGCCGGTGGCGGTGCCGCCGGTAAACGAGACCGCGCGCACATCCGGATGGCGCACCAGCGCATCGCCCGCGCTGGCCCCGTAGCCCTGCACCACGTTGAGCACGCCGGCCGGCACGCCGGCTTCCAGCGCCAGCATGCCGAGCTGGTCCGCGGTCAGCGGCGACAGCTCCGACATTTTCAGCACCGCGGTATTGCCGAGCGCCAGGCACGGCGCGACCTTCCAGGTGGCGGTCATGAAGGGCACGTTCCACGGCGAGATCAGCGCGCACACGCCCACCGGCTGGTAGAGCGTGTAGTTGAGCATCTGGTCGTCCACCGGATAGGTGCGGCCGTTCATCTGCACGCACACCTCGGCGAAGAAATTGAAATTCTCGGCGGCGCGCGGGATCAGCTGCTTGCCGGTCTGCGCGATCGGCAGGCCGGTGTCCTGTGTCTCCAGCGCGGCAAGGTGCGGCACGTGCTCGGTGATCAGGTCGGCCAGGCGGCGCATGATGCGGGCGCGCTCCTTGGCCGGCGTGTTGGCCCACTTGGGAAAGGCCGCCTTGGCGGCCGCCACCGCGGCATTGACCTCTGCCTCGCCGCCCGCCGCCACCGTGGCGATCTCCTCGCCGGTGGCCGGGTTCCAGGTGGTGAAGGTGTCCTTGCTGTCGACTTGCTTGCCGTTGATCCAATGCTTGATCATGGTTGTCTCCTGTTGGCGCGCGGTGCGCCTGGGTTCGCTTCAGCGCCCGCGGCCGTATTCGGTAGCCGGGGCAATGGTGTTCACCAGCCGCCCCACCCCTTCGATTTCCGTGACGATCTCATCGCCCGGCTGCGTGTCGGCCAGGCCTTCCGGCGTGCCGGTCAAGATCACGTCGCCCGCCTCCAGCGTCATGAAACTGCTGAGGTATTCGATCAGCCAAGGGATGGCGAAGATCATGTCGCGGGTGCTGCCCTGCTGGGTCAGCTTGCCGTTGACGGTGGTGGTGATTCCGGCGCCTTGAAGGCCAGTTCCCGCGCGTGGTCGGCGTAGTTCAGTCCGAGCGCGAAGGTGGTGCGCGGCGCCACCGGCGGCAACCACGTCACGGCGTCCTCGCTGACCACGCGGCCGTCGTCCAGGCGCAATATGCCCTCACCAGCCGGCTGCGCGGTGTGGACCAGGCCATCGAAGGCTACGCGTGCGATTCTCATGTTGCCTCCCCAGGCGCCGCCACGACCCCGTGCCGCAGACGTCCCACATGTTCGATTTCGATCTCCACCATGTCGCCGGCACGCGCCAGCGGCGCGCCTTCGGGCACGCCCGCCAGCAGCACGTCGCCGGCCTCGAGCGACATGAAGGCCGTGACATCGGCCAGCAATTGCGCCACGGGGCGCAGCAGGTTGCCGGTGTGGTTGCGCTGGCGTTCCTCGCCATTGATGCGCACCACCATGCTGAGCGCATCGGCGTTGCCGACCTGCTCGCGGGCCATCACCCACGGGCCAATCGGGCAATAGCCGTCGCGGCATTTGTGGCGCACCGCCGGGCGGTAGTAGCTGGCGTGCGGCACGCTGACATCCGACACCACGGTGTAGCCGGCGATATAGTCCGCGGCCTGCGCCGGGTCGATGCGGGTTGCGCGCCGGCCGATCACGATGCCCAGCGCGGCGCCGATTTCCAGGGTGTCCTGGCCCGGCGGCAACGCGACAAGGCTGCCGTGGGCAGCCAGCGTATTGGCTGGCTTGATGTAAAGGACCGGACCGGCCGGCGGCGCCTGGTAAGGGGCCGCATTCACGCTGTCGCCAAGGGCCGCGAGCGCGCCCTTGAAGTTCAGCAGCGTGCCGTACACCGTGCCGGTGATGGCGGGCTGCCACATGAATTCGTCCTCGCGCAGGGCGCGCCCGCCGTCCAGCGGCAGCAAGGTGGCACCGTCCACCGGCACTGCCCGCACTGGCCGGCCACCGGCGGCGATTCTGGCTTGTCGCATCGTGCTCCTCTCTGGTTGCGCCCGCTCTGGCCTGGCGCTTGCGCTGCCCGGCTGGCGGATCATCGACGGCGGGCCGCCTGTTGGCGCCGCCTGTACTTAACATGTTAATTAAATTATGCCGGAGTTTCAACCCCATTGTGATCCGCGCCGCCGTGATGCTGCGGTCCGGCCCCGCACGCCCTCTTGCGTGCCTGTCATCGTGCTGTCATGCAGCATCCCCAGAATTCGCCCTGTACCGGGTTCCGCCTTTGCGCATCGTGATCGTTCCAATGCACCGCAGCAATGAAAAGGCTTGCTACCCGATTTTTTTGCAGCTTGAATGAAAACGTTTTCATTTTTGCCACCATCGCGTGCCTGACTCCCCATGCGCGCCATGGGTCCCTGAAATCAAGACCGGAAGCCCCTACGTGAAGCGCACCCAGGACCGTTCCAGCAGCACCGCGCCAGACGTCGCCGGCACCGCCACGCTGGTGGACGTGGCGCAGGCAGCGGGCGTATCGCTAGCCACCGCGTCGCGTGCGTTCAACAGCCCGGCGCTGGTACGTGAAGGCACCGCGCAGCGCGTGCTGGAAGCCGCACGGCAACTGAGCTTCCGCCCCAACCTGCTGGGCAGCAAACTGCGCGCGCAGCAAAGCCGGATGATCGGCGTGATGCTGCCCACCCTGGAAAACGCGGTGTTCGCGGAATGCTGGCGCGGCATCGAGGACGCCGCGCTGGCCGCCGGCTACTCGCTGATGCTGGTGACCAGCGCCTACGACCCCGCCCGTGAACGCGAGCGCATTGAGTACCTGCTGCGCCACCGCGTCGACGGCATGGTGCTCACGGTGGCCGACGCCGCCGCAGCGCCGTGCTCGACCAGTTGGATGCCGAAGGCGTGCCCTATGTGCTGGCCTACAACCAGGCCGCCGCGCACGGCCAGCGCCATTCTGTTTCGGTGGACAACCGCGGCAGCGCCCGCGAAGGGGTGCAAGCGCTGATCGCCGCCGGGCACCGCCGCATCCGCGTGGTCTCCGGTGACTTCATCGCCTCCGACCGCGCGCGCCAGCGCTTCGAGGGCTATCGCGACGCCATGCGCGCGCACGGCCTGGAAGCCGCGCCGGCGCTTTGCCTGCCCACCCACACCGCCAGCAACGCCGACCAGATCGGCGCGCTGGCCGCCGGGCCGGATGCCCCCACCGCCTTCTTCTGCACCAATGACCTGCTGGCGATCGGCGTGATCTCCGACCTGAAACGGCTCGGCCTGCGCGTGCCGCGCGACATCTCCGTGCTGGGCTACGACGGCATCGCGCTGGGCGCGCTGGTAGAGCCGGCACTGGCATCGGTGGTGCAGCCCAATACCGAAATCGGCGAGCGTGCCGTCGCCCGCTTGCTCAGGCGTTTTGGCCATGCGGCAACCGGCGCAACCGACACGGCCGACGCCGAATCCGCACGCGTCACCCTGCTGCCCCACGGCCTGCGCCTGGGCGGCACGGTGGCCGCGCCGGCATGACCCCCCACCCACTGCTTTCCCCCTGCCCCAGCCCACGTATGCAAACCAAGGAGTTCACCATGCAAGCAACCCGTTCCTGGCACAAACCGCTGCGCCGGATCGCCAGCGCGCTCGGCGCCGCCGCCGTCTGCGCCTTCAGCCAGGGCGCGGCAGCGCAAACCGCGATCTGCTACAACTGCCCGCCCGAATGGGCCGACTGGGCCTCGCAGATCCGCGCCATCAAGGAAAAGACCGGTGTCACGGTACCGCATGACAACAAGAACTCCGGCCAGTCGCTCGCGCAACTGGTCGCCGAAAAAGGCAGCCCGGTCGCGGACGTGGTGTACTACGGGGTGACCTTCGGCATCCAGGCCAAGAAGGAGGGCGTCACCGCCCCCTACAAGCCGGCCCACTGGAACGACATCCCCGACGGCCTCAAAGACCCGCAGGGCAACTGGTTCGCCATTCACTCCGGCACGCTCGGCTTCATGGTCAACGTCGACGCCCTGCGCGGCAAGCCCGTGCCGCAATCCTGGGCCGACCTGCTCAAGCCCGAGTACAAGGGCCTGATCGGCTACCTCGACCCGGCCAGCGCCTTCGTTGGCTATGTTGGCGCGGTCGCCGTCAACCAGGCCCTGGGCGGCTCGATGGACAACTTCGGCCCGGCCTTCAAGTACTTCCGCGACCTGCAGAAGAACCAGCCCATCGTCCCCAAGCAGACCGCATACGCCCGCGTGCTCTCCGGCGAGATCCCGATCCTGCTGGACTACGACTTCAACGCCTACCGCGCCCGCTACAAGGACAAGTCCAACGTTGCCTTTGTGATTCCCAAGGAAGGCACGGTAGTCGTGCCCTACGTGATGAGCCTGGTGAACAAGGCGCCGCACGATGCCGAAGGCAAGAAGGTGCTGGATTTCGTGCTGTCCGATGCAGGCCAGGCATTGTGGGCGAATGCGTATCTGCGGCCGGTGCGCAATGCCGCCGTGCCCCAGGAGGTGCAAGCGCGGTTCCTGCCGGCGGCGGACTATGCGCGAGCCAAGCCGGTGGATTTCGGGAAGATGGCGGATGCGCAGAAGGGATTCAGCGAGCAGTATCTGAAGGAAGTCCGTTGATTGGCTTGCGCTAGCGGATGCGTGCGGCATCGCGCTTGACGAGCGCCCACCCTCTCCCACAAGTGGGAGAGGGGAGCCAACCGGCGGCAGGATCAACCAATTGATGTAGCCGTGTG
>NZ_AHJE01000178.1 GCF_000243095.1 Cupriavidus basilensis OR16 | reverse complement strand
CGGGGCGAAGTGCTGCGCCGTTTTGGGTGTGGCTGGTTTCGTGGTTTTGTCTCGAAGGACGAGCGCCGTGAGGTGCGAGCGCGGCCCTCGCGGACGGGCCACGGTGCCCACCACGAAACCAGAGGGGGTTGATAGCAAGGTGCCGCTCGCGCCGGTACGGCAGGGCATCAAATGGCCGGGCGCCCGCCGCCAGAGACAAAACCACGAAACCAGTAAGTCAGGCGGCATCGTGGCGCTCCGCACCGCGAACGGCAGATGCCCGAACGCTCACCGAGCAAAGCGATCAGGGGCACCACCACGTGACCATTGGGTCACGCAGCTGCGATGACCTCCAAGCCGGTAGGACATGCCAGCCAACACTCAGGGCCGTACGACGCAACCACAGTCCCACATAAGCCTTATTGCTCTGCCCCCGG
>NZ_AHJE01000179.1 GCF_000243095.1 Cupriavidus basilensis OR16 | reverse complement strand
AGCGCGTTCACCGTCGGGCATGCCGTGCTGGCTACCGTGTTGCAGTTCGGGTCGGGCACCGCCTGTTGCACGTACCAGAGCAGGGGCTTGTCTAGCTCGTTGACCTGCGTCTGCGTCAGCGCCGTGCCTAGCGCGATGTTGTGCGCCTTGGCGTAGTCCGCGGCGTTCTTGTAGAGGCTCAGCTTTTCCTGGTCCGTGACCGAGAGCTGGTTCTGGCTGTCCCAGGCCAGGCCGCTCACGAAGCTGGCTTGGCCGGTCTGTTGCAGCGCGGCTTGCTGGAGCTTTTGTCCTTCGGTGTAGGGGTCGTAGTAGAAGCTGACCTTGCCCGGGCGCAGGTCGGCGGGTAGCTGCGCCAGCAGGTTGTCGGGCGTGACGCCGGCCAGCACGGCGGTGGCCGGGCTGTTGTTCAGGTATTGCGCGCGGTCCGTGGTGCCGTTGGGTGCGGTGACCGGATTGCCGCCGAGGTTGGCGTTGAAGTGCCAGTCGATGGTTTGGCTGCTGCCGGTGGTGGGCGCGGCAGGCGTGGCCACGATGACCGGGTTGAACTGCCAGGGGGTGGTCGGGTTGTTCACCGGCGTGGCGGCCGGCACCGCGCCGCCGGGCGTTGCCACGGGGCCTAGCGAGATGACTTGCTGCGGGCCGGTTGCGGGCGGCGTGGGTTGCGTCGGGCTGGTGTAGCCGTTCACCAGGGCGGCGCCGGTGACATCGACCGTGCTGCCCATCAGGTTGCCGGTGTTGAGCACCTGGCCGCCGGCCGTTACCGACAGTGCGTTGCTGGCCTGGATCCCGGACTCCAGGCTGCCGAGCGT
>NZ_AHJE01000180.1 GCF_000243095.1 Cupriavidus basilensis OR16 | reverse complement strand
TGGCTGCTGCCGGTGGTGGGCGCAGCAGGCGTGGCCACGATGACCGGGTTGAACTGCCAGGGGGTGGTCGGGTTGTCCACCGGCGTGGCCGCCGGCACCGCGCCGCCGGGCGTTGCCACGGGGCCTAGCGAGATGACTTGCTGCGGGCCGGTTGCGGGCGGCGTGGGTTGCGTCGGGCTGGTGTAGCCGTTCACCAGGGCGGCGCCGGTGACATCGACCGCGCTGCCCATCAGGTTGCCGGTGTTGAGCACCTGGCCGCCGGCCGTTACCGACAGCGCGTTGCTGGCCTGGATACCGGACTCCAGGCTGCCGAGCGTGGCGCGCCCGCCGGTGTCGTGCCAGCGGTCGCCGCCGCTGCGGTCTTCCTGCCAGCGTCCCACCCAGTCGGCGTTGAGCGGGATGCTGCTGTTGTCGATGGTGCCGGCCATGCCGACCGTCACGTTGCGCCCTCCGGTGATGAGCGCGCCCTTGTTGGTGAGGTTCGTGCCGGACAGCTTGGCGTCGCGCGCGGCCGAGATGATGCCGGCTGGGCCTGCGGCAGCATCCTCATCCGCCGCGCACTGGCTGTTGCCATAGGTGCCACCGGGATTGCAGCCGCCGGCATAGGGCGGGTTCTGGCCGCCGTAGCTCTTGTGCAGCCGCGCTGTATCCATGGTGGTGTTGACCAGCGTCGGCGCGGTAATCGAGACGTCGCCCGTCAATGACTGGATGGCGCCTGAGCGGTTGGTGACGCTGCTGGTGGCGTTCAGGCTGACATCGCCCTGCGCGGCCAGCGTCGCGTTCAGGTTCTGGATGTTGGATGCGGTGATCGTCAGCGTCTGGCCGGCGGCGACGGTGCTGGGGGTCTGTTGCCAGGCGAGGGATTCCACGCGGGGATTGCTGTCGTCCGGGCAGTCCGGCGCGCCTGCCACGCAGCCGGGCGTGGTGGTGATCTTGCTGTCGTGGACGCCCTTGTTGGTGAACATGCCCGGCGTCTTGATGGCGACCTTGCCCGCTGCGACCAGGTCGCCGGTGCCGGTGCCGGTGCCGGTGCCGATGCCGATGCCGATGCCGATGCCGATGCCGATGCCGATGCCGATGCCGGTGAGATTGACTCCACATCCAGAAACGACGAACGCGGCGTCTTGGCCGGGTTCGTCTCGCTCCTCGCTGGTTGGGAACTTACGGGCGCGAACCCATCCAGCTATCGCGCTCTCACTGGAGCCAGAATGGCTTACCTTCCAGAGCGTCGTACTCCGCTAGTGGCTTGTTCTTATCACGCGCGAAGCCGGGCAGATCAGATATCACGACTCGAACTGGCTGGTAAATGTTGAAGTCCTTCAAAAAGGATTCCGCCGAGCTTCGCACATCTGCAAAGTGCTCAAAGTACTTCCTGAACACGTCAGCCAACGTCGGCAGGCTTGGATCCAGCCAGGTCTTTTCCGCATTCCCCACCATACTGGGATCCCATTCGACGGCCGAAGCAGGAAGCCCAGCAAATATCAGTCTCACCTGCCCCATCAGCGCCGATGCGGCGGCCAGTTCCTCCAGTCGAAGGTAGCGGCGATACAGGCGGTCCGTCAGCAGACTCCAATCCTGCGCGGGGCAGTCGTATTCTGCGTTAGTTTTCAGGCACTCGAAGAAGAGCGCCACATCAGATACAGGGCCAAGCTCACAAATCCGGCAGCCCCCGTGGAATCCAATCTTTCTCATTTGAACTGTATTGCTCCCGGACTAATGATCCCGTTCGATTTCTGCACGATACCGTCGTCGCGCCATCTATTTCTTCCCGGTGAACCGTCCAGTGCCCCGAGCACGGCCTCGTCCGCCGCGCTCCGGCGGTAGCCATAGGCGCCACTGGGATTGCAGCCACCGGCATAAGACGTGCCTAGCCGGCGTAGCTCTTGTGCAGCCGCGCCGGCTCCACCCAGCATCGACAGTGCCGCCACCATCGAGGTGTAGTTCGGGCTGGTGTAGCTCGTGACTGTGATCTGCGTGCCATCCGCGTTGTAATGCACGCGCGTGGTGGCTCCATCCGGGCCTATAGACCATCGCCGATCGGCGTGCTAGCGCCCGCACGACGGCTCCATTGACGGACCTCTGCGGCGACTCATGCTGCCGTCTGGGCCGGTTCGCTACTGCATCAACCTGATCGAGATGTTCGTCCCGTCGGGTGCTTCCTTGATCCTCATCGCCATTGAGCCCCATTCGCTCCGACACAATCCAGCGTAGATGGCCCCGGTGCAACGCCAGCGCCCGAAGCCTTGGCTAGGGATGGCGGCCCAAACCGCCAGCGTGAGCTACCGCGGCGACCTGACCGAAGCCATGCTGGAGCACACGCTAGCGACCGGGCAGGCCCCGCCCGGCTTCGAAGCCCATGTGGCGCGTTTGCTGGACGAAGCGCCCATCTGCCTCGTGGTCATGGCGGTGGCGCAGACCGCCCGGCGCCGTGGCATGCCGGCGGCAGAGGTCTGGCGCCACGTTGCCCGGTTCGCACGCCTGTACAGCATCCACAGGCAAGCCTTGTGGATCGAGGCATCCCCCACAGCGGGTTGTAGGCGCCGCGGAGACGACGAACCCAGCCGGAGCCGGGTTCGCAGGTCATCCTTTGGCGTAACCTCGTTTGGTTTCATACTCTCGCAGGTAGACATCGACAGGCAATGCCGTACCGAGAACATGCAAGGAGCCATCGATGGCATCAACAACGAATGGGGCATTTCCGGCCAACATTGCACCGATCTCCCCATTTTGTAGATAGGCCTGTGAGTTGTAGAAGAATAGCCACCCGTATGGAAGATCATGCCTCCTGACCACTTGCAAAGGCATATCTATTTCGCGTCCCAGGTTGGCTAGATAGTCGGCTGCGACGTGCTCGGCTTGCCGTAGATCAATCATCAATTTGTCTTTAATAAGTGGAGATTTGTGTATCCGCCCAAGTTCGCCGGCTTCCCGGTCTGGCCATCGAGAAAGCGCACCGTACCGTTCTGATTGACCACGTTGAACACATGACCTGTTTCACCTGGCCCTCTCGATCCGAACACAATCCCGCGAGATCCATCACCCGCCATAGTAAGCTGCCCTGTAATGCCATCAGCCGTTGTAGCCGGCCCGAAGCGCCCCCCAAATTGCCGTTCCAGTACTGTAATTGGTTGCGGACCAGCAGACGGCAATGCCGAGGCAGGATTTCCTGCAAGGGTGGCATCAGTTGCAATTGAACAGTTTACGCAGTTCTGCGTACGTCCACTCTGCGGGAAACCGGGATTGACGTTTCGGATTGAGCCAGCCGTCTCATCCGCTGTGCTTGTGGTCCCCGTGCCGCTGGCCTTGGCTATCCCCAGCGCCGCCAGGAATTCCAATGTCTGCCCGAAGTCTGGATTATCATAAGCCAGCCTTGCCCCGCCCATGAACGATACGTAGTCCGGATAGCCAGGTAGTGCGCCGCTGAACGCATTCGGCACAGCTTCGATCAGTCCCAGCACCGTATTGACCGCAGCCTTACCGGTATCCTTTGCCGCGCTTTTCAATGTTCCGCAGTCGTGCCCAGGCGCGCAAGTGTTGTTCAGTACTTCGTTTTGCGCCGCATTCGCCGCTGTCGCCGCGTTTTGACCCAGCGCCGCGGCAACGCCGCCGCCAGCCAGCATCGACAGCGCCGTGATCGCCGCCAGTTGTGCCTGACTCGGATTACCCTGCCCATCGGTCACGAAGCCAGCGATGGAGTTGGCCACCAACGCAGACGTTGCCCCGCCAATGGCACCTGACGCACAGTCACCGCTGCCGGCCGCACCCGCGACACAGCCAAGCGCCGCATGGCTGGCGATATTCTCGAAGGAACCTGGATCGGTGTTAGCGCCGATGCTATTGGCACCCAACGCCGCCGCCTGCGCCACCAGACTGCCCTTGAACGCATTCCCAAAGCTCCCCCCGTTGAACACCGTGCTGACACCGGCATTGATCAAGCCCGTTCCAACGAAGCCCACGGCCTGCTGTGCCAGCGTGCCGGTCGCGCCATCCTTGGCTGCCTGCAACACGCCACCGGCGCTGTTCGTGCCCGCGAGGTTTGCCAGGGTATTCGTTCCCTCCAGCGACTTCCCCCATTCACTCACCCCGAAGCTGCTGCCATCAAAGGTGATGCCCTTCGTCAAGCCGGCCGTGATCGCGCC
>NZ_AHJE01000181.1 GCF_000243095.1 Cupriavidus basilensis OR16 | reverse complement strand
GTCGGGTTGTTCACCGGCGTGGCCGCCGGCACCGCGCCGCCGGGGGTTGCCACGGGGCCTAGCGAGATGACTTGCTGCGGGCCGGTTGCGGGTGGCGTGGGTTGTGTCGGGCTGGTGTAGCCGTTCACCAGGGCGGCGCCGGTGACGTCGACCTGGCTGCCCATCAGGTTGCCGGTGTTGAGCACCTGGCCGCCGGCCGTCACCGACAGCGCGTTGCTGGCCTGGATACCGGACTCCAGGCTGCCGAGCGT
>NZ_AHJE01000182.1 GCF_000243095.1 Cupriavidus basilensis OR16 | reverse complement strand
GTCCGGCCGGACGCGGAACAGGCTGTTGTTGGGCACCTGGGTGTCGACGCCCACGGTACGGATGACGGCGGGGCCGTTGCCACTGGCGGCACCGACGCCGCTGCCGGCGCTGGCACCCGGGCCGTCGGCGGATACCGCGTCGTGCCCCTGGAGGGCGCCCGGGGCGCCGACGCTTCCCGCCGCGGCCGCCACTTCGATGATCTCGCGCGGGCTGGCGCCACCGGAGGTGCCGCTGCCGCCGGCGATGGTGCCGCCCACGCCGCCGGTATTGCGCCCGCCGACGCTGTAGCCGCTGCCGTTGCTGGCGGTGTGCTGCTGGGTCTTGGACACATTCAGGGCGATAGTCTGGATGGTGTCGGCCGGGGTGTAGGCGATCTGGCCGTCCCACTTGCGCTCGTGATAGCGCTTGAAACCGCCGCGCCAGCGGCTGTAGGTACTATTCCGCTGGTGCCTTGCTCGCGCTGGATGTGTTCGCCGAACACCTGTTCGTTCTTCAGATTGTGCAGGTCGCCCTGCAGTGCGCCGCCGGCGATGATATGGCTCTTGTCGTTGACCAGTTCATCGCCATGCAGTGTCATGCTGGCGCCGGAGCGGATCAGCGCCGGGGCGCTTTGCGTGACCTGGGTTTCGTACTCGGTGCGGGTGATGTCGTACTGCGTCCAGGCCTTCACTTCGGCGCCGGTTTTCTTGTTGCGGTAGAGGCCGGCACGGCTCCAGTTCTCCCAGCCGAAATCGTTGATATCGTGCTTGTTCGGGTCGTCCTTGGGCTGCAGGTACATGGCCTTTGCCGGTCCGCCGACCTGTACGGTCTCGGTGGCGAAATGCAGGTTGCGGTTGAGCAAGCGGCCGGTGTCCAGCGTGAGGCCGCCCAGCGACTCGATGGTGGCGCTGTCGTTGAGCACCAGTGCGGCACGGCCAGTGGCGTATCCGTTGGCATCGAGCGATCCGCCGATATTCAGGGCGTCACTGCCGCCGCCGGCGCTGAAAATCAGCGCCTGCTCGCGGTTGTGGATGACACCGGCGCCGATGTCGAGGCGCTGGCGCGCGGCGATGACGGCCGCCTTGGTCTGGCCGTTGGCGTCCTCCTCGCGGTTGAGGACTGTTCCCGCCTGGATAGCGATATGGTCGCCGTAGATGCGCCCGGTGCCGACGTTGTCGACGGTTCCCGCCTGGATGCGGGTCTGGCCGCCGTCGACCAGGCCGCGGTTGCTCAGGGTCTCGCTGGCCGCCACCAGGGCGCGGCCGCCGCCGATCTGGCCGCTGACGGTGTTGTCCACGTTGGCGCCGCGCACTTCCAGCTCGCCCGCCTGCAGGGTACCGCGGTTGGTCAGGCGGCCGGCGGTGCCGATGAGGGCGCGGCCGTTGGCGGTGAGCTCACCGTGGTTGTCGAAGTCCTGCTGCAAGGCAAGGGTCAGGTCGCCCTTGGAGAGCACGCGGCCATCGCCGGTCATGCTGTCGGCGTCAATGGACTGGTTGGTTGCGGACAGCAGCGTGCCGACGCTGTTGACGATGCGGTTGGCGGCCACGGCGATGCTGCCCGCCGAGGAGACATTGCCACGGGCATTGTCCAGGGTGCTGCCCGGGCCAGTGCCGGTGATGCCGATGTGGCGGTCGGCGGCGATGGTGCCGCCGGTGTTGTCGATGCGGTTGCCGGCCAGGGCCACCGTTGCGCCCTGCAGGCCCAGCGGCGCATTGGGATCCGCGCTTTGGGTATCGTGATTGAGGATGGTGGCGGCGGTCACGCTCAGACCGTCGCGGGCCGCCATCAGGCCGCCGCTGTTGTTGGCGGTGCCGGATAGGTTCACGGCCAGGTCCTTGCCCGCCTGCACCTTGCCGCCCTGGTTGCGCAGCGCGGAGCCGGCCAGGCGCACGTTGGCACCGCCGTCGAGCTGGCCGCCGCGGTTGTCGAGGGTACTGGTGCGCGCGGCCAGGTCGCCCTGGCTGTGGATCATGCCGGCGCGGTTGTCCAGGTCGCCGCCGCTCAAGCTGAGGGCGCCGGCCGATTGCAGCAGGCCTGCGGTGTTGTCGAATGCGCCGCTGCGGATGTCGAGCGTGCCCGCCGTGCTGGCGAGGGTGCCGCGAGCGTTGTCCAGCGCCGCCTGCCGGGTGTCGACGCGCACGTTGGCGCCAAGGATGGCACCGGCAGCGTTGCCGAGCCCGTTGCTGTCCAGCGCCAGGTCGCCGGCGGCCTGGAGCGTGCCACCGGCGTTATCGGTGCGACCACGGGAGTCCGCGGTCACAGCGCCTTTGGTGGAGGCGACGAGGCCACCATCGCGGTTGTCCAGGCTGCCGGCGGCCAGGCCCAGGTCGCCATGGCTGACGAGCTTGCCGGCGCGGTTGTCCAGCCCTTCGCTGGTACCGACGTTCAGGGTGCCATGGGCGTTGAGTGCGCCGCGGCGATTGTCGAGGGAACCGGCAGCGACCTTGCCCTTGCCACCGCTGGCAATGATGCCGCTGTCGCGGTTCTCGAGGTGGCCGTTGACCCGGACGTCCAGCCCCGCCTCTGCGGCCGCTTGCAGCTTGCCGCCCTGGTTGAGCAGCGTTCCAGCCTGGATGGCGGTGTCGCCCGCCGCTGCCAAGGCACCGCCGGTGTTGTCCAGCGTATCGGCCACGGCAATGCGCGTGTCGGCGGTGCCGGCTGCCTGGATCTTGCCGTCGCGGTTGCCCAGGGACTTCGCGTTCAGGTCCAGGGCGCCGTTTGCGGCGATGGTGCCGCCGCTATTGTCCAGGCCTTCGCGGGCACGCACCTTGAGCAGGTCGGCACCGGTGGCGCTCAGGCTCCCCGCCGCGCTGGTCAGCTTGCCGGTGTCGATGTCGATCTTGCGGGCCAGGGTGGTGCCGCCGCGCAGGTCAGTGGTTTTGCCGGCAAGGGTGAGGGCGCCATTGCTGGCGAGCGTTCCGCCGGCACCGTTGAGCGTGCCGGCTGCGATATCCAGGCGGCCACTGCCAGCGTGTTGCACGGTACCGTCCGCGTTGCCAAGCGTGCTGGCGCGGATACTCAGGTCGCCATTGGTGGCGATCGTGCCTTGGCTGTTGTCGAGCGAGCCGGCTACGTCGAGCCGGTTGCCGAGCTCGCCACTGGCGACAATCTTGCCGTCGCGGCTGTCGAATGACTCGGCCGTCAGATCGATCCGGGTCGCGCTCAGGGTGGCGTTGCGGTGGTCGGCGCTACCAAGCTCGAGGGCTGCCGCGCCAGCGGTGGCGATCTGGCCGTCCTTGCCGCTGAGCGTGCCGGCATGCACCTTCAGGCCGGCATCGCCGGCATGGCTGAGCTTGCCGCGCTGGTTGACGAGATGGCGGGAGGACAGGCTCAGCCGCGCCGCATTGCTCGCCAGGGTGCCATCGCTGTTGTCGATCGTATCCGCGACCCGCAGGTCGGCGGCGTCCGTGCCGCTGTGGAGGAAGGTGCCCGCTCGGTTGGAGAGGTTGTCGGCGGTGAAGGCTAGCGGGCCGCCCAGCTGCAGGCGGCCGTTGTCGTTGTTGACCAGCCCGGCTTGGATGCTGGCGGCGCCTGAGACGCGCAGCTCGCCCTCCTGGTTGCCAACGTCTCCGCCGCTGACGCTAAGCTGGCGCACAGCCAGATGGCCGCCATCGTTGTTCAGGCCGCTATTGGCGGCAAGGTCGATTGCGCCGCCGGCGAGGATGCGGCCGCCGTCGTTGTCCAGGGTCTTGGCGATGTTGAGCGCGCCATCGGCCAGGCGGGTCGGCGGTTGCGGTGCCGGCGTGGGGCCGGGGACAGCGCCGGTGCCGCCATCGCCCCCGCTGCCTGCGCTGCCGCCACCTGCGCTACCGCTTTCCGGGGCGCCGCCGTTGCCCGAGCCGCCCGGGCCGCTGCTACCGCTGCTGGGCTCAGCCAGGCCGATGCGCCCGCCATTGCGGTTAGTGGCGACAGTTGCGTGCAAAGCCAGGTCCTGCACGCCGGTCTGCTCGATCGCGCCGCCGCGGTTGGCGAGCCATTGCGCGTTGACTTCCACTCGCCGGCCGTTGAGGGTGCCGCCGCGGTTGTCCACGTCCTGCGGGGTGTTCACCACCAACTCTCGCCCCGCGCTGAGGGTACCGGTGTTCGCGAGCCCGCCCCTGGCGCTCACCCGGGTGTCGGTTTTCGCCTGCAGGGCGCCGCTGTTTTCAAGGCGGCCATCCACGGTCACCACCAGTTCACCGGCCTGGGCACCCAGCGTGCCGGCGTTGCGCACCCCAACACCATGCTCCGTACCGAGCAAGACTATTTTCTGGCTATACATGCCGCCCAGGGCGCTCACGTCCACGGCGTAGGCCGGGGCCTTGCCACCACCGGCCTTGGCTGTCACCTGGGCATGATCGGCGCTGACGTCGTTGACGCCCGTGGTGGCTTGCAGTTGCTTGGCCCAGATCCCGGCATTGACCTCTATCGAGCGGGCGATCAGGTTGGTGTAATCGGTACCGCTGGCGTTCATGCCCTTGCCGTGGACCTGGAGGGCCCCGCCTCCGACGCGATAGCCCTCAAGAGAACCGCTGTTGACGACCGGCGTACCGGTGGTCAGGGTCAGGCGGTTGGCGTTGATGAAGCCGCAGCCGTCGCAGGAAATCCCGGCCGGGTTGGCGATGACCAGTTGCGCCCGGCTACCGGCGATTTCGACATAGCCGTTAAGCCGGCTGGGGTTGCTGGCATTGACTTCGTTGAGAATGACCTTGGCCGTCCCCTTGCCCAGCCAGGGATTGCCCTGCACCCAGCCGCCCAACTGCGTTTGTGTGTTCTCGCGGGCGTTGTTGAGAATCGTCCCCTGCTGGCCCACGTCGAATTGCTGGTAGGTGTTGCGCGAAACGCCTGCCGCGCTCGGGGTCTGGATGTTGACCAGGGGTACACCGTTTGGCGCCTGCAGCACGGTTGGGCGCTGGTTGCCCGGCGCATTGAGCATAGGCCACCACCTGCGCAAGCGCCGTGCCGCCCAGCGCGACATGCCCCATGATGATCCACAAGGCGAAATTCAATGGGCGCACCGTGACGACGCAGCGTCTGCTGGCCGCTGTTCGTCGGGCACCCCCGCCGCCATGGCGTTGCGCGATCTCGGCGACCACCTGAAGCATGCCGCGGGCACGGTTGAAAATGATGCGGTAGAGGTTCTTGTTCATGCGGGCACTCCCAATTTTCGAGAATACGAATGAGGGCGCACGCGCCCTGTCGACATCAGTAAGACCAGCTCACGTTGAAGCCGGCGATGACGGAGTCGGTCTGAAACCCTTGGGGCTTGTACAGCGACGTGCCGACGAAGACGTCCCAGTAGCCGCCATGCATGCCGCCGCGCAAGCCGATGGCCGAACCCGCCAGGGTGCGGCCCGGTTGCCAGCGAGTGGCGGGGCCGCCGACGTGCCCCACATCGACGGCCCCGTACACTTCCTGCCCGGCGCCCAGGGCCAGCCCCAGATCGTTGCGCCATAGCCACCCACGCTCGCCCATGAGCGTGAGCTCGCCGTCAAAGCCGCGCACGGTATAGCGCCCGCCGATGGCGAAGCGGTCCTGCGACACCAGCGGCGTGCGGTTCCACTGCGCCCGCCAGTTGGCGGTGTAGCGCAAGGACTGGTTGCCGAGCCGGAACGGTATGGCGAACTGGGCGTCGGCGGTGATGACCTGCATGCGCGAGGTGCCTTCACCGAAGTCTTCCTCCGGCGCCGCCATCGCCCCGAAGGCGCCGGTGCCGCGCCGGTAGGCGAGCGTGGCATCGAGGGTGGACGCGCCGAAGTACTCCCGATGCGTCAGCCCCAGCTCCCAGCCGCCGGTGCGGCGTCGCTGCACTTCGATCTCGGTGTCGTCGATGTAGTTGTTGGACTGGCGCAGCCAGCCGCGGACGTAGGCGCCGGTCTTGCGCGTCGCATCGCGATACAGCAGGCGCGACAAGCGGACTTCGGCGTTTTCGCTGGTGCCGCTGTAGACATAGTTCTGGGAGTAGCCGGCCACGGTCTGGCGGTATTTGTAGCCACCGGCGGTGGCGCCCAGCAGCCAGTAGCCGAGCGGCACGCTGTAATGGACGGTGTAGCCCTGCGTGCCCTTGCCGCCGGGGCTGAACACGTCGTGGTTGAAGTTGGCGTAGAACAGATCGTTCAGCATCAAGGTATCGTCCAGGGAAAGCGTGGCGCTCGCCTGGTACTTGCCCGTCGCCCGGCTACCCGAGTCGTCCAGCGCCACGTTCAGCCGCACGGGCCGGCGCTGCGACCAGGCGTAGGGACGCGCTTGAAGTTCTCCAGCGCCTGTTCGATATCGCGCAGGTTGAGCAGGTCGCCACGGCGGATCGGTACGGCGTTCCAGGCGGTAGCGCGCGACGAGGTGCCGGCCGCGAAGCGGATCGCCCGTACCCGGCCCGGCACTACGGAGAGCGCCAGGACGCCGCTGCTCAGGTCCTGCGGGGCCGCCAGCACGCGCGTAGTCACAAAACCGCGCGCGACGATGGCGTTCTGGATGCGCGTCATCACCACGTTGATGCCTGCGGTGCCCAGGCAATGGCCGGTGGCAGGATCGGTGGCAGGGTCAGCCGCCTTCAGCGCCCACAGGAATTTGCCGGCATCCTCGCCCGTCAGCTGGATCTCATGGATCGCGAAGCAGGGCTCCTCGTCCTTCGGCAACAGATC
>NZ_AHJE01000183.1 GCF_000243095.1 Cupriavidus basilensis OR16 | reverse complement strand
ATCTTGCAGAATGCAGGCTAGACTTTCGCAACCAGGGCGAACTGGAGTTCGACCTGCAGGTGGTCGGGCATGGTCTGGTGTGGAGCGACCAGCGCGCCATGCATCACATTGGCTGCACCTTTGTCTCCCTCGGCCCCGGCCAGCAGACCTTTATCCAGCGCTTGGTCTACCACATCGAGCTCACGGGACGCGAATGACCGGCAAGCGTATGCCGGGAAGATATGTTCCGGATGACGGCTGCCGACGCTGAATGACTGGTCCGCAGCAGCGCACGTGATATCGATTGGACGGGGTCACGCGTAAGCGCGTCGGCTTGCGCCAAAAAAAACGCCCCACCGAAACCGCGTGGGGCGTTGCCTGACTGCGCGATGTATCTGTACTACACCGGCACATCCCTCATCGGGTCCGGTTTCCTGTTATCGAACCAGCGATACAACGTCGGCACCATCACCAGCGTCAGCAGGGTCGAGGTGATCAGCCCGCCGATCACCACCACCGCCAACGGGCGCTGCACTTCGGAGCCCGGGCCGGTGGAAAACAGGAAAGGCACCAGCCCCAGCATGGCGATGGTGGCCGTCATCATCACCGGGCGGAACCGCTGGGTCGCGCCCTGGATCACCGCCTGGTCCAGCGACAGGCCGGAGTCCCGCAGCGTGCGGATGTACGACACCAGCACCACGCCGTTCAACACCGCCATGCCCCACAGGGCGATAAAGCCCACCGAGGCCGGCACCGACAGGTACTCGCCG
Organism: Cupriavidus basilensis OR16; assembly: GCF_000243095.1. Taxonomy (GTDB): domain Bacteria; phylum Pseudomonadota; class Gammaproteobacteria; order Burkholderiales; family Burkholderiaceae; genus Cupriavidus; species Cupriavidus basilensis_D. The sequence continues at coordinate 6,462 of NZ_AHJE01000183.1, read as the reverse complement.
GTGACGAACAGGCCGATGATGCCGCCGATGGAGGCGAACGGCAGCACGGTGATGATCAGCGTGGCAAAGCGCACGGAGTTGAACAGCAGGAACAGCAGGAAGAAGATCGCGGCGATGGTGACCGGCACGATGATCTTCAGGTGGCCCATGGCGCGCTCCATGTTCTGGAACTGGCCGCCCCACTCCAGGTAGTAGCCTTCCGGCAGCTTGACCTTGCTCTGCGCGGCCTGGATGGCGGAGATGACCGGTGCGGTCACCGCCACGGTCAGGCCGGACTGGCGGAACTTGCTTTCTTCGGTGCTGCGGCCGGTTTCGCGGGCCTCGACAATGTCCACCTTCTTGGCGTGGATGTCGATGTCGCCCTTGGGCGCCAGCACTTGGCTGCCGGTCTGCTGGTAGTGGTTGCCCGCCACCAGCGTAACGTCGCCGCCCGTCGAGCCTATGGTGGAGGCCCCGGCACGGGTGCTGAGGTCGCGCTTGTCCACGCTCTGCATCTGGCTGCCGATGGTGAAGGCCGCCCCGCCGATATGGAGGAAGCCGCTCTTCTTGGTCTCGTTGAAGTGGCTTTCGCTGCGGGTCTCGGTGGCCGGCTTGATGGTGAGGTCGTTCTTGGCGGCGATGACCGTGCGCGCATCGGATACCACGTTGCTGCCGATGACGGTGACGTTCTGCCCCTGCACCGCCACGGTGTGGCCGCTGAAGATGCTGGACACCGCGGTGGTTGCCTCCACGCTGTCGCGGGTGGTCTTCTTGCTGGATCCAAACAGACTGCTGTGCGTGTGCTGGCGGCCTTCACCCCAGTTGCTGCTGGCTTCGCCGGCAAGCATGTTGACGTCACCCTGCGCCACCGCCGCCAGGGCGCCTTTCTCGCTGGTCACGGTGGCGGTGTGGGCGGTGATGTCGCCGCCAACTCTTCCGTCACTATTAAGACTAAAGCTAAAATACGCAATGAGTCCATTTATATTTTTTTGGAAAAATACTCTCCGGCAATTCTTGCAGAATTAACAACATCATCCCACTCGACTTTTTCTATGTAATCTTTGTCATCCAATCCAAAACCATATTTATCAAACATTATATTTATCTTTACAATCAAATTTTCCATCAAACCCACCTCTTTATCATCAACCAAGATCCACCCGACCGTGGAGGCTGGATCACTAGCAAGTTTTGTATCATCATACAAGAAATGAATCGCATAATCCAATTCATCATACCCTCCTCTTGGGCACTCATGATTAACCCAGGCTTGATACTGATACTCCTTATCAGAAAGTCCATGAAGATAGTCAATCAACTCCTCTCGCATGGAAGGGAATTTCAGTTTGGAGAGTTCCAGTTTTTCCATTTTTTGTACTCACTTAAAGGGATATGTGCCTGCGCCGCATTATATTTAATCGATCCTTCTATTGGTTTTCCATCGCGCCCAATTACTTTTCCATTGGAACGTACAATTACATGGTCCACTTGCTGAGTAGGTTGACTGACATTCGGGTCACCCTTATCTATGCGAACACCATTACCTTGATTCTTTGGATCTTGCCATCTAAAACCCACACCTTTCTTGTTGGGCGCCACTCCCCACTCTACCGGAAACTTTGCGGTGACATTCTGCGGAACGCCCCATTGCCCGGGATTTCCCTTTGGCATCTTCCCAACCCCTCCAAGGGTGGCAAGAACCGCGCCTGCAACAAGCTGTGACTTCTCTGCAGTCCATCCATACTGCTCCTGTAACCGCTGCGCATATTCTGTACTCGATACGGCACCTTCCGCATCGCGTTTTGGTGCATAACGAGCGCTGATAGATCGTAGACCATCTTCAGCGGGGTTTTCTCGCCTAGCGCCCGATCGATGGCCTCCCTGACAAGCACGCTGTCAGCTAGAACAGAACCATACTTCTTCTCGCAGGTTTCCGGGTTGCTTGCGCAATAGCTAACTAACTCCTCCTGTTGCTTGATACTGAGGTCTTCGTACTTCTTAATGACTTCGCCACAATCCCTGCCAAGGGCTTGGCAAACTTTGACCTCCGTCACCCAACTATCTATCTGCGGAGCCGTTAGATAGTTGTTATCTATGGCCGCGAGTGCGCTGTTCGTGACTGAGGCCACATCCAACCCTCCGCTAGCAGCGATACCCGTTACTATGCTTGCGAGCAGATTCCGCTTGGCCTCTTTATCTTCTGGATTTTCGTCAGGAGTATCAGTGAACAGATTGGTAAGCAGGCTGCTTGTGGCTGTGCCAAAGGCACCACTCCCGCAGTTCTGGCTGCTGGCCGCCGCTCCGGCGCAGGCTACCAAAGCATGCAGCGCTGCGTGGAGTGGGCTGCCTTCGGTCAAGGTGCCGTCCTTGACCAGTTTGCCGATGTAGCCGGCTCCCTGCTGTTGCAGGTAGTTAACCACCAGGTTCTGCGCAAACTGTGAGGAAGCTCCGGTGACGTTGCCGCCAGCGGCAGCGGCCAATGCGGTCAGTACCTGCCGTCCGGTTCCTCCGGGTGCCCAGATCCCACTGTCATTCATCCGTTGCTGGAGTTCAGCGATACGCGAGGGGTCTCGTTCGCTTTCCGGTTTGGCCAACTCCTGGTCCAGCGCTTGCTTGGCTGCGGTCGACTCCTTGGCCCGGTTGTCCAGGAAGGTACCGGTTTCCCGCTGCAGCGCCCCGACTATCTCGAAGCCGGCCTTGATCTCCTGCTCGTTGAAGATGGGCTTCAGGGCGTTGCTGCCGTCCTTGCCGGTGAACGCATCGCGATTGAGCGTGGCCAACCGTTCCTCCACGGTCTGCCCGGTTAGCGCCTGCTGTCCAGCCGCATCGGTGATCGTGACGGTGCCGCCGCTGATGCCGCTATGCGTGGTGCTGCTGCTCTTGCCGCTGGCCGCCAGCGCAATCGGGGCGGTGGCGCTGAAGTTGCCCTTGCTCGGTAGCGTGGTGCCGGGCACCTGGCCGCCGGTGGCTGCCTTGCCCTGTTGGTCGGTGCCCACGCCGGCAGGCGTGGTGCCTGGGCCGTCGCCGTAGCGGGCGACTTCCTTCATGCCACCCCCACCCTGGCTGTAGCCGCCGCCCAGGCTGACGCTGCTGGCCTTGTACTCGGCGCGGTTCTCGATGTCGCTGGTGGTCAGGGTGCCGGTGGTCAACTTGTTCAGGCCGTCCTGTACGGCCTTGTCCGTGGAGGCGATGACCGCGCCCTTGAGGTCGGTGTTGCCCTTGACCTTGACGTCGAAGCCGCCATCGCCAGCCTTAATGCCGGACTGCTCGGTAACGCTGGCGTAGTTGCTGTTGATCTTCTGCTGGCTGGCGTTGACGCTGCCGGAGAAGCCGGCGCCCACGGTGATGCTGCCGCCGATGCTTTGGTCGCAGCTCTTGAAGGTGCTGTTGTCCTGCAGGCTCTCGATGTTGAGGTTGCCGCCGACGTCGGCCACCACCTGCTTGCCGCCGGCGACCGCGCCGCGCAGGGTGGTGTCGCCGCCCGATTCCAGGGTCAGACGTTCGCCGGCATTGACATGCGTGTTGGTCCAGGTGACGTCCTTGCCTTCGCCCTTGCCGCGTGAGCCGCTGGCGCTGGCGGTGATGCCCAGCGCCACGCCGCCTTGGCCGACCGAGATGGCCACGCCCACGCCACCACTGGCGCTGCTGCTCTTGCGGTCGATTTCGACGGTGTTCTGCGCGGCCAGCAAAGCGATGTCGCCATCGGCCTTCAGATGGGCATTGCCGCCAGCGCTGATGTTGCTGCCGCGCACGGTGATATCCGAGTCCTGGCCGACGCCGGTGGCGCTGATACGCACGTTGCCACCGGCCGCCACGGTGGAGCCGGCCGCCGTGTCGCTGGCCATGGTGGACTTGCTGTCGCTCTTGCTGCCGCCGACCGTGATGGCGATGTTGAGGCCGCCGGCCGCCTTGGGGTCGGCCTGCACCGCGTCGGCGGCGTTCTTGGCTGCCATCCCGGTGGCTACGCCGGCCAGCGCCTTCATGCGCGGGTCGCTGGTCTGGCTGCTGGCGCTCTTCATCTGCTGCGCGGTCTGGATGGCCGAGATCACCGGTGCGGTCACCGCCACGGTCAGGCCGGACTGGCGGAACTTGCTTTCCTCGGTGCTGCGGCCGGTTTCCCGGGCTTCGACGATGTCCACCTTCTTGGCGTGGATGTCGATGTCGCCCTTGGGCGCCAGCACTTGGCTGCCGGTCTGCTGGTAGTGGTTGCCCGCCACCAGCGTAACGTCGCCGCCCGTCGAGCCTATGGTGGAGGCCGCGGCACGGGTGCTGAGGTCGCGCTTGTCCACGCTCTGCATCTGGCTGCCGATGGTGAAGGCCGCCCCGCCGTTATAGAGGAAACCGCTCTTCTGGGTCTCCTTGAAGTGGCTTTCGCTGCGGGTCTCGGTGGCCGTCTCAATGCAATCTCACTATTCTCCTTCATATAAGTTACGAAAAAGTCGCTGCAAAAACGCCGAGTGGCCTACGGGATGATGGCAGTGTTGCCATCTGTTTATGACCAAATTTCTTTTTCCATATCCGTCAGTAAATTTATATCCAATCAAAATAGCAAAGGCTAGCACCTCGCCAAAAAATCACAATCCAGAAATAAATATCATTTATCCAGAATATGAATTCAAGCACATCATCGCCACAAAACTACAGCAATTATTCTGACTCCTCACTCGCCCTCGAAGGATGCCTTTGGCAGAGCCCACACCGACATTGCCAATGACGTGACTGCGCCAATAGAAAAATTAGCTTCTCTGGTTAAACCATGCCAGACGTAATCACCCCAAAGCAATGCGGACACCGCACCTGCGATTGATACAAAGGCGCAAGTCATCCAACTCCTTTTTAGCTTCATTACGGTGTATAGCAGCGACAACAAGAAAAACGGAACAATATAGAAACCGATGGCAGTGAGGGCAGAAGCAAAAAATGAGAAGGCTATACTCGCCCACAGCGTTAGAATTATGCCCATGGATTCATTGCGTGGACCCATCAACCTGTCAACGAGAAAGAGACCGCCGAAAATAGGACCCGCCAATCCTGGACACAAGGTGAATCCTACTAACACTTTCCACTTTGGGTAAGTCTTCCTCATGGTTTGCAGCCTTGTGTATCTCCATATCCCAGCAACTTGCATCCGTAATTAACCCTAGATTTGTAATCCAAGATATTGATTCCTCCTGGCTGAGTCTGTTTCTCTCTCAAAATGCTGCCACCACGCATACCTGAACTATTGGTCATGAAATTCGAAATTTCCGTGAACACGACCCGGTCTTGCAAGTACCGTTCATGTATAGGTTGCAGCGCCCGCTGTTCGCTCTTGAGTTGATTGATATCCCAGGCAATGACATCCGTAGGTTTTTTGCTGTACAGGTCTTTAAAGTTGCCGAATCCGGCAGTCATCAGGGCTTTTCCGGCGTCGGACCGCCACTCGTATATGGATGGTGCATTCCAACCAGCAAAGACTGAACCCAATAAGAAGGTGTACCCAGAGCCACTACCGTCCGCGCCAAGCCCAGTCAATGGTGCCCTCGACACGAACTCCGCTCCACCAAACCATTTTGCACCCGAACCCAGGTTCTGCTCGTATCGATCCGACGCGCCAAAGAAGTCCGCACGATTATCGATGTTGTTGTAGTAGAGCGCGAAGCGCTCTTCGGCGCCCAGGCTGTTATAGATGTAGTCGAAGGTGCTCTTCGACGACCGACCCACATCGCTGTTCATCACTGCCCAAGCGTCCTGCATGGCGATGTACTTTGTCGCGGTGCTCACCGCGTTGCGGCAGGCATCGCCAATAGGGTTGTTAGCGCAGACCGCCTTCATTTCCTTATCCAGGAACTCGCTGAGTTTTTCAGCTTCACGGACAAACTCGTCTTTCTGCTGTTGGCCCGTGCAAGTCTTTCCACTCAAGCATGCCTTGACCTGATCGACCTTCTTCTGGGTCAAGTAGTTGTTGTCGATAGCGGCGATGGCGCTGTTCGTGGCCGTTACCGCGCCCAGACCACCGGTCGCGGCGATGCCGGCCACCAGGGTGGCAATCAGGTCGCGCTTCGCCGCCTTCTCCAGTGGAGTCTCGCCGGGCTGGTCGAGGAACAGATTGGTCAGCAGACTGCTGGTGGCAGCGCCAAACGCGCCGTCTGCGCAGCGCTGGCCTCCCGCGGCCGCGCCGGCGCAACCGACAATGGCGTGCAAGGCGGCGTGCGCCGGGCTGCCCTCGGTCAGCGTGCCGTCCTTGACCAGCTTGCCGATGTAGCCCGCACCCTTCCTCCGGCGCCGCCATCGCCCCGAAGGCGCCGGTGCCGCGCCGGTAGGCGAGCGTGGCATCGAGGGTGGACGCGCCGAAGTACTCCCGATGCGTCAGCCCCCAGCTCCCAGCCGCCGGTGCGGCTCGCTGCACTTCGATCTCGGTGTCGTCGATGTAGTTGTTGGACTGGCGCAGCCAGCCGCGGAACGTGGCGCCGGTCTTGCGCGTCGCATCGCGATACAGCAGGC
>NZ_AHJE01000184.1 GCF_000243095.1 Cupriavidus basilensis OR16 | reverse complement strand
ATGTCGCCGGCCTCGACCAGCACCACGTCGCCACGGCGCAGCGCGGCAGCGCCACGCGCCTCGGTGGCGCCGGCGGCGCGGTAGTCGCGCCGGCCTCCTTGATCAGCTTGGCGGTGACGGTGGTCTTGAGCCCGCGCAGCGCTTCGGCTTGCTGCTTGCTGCGGCCCTCGGCCAGCGCTTCGGCGAAGTTGGCGAACAGCACGGTAAACCACAGCCACACCGATACGGCCAGGATGAAGCCGGCGCTCTCGCCGCCCGCCGTGGCGGGGGAGAACAGCGCGCGGAAGAACAGGATCGTGGTCAGGATGCTGCCCGCATAGACCACGAACATCACCGGGTTGCGCAACTGGTCGCGCGGCGAAAGCTTCTTCACCGAGTCGAGCAGGGCCGGCTTGACGAGCTCGGGCGCGAACATGCCGCCGCGCGGGCGATGATGGCCGCCGCTCTTTTGCGTGGCCATGGCAGGCGTGACCACGCTGGTTGCCGGGGTAGTGTTTGCCGGTGCCGCGCCGGCGTTCTTGCTGCGCGTCACCATGGATTCTTGTTGCATGCGTTTCTCCATTACTTGCTAGCCGCCGAGACCACCGGCGCCTGCAGCTGCTCCGCCACCGGGCCCAGCGCCAGCGCCGGGATATAGGTGAGCGCGCCCACCATCAGCACCGAGCCCACCAGCAGCACCACGAACAGCGGGCCGTGCGTGGGCATGGTGCCGCCCGTCACCGGCAGCCTGCGCTTGGCGGCCAGCGAGCCCGCCATGGCCAGGATCGGCACGATGATCCAGAAGCGGCCGAACCACATCGCCGCGGCCAGCAGCACGTTGTAGAAGGGCGTGTTGGCCGACAAGCCGCCGAAGGCGCTGCCGTTGTTATTGGCGGCCGACGACAGCGCGTAGAGGATCTCCGAGAAGCCGTGCGTGCCGGGGTTGAACACGCCCGCGCGGCCAGGCTCCGCCATCACCGCCACGGCCGTGCCGAGCAGCACCAGCAGCGGCGTGACGAGGATTGCCACCGCCGTCATCTTCATCTCGTAGGTCTCGATCTTCTTGCCCAGGTACTCCGGCGTGCGGCCGATCATCAGGCCCGCGATAAACACGGCGAGCACCGCGTACACCAGCATGCCGTACAGGCCCGAGCCCACCCCGCCGAACACCACCTCGCCGAGCTGCATCAGCAGCATCGGCACCAGCCCGCCGATGGCGGTGAAGGAGTCGTGCATGGCATTGACCGCGCCGCACGACGCCGCCGTGGTGATGGTGGCGAACAGCGCGGTGGCGGCGATGCCAAAGCGTGTTTCCTTGCCCTCCATATTGCCGCCCGCCTGCAGCGCGCTGGCCGCATGATCGATCGGCAAGCCCGCCAGCGCGGCATTCGCCTGCTGCTCGGAGGCCGCGGCCAGGCACGCCATCACGATGAAGATCACCGCCATCGACGCCAGGATCGCCACGCCCTGGCGCCGATCCTTGACCATCTCGCCGAAGGTGAAGCACAAGGCCGCCGGGATCAGGAAGATGGCCAGCATCTCGATCAGGTTGGCGAGCTCGGTCGGGTTCTCGAACGGATGCGCCGAGTTGGCATTGAAGAAGCCGCCGCCGTTGGTGCCAAGCATCTTGATGGCTTCCTGCGAAGCCACCGGGCCCATGGCCAGCGTCTGCTTGTCGGTTTTCATGGCCTCCATCACCGGCGCGCCCTTGGCGTCGAGCACGGGCTGGCCGGCTGCGTCGAGCTTGGGCTGGCTGTACTCGACGGGCGTGACCAGGCTGGCTTCCTTGTAGCTGTCAAAATTCTGGATCACGCCCTGGCTGACCAGCGCCAGCGCGATCGCGGCGGCGATCGGCACCAGCACATAGAGCGTGCAGCGCGTCATGTCCACCCAGAAGTTGCCGATGGTGGCCGCGCTCTGGCGCGCGAAGCCGCGGATCAGCGCGAACACCACGGCAATGCCGGTGGCCGCCGAGAAGAAGTTCTGCACCGTGAGCGCCAGCATCTGCGTGAGATAGCTCATGGTGGATTCGCCCGCGTAGCCCTGCCAGTTCGTGTTGGTCGCGAAGCTGATGGCGGTGTTGAAGGCCGAGTCCGGCGAAACCGCGCCGAAGCCTTGCGGATTGAGCGGCAGCCAGACCTGCACGCGCTGCAGCACATAGACCGCCACCACGCCCAGCATGTTGAAGGCGATGACCGCGATGGCATATTGCTTCCAGCCCATCTCGGCATTGGCGCGCACGCCGGCCACGCGATACAGCACGCGCTCGAGCGGGCGGCCCCAGGCCGTGGCGAGGTAACGATCGTCTTCCATCGCGCGGCGGATATAGCGCCCCACGAAGGGCGCGAGCGCCAGCAGGATGGCAAGGTAGAGGACCAGTAGTCCCAGGAATTCGGTGGACATCAGAATTTCTCCGGCCGGAACAGGGCGATCAGGAGGTAGATAAAGACAGCAACGGCGAGCACGCCGCCCAGGAGGTCAGCCCAGTCCATCACAGCCTCCTGTCGGTAGCACTGTCCTTGCGGCGCGCGTCGGCGGCGTCTGCGCCCGGCCCCTCGGGCACTCCCGGCGGCTTGCCTCCGAGCGCCGCGCACAAGAGCAGCAGTGCGCCAGTCAGCGCACCAAACAGCAACAAACCAATGAAATAGATCCCGTCCATGGCAACACACCGTGAGTGATTCACAGATGGCAGATTAGGGATCGAGCGGTAAAAACGGGGTAGAGAGGGGCGGCGGGGGTGTAAAGAAGATATAAAGAACGCGTAAAAACGGCGCGAAAGCGGATGGCAGCGCTCATCCCGCGGCCTGGCATCGACGCCGGCCCCAAAAAAATGCCCCGCAGGCCTTTGGCCTTGCGGGGCTATGCAGGTCGCCGCAGCCGGCTGTGGCGCCGGCCGCGTCAGGAGCGCCTGATCCGTTGCATCAGTTGAACGTAAAGACCGCCGACTTGTTGCTGTTATCCAGCATGCGGTAGCCAAACAGCAGCCCGCGGTTGGTGGTGGCCGTGAAGGGCGGCACCGTCGCGTTGACCACGATCGAGGTCGCACCCTTGGGCGCCGGCGTGGATGTGCTCCAGGTGCCGTTGTTGTCGACCGAGGCGGCAACGTTGCCGATCTGCTGCGCGGAGACGTTCTGCACCCAGTCCGCCAGCAGCGACGTCTGCGCACCGGCCAGGCTGGCGTTGGCCGGGTCCAGCGCGGCCAGCGACTTGCTGCCCAGCGTGTTCCACGGCAGGTTCACCCCCTGGGTGGCAGGTACGAGGTCGCTCAGAAGGGTCTTGGTGTAGCTGTAGGTCGGCGTGGTGTTGGTGCCGTGGAACAGCTCGATGCGGTACTTCGCGCCCTTGACCACCTTGGTGCCATCGGCGGTGTCCGCCGCCTGCGCCCACGTCAGGCTGACGGGATTGGTCAACAGCGTGGTGGCTGCGCTGCCGCTGAGGCCCGCCGTGCGCGAGAACCAGAAGTTCGGGCAGTTGTACGACGGCAAAGGCGGGTTGAACTCGTTGCCGCACTGGGCTGTGACGGGCACCGCGCCGGTCTTGTTGCTCACGTCCATGTAGGGCTGGCCCACCTCAAGCGCAACCGGCGCGATATAGACAATGCCATTGCTCGGCAAGCCGGGCCCGGTCACGCGCGCATAGCTCAGGGGGGCGTTGTTGACGATGCTGCCCGGGCCCTTGGCGTTGATCAGGAACTGGATGCCGTTCTGGAAATGGCTGTAGTTGTTGTTGCTCTTGTTGAAACCCGGGTTCATCTGCTCGACGCGCCGGATCTGGAGCCTGACCGTGACGTCGACCGGCTGCTGGTTGCCGACCAGCCACCAGCTCGACGGATGCGCGCTGGTCGCGCCGCCCGCGATATCGCGTGCCGTCGTGATGAGGTTGCCGGGGTTGCCGCTGGCGTCCAGGTACCGGATGTTGAAGATGGCTTCGTCACGCCCCGAGGCCGTCGACGCGGCGGGATAGAACGCCATGATTTCCGGCACGCTGAACTGTGCGCCCGTCATGGTGTCGCTGGTCAGGATGCCGTAGAGCAATTGCCCGAAATAGAAGCCGTTGTGGAAGAAATCGACACCGGCCGCGTTGCTGGTGTCGGCAGCGATGTTCTGGCATGCGGATGCCACCCCGTCGACCGCCGGGCCGCCCTGCGACGCGCTCAGGCTGGTATCGGAGGATGTCACGCGCTGTGCGACGGGCAGCGCGAAGCAGGCCGAGAGCCCCTTGGCGACTGCCTGCGCTGCCTGCGGCAGGGCCGCGACGGCGGCGGGCGGCGCGGCCAGCGTGCCGCCGGTGCTGGTGGCGGTGGCGATGGCCACGGGCGTCGGGTTGTCGACGGTAGTCAGCGCCAGCTTGCCGGTGGCCGGGTCCGTGACCACCTTGACGATATCGAGCACCTGGTCGGCAGTATTGCCCACGCCGGCGGCCGTGGCAGCGGTAATGGCGGTCGAGAACGGATCGTAGTTGGCGGGCGCGCCGATGGCGGCGAGCACGCTGGCGAGCTGCGCGACCACATTGGCGGTGACCTTTTGCAGGGCGGCGGCGTCCACCGTCTTGCCACTGACGAACGTCAGCGGATTGCCGTCGGCGGCGAGTTGCGCCACGATGGCCGTGGTCAGCGGCGTGGCGTTGAGGGTGAGCTTGGCGCCGGCGGCCGGCGTGACGGTGCTCACGCTGACCAGCGGAGCGGTGTTGCCGGTGGGATCCGTGACAACCACGAAGAACGGCGCCACCTCGCCCGTTTTCAGGGTGCAGGTGTAGGTGCCCAGCGCGCTGGTGGTGACGGCGGCTTCCTGGCAGGGCGAGGCGCCCGCGCTGTCGGTAATGGCCACATTGGCGTTGGCGAGCGCGGCGCCGGTAGCGGCCGTGCCAGTCACCGCGGCCGCGGCCAGGACCGGCTTGTCACCGGTGGCGCCGCTGCTGCTGGTGCTATCGCTGCCGCCACCGCCGCAGGCGGCCAGCGCCAGCAGTGCCGCGCCGCTCAGCGCGAGCCCGAATGTCTGAGAGTGAAGCTTCATTGGATTTCCCCCTGGGAATGGATGCTGCCGTTCTTGTCTTCTGGTGCTTCCGGGTTCCACTGCCTGGCGTGACCACGCTAGCCCGATCCGCGCAAGGACGCGGACCTGGGCCAGACTATCCAAGCAAGCCGGGGGGAGGGAATCCCATAAACATGGCATGGCGCCATGTCGGGCGGGAGGGGTGACGGCGGGAGGGGTGACGCAGGGAGGGCGAGGAAGGTGGCAGGGCCGCGGAGAAAGGCCCCGCCGCGGCGCTCAGATCCAGCCTGACTTATGCAGCTTGCGCCAGAGCCCGCCGCAGGCCAGCGCGGTCACCCCGATCACGGCCGGATAGGCATAGTGGAACGTCAGCTCCGGCATGAAGCTGAAGTTCATGCCGTACAGGCTGAACACCACGGTGGGAATGGCCAGGATGGCGCCCCAGCCGGCCAGGCGCTTGACCACTTCGTTCTGGCCCACCGTGACCAGCGCCAGGTTCACCTGCACCGCCGTGGTCAGCATCTCGCGCACCACGTCGAGGGTGCGCACCAGGCGGCTGGCATGGTCCTCGATGTCGCGGAAGTACGCGCGCAGCTCCTTGGGCACCAGCTCCTCGTGCAGCCGGATCAGTTGCCCGCAGATCTCCTCGATCGGGTAGACCGCATTGCGCAGGCGCAGCACCTGGCGCTTGATGTGGTACAGGTGCTCGAGCGCGGCGCGGTCGAATTCGTCGCGGAAGATGCCTTGCTCGAGCTGCTCGAAGGCATCCTCGAGCCGGGTGACGATGGGCATGTAGTGGTCCACCACGAAATCCATCAGCGCGTAGAGCACGTAGCCCGGGCCGTTGGCCAGCGCGCGCGCGTCGCTTTCACAGCGCTCGCGCACCGGCGCATAGCTGCTGCTCACGCCGTGGCGGACCGACACCACATAGCTGGGGCCGACAAACAGGTGGGTCTCGCCCACCACCAGTTCCCCATCCACCAGTTGCGCGGTGTTCAGCACGATGAAGATGGAGTCGCCGTAAGTCTCCAGCTTGGGGCGCTGGTGGGCGTCAAGGGCATCCTCCACCGCCAGGTCGTGCAGGCCAAACTCCTGCTGCACCTTGCGCAGCAGCGGCAGGTCCGGTTCGTGCAAGCCCAGCCAGACGAAGGTGCCCGGCACGGCGATTGCATCGCTGATCTGGTCCAGGGCCACATCGCCGACGCGCTTGCCGCTGCGGTAGGCCACACTGTTGACGATCGCACCCATGGCTACTCCGTTGCTCAGATGGCGCAATCGTAACAAGAGCGCCGTCAACGCGCCGCATCCGGCACCGGCCTCATGTCATCGGGCATTTGTTACAGTTCTGCACCCAGACGAAGTTAGAATGTCCCATTTCCACGGTCACCGACTATGTCCCAGAAGAAATCGCCACGCTTCGAGCTGCGCAGTGGCAATGTCGACGCCCTCCTTCTCGCTCTGAAGACCACTGACATCGCGGCGCTGCGTGACGATCTCCTGTCCCGCTTCGAATCGACCCCCGACTTCTTCTCCAACGATGTGGTGGCCCTGGACCTGCGCCGGCTGGAAGGTGACGACCAGGTAGCCCTGGACACGGTGATCGAGACCCTGGCCCTGCTCAAGGCGCGCGCCATCGGCGTGGTGGCCCGCGAGGCGCAGCGGGGCTGGGCCGAGTCGTTCGGCCTGCCGCTGCTGGACAGCCAGAGCCGGCGCGGCGGCCGGGACGAAACCCCGCAGGCCGAGCCGGCCGCGGCGGCAGGCCCCTCGCCGGCCGAAGCACTGGCCGACGCCCAGGCTGCGGCCCAGGCCGAGGCAAAGGCAGCGGCCGCCGAAGTGGAAGCCGCCGCCACGGCCGCCATTGCCGAGGCCGCAGCGCGCAGCCTGCCCACCATGCTGATCGACAAGCCGCTGCGCTCCGGCCAGCAGATCTACGCCGCCGGCGACGTGGTCATCCTCGACCTGGTCAGCTACGGCGCCGAGGTGATCGCCGAAGGCAATATCCATATTTATGCCCCGCTGCGCGGCCGCGCGCTGGCGGGGGTCAAGGGCTACGCGCAGGCGCGCATCTTCTGCACCTGCCTGGAGCCCGAACTGCTCTCCATCGCCGGCATCTACCGCACCGCCGAACTGCCACTGCCAGCCGATGTGCTGGGCAAGTCGGCCCAGGTGCGGCTGGCCGGGGAAAAACTGATTCTCGAACCGCTCCGGATGAAGTAACACCCGCCGCAGAGCCCAAACCCAAAGCAGCGCAAGCTTCAACCATTACTGGATCCAAGAGCCATGGCAAAAATCATCGTTGTGACCTCCGGCAAGGGAGGCGTAGGCAAGACCACCACCAGCGCCAGCTTTTCCGCCGGCCTGGCCCTGCGTGGCCATAAGACTGCCGTGATCGACTTCGACGTCGGCCTGCGCAACCTCGACCTGATCATGGGTTGCGAGCGCCGCGTGGTGTATGACCTGGTCAACGTGGTGCAGGGCGAAGCCAACCTGAACCAGGCGCTGATCAAGGACAAGAAGTGCGAGAACCTGTTCATCCTGCCGGCCTCGCAGACGCGTGACAAGGACGCGCTGACCAAGGAAGGCGTGGAGAAGGTCATCAACGGCCTGATCGACATGGGCTTCGAGTACATCGTGTGCGATTCGCCCGCGGGCATCGAGTCCGGCGCCCTGCTGGCCATGTATTTTGCCGACGAGGCCCTGGTCGTGACCAATCCCGAGGTGTCCTCGGTGCGCGACTCGGACCGCATCCTGGGCATCCTGTCGTCCAAGACCAAACGCGCTGCCGAAGGCGGCGACCCGATCAAGGAACACCTGCTGATCACGCGCTACAACCCGAAGCGCGTGCATGGCGGCGAGATGCTATCGCTCACCGACATCCAGGAAATCCTGCGCATCAAGCTGATCGGCGTGGTGCCGGAATCCGAAGCCGTGCTGCACGCGTCCAACCAGGGCACGCCGGCCATCCATCTGGAGGGCTCCGACGTGGCCGACGCCTATGGCGACCTCGTGGACCGCTTCCTCGGCAAGGACAAGCCGATGCGTTTCACCGACTACCAGAAGCCGGGGCTGCTCTCTCGCATCTTCGGCAACAAGTAAGGGGGGTCCACCATCATGTCGATTCTGTCCTTCCTGCTCGGCGAGAAGAAGAAGTCCGCCTCGGTTGCCAAGGAGCGGCTGCAGATCATCCTCGCCCATGAACGCACCGGCCATTCGGCCCCGGCCGATTACCTTCCCGCCCTGCAGCGCGAGCTGGTCGCGGTGATCTCGAAGTACGTCAAGATCAGCGACCAGGACCTGCGCGTGAGCCTCGAACGCCAGGACAATCTCGAGGTGCTCGAGGTCAAGATCGAGATTCCTCAGGGATAACCCTCGGGCGGGCCAGCAGTCCCCGGCCCGCTCTTCAAGTGGCGGCGCTTCGCGATGAATCGCCTGCCTGGCCTGCCCTGGCAGCCGGAGCGTGCTCGCGCTGCCGGCCCCTTCCCCACAGCCGTAGGGTGCGTGAGTCACGCTGGCTCCATCTCGCGATGCACCATTATGTAAATTTGTCGCGGCGTCACAACGCTTTTGCACCAATTGCCAGCTTAGAGGCGGCCAACGGGGTGCATTAGTGTCTAAATCTTTTCTGTTTTGTTAAATTTTCGCGGGCGTTTACACGAAACGTAAACTCGTCCGCCGCCGCGATCCGGCCGCGGACACTACAGAATAGAAAAGGAGCCACATGAAGAAATCAGCCCTGACCCTCGCACTTGGTACGCTGCTGGCCGGCAGCGCCTACGCCCAATCGTCCGTGACGCTGTACGGTATCGTTGATCAGAGCATTCGCTACAGCAATAACTCGAATGCCAACAACGATAGCCTGTATCAGCTGACCAACGGCGCCATCACCAACAGCCGCTGGGGCATCAAGGGCAGCGAAGCCTTGGGCAACAACCTGAAGGCGATCTTCCAACTGGAAAGCGGCTTCGATCCGGATACCGGCAGGTCTAACCAAGGCGGCCGTCTCTTCGGCCGTCAGGCATATGTGGGCCTGGCCGGCGACTTCGGTACCATCAAGCTGGGCCGCCAGTACACCGAAGGCTTTAATTTCTTCGGCGACTACGATCCGCTGACCATCGGCAACTACACCGCGAACGCCTGGCCGTTCTTCCTGACGAACTTCCGCAATGACAACGTAGTCAGCTACGGCGGCAAGTTCGGCGGCCTGGACGTGGGCGCCAGCTACGGCTTTGGCGAGAAGGCTGGTTCCATCACCTCGTCGCAATACTGGGGCACCCGCGCTGCGTACACCATTGGCCCGTTCGGCTTTGGTGGCGTGTACCAAGAGGTCCGCGACGCCAACGGCAACAAGCAGCAAATGTGGGGCGCGGCCGGTAAGTACAGCATCGGCCCGGCCAAGATCTTCCTGGGTTACGTGGGTGGCAAGGACCGCACCGGTAACGTCGATGCCAGCCTGAATGGTGACGCCCTGGCCGCTGGCACCGCCAACGCCGTACCGGCAGGCAACTTCACGTCGAACCCGCGCAAGGACGCCATCGGTTACCTGGGCGTGACCTACCAGGCAACCCCGGCACTGGCACTGACCGGCGTGTTCTACGGCGACCACGTCCAGAACGCGAACGGCGTTTCCAACAACCAAGGCAACCGCTACACCGGCGTACTGCTGGCCGAGTACTCGCTGTCCAAGCGTACCCAGGTGTATGGCACCGTGGACTACAACAAGCTGACCGGCGGCACGAAGACCGAACTGCCGGGCAAGAACAACCAGACTGGTGCGGCCGTCGGTATTCGCCACATTTTCTGATTGTCCTTGTCGGCTTGCCCCGCGCTTGTCTCGAGGGTGACGTCTGACTGCAAGAAAGCACCTTCGGGTGCTTTTTTGTTTTTCAGGGCAGCATGGGCAAGTGCAGATGCCAGGTGACACTGCCTTCGGCTTCGGCTTCGGCTTCGGCACCTGCGCTGCCTTCCGCTTCGAGCACGCCGCCATGGCGCAGCAGCACACGGCGGCAAAACTGCATCGCGGGCGCCCCCTCGCGCGCTGCCTGCCACGGCTCGGCAGCGGGGTCGGGCACGAAGGTGATGGCTATCCGGCAGAGGCGGCCGTCGAGCCGCTGGCGCACCCGCGCCGGCGTGCTCCCGGCCGCGGACATTGCCTGCGCCGTCAGCACGCGCAGGGCTTCGGGCAGCATGGCGGCGTCGCCCCGTATCCAGGCCTTGCGACCCGCCAGCTCGAGTTCGGGCGCGGGCCCGGCATGCGGCCATAGCGCGTCGGCGGACTCGCGCAGCAGTGCCGTCAGCTCAAGTACCTCCATGTGGTAGCCGTGGGCAAGCTCGCGCAACAGCCGCGCGGTGTCGTCGATGAGGCGCAGCGACGCCTGCGCATAGCCCGCCGCCTGCGCCACAAACGCCTCGTGCGCGCAGGCGGGCGGCACGCCCTGCTGCAATTCGGCCAGCGCCAGGATGGCACTCTGCGGCGCGCGCAGATCGTGCGACAACGCGCGCATGGCGGTTTGCCAGGATGCCAGCGCCGCGCTATCGCAGGCCGCCGCATCGACGGCGCCACCGGCAGGCAGCATGGCGCGGATGGCGGCCATGCCAACAGGCTTGTCGCGCGCGCCCGCCTCCCTGCCCGCCCCCATCCTGTGCGCGAGACGCTCCAGGTACCGCGCGGACGCGCGCAGGCCGGCCACCCACCGCAGGGTTTCACAACGCAGCCATGCCGTCATCGCGCCACGCCGGTGAGTTCGAGACGGTAGCCATGGGTGTAGACGGGCTGCAGCCGCAGCCCGTGCTCCGGGTGCAGCGCAAGCTTGCTGCGCACACGCGACATATGGGTATCGATGGTGCGCGACAGCGGCGAGATCTCGCGCCCCCAGACCGCCGCCACGATATGGTCGCGCGACACGATGCGGCCCTCGTTGCGAAACAGCAGCACGGTCAGGTCGAACTCCTTGGGAGTCAGCCTGAGCGGGCGGGCGCGGTGCGCCACCGTGCGCGCGGCGCAGTCGATGACGTAGTCGGCCAGCGCCATCTGCACGCAGCCGCTGCCCGGTTCCGGATAGGCGCGGCGCAACAGCGAATGGGTGCGCGCCAGCAGTTCGCCGCGGCGCACCGGCTTGAGCATGTAGTCGTCGGCGCCGGTGGCGAGGCCATCGACCACGTCCTCCTCCGCCACGCGGCAGGTCAGGAACATCACGGGCACGCGCCGGTCCAGGTTGGCGCGCACCCAGGTCAGCACCTCCTTGCCGGAGAGATCCGGCATCTGCCAGTCGAGCAGCAGCAGGTCGAAGTTTTCCTCGCGCAGTTGCAGCAGCAGGTCGCGGCTGCGCGTGAAGGTGGTGCAGGCATGCCCGGCCTCGCCGAGTATCTGCCGGATCAGGGCCGCCTCGGCGGGTTCGTCTTCCAGTGAAGCGATCTTCATACCCATGCAATTTTGCCGGAAAGGCTTGGACGCCTGCCGGTCTCGCGGTGATTGGCGCCCTCGGCGCCAGGGAATGACCCGATGTTGCGGGGCTATCCGTCATTAGATGCCGCGCGAGAAGGCTTTCGGATGAGAATTTTCTTAATCTGCGGCGGAGGCTTCTTATAACCGCCCGCCACGCGGGCCGCGAGGCTAAGATGCCCCGGCAATGCCGCGCACGAGGAGAGATTTCATGCGAGTCGCAATACTGGAGGACAACCCGGGACGAGCCATCCTGCTGGAGCAGACGCTGAGGCTCGGCGGCCACGATCCGGTGCGCTTTCGCGAAGGGGGCGCGCTGATGCAGGCGCTGCGCAACGAGTCGTACGCGCTGTTGCTGATGGCCTGGGAGATTCCCGGCATCCCGGCACGGGACGTGCTGCTGTGGCTACGCCGTACCCTTGGCGATGCGTTGCCGGTGATGCTGCTCAGCCAGCACGACGGCGACGACCATATCGCCCGCTGCTTCGCCCACGGCGCGGATGGCTTCCTGCCATCGCCGGTGCGCCGCGCCGAGCTGGCCGCGCGCGTCGATGCGCTGCTGCGGCGCATGGCGCCGGTGACACCGGCCTGCGGCGACCTGACGCTGGGCGCCTACCGCTTTGTGCTGGCCGAGCGGCGCGCCTTCGTCAACGGCCGCCTGGTCAAGCTGGCGCCCAAGGAGTACGAGCTGGCGGTCTTGCTGTTCCGCCATGCCGGCCAGTTGCTGCTGCGCCAGACCATCGAGGAATCGGTCTGGCGCAGCAAGGTGCCGCCGGCATCCCGCACGGTGGACAGCCACCTGTCGCGCGTGCGCACCAAGCTGGCGCTGGAGCCGCGCAATGGCGTGCGCCTGTCGGCGGTATATGCGACCGGCTGCCGGCTGGACCTGGTCGAGCAGCGGTGATGCGGCTGCCCGTGCTGTCGCCCATCCTGTTGCCCGTCAGTCCGCCTTGATGCCCGCTTCCTTCACGATACGGGCGTTGTCGTCGTATTCCGCATGGATCGCCTTGGCGAACTGCGCGGCGGACCCGCCGGTGGGGACTTCGCCGCCCTTGAGCAGGCGCTCGCGCACCTCGGGCTCTTGCAAGGCCTTGTTCAGCTCGGCATTCAGCCTGGTGATGATGGCCACGGGCGTGCGAGCGGGAGCGAACACGCCGAAGGTGGAAGTGAGGTTGGCCTTGGGATAGCCCAGCTCGGCAAAGGTTGGCACATCGGGCAGCGA
>NZ_AHJE01000185.1 GCF_000243095.1 Cupriavidus basilensis OR16 | reverse complement strand
AGTCGAGGATCTTTGCCACGACGCCGGCGCCGACGGTACGACCGCCTTCACGGATGGCGAAACGCAGGCCTTCTTCCATGGCGATCGGGGCAATCAGCTTGACCGTGATCGACACGTTGTCACCCGGCATGACCATTTCCTTGTCCTTCGGCAGCTCGATCGAGCCAGTCACGTCGGTCGTGCGGAAGTAGAACTGCGGGCGGTAGTTGTTGAAGAACGGGGTGTGACGGCCGCCTTCGTCCTTCGACAAGATGTAGACCTCGCCGGTGAAGTGCGTGTGCGGCTTGATCGAACCCGGCTTGCACAGCACTTGGCCGCGCTCGACGTCTTCGCGCTTCGTGCCGCGCAGCAGCAGACCCACGTTGTCGCCAGCTTGACCTTGGTCCAGCAGCTTGCGGAACATTTCCACGCCGGTGCAGATCGTCTTGACCGTCGGCTTGATACCAACGATTTCGATTTCTTCACCAACCTTGATGATGCCGCGCTCGATACGACCGGTCACAACCGTGCCACGACCCGAGATCGAGAACACGTCTTCCACCGGCATCAGGAAGGTGCCGTCGATGGCACGTTCCGGCGTCGGGATGTAGCTGTCCAGCTGCTCGGCCAGGGCCAGAATGGCTTGCTCGCCCAGTTCGCCCTTGTCGCCTTCCAGTGCCAGCTTGGCCGAACCCTTGATGATCGGGGTGTCGTCGCCGGGGAATTCGTACTTCGACAGAAGCTCGCGCACTTCCATTTCGACCAGCTCGAGCAGCTCGGCGTCGTCGACCATGTCGCACTTGTTCAGGAACACGATGATGTAAGGCACGCCAACCTGGCGGGCCAGCAGGATGTGTTCGCGGGTCTGGGGCATGGGGCCGTCAGCGGCCGAGCACACCAGGATAGCGCCGTCCATCTGTGCGGCGCCCGTGATCATGTTCTTCACATAGTCAGCGTGGCCCGGGCAGTCAACGTGTGCGTAGTGGCGATTAGCCGTTTCGTACTCGACGTGTGCGGTGTTGATGGTAATACCGCGTGCCTTTTCTTCCGGCGCTGCGTCGATTTCGTCGTACTTCTTGGCCGAACCGCCAAACTTGGCTGCCAGCACCGTAGCAATTGCTGCCGTCAGGGTGGTCTTGCCGTGGTCAACGTGACCAATCGTGCCAACGTTCACGTGCGGCTTAGTCCGCGAGAACTTTTCCTTTGCCATTTTTCAGCTCCTAATCGAAACCAGTATGTCGTGTTCATAGTGCCGCCGCGCATAACGCGCGGCGGCGGATTTTTTACTTACTTGCCACGTGCCGTGATCACGGCGTCGGCTACGTTCTTCGGAGCTTCAGCGTAGTGCTTGAACTCCATCGTGTACGTAGCGCGGCCTTGCGTGGCCGAGCGCAGCGAGGTCGAGTAGCCGAACATCTCTGCCAGCGGAACTTCCGCGCGCAGGATCTTGCCACCGCCGACCATGTCGTCCATGCCCTGGATAATGCCGCGACGCGACGACAGATCGCCCATCACGTTACCCATGAAGTCTTCAGGCGTTTCCACTTCCACAGCCATCATCGGCTCGAGCAGCACGGGGCTTGCGCGACGCATGCCTTCCTTGAAGCCCATGGAGCCGGCCATCTTGAACGCGTTTTCGTTCGAGTCCACATCGTGGTACGAACCAAAGAACAGCGTGACCTTGACGTCGACCACCGGGAAGCCTGCCAGGACGCCGGAGTTCAGGGTGTCCTGAATGCCCTTGTCCACTGCGGGGATGTACTCGCGCGGAACCACGCCGCCCTTGATGGCGTCGACGAATTCGTAGCCCTTGCCCGGTTCTTGCGGCTCGAGCTTCAGCACCACGTGACCGTACTGGCCACGGCCGCCCGACTGCTTGACGAACTTGCCTTCCACTTCGTCGCAGGTCTTGCGGATGGTTTCGCGGTACGCAACCTGGGGCTTGCCCACGGTGGCTTCCACGCCGAATTCGCGCTTCATGCGGTCGACCAGAATTTCGAGGTGGAGCTCGCCCATGCCCGAAATGATGGTCTGGCCGGATTCTTCGTCGGTCTTCACGCGGAACGACGGATCTTCCTGTGCCAGGCGGTTCAGGGCGATGCCCATCTTTTCCTGGTCAGCCTTGGTCTTCGGCTCGACAGCCTGCGAAATCACCGGCTCCGGGAACACCATGCGTTCCAGGATGATGATGTGGTCCGGATCGCACAGCGTGTCGCCCGTGGTGGCTTCTTTCAGGCCAACCGCGGCGGCGATGTCGCCTGCCAGCACTTCCTTGATTTCTTCGCGCTGGTTGGCGTGCATCTGCAGAATCCGGCCCAGGCGTTCCTTCTTGCTCTTGACCGGGTTGTAGATGGTGTCGCCCGAATTGACCTTGCCCGAGTAGACGCGGAAGAAGATCAGCTGGCCGACGAACGGGTCGGTCATGATCTTGAACGCCAGCGCGGAGAACTTTTCGTCGTCCGCGGCACGGCGCGAGGTTTCCTTGTCGTCGTCGTCCACGCCGGTGACCGGCGGGATGTCGACCGGCGACGGCAGGAAGTCGATCACGGCGTCCAGCATACGCTGCACGCCCTTGTTCTTGAACGCGGTGCCGCACAGCATCGGCTGGATTTCGCAGGCGATGGTACGGTCACGCAGGCCCTTGATGATCTCGGCTTCGGACAGTTCGCCCTCTTCCAGATACTTGTTCATCAGCTCTTCGTTCGACTCGGCAGCTGCCTCGACCATCTTCTCGCGCCATTCGTG
>NZ_AHJE01000186.1 GCF_000243095.1 Cupriavidus basilensis OR16 | reverse complement strand
ATGGGTTGCCCCACCAGCGCATATGGCCCGCCGAAGGTGTTTCCAGGCCGGCAAACAGCTTGAGCAAGGTACTCTTGCCGCAGCCGGACGGACCCAGCAGCGAGACGAACTCGCCGGGCTGGATCGCCAGCCTGACGCGCTCCAGCGCCACGGTGCCGTTGGGGTAGGTCTTCTCGACCTGGTTGGCGAACAGCAGCGGCGCGTCGGCGTCGCGCCGGCTGGTGCCGGCCGGGGCTTGCATGGCAGTGCGATAGAGGGCGCTCATGGCTGTCTCCGTAGGGATGGTTCCGGGGCTATCCGAGGTCGGGCCTAAGCGCGAACGACGGGAATGCGAAAGGTCTCCTTCTCTCCATGCCGGGTGAACAGTTCCATCAGCATCTTGCGCATCAGCAAGCCGGGCTTGTCGGACTCCATATGGAATTCCACGCGGCGGCGCGTGTCCACGCAGGCGTCGTAGTCGGTCGCCTCCAGGATGTCGCGGTCCTCGCCGACGATGGGCGCGTCCCAGTCGATCAGTTCCTGGGTCGAGCAGTCTTCCTCGCTGTCATTGCGGTATAGCCACTGCGACAGCATCACGCTCTTGTCATCGATCGGCGTGGCGCAGTTGTAGATGATGTGGTGGCGTCCGCTGGCCGGATAGGTGCAGCCGAAGCGGCG
>NZ_AHJE01000187.1 GCF_000243095.1 Cupriavidus basilensis OR16 | reverse complement strand
GGCCTTTGTTGATCAGCACCGCGACGTCTTCGGGGTCGAGCCGATCTGCAAGGTCTTGCGGATTGCCCCGTCGGGCTACCGGCGCCATGCTGCGCAGCTTCGCGATCCGTCACGTCGCTCGGCACGGGCCAAACGCGATGAGTTGCTGCGGCCCGAGATCAAGCGAGTCTGGCAGGCCAACATGCAGGTCTACGGGGCCGATAAGGTTTGGAAGCAGTTGAACCGCGAAAGCATCCCGGTGGCGCGCTGCACGGTCGAGCGACTGATGAAGCAGCAGAGTTTGCGCGGTGTGATTCGCGGTAGGCGGGTTCGCACGACGACTCCAGGCACGACAGCAGCGCGTCCGCTGGACCTGGTCAATCGTCAGTTCAGGGCCGAGCGGCCGAACCAGCTCTGGGTATCGGACTTCACCTACGTTTCGACGTGGCAGGGCTGGCTGTACGTTGCGTTCGTGATCGACGTGTTCGCCCGGCGCATCGTTGGCTGGCGCGTCAGTGGGTCGATGACCACGGACTTCGTTCTGGACGCACTGGAACAGGCCCTTTACGCTCGGCAGCCTGGCAATGATGGATCTCTCATTCACCACTCCGACAGGGGTTCGCAATACGTCAGTATTCGCTATAGCGAGCGCCTGGCCGAGGCGGCCATCGAACCGTCGGTTGGTAGCCGGGGCGACAGCTACGACAACGCCTTGGCTGAGACGATCAACGGCCTGTACAAGGCTGAGCTGATCCATCGTCGTGCTGCCTGGAAGACGCGTGAATCCGTTGAGCTGGCCACGCTGGAATGGGTAGCCTGGTTCAATCACCACCGGCTGATGGAACCCCTCGGCTATATACCGCCCGCCGAAGCTGAGGCAAACTACTATCGGCAGCTTCAAATGCCTGTCGCAGAACCGCTATTAACTTAAAACAACCAGCCTCCACGATTCCCGGGGCGGTTCA
>NZ_AHJE01000188.1 GCF_000243095.1 Cupriavidus basilensis OR16 | reverse complement strand
GCGCCTGCACCTGAGCCTGCGGCAGCGCCACGCTCCAAACAAAAAGGGACGCCTCGGCGTCCCTTTTTGCATCCTGCCTGCCGCCCATCGGTGCTGGGCGGCGGCAACGCATCAGTGATGCAGGATCTTCGACAGGAACTGCCTGGCCCGCTCGGAGCGCGCTTCGATGTTGCCGAAGAATTCCTCCTTGGCGCAGTCCTCGACGATCTTGCCCTGATCCATGAAGATCACGCGGTTGGCGACCTTGCGCGCAAAACCCATTTCGTGGGTCACGCACATCATGGTCATGCCCTCCTGCGCCAGCTGCACCATCACGTCCAGCACTTCGTTGACCATTTCCGGGTCCAGCGCGGAAGTGGGCTCATCGAACAGCATGCAGATCGGATCCATCGACAGCGCGCGGGCAATCGCCACGC
>NZ_AHJE01000189.1 GCF_000243095.1 Cupriavidus basilensis OR16 | reverse complement strand
TCGTTGACCTGCGTCTGCGTCAGCGCCGTGCCTAGCGCGATGTTGTGCGCCTTGGCGTAGTCCGCCGCGTTCTTGTAGAGGCTCAGCTTTTCCTGGTCCGTGACCGAGAGCTGGTTCTGGCTGTCCCAGGCCAGGCCGCTCACGAAGCTGGCTTGGCCGGTCTGTTGCAGCGCCGCTTGCTGGAGCTTTTGTCCTTCGGTGTAGGGGTCGTAGTAGAAGCTGACCTTGCCGGGGCGCAGGTCGGCCGGCAGCTGCGCCAGCAGGCTGTCGGGCGTGACGCCGGCCAGCACGGCGGTGGCCGGGCTGTTGTTCAGGTATTGCGCGCGGTCCGTGGTGCCGTTGGGTGCGGTGACCGGATTGCCGCCGAGGTTGGCGTTGAAGTGCCAGTCGATGGTTTGGCTGCTGCCGGTGGTGGGTGCCGCAGGCGTGGCCACGATGACCGGGTTGAACTGCCAGGGGGTGGTCGGGTTGTCCACCGGCGTGGCCGCCGGCACCGCGCCGCCGGGTGTTGCCACGGGGCCTAGCGAGAT
>NZ_AHJE01000190.1 GCF_000243095.1 Cupriavidus basilensis OR16 | reverse complement strand
TTCAACTGATTCACCAGCGCCACCGTCGCGGCCTCGTCGACCGTGCCGTCGGCGTTGCGGATCAGGAACGCGTTGTTGACCGCGTTGATGCTGTCGGCCTCGATGTGCATGCGCATTGCGCTCATGAACCCGCCCGGCTGCACCACCGTGCCGGTGATCACGTTCCAGCCGCCCTGGGCCTTGTAGGCCGAGGTGCCGATGTCCACAACATTGGGCGCGGCGTCGATGCTGCCGGCCTTCACGTTGAGCGTGTCGCCTGCCGTGATGGCGCCGCTGTTGCGCAGTTGGCCCGCGATGTCGAGCGAGACCTTGTCGCCGGCGATGGTGCCGCCGGTGGGCTTGGTCAGCGCCTGCGCGTAGCCCTCGGGCAGGTACACCTGCGGCACGAGCGCGTTCACCGTCGGGCATGCGGTGCTGGCGACCGTGTTGCAGTTCGGATCGGGCACCGCCTGTTGCACGTACCAGAGCAGGGGCTTGTCTAGCTCGTTGACCTGCGTCTGCGTCAGCGCCGTGCCTAGCGCGATGTTGTGCGCCTTGGCGTAGTCCGCGGCGTTCTTGTAGAGGCTCAGCTTTTCCTGGTCCGTGACCGAGAGCTGGTTCTGGCTGTCCCAGGCCAGGCCGCTCACGAAGCTGGCTTGGCCGGTCTGTTGCAGCGCGGCTTGCTGGAGCTTTTGTCCTTCGGTGTAGGGGTCGTAGTAGAAGCTGACCTTGCCGGGGCGCAGGTCGGCCGGCAGCTGCGCCAGCAGGCTGTCGGGCGTGACGCCGGCCAGCACGGCGGTGGCCGGGCTGTTGTTCAGGTATTGCGCGCGGTCCGTGGTGCCGTTGGGTGCGGTGACCGGATTGCCGCCGAGGTTGGCGTTGAAGTGCCAGTCGATGGTTTGGCTGCTGCCGGTGGTGGGCGCCGCGGGCGTGGCCACGATGACCGGGTTGAACTGCCAGGGGGTGGTCGGGTTGTTCACCGGCGTGGC
>NZ_AHJE01000191.1 GCF_000243095.1 Cupriavidus basilensis OR16 | reverse complement strand
CGCGCGTCGCAACCGGCCGTGCCGGTGCCGGGTGCAAGGCACACAAGGGATGAGAGACAGGTTCCTCCGATTAGGCCGCCCCCGCCAGCAATTAATTTGTAATTGCGGCGCCGTTCCACCGAACTTTAGCGCGTGGTCTAATCAAAGGTTCCCGTAGAGGCCGTTTTCGCCACCTGGCAAAACGGCCTTGGTTGGCGGCCCCGGTCCTGGCAGTTCGCAGCGTATGGCAACGCGGACTGGCAATGGCGCCGGCCCCACCGGACGACCGGGGGCCTTAATACTACCCGTCGCTATGAATATCGTGGCTGGCCCCGCAGCGGCGCCGGCCACTTCGCATACTCGCGAACCACCAGAAAACAGGATTCCTGATGTTCGGATTTCTCCGCAGCTACTTCTCGAACGATCTCGCGATCGACCTCGG
>NZ_AHJE01000192.1 GCF_000243095.1 Cupriavidus basilensis OR16 | reverse complement strand
GTTTTGATTGTTCCAGACTCCCCACACGGTATCGGAGGGAGGAAGGGAGCCGCTCGCCCCGCCGATCAGCCCGCCTCCACTGCCATTGTTTACCAGCCCGCTCGCATAGCTCGTATCGATCTGTTGCAAGGGTAGGTTGGCAGCCTCCAATTGCCCAACCAATCCACCTGCATAGACCGAGCCCTTGCCGGAAATCGTGGCAGTGACGTCTCCCGTGGCATAGCTGTTAAGGATCAGCGTCGAGCTTGAATAGCCGACCAGGCCACCTGCTCTGGCAGCATAGGACTTGACACCGGTGGCCGATACGGATCCCGTGGCATAGCTTTGCTCGATGTGCCCCAAAGCGATCCCGATCAGGCCACCAACAGCGTCGCCCCCACTGACCGCTCCCGTGGCAAAAGAGGCCGACAGGTAATCAGAAAAAGGATTGACGTATTGCCCGAACAGCCCGCCGACCGCTAACTTGCCGGTGACCGATCCGGTTGCGTAATCCCAGTACAGCCCCCAAGGCAAGTAGTTGCCGTAGATCATCTGGGCATCAGCGGTGTTCTCGACAAAACCGACGAGACCACCTACGTTGGTCGAGTTTGGAGCCGTCACGTCAACCGTAGCCCGAGACTTTCCCGCTACCGCTGACGTAGCTATTGCCGACCGTGCCTTGGAATTCATAGCCGACCAAGGCCCCGACCTCTCCCTTCCCGGTCACGCCACCAGGGCCGAGTACAAGGCCGACATTGCGGATGGCTCCGCTGTTCTGCGAGAACAAGCCTACCTTGTCCGTCGTCGGCAGGTTGATCTCAAGCCCGGAGATCCGGTGCCCCAGTCCGTCAAATGCCCCGGTAAAGGCCCCAAGGTTGGCACCCGCCATGCCAATCGGCGTGAAGGCGCCGCTCAGCGCCACGTCGCTGCCTAGGAAGTAGTATCCGTTCAGCGACAGGTTCTGCAAGTCCGACTGCGACTTGATCTGCGTGTAGGTATTGCCGTTGATGGCCAGGCTGCCGCTCGAACTGAAATCGACACGCCCGGTGAAGCCACCACCATTCAGGCTGACTCCCATCCGTACGGTGCCATCCACCACCGGATTGCCGCCTTGGTTTGCCAACCCGGTGTTCATCGCCAGCGAGCCCTGCCCGCTCACGCTGGCCACGGCATTGAAGTTGATATTGTTCTGCGCGTTCAACGTCAGCGTGTTGGCGTTCCACGTCACCGCATCGTTGACGTGGATGCTGCCGTTGTCGGTGGTGCTGGTCCCCGCCGTGGCGCCATCGGTGGAGCTGATCGTGACATTGCTGGTGGCCAGCTTCGCGCTCAGCGCCGCGCCGGTGATGTCGCCGCCCGACGCGGCAATGGTGTAGTTGTTCGGGTCGATCAGCCAGTTCCCGGTCTTGCCCTGCGGCGCGCGCGTATCCACCGTCGCGCTATCCGCGATCTTCACGTGCGAGCCCGACGTCTCCACGAAGCCGCCATCGCCCCCCAGGTTGCCGCCGCGCGCGCTGATGGCGCCATCCACGGTGGTCAGGCTGTTGGCATTGCCCAGGTCGGCGATCGCGATCACGCTACCGCCCTTGCCCGCGCCCTGCGCGGCGGCGTCGGCATGGATGGTGCCGCTCAGCTGGATGGCGTCGCTGGCCAGCAGGCGCACCGTGCCCCCGTCGCTGGTCAGGCCGGTCGCCTCCAGCGCCCCGGTGTTGCGCACCACGCCGCCCTGCAGGCGGTCGGCGGCCTGCGCCGACAGGATGATCAGCCCGCCCGACGCGCGCACGGCGTTGCCGTTCTCCACCAGCGCCTGGATGGTCGCCGGCGTCACCAGCAGGTTGGCCAGCGTGTTGTTGCCGCCGAACTGCAGTTCGTAGGCCTCGCCCGCGGCCAGCGCCACCGTGCACAGTTGCGCCACGATGACGCCGCGGTTGCGCACCTCCGGTGCCAGCAGTGCGATGTATCCGCCCAGCGCGGCCGTGATCTGCCCGTCGTTGACGATGCTGCCGGTGGCGCCGTTGCGCGTGAAGCGGTAGTTGCCCGCCATGAAGTTCGCATCGCTAATGCCGTGCGTGGTCGCCACCAGGCTGCCCACGTTGACGCTGGCGGTCGGCCCGAAGTACATGCCTGCCGGGTTGACGAAGAACACCTGCCCCGGCGCGTTGATGTTGCCGTAGATCTGGCTGGGGTTGCTGTCCAGCACGCGGTTGAGGATGGCAGCGCCGGCCGAGGGCTGCTGGAAATTGACCGTGGCCGCGCTGCCCACGTTGAAGCTCTGCCAGTTGACCACCGCGCTCTGCGAGGTCTGCG
Source organism: Cupriavidus basilensis OR16 (assembly GCF_000243095.1). Lineage (GTDB taxonomy): Bacteria > Pseudomonadota > Gammaproteobacteria > Burkholderiales > Burkholderiaceae > Cupriavidus > Cupriavidus basilensis_D. The sequence continues at coordinate 17,630 of NZ_AHJE01000192.1, read as the reverse complement.
TGACGTTCGTCGTGTTGCCGCTGGTGCTGATGCTGGCCTGCCCCGCCGCCACCTGCCCGCCGGTGGGCAACTGGTTCGGCGCCGGCGGTGCCGCATGCGCCAGGCCGATGCCGGCCAGTGCCGCTACCAGCGGCTTGATGGCAAGGCGCGCGTGCGTTGCGACGCAGCCCACGCCGCGGCTGGCCTTGCCGCGACTGCGCGCGGTCTCTGCCACGACGACCCAGGCACGCACGAGTTCGCTCCAGATCAGGCGATAGATCTTGTTCATAGACGGACTTCCGGGAAACTTAGAACGACAGGCTGGCGGTCAGCCAGATGCGGTTTTTGATCAGGGAGCCGTCCTGGTCCTTGCCGGACGGCGTGGCGTTCGGATTGCCGCCGATGCGGTGCGCCCAGGTCGCGCCCAGGTTCGCCCCGCGCCCGGGCTGCCACTGCACGGCCAGCCCCGCCCCTTGCAGGTGGTAGCTGTTGACCAGCGGTGCGCCGGGGAAGTTGTTGTCCCGATTGACCGTGACGTGGCCCCAGTCATAGAAGCCAGACAGCGACACCCCGTACGGCAAGCGCCAGCGCAACTCCAGGTTGACCAGTTGCCCCTCGCTGCCGCCGCCCTCGCCGATCGGGTAGGCGCGCACACCGCTCGGACCGCCCAGGTAGAACTTCTCCGACGAATCCAGGTTCTTGCTGGCCACCTGCCCGGACAGCATGGCCGTGGCCGACAGTGCATCGGTCAGCACTTGCTGGCGCGACATGCCGTAGCGCAGCTTGAGAAACTGGCCCGCGGTACGCAGCGTCATAGCGTCGGCGGCCTGCGTGGGCGACTGGCCCAGGTTCAGGCTGCCTCCGGTGAAAATCGCGCTGGCCGTGTTGGAGCCGCCCCGGCCCAGGTTGTCGAACAGGTTGCCGCTCAGGCCCAGGCTCAGCGTATTGTCGAAATAGCGGCTGGTGGTGACCTGGCTGGCCTCGTTGTCGTAAGTCTTGTGGTCGTAGTTGGCGACGAAATACAGGTTGCGCTGGCGCGCACGGATGAGCGGATAGCTGGCCTCCAGGCCTACCGTATTGGAATTGCCACGCGCGTTCAGTGCCTTGAAGTCATCGGTCACCAGCCGGTAGTCCAGCCGCGAGGCATTGGCGCCGACGCGCCAGCCGTCATAGCCCACCGGCACCGTGTAGCCTAGCCGCAGGTAGCGGTAGCCCTCGCTCAGCAAGCCGTTGGCCAGCAGCTGGTCGCCGAAGCCCGCCAGACTGTTCACGCTGGCATTGCCCACCAGCCGCCCGGCCCCGGTGGAGCGCGCGCCCTGGTTGTCCATGGCCACATTGCCAGTCGCCAGCGGCGTTTCCACGAAATTCAACGCCAGGTCCGTCTCGTGCTCCTGCGCGCCCGGTTGCAGGCGTCCCACCAGCGACACGCCCGGCAGATCGTTGGCCAGCAGCAACGCACGGTCCAGCGTCTCCGTATTCAACGGCTGGCCCACGGCCTGGTGCGCGGCGAAGCCGTTCAGGATGCGCTCGCGGCTGACCCGTGCCGGCCCGTCACCTTGGATGCGCACACCGCCGAACAGCGCCTCCACGACCTGAATGGTGACCACACCATCGCGAATGTCCTGCACCACCCACCCTGCTCCGCGGTAGGCGTTGGCCACAGCCGCAGCGGCGGCCTGCAGTTCGTTGAAATCCAGCGGCCGGTTCAGATAGCCCGCCACCACCGGCGCGAGCTGCGCCTCGGTCACCAGGGTATTACCTGCGAAGCGGAAGGCCTTGACGGTCATGGTGACCTCGCCGCGCTGCCGCATGGGTGGTGGCGGCGCCGAACGATCCGGCGCCACGGGCTTTGGCAAGGCCGGCGGCAGCTCCGGCTCGATCTGCTGGCGCAGCGCGCCGGCATCGGGCGGCGTCTGCGCGAAGACAGGACCTGCCGCCAAGGCGGTCAGCCACAGACCTACTAGCTGCCGCACACGTGCGGGCACGCGGCCGTAAGAACAGGTAACAGGACTAGGCATTGGAGAATGGAATCGGAGACATTTCTATGGATTCCGACTCTATCCAACGCCCGGCCCGAAAAGCTGACAAGTTCTGACATTGGCAAAAACGACCCCACGAGCGACCGCGGCCGGGCTATAGTCCTGCCGGCCGCCAGCCTCGCATTGCTACGATGGCCGGCGGTGCGCTAACGGTCCGTTGGGGGATGACGCGCTCGCAAAGCTCCTTGGAGACAAGGATCGCTAATCGCGTTCGAGATAGGCCTGGCGCAAGCGCTCGGCATCCACCTTGAGCACGTCGGCCAGGTAGGCATCGATGCCGCCGTAGTCCTGCTCTATGGCGTGCATCGAGGCTTCCAGGTAAGAGGCCTTCACCGCCAGCAACGGCCACATCACCGCGGGATCGACGCCAAACTGCGCGGCGCCGGCACTCATCTTCTGGTTGAAGCCCTGGTTCCAGTGATTCGATTCCAGGTAGTTGGCCATGATCGTGGCACGCTCCACGCCCAGGCCGGCCAGCAGCAACAGCGACGCAAAGCCGGTGCGATCCTTGCCCGCGGTGCAGTGGTACAGCAGGTTGCCGCCCTGCTCCGCGGTTTTCAGGAATCCGCCGAAGGCAGCCTGGTACTTGCGCGGGAAGTCACCATAGACCTCCAGCATGAAGGCCTCCATCTGCGCCGCGCTGCCCTCGCGCAATCGCGGCATCAGTTCGGCCATCGACATGCTGCCTTCCAGTACCGGCGTGGCGACCCAGCGGAAGGCCTCGCCAAAGGGGCTTTCCGCCGCGGTTTTCTCACCGGGCGAGCGGAAGTCGATCACCACGTCCAGCTGCAGCGCACGCAACCGTTCCATATCCGCCGCGCTGGCCAGGCCCGGGTTGCCGCTGCGAAACAGCTTGCCGCCACGCACACGGCGGCCATCGCGCGCGGCGAGGCCGCCGAGGTCGCGCAGATTGACCACGTTGTCCAGCGCGAGCGGTGCGTTGCCCGGTACGCCGGCATCTGGTGATGGCGCACCGCCTTATCGGAAATATTGGCCATGTTTCCCTGCATCGTGTCCCTGCCCTGTCTTTGTCGTTCGGTTGCGCGCGCGCCGCGCCGCATGTGGCAGCGGATCAGCGCGTGCGATAGGCCGGCACATGCCAGCGCGTATGGCAGCCAGCAATATAGCGGTGATCGAGCTTCGCCACCAGTTTCCACACGCTCATCGGGTCCACATCGTCGAGATCCAGGTCGACCCAGGCCCACGGATGGGCATGGTCGCCCTCGCGGATCAGCTCAATGTCCTTGACCCGCACGTAGGCGGCCAATGCTGCGCGCAGCGCGCAAGCGTCGACTTCGGCACGTAGCCCTCTCACTAAAACCTTCATCATGCACTCCAATATTCTCAGATCACTTCGCGCGGCACGCAAGCGTGCGGGGCCGCCGGCTATTGCGCTGGCTGCGCGTCGTGCGCAAGCCCTTGTAGCGCAATGATCTGAAAGTCAGACTGCATGGCGCATCGAAGTTTCCCGCTGCGAACCACTTCCTTGATCCGCGTCATATGCGCCCGGATCCACCCTCGACAGGCGCGGTTGGCCGGCACGATAATTTCCCCATGGCGAACGCGGCAGTCCGGCCGCCAGCCGGTCTCCCGCATCCGCCAGGTCTTCACGGGAGACCGCCGAACGACGCCGCCACCCTGCCAGTCACAGGCTAGCCACTTGCCCGCGCGTGACGTCCGCCTTTCCGTGTTGAGCCAAGATCAACAAGACAAGAAAAGGGAAAGCGATGACAGATCCGCGCACTCCAACCCAAGCCGTCCGCGCGGCGGCCCCCACCGCCATCGGTGTAGCTGCCGCCGTGCCGCAAGCCGCGCCCAATAAGTCCACGCCATGGGGGCTCTACGCCGCCGTCCTGGTACTGATCGGCATACTAGCCCTGCCCCTGCCCCCGGACCTGCCAGTGGCGGGCCACCGCATGCTGGCCATCCTCGCCTTTGCCATCGTGGTGTGGATCACCGAGGCTGTCTCCTACGAGGCAAGCGCCATCATGATCACGTCGCTGATGGCCGCGCTGATCGGCTTCGCGCCCACGGTGGCCGACCCGGCCACGCAATACGGCACCTCCCGCGCGCTCGGCATGGCGCTGGCCGGTTTCTCCAACACCGCGCTGGCGCTGGTTGCCGCCGCCCTCTTTATCTCGGCGGCGATGACGGTGACCGGGCTCGACCGGCGCATCGCGCTGGTCACGCTGTCGGCCATCGGCACCAGCACGCGGCGCATCCTGATCGGCAGCATCGCGGTGACCATCGCGCTGTCGCTGGTGGTGCCAAGCGCCACCGCGCGCAGCGCGTGCGTGGTACCGATCATGATGGGCGTCATCGCGGCGTTCGGGGTCGACAAGAAATCGAATATCGCAGCCGGCATCATGATCACCGTGGCCATGGCCACCAGCATCTGGAACGTCGGCATCCAGACCGCCGCCGCGCAGAACCTGCTGACGGTAGGCTTCATGGATAAGCTGCTGGGTGAGCGTATCACCTGGCTGCAATGGCTGATCGCCGGCGCGCCATGGGCCATCGTGATGTCGGTCGTGCTGTATTTCCTGGTGCGTTTCCTGCTGCCCGCAGAAACCGAAGCCATCCCCGGCGGCAAGGACGCCGTGCAGAAGGAACTCGCCGGACTGGGCCCGATGAGCGGCCCGCAGAAGCGGCTTGCCGCCGTGTCCATCGGGCTGCTGCTGTTCTGGGCGACCGAGGGCAAGCTGCATCAGTTCGACACCGCCACCGTGACCTTCGTTGGCCTGGTGCTCCTGATGATGCCGCGCATCGGCGTGATGGACTGGAAGACCATGCAGCAGCGCACGCCATGGGGCACGCTGATCGTGTTCGGCGTGGGCATCAGCCTGGGCACCGCGCTGCTCACCACGCAGGCCGGCCAGTGGCTGGGCAAGTTCGTGGTAGCCAACTCCGGGCTCGCCACGCAAGGCCCGATCCTGGTGTTCGCTATCCTGGCCGCCTTCCTGATCCTGATTCACCTTGGCTTTGCCAGCGCCACAGCGCTCACCGCGGCGCTGCTGCCGATCCTGATCTCGGTGCTGCAGACGCTGCCGGGCAGTATCAACCAGATCGGCCTGACGATGCTGCTTGGCTTTACCGTGAGCTTCGGCTTCATCCTGCCGATCAACGCGCCGCAAAACATGGTTTGCCTGGGCACGGACACCTTCAACGGCAAACAGTTCGCCAAGGTCGGCATCCCGTTGACGGTGATCGGCTACGCCCTGATGCTGCTGTTCGCCGCCACCTACTGGCGCTGGCTGGGTTGGATCTGAGCGCGCACCGAGACAAGGACCGAACATGAAAATCACACTGGAATCCGCCACGCAGTTCGCCCGCGACCTGCTTTGCGCGCAGGGCGTGCCGACCGATATCGCCAACGACGTGGCCGAGCACCTGGTCGAGTCCGACCGCTGCGGCTATACCAGCCACGGGCTGTCGATCCTGCCCAACTACCAGCGCTCGCTCGCAACTGGCAACGTCAACCCGCAAGGCCGCGCCGAATGCGTGCTCGACCGCGACAGCCTGCTGGTGTTCGACGGCAACGGCGGCTTCGGCCAGCACGTGGGCAAGCGCGTCATCGAGACCGCCATCGAGCGGGTGCGCCAGCACGGCCACTGCATCGTCACGCTGCGCCGCTCGCACCACCTGGGCCGCATGGGCCACTACGGCGCGATGGTGGCCAAGGAGCGCTTCGTGCTGCTGAGCTTCACCAACGTGATCAACCGCTCTCCGGTGGTGGCCCCTTACGGCGGCCGCACCGCGCGGCTGACCACCAACCCGCTGTGCTTCGCCGGGCCGATGCCCAACGGCCGCCCGCCCCTGGTGGTCGACATCGCCACCAGCGCCATCGCCATCAACAAAGCCCGCGTGCTGGCCGAGAAAGGCGAGCCCGCGCCGGAGAACAGCATCATCGACAGCGACGGCAACCCCACCACGGATGCCGGGGCCATGTTCAGCGAACACCCGGGCGCGCTGCTGCCCTTCGGCGGTCACAAAGGCTATGCGCTCGGCGTGGTAGCCGAACTGCTGGCGGGCGTCCTGTCCGGCGGCGGCACCATCCAACCGGACAACCCGCGCGGCGGCGTGGCCACCAACAATATGTTCGCGGTGCTGATGAACCCGGAGCTCGACCTGGGACTAAGCTGGCAAAGCGGGGAGGTGGAAGCCTTCGTCAACTACCTGCACGACACCCCGCCCGCCCCGGGCTTTGACAGCGTGCAGTACCCGGGCGAGTTCGAAGCCGCCAACCGCGCGCTTACCACCACCCACCTGGAAGTGAATCCGGCAATCTGGCGCAACCTGCAAACGCTGGCGAAGGACCTTGGCGTGACGCCGCCGGCAGCCTGAGCCGGCAGGCCCGCTTGGGGAGGTGCAGGGCCCGTGCTGGCACAATACGGCCCATGGAACGTCTCTGGTCGAATTTTCTCAAGCTGGTGCTGCTGCTCATCCTGGGCGCGGCGTTGCTCGGCACGCTCGCCGTGCTCGTCGCTCAGCGCCAGCTGCCCACGCTGGACGCCCTCGCCACCTTCCGCCAGTCCCCCGGCTATGTGCCCATCGGCGACATACCGCCCAAGCTCACCCAGGCGGTGGTGGCGATCGAGGACGACCGCTTCTACCTGCATGACGGCATCGACTATGTCGGCGTGATTCGCGCCGGCGTGGCCAACCTGTCCGATGAGCTGTCGCAGGGCGCCTCCACCATTACCATGCAGGTAGCGCGCAACTTCTTCCTCTCGCGGGAGAAGACCTATACGCGCAAGCTGTACGAGGTGCTGCTGGCTTACCGGATCGAGCACGCGATGAGCAAGGATGAGATCCTCGAGCTCTATATGAACAAGGTCTATCTTGGGCAAGGGGCTTATGGTTTTTCCGAAGCAGCCGAGACGTATTTTGGCAAGCCGGTGGGGGAACTGACGTTGGCCGAATGCGCGATGCTGGCCGGGTTGCCCAAGGCACCTTCGGCGAATAACCCCGTGGTAAATCCTCGGCGCGCCCGGCAGCGGCAGGCTTATATCTTGCTGCGGATGCTGGAGTTGGGGAGGATTGGGAGGGGGGAATATGATGCGGCGTTGTTGGAGCCGTTGAGGTTGAAGTAGGGGATGGGTTGGTGTTTGGGGGGGGGCGGGTCGCTGTTTGATTGATCGGCGTGCAATAACCATCGCCGATCAAAGAAACGCCGCCCCCCCTTCCCCCATTCACTCCAACACCCCCCGATGCCGCGTCACCGCCAGCAGGACAATCTCGTCCAGCCCGGCATCTTCATGGCTGTCCAGCCGCGCCAGCAACGCGCGCCGCATGCGCGGCTCCCAGAAGCGCTTGATATGGCCGGCGATATCGGCCACCGCTTCCTCGCGGTCCGGCATGGCCTCGAAGAAGGTGCCGATCTGGTTCGCCATCTTGACGAGATTGTCGGAGTTCATGCCTGTTCCGTCCTGCTGTGCAAACGTTGGGGGTGAGAGTAGACCACGTGGCGCCCGGCGCGCACAAAGCCGGCCAGCGTGACGCCGGCATCGAGCGCCAGGCGCACCGCCAGCGCGGTCGGGCCTGAGACGGCGGCCAGCACGCCAACGCCGGCGCTGGCCGTCTTCAGCACCATCTCGTAGCTGGCCCGGCTGGTGACCAGCACGGCGCCGCGCGAGCGGTCCTCGCCGGTGCGTGCGAGCGCGCCGATCAGTTTATCAAGCGCGTTGTGACGGCCCACGTCCTCGCGGACCAATGCTACCTGGCCGTCCGCGCGCAGCCAGGCGGCGGCGTGCGTGGAGCCGGTATGGCGTAGCAGTTCCTGGCGCGTCTGCAGCTGCCCGAACGCGGCGTACAGCACCGCGTCGCTGAAGCTCGCGCTACTGCTGACCGGCGCCGGCGCGCGCATGACTTCCTGCAGCGACTCCGTGCCGCACAGCCCGCAGCCAGTGCGGCCCGCCATCGCGCGGCGCCGATCCTTGAGCGCAGCAAAGGCTTGCGCCGCGATGCGCAACCGCACCGCGATACCCTCGGGGCGGACCTCGGTCTCAATCTCATAGACGTCGCGCGGGCTGGCCACCAGCCCCTCGCTCAGGCTGAAACCCAATGCGAAGTCTTCTAGATCGGCCGGCGAGGCCAGCATGACCGCATGGGAGATGCCGTTGTACTCGAGCGCGACCGGCACCTCCTCGGCGATCTCGTCGTTCTCCAGCGCCAGCTCGCCCAGCCGGCAGCGATTGACGGTGAAGGTGCTGTGCGTAGGCGGCTCGGCATCGGTGAGCGCCGCCGCATCGGAGCTGGCCATGGCGAGTTCGCAGGCCGTCATGCCGACCCTGCCTCGGCGCTGGCCGCTTGCAGCAACTGCATCTGCTGATCATGGAAGTCGCGATACTGGCGCTGCCATTCGGACGGCTGTGCCACCGGCATGACCTGCACCGCGGTGACCTTGTACTCGGGGCAGTTGGTGGCCCAGTCCGAGTTGTCGGTGGTGATCACATTGGCGCCGGATTCGGGGAAGTGGAAGGTGGTGTAGACCACCCCCGGCTGCATGCGCTCGCTGACAATGGCGCGCAGCACGGTTTCGCCCGCGCGGCTTTGCACGCCGACCCAGTCGCCGTCCTTGATGCCGCGCTCCTCGGCGTCGTGCGGATGGATCTCCAGGCGGTCCTCGTCGTGCCACATCACGTTCTCGGTGCGGCGCGTCTGCGCGCCCACGTTGTACTGCGACAGGATGCGGCCCGTGGTGAGGATCAGCGGGAACTTGCGATTGACGCGCTCGGCGGTGGGTACGTAGCGCGTGATGATGAACTTGCCCTTGCCGCGCACGAACGCGTCGATATGCATGGTGGGCGTGCCTTGCGGCGCGGCGTCGTTGCACGGCCACTGGATGCTGCCGAGTTCTTCCAGGCGCTGGTAGCTGACGCCGCTGAAGGTGGGCGTGAGCCGCGCGATCTCGTCCATGATTTCGGACGGATGCTTGTACGCCATCGGGTACCCCAGCGCGTTGGACAGCAGCACGGTGGCTTCCCAGTCGGCATAGCGCGCCTTGGGCGGCATCACTTTGCGCACGCGCGAGATGCGGCGTTCGGCGTTGGTGAAAGTGCCGTCCTTTTCCAGGAAGGACGAGCCCGGCAGGAATACGTGCGCGTACTTGGCGGTCTCGTTGAGGAAGATGTCCTGCACCACGATGCACTCCATGGCCGACAGCGCCGCCGACACATGCTGCGTATTCGGGTCGGACTGGACGATGTCCTCGCCCTGGCAGTACAGGCCCATGAAGCTGCCCGACAGCGCCGCCTCGAACATATTGGGAATGCGCAGGCCGGGTTCCGGGCTGATCTCCACGTTCCAGGCGGATTCGAACAGGCCGCGCGTGGTGGAGTCCGAAACGTGGCGGTAGCCCGGCAGCTCATGCGGGAACGAGCCGATATCGCAGGAGCCCTGCACGTTGTTCTGGCCACGCAGCGGGTTCACGCCCACGCCTTCGCGGCCGATATTGCCGGTGCACATGGCGAGGTTGGCGATGCCCATCACGGTGGTGGAGCCCTGCGCGTGTTCGGTCACGCCCAGGCCGTAATAGATCGCTGCGTTGCCGCCGGTGGCGTACAGGCGTGCCGCGCCGCGCAACTGCTCGGCGGGAATGCCGGTGATCTCCGCCATGGCTTCCGGCGAGTTCTCCGGCAGCATGACGAAGTCGCGCCATTGCTGGAAGGCGCGGTCCTCGCAGCGCTCGGCGATGAACGAATCAGCCATCAGGCCTTCACTCACGATGACATGCGCCAGCGAGGTCACCACGGCCACATTGGTGCCGGGGCGCAGTTGCAGGTGGAAATCGGCGCGCACGTGCGGCGAATCGACCAGGTCGATGCGGCGCGGATCGATCACGATCAGCTTGGCGCCGGCGCGCAGGCGCTTCTTCATGCGCGAGGCAAAGACCGGGTGGCCGTCGGTGGGGTTGGCGCCCATCACCATGATGACATCGGCCTTCTCCACCGAGCGGAAGGTCTGCGTGCCGGCGGATTCGCCCAGCGTCTGCTTGAGGCCGTAGCCGGTGGGCGAGTGGCAAACCCGCGCGCAGGTATCGACGTTGTTGTTGCCGAAGGCGGCGCGCACCAGCTTTTGCACCAGGTAGCCCTCCTCGTTGGTACAGCGCGAGGACACGATGCCGCCGATGGAGTCACGGCCATGCTTGGCCTGGATCCGCTTGAACTCCGAGGCTGCGTGGCTGATGGCTTCTTCCCACGACACTTCGCGCCACGGATCGGTGATCCTGGCGCGGATCATCGGGTTCAGGATGCGGTCCTTGTGGGTCGCATAGCCAAAGGCGAAGCGGCCCTTCACGCACGAGTGGCCTTCGTTGGCCTGGCCGTTCTTGTACGGCACCATGCGCACCACTTCGTTGCCCTTCATCTCCGCCTTGAAAGCGCAGCCCACACCGCAGTAAGCGCAGGTGGTGACCTTGCTGTGTTCGGGCTGCCCCATGCGGATGATGGAGGTCTCGGCCAACGTGGCGGTGGGGCACGCCTGCACGCAGGCGCCGCACGACACGCAGTCGGAGTCCATGAAGCTGTCGCCCTGCCCCGCCGTCACGCGCGAGTCGAAGCCGCGGCCGCTGATGGTGAGCGCGAAGGTGCCCTGGGTTTCCTCGCAGGCGCGCACGCAGCGGTTGCACACGATGCACTTGGAGGGATCGTAGGTGAAGTACGGGTTGGACTCGTCCTTGGCCTCGGCGCGGTGGTTGGCGCCGTCGTAGCCGTAGCGCACCTCGCGCAGGCCCACCACGCCGGCCATGTCCTGCAGCTCGCAGTTGCCGTTGGTGGGGCAGGTCAGGCAGTCCAGCGGGTGGTCGGAGATATACAGCTCCATCACGCCGCGGCGCAGGTCGGCCAGCTTGTCAGTCTGGGTCTTGACCTTCATGCCGGCTTCGGCCGGGGTCGTGCACGAGGCCGGAAAACCGCGGCGGCCTTCGATTTCGACCAGGCACAGGCGGCACGAGCCGAAGGACTTGAGGCTGTCGGTGGCGCACAGCTTGGGCACGTTGACGCCGGCCGTCACGGCGGCGCGCATCAGCGAGGTGCCGGCGGGCACGGTGACGTCGACGCCGTCGATCTCAAGGGTGACCAGCTGTTGCGCGTCGCTAGCCGGCGTGCCGTAGTCGATTTCGTTGCTTGTGTTCAAGGCGGACTCCCGCTGCGGCCTGGGCCGCTTACTGGTGACTGGTGATTCAAAAGGGCGCGGTGGCGGCGCCGGTTCGACAGGCGGTGGCGCTGCGCTCAGGCAGCCTTGGCGGGCACGGCCACGCCAAAGTCTTCCGGGAATGCGTCCAGCGCCGACAGCACCGGGTACGGCGTCATGCCGCCCATGGCGCACAGCGATCCGCCCAGCATGGTGTCGCACAGGTCGCGCACCAGCTTCACGTGCTTCACCGGCTGGTCGCCGGCGATGATCTTGTCGATCACCTCGACACCGCGCGTGGAGCCGATCCGGCACGGCGTGCACTTGCCGCACGATTCGATGGCGCAGAACTCCATGGCGTAGCGGGCCTGTTTCGCCATGTCGACGGTGTCGTCGAACACGACAATGCCGCCATGCCCCAGCACCGCGCCGAACGCGGCGAAGGCTTCGTAGTCCATCGGCGTATCCAGCCGCGACACCGGCAGGTACGCGCCCAGCGGGCCGCCCACCTGCACCGCGCGGATGGGCCGTCCGCTGCGCGTGCCCTGGCCGTAGTCCTCCAGCAACTCGCGCAGGGTGACACCAAAGGCTTTCTCCACCAACCCGCCCTGCCGCACATTGCCGGCGATCTGGAACGGCAGCGTGCCGCGCGAGCGGCCCATGCCGAAGTCGCGGTAGCACTGCGCGCCGCGCGCCAGGATCACCGGCACCGTGGCCAGCGAGATCACGTTATTGATGATGGTAGGCTTGCCGAACAGGCCTTCGATGGCCGGCAGCGGCGGTTTGGCGCGCACCACGCCGCGCTTGCCCTCCAGGCTTTCCAGCAGCGCGGTTTCCTCGCCGCACACATAGGCGCCGGCGCCCTTGCGCACTTCGAGCTGGAAGCGCCGGCCGCTGCCGCGGATATCGTCGCCCAGCCAGCCGGCCGCCTGCGCAATGCCGATGGCGGCCTCCAGCATGGCGATGGCGTGCGGGTATTCCGAGCGCACGTAGATATAGCCGTGCTCGGCACCGACAGCGAAGCCGGCGATGGTCATGCCTTCGATCAGCATGAAGGGATCACACTCCATCACCATGCGGTCCGAGAAGGTCCCAGAATCGCCCTCGTCGGCATTGCAGACCACGTACTTGGTGGCCGACGGCGCCTTGAGCACCGTCTGCCACTTGATGCCGGTGGGAAACGCCGCGCCGCCGCGCCCGCGCAGGCCAGAATCGGTGACCTCCTGCACGATCTTCGCGCCGTCCAGCGCCAGCGCGCGGGTCAGGCCCTTGAAGCCCTCATGCGCGGTGTAGTCGGCGAGCGAAAGCGGATCGGTAATGCCCACGCGGGCAAAGGTCAGGCGCTCCTGGTTTTTCAGGAAGGGAATCTCGCCGGTGAGGCCGAGCGCAAGCGCGTGCGCGCCGCCTGCCAGGAAGTCCGCATCGAACAGCGCGGCGACATCCTCCGGCGTGACCGGGCCGTACGCCACGCGCCCGGCGGCGGTCTGCACCTCGACCAGCGGCTCGAGCCAGAACATGCCGCGCGAGCCGTTGCGCACCAGCTCGACACTGGCGCCACGCGCCGCGGCTTCTCGCGCGATGGCGCGGGCCACATCGTCGGCGCCCATGGCCAGCGCGCTCGAATCGCGGGGAACGAAGACGGTGATGCTCATGCCTGCACCTCCTGGTCCTCGGTCACGTCCGCGCAAGCTTTGAGCAGCGCATCGAAACGCTGCAGCGTGACACGGCCGGCCAAACGCCCATCGATCATCACGGCCGGGCCGCAGGCGCACTGCCCGAGGCAATACACGGGCTCCAGCGTGAACTCGCCATCGGCGGTGGTTTCATGAAACCCGCAGCCCAGCGCGCGCTCGGCGTGCGCGGCAAGCGCTTCGCTGCCAACCGACTGGCACGCTTCCGCGCGGCAGACCTGAACCACGTGCCGGCCCGGCTTGCTGTCACGAAAGTGGTGATAGAAGGTGACCACGCCATGCACCTCGGCGCGCGACAGGTTGAGCGCGCGCGCGATCTCGGGCAAGGCGTCGGCGGGCACGTAGCCCACCGTGTCCTGGATCTCGTGGAGGATGGGCAGCAAGGCGCCCGGCATATCGCGGCGCGTGGCCACGATGCGGGCGACCCGTTCGCGCACGGCTACGGCGGCTGAATCAGACATCAAGTCTCCTGGTGACGCAGCACAGGCCAGTGCAAGCGCTGAAGCGGGTGGCCGGCGGCAGACGGTGTGGCGCATTGGCTTGCGCGTCTTGCCAGGATTGGCTGCGGGGCGCGGCACACCGTCTTGCGGCGACCACGTTATATGCTATTTTTTTCATATATCGGGGGGCTATAAATTGGCATTCCCCATCTAGCCTGGCCAGTTAAGCTGGCTTTTCCCGGGTGCTATGCCTCTTTGAGCGGACTATAGGCAGTTGGCCGCGTTCGAGCAATATGCTATTTTTCTCATATGATCCGCATCTCCATCCTCCCCCACCTGCAAATCCGTGACGACGGCCTGGCCGACGCCGCGCCGCTTGACGTCTCGCGCCTGGTCACCCTGCTCGGGCAGATCGAGAGCACCGGCAGCATCAGCCAGTCGGCGCAGGCCGCCGGCCTGTCCTACCGCTACGCCTGGGGCATCCTGCGCGACGCGCAAACCCTGTTCGGCGGCGCGCTGATTGCCAAGACCCGTGGGCGCGGCAGCGCGCTGTCGCCGCTGGCGCAGCAACTGGTGTGGGCCAGCAAGCGTATTGCCGCGCGGCTCTCACCCACGCTGGAGAGCCTGGCCTCGGAACTGGAAATAGAACTGAAGAAGCTGGTCGACCAACCCGGCCCGACGCTGCGCCTGCACGCCAGCCATGGCTTCGCGGTGGCGGCGCTGCATGATTTCCTGGACGCGCACCAGGTGCGCCACGACCTGAAGTACTGCGGCAGCCTTGAGGCGGTTGCTGCGCTTGCGCAAGGCGCTTGCGACATCGCCGGCTTCCACGTGCCGATCGGCGAATTCGAGCGGGAGATGCTGGCGAGCTTTGCCACATGGATACGCCCCGAGACCCATTGCCTGATCCAACTGGCGGTACGCTCGCAGGGCATCTTCGTGCGCCCCGGCAATCCGAAGCAGGTCGCCACGCTGCAAGATCTCTGCCGCGCCGATGTGCGCTTCGTCAACCGCCAGACCGGTTCCGGCACGCGCCTGCTGCTGGACCTGATGCTGAAGGCGCGCGGCATCGATAGCAGCCGCATCGAGGGCTACAGCAATGGAGAGTTCACCCATGCCGCGGTGGCCGCCTATATCGGCAGCGGCATGGCGGATGCGGGATTCGGCGTGGAAACCGCGGCGCGCCGCTTCGGGTTGGATTTCGTGCCAGTGCTCAAGGAGCGGTACTTCTTTGTCATCGAGCGGGAGCGCCTGCAGAGCCCGGCGCTGGCCGGCGCCGTTGCGGCACTCAGGAGCGCTGGTTTCCGGCAGGTGGTGGACGCCTTGCCCGGCTATGACGGCAGCCTGACAGGTACGGTATTGACACTGGAAGAGGCGTTTCCGGACCGCGCGGGCCCGAGCGACTGATCCAGCCGGATTTATCGTGCAGGCTCGCCATCCGGCATGGCCTCTATCCGCTCGACGCGGATGGCCGGCGCCCACGTGCCCGGCTGGTTCGCGCGCAGCACGGTGCCGGTCACGCCCACCTTCTTGCCGCGCAAGGCCTCGGCCGCGTCGACGGGGAATTTTTCGAGCACCCACGCCTCGCCATCGGCGGTGACCAGCATCGGCTGCTGGAACAGGGCGCTGCCCTTGACCATCACCGTGCCCGTCAAGGCGATGGACCGCCCGGCCGGCACCGCGTGCACACACGCGGCCAGCACTACGGACAGGGCAGCAATCAGAGGCAGGATTCGGCGCATGACGTTTGTAGGATTGACAAGTCCAGATGGCGAACACCGCCGCGTTCAGTACACCACGATGGATAGCGTAGTGCCCGCAGGCACGCGCACGGTTTCGCTGAACGTGGCACCCACATTGCTGCGAACCACCGGGAAGCTACCGTACGGCTGCAACGTGGAGGGCACGGCCACCGGCAGCTTGCGCGAGGCACGGAACAGGTCCGGATCAATCAGCGGGAGCGTAAAACCGCCATCGACACGGGCAGGGTAGCCGTAACGCGCCGGCGATGACGCGGCTGGCATCAGCGAATTGCTCGTGACGGTCCAGCGCAACAGTTCCTGGTTGAAGCCGGAGTCGGAGCGCGCGGCCTTGATGGCCTGGTCAAGCACGGTCTTGGAATCCACGCTGGAAGTACGGGTCAGCAGGTCCTTGTAGAAAGCCAGGCCGAGCTGCCGGTCAAGGAAGCCGCCGAAGCTGCCCGACACCGAATAGCTCTCGCAGGTAGCGCCAAAGCCGGTGAAGCTCAGCATGTTGCAGTTGTAGTTGCCGTTGCCGTAGCTCACGTAGTCCCTGAAGCGCACGTCGCGGATCGCGTTGTAGGCGGGGTCGATGGTCTGGCTGGCGAAATCCTCCATCATCATCGCGGACATTTCTTCCAGCCAGCTGTCGAATGCGTACTGCTGGCCGGCCTTGACGCCGCGGCGGTAGAAGTTCTGCATATGCATCCCCTCGTGCGCCATCGTCATCTTCATCGACTTCATGCCTGCGGCGCCGCCCAGGTACAGGGTCTCGGAATCGAGATAGAGCGACAGCGATTCGTTGCTGCGCGCATCCGAGGTGGCCTTCAGGTTATGCAGGCCCCAGAAATAGCCCACGGTGCCGAATGGCTGGTTGTTGTTGTCGAAGTTGAGCACGACGATATCCACCGGCTGGCCGCTGCCGGCGATGAGGTTGTTGTAGCTGTGCGGACCCCACAACGGACCGCCGACCGAGGCCAGCATGTCGTAGATGCCGCCGCTGCCGGAGTAGGCGGCCGCCAGCGTGTCGACGATGGTGCTGGTGATCTTGCCGGGCACCGACTCGGTGGTCTCCACCCAGATGTTGACGGTGGTGGCGTCGCCCGTGGTCACTTGCTTGACCAGCGTGGCGGCGCGCCGGGTGCCGTCGGTGTGATACCAGCTCTTGGTATCGTTGACCACGGAAGCGCGCGGCGGTGGCGGCGCGAATTCGGAAAGGCTGGCCACGCGCTTGCCGTCGGCCATCGCGGCCCAGCCGGCGCGGTTGAACTCAGCGATGTCGCGCAGCGTTTGTTCGTCCTGCGCGGAGGAAACCGACTGGATCGAGAGGTTGCCCAGCACCGGCTGCATCACCGACAGCGACAGGCCGGACGGCATGGCCTGTGCCACGGCGCCGTTGGTGTAGAGCAGCGTCACGGCCTTGCCGTTCACGCCGCCGATGGCAACGGGCACGTCGACTGGCACGCCGTTGGTATTGGAGGCGGACCAGACGCCGACGCCGGAACCGGAGTAATTGCTGGCGTCCACGGCGCCGCAGCCGCTGCAGGCCGGCGCCAGCGTGGGTGGCACCGGCGGTACGGGCGCGCTGGCGACCGGTACGGGGGACTCGCGTTCGCCTGGCCCGCTGCTGGCGTGTCGCCGCCACCGCCACCGCGCCTAAGCCACACAAATAACGGCATCCGGGACAGGAGCTTTAACGAGGGAAAAGAATGCCGGCTGGCATGACAGCTGCTGCGCAAGCCAACGGAATCAGGCCATGGCGCCACGGCAAGCACCGCGCGCGGCGACTATGCAAGAATACGTGCGCCCCGCCCGGCTCGCAGCCGATCGACTACGCCGATGCACGCTCACCCGCAGCCTTCATCGGCGTGGGCGAGGGCGATCGCCTGGTCAACCCGGGCGGCAGGGCCGCGGCCCTGCCGGATGGATCAGCCGCTCAGTAGATTTCCGGCACGATCATGTTGTCCGGCACCGGCTGGCGCGCGTAATCGTCGTGCCGCTCGCGCTGCGGCAGCACCACGGTCGGCTGCAGGCGCTCTTCATAAGGCATCTGCTGCAACAGGTGATGGATGCAGTTGAGGCGCGCCTTCTTCTTGTCGACCGCCTGCACCACCCACCACGGTGCCTCGTCGATATGCGTGCGCTCCAGCATGATTTCCTTGGCGCGGGTGTAGTCCTCCCAGCGCCGGCGGGATTCGAGATCCATGGGGCTGAGCTTCCACTGCTTGAGCGGATCGTGGATGCGGGAGAGGAAGCGCAGGTGCTGCTCTTCGTCCGAGATCGAGAACCAGTACTTGATCACCTGGATGCCGGAGCGCACCAGCATGCGTTCGAACTCCGGCACCGAGCGGAAAAACTCTTCGTACTGGTCGTCGGTGCAAAAGCCCATCACGCGCTCCACACCGGCGCGGTTGTACCAGCTGCGGTCGAACAGCACGATCTCGCCCGCCGCCGGCAGGTGCGAGGCATAGCGCTGGAAATACCACTGGGTGCGTTCGCGGTCGTTGGGCGCCGGCAGCGCCGCCACCCGGGCCACGCGCGGATTGAGCCGCTGGGTGATGCGCTTGATCACGCCGCCTTTGCCCGCCGCGTCGCGCCCTTCAAACAGGA
>NZ_AHJE01000193.1 GCF_000243095.1 Cupriavidus basilensis OR16 | reverse complement strand
GCATCGAGATCGCCAGCAGCAGGTAGCCGCTCAGATCGAACGGCGCCACCCCGTGCAGGCGCGCGTTGGGCATGTAGCGCATGGTAGCCAGCCCGCCCAGCAGCCCCACCGGCACGTTGATCAGGAAGATCCAGTGCCAGGAAAAGGTCTGGGTCAGCCAGCCGCCCAGCGTCGGCCCGATCAGCGGCCCCACCATGCCCGGAATCGCCACAAAGCTGAGTGCCTGCAGGTACTGGTCCCGCGGGAATGTCCG
Source organism: Cupriavidus basilensis OR16 (assembly GCF_000243095.1). Classification (GTDB taxonomy): domain Bacteria; phylum Pseudomonadota; class Gammaproteobacteria; order Burkholderiales; family Burkholderiaceae; genus Cupriavidus; species Cupriavidus basilensis_D. The sequence continues at coordinate 38,619 of NZ_AHJE01000193.1, read as the reverse complement.
CAGCACCGCCAGCCGCCCCACTGGCAGCAGCATCGCGCCACCCACGCCCTGCACCACGCGTGAGACCACCAGCAAGGTCAGGCTATTGGAATAGGCGCAAGCCAGCGAGCCGGCGACAAACAGCACGATGGCCGTCTGGAAGATGGTGCGCGTGCCAAAACGGTCCGCCAGCCAGCCCGAAGCCGGGATGATCACCGCCATGGTCAGCGAGTAGGCAATGATGACCGACTGCATCCGCAGTGGGCTCTCCCCCAGGCTCTTGGCCATCGACGGCAATGCCGTGTTGACGATGGTGGAGTCCAGCGTCTGCATGAAGAAACCGATCGCGACCACCCACAGCATGATCCTGCGGGTGCGGTCGTCGGTGGCAAGCGGAGTGGTGTCTTGCATGAGAGGTGTGGACGAAGCGGCGCCGAGCGGATGTCCGGACAGTGTAATCCAGGCGCCGGGGTACGGCGAGGCGCCGCAGGTGGCTGCAACGGCGGGCCTCCCCAGCCGCGACCCACGGCAATCCACGCCCATAAGCGGAAATTTCTCACCTTGCATTCAGATTCATCTGAACCACGCCTTCGCCGGTCCCGTGTAAAAACAACAGTCATGCGGCGCTCCCATCCGAGGGCCTTTGATGGCAGTGGCCTGGGCGTAGTCCAGCCTCACTCGGGCGTCAAGGCGCTTGCGTACCCCCGCACCCGCATCTTGCCGTCCGACTACTTCGTCATCGGCAACCGCTACTCAGTGCGCGGCTTCGATGAACAACTCACCCTTGCCGCAGAGAACGCAGGCGATGCTCGCCCGATGGCGTGAATCGTTTGCATGTTTGAGTGACGAAGAGGAGAAACCCGAATGAACAGGCTGACAAGAGGATCGCTATTTGCCGCGGCTGGGCTGCTCGCCCTGCTTGGCGGCTGCGCGACCGAATCATCAACTGCGTTGCCCGTGCAGAAGGTCGAGAGTGCCAGCCGCCCCTACGTAGGGGTGCGCACGCCGATCGCGGTCGGAAAGTTCGATAACCGTTCGAGCTATATGCGCGGCGTGTTTTCCGACGGCATCGACCGGCTGGGCGGCCAGGCCAAGACCGTCCTGATCACCCACCTGCAACAGACCAACCGCTTCCATGTTCTCGACCGCGACAACCTGGACGAGATCAAACGCGAGGCGGGCATCAAGAGCCAGGCGCAACGCCTCAAGGGGGCCGACTACGTGATTACCGGCGATGTGACCGAGTTCGGGCGCAAGGAAGTGGGTGACCAGCAGTTCTTCGGCATTCTCGGTCGCGGCAAGTCGCAGGTGGCCTATGCGAAGGTCGCCCTGAACGTGGTCAATATCGTGACATCGGAAGTGGTGTTCACCAGCCAGGGCGCGGGCGAGTACGCGCTGTCCAGCCGGGAGGTCATGGGTTTTGGCGGCAGTTCCAGCTATGACTCGACCCTCAACGGCAAGGTGCTGGATCTCGCCATGCGCGAGGCCGTGACGAACCTGGTCAACGGGGTCGAGGCCGGCGCCTTGAAGCCGGGCAATCCCTGAGCGCCAACATCTGGAGGAAGAGGAGAAACTGTGAAGACATCATTCCAGCCGTACCGCCTGGCGACACTCGCGATCACGGCAAGTACATTGCTGGCGGGCTGCGCCGCGCCAACCAAGCCCCTGTATCAGTGGGAAAGCTACCAGCCGCAGGTCTACCAATACTTCAAGGGCGAATCGAAGCAGGCCCAGATTGAAGCGCTTGAACGCGATCTGCAGAAGATCATGGCGGCGGGCAATACGCCGCCGCCGGGCTACCACGCCCATCTTGGCATGCTGTACGCCGAAGCCGGCAAGGATGATCAGATGGCCCGCGAGTTCCAGACGGAAAAGACCCTGTTTCCAGAATCGTCCGCCTATGTGGATTTCCTGATGAAGAACATCAAGCAAGGGGAGAGCAAGAAATGAAGGATCTGATCAAACGCGCGCTCGCGCTCCTGGCCGTCGCGGCGCTGGCCGCCGGGTGCGCGGCGCCACCCAAGAATGCCGATTACGCCGCCTTCAAGGAAAGCAAGCCACGCTCGATCCTGGTCCTGCCCCCGCTGAACGAGTCGCCTGACGTCACGGCAACCTACAGCATGCTGTCGCAGGTCAGCTACCCGCTTGCCGAGGCCGGGTACTACGTGCTGCCGGTGGCCCTGGTGGATGAGACGTTCCGCCAGAACGGCCTGACGACGCCGGGTGATATCCATGCTGTCCCGCCGCCGAAGCTCAGAGACATCTTCGGCGCGGATGCCGCCCTCTACATCACGGTGACGGACTATGGGACGAAGTACCAGGTGGTCAACAGCGCCACGGTCGTCAGCGCGAAGGCGAAGCTCGTGGATTTGCGCACAGGGGGCACACTCTGGACTGGCGCCGCGTCGGCATCCAACAGCCAATCGGGCAACGCCGGCGGAGGCCTCGTTGGGATGCTCGTGGCCGCGGCGGTCGCGCAGGTGATCAACAGCGTGTCGGATGCGAGCTATTCGGTAGCGGGAGCAACGAGCCAGAAGCTGCTGTCGGCCGGCAGCCCGGGCGGCATCCTGTACGGTCCGCGCTCTGCCAGGTACGGCGCAGACTGATGGTGCCGCGCCGGCTGCCGCAATGCCGCAGCCGGCTGGCGGATGCCTGACAGGCGGCACATGAAGCGCGATGGCTTCCGCGTACGGCAACCGCGTAATTTGCCAAGCAACAGCCCAGCCACCACTCAAATCTCCGCCCTCAACCCCACAAAGAACCGCCGCCCCGGCGCCGGCTCAAAATACCGCCCGTTGCTCTCGTTCACGATCACCGACCCGATGTAATGCCGGTCGGCAATATTGTCGATCCGGCCATAGGCATACCACCGCATGCGCCCCATACGGAAGTGATAGCCAGCGCGCAGGTTGAAGGTGGCGTAGCCCGGCGCGTATTGCGTGTTGAGGTCGTCGGCGAAGACACGGCCTTCCACGCGCATTTCCACGCCCAGCGTGAGGTCGGCTACCGGCTTGTACGTGGCCTCGGCGAACAGGCTGTGGCGGGAGGTGCCGGGCAGGCGGTTGCCGGCTGCCACCGTTGCGCCCTGCGCATTGCGAAAGGCGTCGCCAAAGTAGGCGTCGAGCCAGGTGTAGGCCAGGCCGGTGCCGTAGCGCTCGGCGGGGCCGTAGCTGCCACGCCAGCCGAGCTCCAGCCCCCGGCGTTGCACGCCGCTGACGTTCTGGTAGACGGAGCGGCCGTTGTCGTTGGACAGCGGCACGATCTCGTTGTGGCTGCCGGCGTCGAACAGCGCAGCTTCCAGCCGTTGCCCTTTGCCTTGCCATTTGACGCCGATCTCGCCCTGGCGGCTGGTGGATGGCTGCAGCCCGAGGTTGGTGCCGGTGCCGCCGGGGCCGTAGGCGACTTCGGTCAGCGTCGGGGTTTCGAAGCCGCGGCCAAGGTTGGCGTAGACATTGAGCGAGTCCACCGCCTGCCAGACCACGCCGAGCACCGGGCTGACGTTGTTGTAGGTGGCCGTGCCGCTGTCGTCGGGGCTGGCGGCGGTGATGTAGTGATCGTCGATGCGCAGCTTGACCTGGCTGGCGCGCACGCCGCCGACCAGCCGCCAGTGCGGATTCCAGGTCCAGTCGAACTGGGCGAAGGCGCCCAGGCTGCCGGCCTTGTCGGTTTCGTCGCGGCGCAGCGCGCCCTGCGTGCCGTTCTGGTTCACGAAGCCAGTGCGCGCGTCGCGCATGCCGTCGGCGTCCACGCCAGCGCTCCATAGCAAGGGCAGTCCGGCTACCGTGGTGTCGTGGTGCCAGGACATCGCACCGCCGCCGTAGGATCTGTCGATATCCACGATGCCGCCCGCCGACGCGGGCGCGATGCCGCTGAAGCCCAGGTACTGGGTGAGCTCTCGGGTGCCGCCATAGAGGCGGAATTCAAGGTTGTCCTGCTCGCCCAGGCGCTGCTCGACCAGCACGCCGCCCTGGTTCTGCCGGACGGACTTGCGGGTATTGAACTGCGTGGCCAGCGCCACGGCCTGGCGCGGGTTGGCCTCGGCCTGGGCACGTGTGAGGCCGAGCGGGTCCTGCGCCTGGGGCTGGTCGAACGCGTTGAACAGCAGCGTGACGCGGGTGCCGGTGACCGGCTCCGCCACCACCTTGGCGTTGAGCTGGCGGCGCCGGGCCGCGCTGTGATCGCGGTAGCCGTCGGTCTCGAACGTCCAGGCATCCAGCACGCCGCCGATCTTGTCGTTGCCGCCGCCCACCGTCACGCCGGCCATCCATTGCCCGTCGGAGCCGAATCCGGAGGTGGCACGCGCCATCGGCGCCTTGGGCGGATCGGGCGTGAAAATCTGCACGACACCGCCCGAGGCATTGCCGTAGAGCTGGGCAAAGGGGCCGCGCAACACCTCGATGCGGCTGGCGCTGGTGAGATCGGCGGTGGAGGCCTGGCCCTGCCCGTCCGGCATGGTGGCAGGAATGCCGTCCACGAACAGCCGCACGCCGCGCACCCCGAAGGTGGAGCGGCTGCCGAAGCCGCGCACCGCAAGCTGCAGGTCTTGCGCGTAATTCTGCCGCTCGCGCGCGGCCACGCCGGGCACGAGCGGCAACAACTCAGACAGGTTGATCAAAGGGCTAGGCGTGCTCAGCGAGTCGACGGCAACGCTGTCGATCGCGGCCGGCGCGTCAAAGCGCTTCTGCTCGGCGCGGCTGACGCTCACCACCACGTCGGGGAGCGTTTCCTCGGCAAGAGCCGCACCGGGCGCGGCGGCAAGCATCGCCGCCGCCAGGCAGCACAGACGGTGCGAAGCCTCTTCGGAAACCCGTTTCCTGCTTCGCAAACCGTCCTTGATGCCCGCCATTTCCCCGCCCTGCGTTGGTTGATCGCTTCCTTTACCGCTGTGCGCCGTTCCGCCCGGCCACCATTTGGCGACGACGTCGCTACTACTTCGCGACGACTTGCCCCTTGGGCCGGATCGCGTCCGCGGTGCCCTGGATAAACGCCTTGATCTTTTCGACATCGTCCGCGCTCAGTTTGCCGGTAAAGTCTGGCATGCCGCGCGCCATGGCCGGTCCCTTGAAGATGAACTTGTCGAGATTCTGAATGTAGGCGGAGTTCATATAACCAAGGTTGGGAATATTGCCGCCGCGATCCACGCCGGGCACGCCATGGCAGAGCACGCAGTTGCTGACGTAGAGCGCCGTGCCGGCCGCGACGTTGGCCGGGTCGTACTTCACGCCCGACAGCAATTCACCCGCGCGGTACTGCACGAACGCGGGCATCGGCGCCTTGCCGCCAACCGCGAAGGTGTAGACCGTGCCCGGTCCCTGCCGCTCGGTGGCACGCTGGGCCTGCCCGTAGACGCCACCCCAGCCGACAGCGACGGACACGTACTGCTTGCCGTCCACCAGATAGCTCACGGGCGCCGCGATCACGCCGGTGCCGGTGGGGGACTCCCACAGCTTTGCGCCAGTGGCGGCATTGTAGGCGATAAAGCGGCCATCGGCCGTGCCCTGGAACACGAGGTTGCCGGCGGTGGTGAGCGTGCCGCCATTCCACGGCGAGACCTGCTCCTGTGTCCAGACGGCCTTTTGCTGCACCGGGTCCCAAGCAATCAGGCGGCCGAAGGGCTGGCTGGTGGGCGGCTCGACATTGAGGAACTTCGCCGTGTTCCATCCCACGTTGCCGTGCGGCTGGCCGGCCTGCTTGCCGTTGAACGTCCAGTTCTTGTCGTCCATCAGGTTGAGCGGCACGTGCTGCGCGGGCAGGTAGACCAGGCCGGTCTGCGGATTGAACGACATCGGATGCCAGTTGTGCGCGCCGTAGGGCCCGGGGATGGCGTCATAGGGCTTGTCGGTGGCGCGTGCCGCCGGCAGCTCGATCGGGCGCCCGTTCTGGTCGTAGCCGCTGGCCCAGTTCACGTCGACGAAATTCTTGGCCGAGATGAACTGGCCGTTGGTGCGGTCGATGACGAAGAAGAAGCCGTTCTTGGGCGCGTGCAGGATGACCTTGCGCGCCTTGCCGCCGATGTTCAGGTCGGCCAGGATCATGGGCTGGGTGGAAGTGTAGTCCCAGTTGTCGCCGGGCGTCTCCTGGTAGTGCCAGACGTATTTGCCGGTATCCGGATCCAGCGCGACGATGGAGGCCAGGTAAAGGTTGTCGCCGCCGGCCGGGCTGCGCTTGCTGCGCGACCAGGGCGAGCCGTTGCCGGTGCCCACGTACATCAGGTTGAGCTCGGGGTCGAAGGCCAGCGTGTCCCACGCGGTGCCGCCGCCGCCGGCTTCCCAGTACTTGCCGGCCGGATCCCAGGTCTTGGCCGCCTTGGCCATCGACTCATCCTCGAACGGCTTGCTGGGGTCGCCGGGCACGGTGAACCAGCGCCATTTCTGCTCGCCGGTGCCGGCATCGTAGGCGGTGACATAGCCGCGCACACCGTACTCCGCGCCGCCGTTGCCGATGATGACCTTGCCCTTGAACACCCGCGGCGCGCCAGTGATGGTGTACGAGTGGGTGCGGTCGATGATGGTGTCCTTCTCCCACAGCTTGCGGCCGGTGCCGGCATCGAGCGCGATCAGGCGGCCGTCATAGGAGGCGACAAAGACCTTGCCCTGGTACAGCGCCACGCCGCGATTGACGACGTCGCAGCAGCCCTTGTAGCCGATCGACTTGTCGACCTTCGGGTCGAAGGTCCAGATGCGCTTGCCGCTGCGGGTGTCGATGGCATGCACCACGCTCCACGACGCGCTGACGTACATGATGCCGTTGACCACCAGCGGCGTGGCCTCCACGCCCCGCGTGGATTCGAGGTCGTACGACCAGGCCAGGCCAAGATCCTTCACGTTGTCGGCATTGATCTGCGAGAGCCGGCTGAAGCGGGTCTCCGCATAGTCCAGGCCGTAGCTGGGCCAGTCGGGTGTCTTGGCGGCGTTGGCTTCGATGAAGGCGCCGTCGACGCTTCGCGTGACGGTACGGATAGGATCGGCGCTGGCCACCTTGGCCGGCGGCTTGGTCTGCGCGAGCGCCAGCGAACATGCCGCCAGGCCGGCCGCCAGCACTGCCATCTTGCGTGACAGGCCCGCTTGGTTGCCGGTGCGTTGCGCAACGCGCGGCCAGCGGGAGAAAACCCGCTTGGGATCTTGGCTCATTGTGTCTCCTCTTCTTTTTGCTTCTTCTTCGGGGGAAGCCAGGCTGGTTCTGTGCCAGTGGCTGGCCAATGGCGCAACGGACATCGCCCGTCGCGCCACCGGATTGCGGCAGACCTAAGAATGGCCGCAGGGGTAGGTTTTACCCACCCGGGATTACCCGCGGAGCGATTTCCCCCACCCCGCGCGGCAATGCCGCTCAATAAGCCATGCAGACCGACTTGATCTCGGTATAGGCCTCGATGGCGCTGCGGCCATGCTCGCGCCCGACCCCGGAGGCCTTGTATCCACCGAAAGGCATGTTGGGGTCCACGATGTTGTGTGTATTGACCCAGACCGTGCCGGCATCCAGGCCATCGACCAGCCGCTGCACCGCGCGCAGGTCGTTGCTCCAGATGCTCGCGCCCAGGCCATACTCGGACCGGTTGGCCTCGGCCAGCACGGCCTCGGGATCGTCAAATGGCATGGCCACCACCACCGGCCCGAAGACTTCCTCGCGCACCAGCGTCAGGTCCTTGCAGGCGGCGTTGGCTACCACGGTGGGCCGCACGAAATAGCCGGGACGGTCCAGCGCATCGCCGCCCGCGACGATTTCCGCGCCTTCGCTGCGCCCGGTGCCGATCAACCCCATGACCTTGTCGCGGTGACGCGACGACACCAGCGGCCCCATCTGGCTGGCGGGGTCGGCCCTGGTTGAGGAAGATGGCGCCGGCCGCGCCCTGGATCGCCTGCGCGGGATCGCAGTCATCCAGCACGATGACCGGGCTCTTGCCACCCAGCTCCAGCGACACGCGGCGGATATCCTGGCCGCAGCGCGCGCCGATCAGGCGTCCGACTTCGGTGGAACCGGTGAAAGTAATCTTGTTGACCCCGGGATGCGCCACCAGCGCCGCGCCCGGCACGCCGTCGCCGGTCACCACGTTCAGCACGCCCGGCGGGAAGCCCGCTTCCAGCGCCAGCTCGGCCAGCCGCAGTGCGGTGAGCGGCGTTTCCTCGGCCGGCTTTAGCACCACGGTGCAGCCGCAGGCCAGGGCCGGGGCGATTTTCCACACCGCCATCAGCAAGGGAAAATTCCACGGCACGATGGCGCCCACCACGCCCACCGGCGAGCGCCGGGTCATGGCGCTATAGCGCGTGCCGGGGGGGAACGGTACCGATACGTCCAGCGTGCTGCCTTCGATCTTGGTAGCCCAGCCGGCCATGTAGCGCAGCCATTGCGCGCTGCCGCCTACCTCCAGGCCTTGCGAGAACGCCAGCAGCTTGCCGTTGTTGAGGGTTTCAAGCCGGGCCAGTTCGTCGCCGTGCTGCTCGACCAGGTCGGCCAGCTTGAGCAGCAGGCGCTCGCGCTGGGCCGGCATCATGGCACGCCACGTACCGCCGGCAAAGGCGCGCCCGGCTGCGGCCACCGCCGCATCGACATCCGCCGCGCCCCCCGCGGGCACGCGCGCGATCTCCTCGCCGGTGGCGGGATCGAACACGGCAAAGGTCTCGCCGGACTCGGCCTGCCGCCACTCGCCGTCGATCAGCATGGCATTGCGGATGGCCTGGTTCAGGCCGCTGCGGGCTTCCTTGGGTGCATTCATCTTCGTCTCCGGGTGGTCTTGGCTGGCGCCTTGTGATGGAGATCGAAGTTAACACCACGGCCTGATCATGGCTTGTCTGGCCGTGCACAATGCTTGTCGATGCGTGCAAAGCGCACCGGTGTTACCGCCGACGATGCGGCCGATGGAGCCGCCGATGCAGGCCGCCGAGCCTAGTGGTGCAGCGCAATACGCGAACCGCCGGCATTCTGCTGCCGCCACTGCGTGGGACTCATCCCAAACCGCTCATGAAAGACGCGGCTGAAATGCGCGGCATCGGCAAACCCCAGCGCAAAGGCAATCTCGGTAATGCTGCGCCCGCCGTCGCCGTTACCCGACAGGCGCGTCGCCGCCTGGCGTAGCCGGCGCGACAGGATATAGGCATGCGGCGTCTGCCCAGACTCGCGAAACAGGTTGTACAGGGTGCGGCGCGAGACGTTCAACACCGCCGCGAGGCGTTGCGCCGAGAGCTCCGGATCGTGCAGATGCGCATCGATGAACTCGGCCAGCCGGCGCATGCGCGCTTCGCCAAGATGGCGCGCCACGGCAGCGTCCGCGCCATCGCCAAGGGCCGCCGGCGGCGGCGTGCCGGCACCTTGCAGCGCCGTCTCCATCAACGACACCACGGAATCCTGCAGCACGATCTGGCCTTGATGATCCAGCAGGTGCCCCGCGCAGGTGTCGTGCAGCATGGCGCCAAGCGCCGACAGCGCGATGCGCGCCGCGCCCTCCCCGCGCAGCGCCCGGCCACCCAGGCTGGTCGCCGCCTGGCGCCAGCCAAAGGTGCCGCCACGTGCCGGGACTCGCGCGCAACACGGTGCGCGTCGACATCCATGTCCGCCACCGCGCTGGCGCCAAAACGCGCATAGCTGACATGGCAATGAAAGCCCCCGCGCGTCTGGCGCGAATAATCGAGCGGCAGGAAACTGGTGTCGATGGCTTCGCGCCATTGATCGAAGGTCACGGTGGTCAACCGCGCCGGCGTCTGCTGCAGGTGCTGCGCTGCGGGCATCAGGACATCTCCAGTAGCCGGCGGTGCACGCGGAACATGCGGGGAACGCGCCGGAGGCCTCGAAGGTGGTTGCAAAGCCTAATGGAAAGCCCGTGAGCCGACAATGGGAACAATCACGCAGGCGCGCCGGCCGGCGTGGCGACTAGCGTGCGAAGCACGCATCACTTGCGATGTCAGACCACGCGATAGATTTCCCAGCGCGCGGTGCCGGAAACGACAAACGGTTCCAGCGCCTTGCCCCATTGTGCGTGGGCAGGTATCGATGCAAGCCGGGCCCAGGCGCTATCCAGTTCGCCGAGGTTGCTCACCTCCCATTCGTGGACCACCGAGGCCTCCAGCGCGCCGATCGAGCCGGTCAGCAAGCGCCCGGTGACGAGGCCGACTTGCGGGGCGATCTCGCGCGCCCATGCCTGCAGGCGCTCGATGACTTCTTGCTTGTGCCCGAAACGGGCATCGATCTGCCATCTGGCTATCAACATGATGCTGCTCCTTGGACGTTGGACATTGGACATTGGCCACGGGGATCGCGAGCGCTGACCGCCCCGCTCTCACGCGGCGGCTGGCCTCCCGGTCCACCCATGTGCTACCTTTTTTGAGGGGCCGCGCCACCGCGTCGCCCTTCCAGTTGCACTATCGGCTGGGACCGTTGGAATCACGGTTGGAGAAAGCGTGGCAGCCACTGCCCAACTCGGAATCCGCCTGCTGGGTGATCTATCCGTGACCCGCAACGGCGAGCCGCTGCCGCTGCCGGCCTCGAAGCGCACCCGCGCGCTGCTGGGCTATCTAGTTTGCACCCATGCCGCGCAATCGCGGCAAGCGCTCTGCGACCTGCTCTGGAATGGCCCCGACGACCCGCGCGCCGCGTTGCGCTGGAGCCTTACCAAGCTACGCCCCCTGGTGGATGACGCCGGCGCGACGCGGCTGGTCGCGGATCGGGAGCGGGTTGTCTTTGACATGCAGGGGGCCTGGGTAGACATCTTCCGCATCCACGCCTTGCTTGCGGCGGGCCTTGAAGCCACGGCGATCGACGCGCTGGAAGAAGCCGCGGGCCTGCTCCAGGGTGAGTTCCTCGCCGGGCTGGACCTGGCGCGCTGCTACCGCTTCTATCACTGGTGCACGGCCGAACGCGAACGCTATGACGCGCTGCGCCGTGCGGTGCTCGCCACACTGGTGGCGCGCCTGGAAGCTACGCCCGTGCTGGCGCTGCCGTACGGCCGGGCCATGGTGGCCGCCGACCCGCTCGCCGAGCCCGCCCATGCCGCGCTGGTCGCATTGCTGGCGGCGGCCGGGCGCTACCCGGACGCCGAGCAGCACTATGCCTACGCGCGGGACATGCTGCGCCGGGAGCTTTCCACCCCGCCCGGCGGCCCGCTGGATGCGGCGATCCATCGCGCGCGCCGAGAGATCCAGGCGTGCGGCGCGGCCATCGAACCGCAAACGCCCCCGGCCTCAGTGGAAGCGCCTGACGCCGACGGCCAGCCCGCCCCGCCGGGCCGGCCATTGGTTGGGCGCCTTGCCGAGCGCGCCGCCATCGACCAGTTGGTTGCCGGCGGTGGCAACGAACACGGCGCGCTGCTGCTTTTGCTCGGCGAGCCCGGTATCGGCAAGACAAGGCTGCTCGACCAGCTTGCCGAGCGCGCCCGCACCGCCGGCTTCCGGGTATTGCGCGGACGCTGCTATGAAGCCGAGATGGTGCGGCCTTACGGCCTCTGGCTCGACACGCTGCGCGGCATCGCGACCGACGCGGTACCGGCGGATGCGGCGCCGCTGCTCGCGGGCGGCGGCCTGGCCGACGCGCACCGCGACGGCAGCCGCGAGCAGTTGTTCAACGCCACCGCCAAGCTGCTGCGCGGCATCGCCGCGAGCCAGCCGCTGGCGCTCGCCCTGGACGACCTCCAATGGCTGGATGAAGGCTCCGCCGCGCTGCTCCACTTCCTGTGCCGCACGCTGGAGCCAGGCTCGCGGATGCTGTTCGCCGGTGCCGCGCGGGCAGGTGAGATCGACGACAACCCATGGGCCAAGGGCCTGCTGCACTCGCTCGCGCGCGAAGGCCACCTGCTGCGGCTGCCCCTGGCGCCGCTGGACGTGCCCGAGGTCGCGGCCCTGCTCGGCCCGGCGCTTGCCATGATGGATCCCCGGGCCGTCGCGCGCGACAGTGGCGGCAACCCGCTGTTCGTGCTCGAGCTGGCAAGCGCGCGCCGCCGGGCAAGTGGCCAGGCCAGCGCGCACCGCACGCTCGACACCCTGATCGCGGAGCGCCTGGACGCGCTGGAACCGGGATCGCGCGAACTGCTGATCCGGGCCTCGGCAATGGGCCGCGAGCTGCGGCCACAGTGGCTAGCCGAGGTCGCGGGCGTGCCGCTCGCGCCGTTGCTGACGACGCTCGGGCAGCTGGAGCGGCGCGGATTGCTCAAGCCGACCGGCGAGGGCCACTTCGACTTCAGCCATGACGTGGTCCGCCAGGCCACCTATCGCGCCATCTCCGCGCCCCGCCGGCGCATGCTGCACCGCCTGATCGCGCAGCAACTGCTGGCGGCATGCGCGGACGACCCCAGGCTTTATGGCGAACTGGTGCACCACGCTAGCCTCGCCGACGACGCACCGATGACCACGCAAGCCTGCCTGTGGGCGGGTGAGCATTGCTTGCGTGTGTACGCCAACGACGAAGCCGCCACCGTCGCCGAGCGCGGCCTGGCGCAGTTGGAGCGGTTGCCGCACGGCGCCGAGCGCGCGCGGCTGGCCATTGGCTTGCTCAAGCTGCGCGCGGTCGCGGCAACCAGCGCCGGCGCGCGGCAATTGCCCGCGCTGATCGATGCGATGGAGCACGCCATCGGCGCCGCGCAAGACCTCTCGCTGCACGAGCAAGCCGCCACCGGCCTGCACATGCTGTCGTGGCTGCACCAGCAAGCCAACGATACCGAGGCCGCGCGCCGCGCCATCCTGGAAGCCGAGCGCATGACGCGCAAGGCCGATGCGGCAACGCGCTGCCAGCAACTGGCCAATACCGCCCGCTGCCTGCTGGAGGTGGAGACCGACCTGCCCCGGGCACGCGCCATGATTGCCGACGCGGACGCACTCGCCGAATCGCTCGACCTGAAGGTGATCGAGCTGATGTGGGGCCATGGCTTGCTGGCCCGTGTCGATGGCGACCTGGCGGCCGGCCACGCGCACGCAGCGCGCGCGGTGGCTCTCGCCAGGCAGCGGCAGGATCACTGGCGCGAGTACGAATGCCTGGTATGGCTGGCGACGATTGCGTTCGAGCTTGGGCGGTTCGATGAGGTCGTCGGGCACTGCGCGGACATCGAGCAGGCGGCGCGGCGTATGGGCGGGGCAGTTGGCATCGGGGGCATTGGGGGCGTTGCCGAAATCGGCGGCGCGCCGTTCGCCAACGCCCTGGGCGCGCTGGCCAGGCTCCGGCTCGGGCAGCCCGCCGCGCAGGCCGAACTCGTGGCGGCGCAAGCGGCCATGCGCACCCTGGACGACAAGGCGCACCTCGCCTACGCGCTCAACGCCACCGCGGCGATGGCGCTCGGCCAACGCCAGAGCCATGCGGCAAGCACCTGCGCCAGGGAGGCGCTTGAAGCGGCGCGGGCCGTTCGCCGCCTGACCGAAATGACCGTGGCGGCTTCATACCTGGTGCAGGCCGCTGCCGGCGCGGGCGATGCGCCCCGCGCGGCCGAGCTGCTGGCGGAGCTGCGCGGGCTGTTGGCGGGCCAGCACGCCAGCGCGCGGGCGGCCGCGGCGCTGGACCGGGCCGAGCTTGCATGCCGCGGGATTCCAACGCTTGCGCCAACGCCGGGGCACTAGGCTGCCTTTCATGCGCTTTCCCGATTGAAGTTCCCACCGCCTCCAGGAGGCCCGCCATGTCACGCATCGTCGTTGAACGCAGCTTTGCCACCCCGCAATCGGATGACGACATGAAAATCGTCGCCGACCGCGAGCGCCCCTGCCTCGCCCTCTACAACGTCACCTGGAAGCGCAGCCTGATCGCCGCCGACCGCAAGCGCATGCCGACCGCAAGCGCATGGTTTGCGAGTACGAAGCCGCCGATGCGGAAACGGTGCGCAAGATCCAGCACGAGGCGGCGGCAAGCTTTGACCGCGTATGGGTAGGCGACGTGATCGAATGAGTGTGAAGCCCGCTAGTGTCCTGAGTCTGAAATTCGTTGAAGACATAAGTCGGCCGAGCAGGCGTGCGAGCCTAGAAGCGAGGCGCAGCAAGGCTGGAGCGTTGCGAGCATTGGTGACGACGGATCGTGCGTCCTATCGGCTGACTTATTCAACGAATTTGTGATTCAGGACGCTAGCCGAGCACCGCCCGGCGCACTTTGACCAGAGCGTCCTCCAGCGCATCGTGCGAGATGGAGCCAAGCGCCAGCCGCAGCGCATGCGGCACGTTTGGCGTGGCGGCAAACGGCTGGGCCGTCGTCACCAGCACGCCTTCGCGCTCCAGGCCGGCGGCGACGCGGTCCGCGCGCAGGTCCTCCGGCAAGGTCAGCCACAGATAGTAGGAAGCGCGATGCGCGGTGACATCGCAACCGCGCAGCACACGGCGCGCCAGGCTTTGCCGCAGTCGCGCGTCCTTGCGCTTGCGATCCTCGAGATCGTCGACCAGCCCGGCATCGATCCAGTGGCAGCCCAGCGCCACGCTCAGTGTTGGCGTGTTCCAGGTCGAAACGCGGATCGCACTCTCCAGCGCCGGCACCAGCGCCAGGGGCGCGGCAACAAAGCCCACGCGCAAGCCGGATGCGACGCTCTTGGACAGGCCCGAGACATAAACCGTGTGTTCGGGCGCGTAGGTAAAGGCCGGCTTGGGCGCCGGCTCGGCCAGGAAGGCATAGGCGCCATCCTCGATGAGCAGGAAATCGTGCTTCGCGGCAAGCTCGGCAAGCCGGGCCCGGGATGCGTCCGCCATCACCGTGCCGAGTGGATTGTGCATCGTCGGCATGACATAGACGGCGCGCACCGGACGCCGCTTGCACAGCGCTGCCAGGCGCTCCAGGTCCATGCCTTGCGCCGTGTGCGGCACCGCTTCCAGGTCGAGGCGGTGCGCCTGCGCCAGCAGCTTCATGCCGGGGTAGGTCAGCGCGTCCACGGCCAGGACATCGCCCGGCTTGAGCAGGCCCATTACCGTCACGGCGAGGCCCTGCTGCGCGCCATTGACGATCAGCACCTGCTCGCCACCCACCCGGATGCCCCGGTTGCGCAGGTGCCTGGCCGCGGCCTGCCGCTCGTGCGCCCTCCCGCCCTGGGGCGCCGAATGCAGCAGCGCGTCGAGGTCCCCCGAGGCCGCAATGGTGCGCAGGCCGTCGCGCAGCATGTCGGCCTGGCCGGGCAAGGACGGATAGTTGAAGGTGAGATCGACCGCGCCGAAGCGCGCGGGGTGCTGCTCCATGCCCAGGCCGCGCGGCAGCGAGGTGTCGCGCACAAAGGTGCCCCGGCCGGTCTCGCCAACCACCAGCCCGATGGATTCCAGTGCCTTGTAGATGCGCGACGCGGTGGCCAGGGCGATGCCGTGCTGCTTCATCAGGGCGCGCACGGTCGGCAATTGCGTGCCGGGCGGCAGCGCCCCGTCGCGGATACGGCCCGCGATCTCGTCCATGATGGTTTTGTACCGGGCAGGGATCATGCCTTGGTCTGCGCTCCGTCTTTGTATCTAGAACAATTTTTTGTTTGTATCAGACGCTGAGATTACGCTACCAGCCTCGACAACGTAAAGGGCTCCGCGGAGCTTTCAGGAAAACCTGGGCATGATCGAATTCGCTACCTTGTCGGTGTTCGCCGCGGCCGTGATGGTGCTGCTGCTCTCACCCGGGCCAAACATGGCCTTCGTCATGGCGCACGGCGTCACCTACGGCCTCGGCGGCGGCGCGGCGGCCGCGCTCGGCATCGCCGCGGCGGAC
The DNA here is from genome assembly GCF_000243095.1 of Cupriavidus basilensis OR16. Taxonomy (GTDB): domain Bacteria; phylum Pseudomonadota; class Gammaproteobacteria; order Burkholderiales; family Burkholderiaceae; genus Cupriavidus; species Cupriavidus basilensis_D. The sequence continues at coordinate 23,019 of NZ_AHJE01000193.1, read as the reverse complement.
CTCGTGCTGACCGTCCTGACGGCAACCGGCATCACCGCCGTGATTGCCGCCTGGCCCCCGGCTTTCGACCTGATCCGGTATGCGGGGGTCCTGTACCTGCTGTGGATGGCCTGGAAAGCGCTGCGCCGCCCGCTGCTGCCGCTGGGCCCGGTGACCCGGCAGGCCTCGTTGAAATCGGTGTTTTTCCGCTCCACGCTGAACAGCTTGCTCAACCCGAAGGCCTTGCTGTTCTTCATGGTCTTCCTGCCCCAGTTCGTGGACACGGGCAAGGGCAACGTGGCGCAGCAATTGATTGTCTTGGGCTGCGTGCTGACGGCGATCAGCACCGTGTTCCACGGCCTGCTAGGCGCGGCAGGCGGCTCGGCAAGGCGGTTCCTGAGCCGCAACCCGCGTGCCGCCGTGCTCCAGAAATACGGGCTTGCCGTGGTGCTGGCGCTGCTGGCGCTGAGGCTGCTTGCCATGCCGAGGGTGTCCTAGCCGGCGGCGATGGCGGGCACTCCCATCCAGATCCGCGGTTCGGCGAAGAAGAGAAAAAAGGCCGGTCAATTTAACCGGCCAAGCGAGCCTCGCCGCAAAGCAAGGTCGATATGACGATTGGCGGCATCCTCCATGCGGAGGATGCCGCCCAGGTACTGCTTGAGTACCGCTCAGGTACCGCTTGGGTACCGTTTAGAAGCGGTGACGCACGCCGACGGTTGCGCCGGTCTGGTTCGCGCCCGGCAGGGCCGTGCCGCTGCCGTTCAGGCCCAGGGTGGAGCCCGACTTGTTCTTCACGTAGCCGATGTTCAGGTAGGCATCGGTGCGCTTGGACAGCGAGTAGTCGCCCGACAGCACGAACATCCACGGATCCCCGCCGCTGTTCTTCATGTCGGTGTAGTACGCCGCGCCGGTCAACAGGAACGCAGGCGTGAACTTGTACTGCGCGCCTGCCCAGTACACGTTGCTGCGGGTGACGGTGGCCGTGGCGCTTGCCGTGCCGTCGTCACGCAGCCAGCGGTAGCCGGCAAACACCTTGGCATCGCCAAAGGCATAGGACGTGCCGATGGCCGCGCGCTTGGCGGTGCGATCCTGCAGAGCCACCGACGATCCCTGGAACTGGTCATACGCGGCGCCAACGGAGAAGCCACCCACCGCGTAGGCCAGGCCCGCGCCGTAGTTGCGTCCCACCTTGCTTGCGCCCGGCACTTCGCTGCCGTTGGCCACCGTGGTGTCGCGCCCGGTGCTGTAGAAGGTGGTAGCCGTCAGGCCGCCGAACTTGCCCGTATACTTGATCGCGTTGTCGGCACGGCCGTTGAACTGCGAGTCGACGCTGTTGAGCGAGTAGCGCGGGCCGACGGCCATCGGGTCATAGGCGCCGAACAGGTCGTACAGCGAGTTTTGCTGGCGACCCAGCGTCACGGCGCCGAAATTGCCCTGCAGGCCCACGTACGACTGGCGGCCGAACAGGCGGTTGCCCTGGCCGGACATGCCGGTATCGATATCAAAGCCGCTTTCCAGCACGAAGATACCCTTCAGGCCACCGCCCAGGTCTTCGCTGCCGCGCAGGCCCCAGCGCGAGCCCGACAGGTTGCCGGAGTTCATGCGGGTAACGGTGCCACCCGCGGAACCGGTGGCAGGCATGTGGTTGATGATTTCGATGCCGACGTCGGCGATGCCGTACAGCGTGACGCCGGACGAGGAGGTTTGGGCGAACGCTGCGCCGGAGGCTGCGGCAGCAGCCGCGGCAGTTATTGCAAGGAGAGCTTTCTTCACTGATTTTCTCTGTCTTATGGATGGATGAGGCAGTCTTCCGCCAGCCGCGGGCAACCATGCGATAGACGCCATGAACCGCACCCGTGGCGGCAGACCGCATTGTCCAGGTCTTTTGTGAAAGCTTGATGTCGCTTTGCATGCCTGCATGTCTGCATGACTGCAATTGCCGTCATCCCGGCGTGGTTCGCGCACGCCGGGATCCGGCGAGCGAGAGCGATATAGCACAACGTGATGCAAATGGCTTTGCGCGGCTTGCCGGCAGTGCATGAGCAATGCATCACTTGGCTGCAAGCTGGCTCGATATCCGCCGACAAAGTTCCCTGCCTCTTTGATTTTCAGCGCTAGGGATTACGCCTATCCACGAGAAATTCTTCACAACATCGCTAGCCCGAAAGCCATTTGCAAGCCGCCGGAAAGCCGTTTGGAAGATGCCGTTTCTACAGTCTCGACACCCGCTCACGCCCGCGATGCAGTCGCGGCAAGGCAAGGGCGTAAAAACAGGAGACGGAGGGACCACCTCATGCAACAACACAGCAACGCGCGCTACCGCCCGGGCAGCCGGATCAGAGGGGATCTGCGATGAACACCCCCTCACGCTTCAAGAAGGACTACTACGGCGGCGGGCTGATGACGCTGATCGGGCTGGCCACGGTGGTGGCCGGCCTGCAATACCACACCGGTACCTTGGCTGCCATCCTGGCGCTGGCCATGTGCGCCATCGCCACGGTGGTGTTCTGGTGGGCGCTGCAACTGCAGCTGCCGCTATTTGCCTGGGGGGTCTGAACATCATGACCGCGAACGCTCTGCATGATCTCTGGTTCGGCTTTGGCGTTGCCTTCCAGGGCTCCAACCTGATGTGGTCCTTCTTCGGCGTGCTGATGGGAAACCTGATCGGCGTGCTGCCCGGCATGGGCGCGCTGTCGGCCATCTCCATCCTGCTGCCGCTTACCTATGCCATGCACCCGGTACCCGCCATCCTGATGCTGGCGGGGATCTTCTATGGCTCGCAATATGGCGGCGCCATCGGCGCGATCCTGCTCAACCTGCCCTCCCACCCGCCGCATGCGGTCACCTGCCTGGACGGCTATCCGCTGACGCGCGCCGGCAAGGGCGGCACGGCGCTGGGCATCACCATGATCTGCTCATTCTTCGCCGCGTCGGTGGGCATCATCGTGATGATCTTCGCCTCGCCGCTGCTCACCGAGATCTCCTTCAAGTTTGGCCCGACGGAGATCTTCTCCATCATGCTGCTGGGCTTGCTGGCAGGCTCCACCATGTCGCGCGGGTCCCCGCTCAAAGGCGTGGCGATGACGCTGTTCGGCCTGGTCTGCGGCTGTGTCGGTACCGACGTGAACAGCGGCACCTTCCGCCTGGCGATGAACATCCCCGAGCTTAGCGACGGGCTGGAACTGGTCGCCATCGCCATGGGCCTGTTCGGCGTGGCGGACTTCCTGCTCAACGTCAACCGCATGAGTGTCATCGCCACCAAGACCAAGCTGCGCATCCGCGACATGCGGCCCAGCCTGGCCGAGCTCAAGACCGCCTTCTGGCCCATGGTGCGGGGCACCGCGGTAGGCACGGTGTTCGGCGCCATGCCCGGGACCGGCCCCACCATCACGACATTCGTCGCCTATGCCCTGGAGCGCAAGATATCCAAGACGCCGGAGAAGTTCGGCACGGGCATGATCGCGGGCGTCGCCGGGCCGGAAGCCTCCGCGCACTCGAAGACGCAGGTCGACTTCATCCCCACCATGAGCCTCGGCATTCCGGGTGACGCCGTGATGGCGCTGATCCTCGGCGCGCTGATGATCCAGGGCTTGGCCCCCGGGCCGCAACTGATCAGCGATCACCCCGACAGCCCGATCAGCTGCGTCTTCGTCGTGCTGTCCGCCTTGCTGTTGACCGGCGTCACCTACTCCGCGTGGCGTGCCCGCGGCGGTACCGGCAAAGTGGCCGCGCTGCCCGGTGGCGAGCTTGCCGTCAACGAGTAGCCACTGCGCAGGCCTGCCGACGCGGCTACCCTGGGAGAGGATAGTCCGCGTCGAACGCCGCGAACCGCGCCTGCAGGAACTCGATCAGGCGGCGCTGCCGGTAAGACGGAAACCGGCTGCGCAGGAACACCAGTTGCGGCGGCACGCTGTCCTGGTACCACTCGGGAAACAGCAGCACCAGGCGGCCGGCGCTGACGTCAGCCGCCACATCGAACCCGCTCTCGAAGGCAATGCCGTGGCCCGCCAGCGCCTCGGGCGACGCCGGCGTGGCCACCGCCACAGGGCGCATGCCACAAGGACGGCGCTAGCCGCATTGCGTGAAAAGCACGGAAAAAAGGCCAGTACGCCACTAAATTGACCACTCCTTGCTGCCTCTCACACGATGATATACATTTCACAATGTATATCATCCTTGAATGCCATGGGAGCAGCAGATCGTGCAAGTCAGCAAATGGGGAAATAGCCTGGCCATCCGCCTGCCCGCCTCCGTGGTGGACGCGCTGGAGTTGCGCGAAGGCGACGACATTGAAGTCGTGATCGCCGACGACCGGGTTTTCCAGGTCAGGAAGAAACCCGGCAGCGCCGACCATCTGGCGAAACTACGGCGGTTCCGCGGGCGCCTGCCGGCCGATTTCAATTTTGACCGGGACGATATCAATGACCGCGCGTAAGGCGTTCATCGATAGCAACGTACTGTTGTACCTGCTGTCCGCCGATACGGCAAAAGCGGATCGCGCCGAAGCCATCGTCCAGGCCGGGGGCCGGATCAGCGTACAGGTCTTGAACGAAATCACCAACGTGGCGCGCCGCAAGCTGGCTATGCCGTGGCCAGAAGTAAACGAGGTTGTGAAACTGATTCAGTCCCTGTGCCCTGTGGAGCCGCTCACTGTGGAAACTCATGACAAAGGCAGGCAGATTGCCGAACGCTACGGGTTCAGCGTCTACGATGCGATGATCATAGCGGCGGCGCTGTTGTCCGGCTGCGAGACCCTGTATTCCGAGGATATGCAGGATGGAATGCTGATAGAAGAAGAGGGATTGCGTGTTCGCAATCCGTTTGCGGCAGGGCTGTCCCTTGGGGCGGTTTGAGGGCACCGAGCTACAGGTCAACCCGGCGAGGCGCTATGCCACGCGATTAGCGCTGCGGCTACCAGATCCGGCGGCAGGAACTCCTGCTCAAGGCGCCCGCGCTCCTGCCTGCGCAAATACTGATAGAACTCCCTTTCAACGACTGTCAGGCCCTCCGGCGGCTCGACACCGGCCGGCACAGGCTCCGCCACAGCCAACGCTACAGCGTATTGATCGAAGCAGGCTCGATTCATCTGCACGACAGTCACGTCGGGCTGGGCCTGCCGTGCCCTGGCCAGCATCGTCAGCCCCCAGGTGTCCATGTCGCCCCAATAGGCAACATGCTTGTGCGCCAGCCATTCGGCTCGCATCCAGCCTAGGCTCAAACCCGCACCGAGGATGGCGACGGAATCCGCCAGCGCCGGCAATTGATGCAGGCAGCGCTCGTTTTCCACGATCAGGATATGGCTGACGGACTCCGGCAACAGGCCAAGCTCGCTGACGCGCACGCGCTGCTGCGAAAATGGCAGCAGTCTCGGCGCCAGCGGCACCAACAGGAGCCAATGATCGCTATCATCGGCTGCATCCAGGAAGGACTCCAGCCCGAGCTCGCCGGGCAGTCCGTCAAAGCGCACATCGAGCATCTGGATCAACAAGGCGCGATTGCGTTCGATGAACTTGCTATCAATATTGCAAACAGTCAAAGCGCGCAGCGGCCGTCCTCCCGCACAGCCAGGCGTCAAGGCCAGGGCGACCTCGCTCGCCTTGGCAACTTCGCCTGCCGAGCGGTCTACCGCAAGGCGGCGTTGGCGCAGGATCAAGGGATGGAAGAGCGGATCGACAGCCTGTACCAACTTGCCCAGCGCCCGATACTCAGCCTGGATCGTTGGATCCCCAGTCGCTAAGACCCATTCCGACGGCGTGCGCAATTCCCAACTCAGCGGTACTTCAACCGGCGCATTGCCGGCTCGGTACGCCACATCCTGCCAGACAACCGTTCCGACTTGCATCTCACGCCAGCGCTGCACATGCCGCCTGACCAGGCCGGTCTCGTCGGCAAAGGCCCTCGCGCTCGGCCTGCCTATAGACAGACTCAGCGGCCAGCTATCGGCCTGGAGCAAGCGAGCCACGCGCACTTGCGCGGATTGCCAATGCCTGGCGAGCTTCGCCGCCAACTCATCCGGTGACTTCATCTTGGCTGTTTTGTCTAGAGCGAGCGAGCACATCCAGCTCTTCCCAACTCAGCGATGTCATGGTGGCCTGCTGCCCTCTGCGGTGAATCAGGATCGCGGAGCGGGTATGCGCGCGCAGCAGACGCATTTCCTTGTTCGGTGTGACGAACAACGGATGCAGACCAAACTCCCGCAGCGCCGAAATAATCCGCCCGGCCACGGCCTGCGAGCTTTTCGAGAAGGCCTCATCCAGCACGATGGTGCCGAATAGCGGCTTGCTCCCACCATCCGGGCACAGGGCATAGCTCAGCGAGGCTGTCAGGATATAGCTGGCGATGATTTCCTTCTCGCCACCACTTCCGCCCTGCGACCCGGTGCGGGTTTCCACGACCGCACCCGTGCCGCGCTCGATCACCGATACGGCAAACTGCAGGCGATAGCGCGGATCCAGCAGCGCACGCGCGCCAACCGTGGTCCGGCGCTCGCTGGCTTCTCGCAACAGCGTGACCACATGCGCCAGGGCCCGGAAGTGGCTTTCGCCCTGATCATCCTGCAATGCCGCCGAGCGTAGCGCGCGTTGCGCCTGCTGCAGCGTTTTCAGGCTCTCATGAACCACTCGGCGCGGATCCAGCCGCAGATACCGCCCGGGCTGGAAATCCACCCGGCGCATGGTGTTGTTAAGATCTTCGATGCGTTCCTCGATGATCGCCACTTCGTTCTCGATACTGCCGAGTAACTGGGTTACGCCCTGGTCCGAGGACTGGTTGAGGTAGTTCAGGAAGCGTTGCAGCTGGAAGCGTTGCAGCTTCTCTGGCAGGGCCTCTTCGTTCAGTATCTTCAGGCGCGCCAGGTATTGCGGCACGTCCTCCAATTCAGTGCCGACGTCGGACAGGGTGCCGGTATCCTCGCCTTTGGCATGTCCCATGGCGCGGATCAGGTCCCTCTCGCAGCGAACAAGCTCGTTGGCGAGCTTTTGCAGGTGCCCACGCAAGCGCCCTTCCGCCTCGGTCTCGTGATCCTCCAGTGCATCGACTTGTTGCACACCGGACAGATCGAAATGCTGATGTGCCAGCGCTAGCTGCCCAGCCTTCAACCCCTCGCCGCTGCGTCGGTAGGCGCGTTCCCGCTGTGCTATCGCAACCTCGAGGTCTTTCTGCAAAGTGACTTGAACCATGCGAGCCTTTTGCCACGCCTCAGACCTTTGCCTCAGCAGCGTCTTGGCATCTTGCCATCGCTGCTGCGCCCTCGCCGTGTCCGACTCGGGATCGGTCAGATCAATCAGGCGCCGTTGCAAATCAGCAAGGTCGCCTTCTGCTGCGGGTAGGTCGATGTCCTGGAACTGCAGACCCAGCAAGCGCTCAAGCAGGCCCAGGCGTACGCGGCTTTCACCCACTGCCGCCTTGCCCAACTCGAACAATTCCTCATGCCTCTTAAGCGCCGCCGTGGCCTGACGCAACTGTTCTTCCAGCTCCGCCAGGCTGTCTTTGTTATCGAAACCGGTCATCCACCCCTGATGGAGAGGCGTCTTATCCTGTTTCTCGAAAAAGCCAGTCTTGCCTGACATCAAGCCCTGCGCCGTCAAGCCGTGCGGGGTACTTTTCAGCATCTCGGGTGAGGCAACACAATGACGGTCGATCTCGGTCAGGAATTGCCTGAGCGCTTCCCCGTAAGCGTGGTCCTTGAAATTCAGCTTCCGGGTGAAACCGTCCTCAAAAGAGCCAGGGGCTTGCGCAGGCTCCTTCACCTCCAGCAAGCGAACGTGCAGCCGGTTATCGCGGCCGTTTACCCACGACAACGCCGCTTTCATCACCTGTGGCGGCACCATCAGACGAAGTCGATGCCCGCCAATGGCGCGCTCGATGGCACCTCGCCATTGGGCTTGATTTGCGTGCACTTCCACCATCTCCGCAACAAACGGCAAGGCATCCTCAGGCTGACCGAGATGTGCGGCGAGTTCGCTCCTGAACTGCTGAAATGGCCCTGGAATGTTGGAGCCGGGTCGCGCCTGGACCTGCCGCAAGGATTCCATCACTTCCGAGGCAACCACCTTGCTGACCTCTACCTTGGCGCCGTGCGCGAAAGCCTCGCCTTCCTGCCCCGCAAGCGACCCTTCATACTGGACTTTCTGCTGGCCAGCCTGCCGCTGCCCCTCTCCAAAAGCCTCAGTTGTCAAGGTGCCATCGAGCGCCAAAGACTTCGTCAGTTGCTGATAGTCCCGCGCATAGCGTTGAAGAGTCTCGCAGTGCTTGCGTTGCCTTTCTATTTGCTCCTCCAGCAATTCGACGTTGCTGCCGCCGGTCTGCAGGTAGCGGTCACGCAGAGCTTGCTCCTGCACCTCTTGCTCACCAATCTCCGTGGACAGTGCATCGACACGCTGTGTGCAAAATCCGATCTGCCTCGCTAGATCGTCGGCCCGTCCATGCCAAAGCTGGTGGGCGCGCAGCGCATAGCAAACCGGCAGCATGGCAATCAGGTCGAGCTGGACCGCTTGTTGCTGCCGGTACTCGCCGCGCGACTGCCAGCCCTTCTCGACCGGCAGCAAGGCCCCGGCGTGATGCACTTCGAGCCACTCATCCAGTCCTTGCTGCTCCTGCCGGGAAATCAACCAGATCCGGTCAAGGTCGGCGCGCCGACTACTACCCTCCAACGTAAAGATGCCGGCGATGGTCAAGCGCACATTGCCGTTGCCAAAGCTCGCGGCGATCGCGGACACGGTCTTGCCCGGCCGGGCAATATGGTCAGTATCGCCACCACGTCCCACCCCGGACACGCCGCGTACATAGGACACCAGATCGCGATCGCTTTCATGCCCGCCGGTTGAGGCCAGGTTGTAACGCGGCTGGGCCGCGATCAATGTCATCAGGGCGTCGACCAGCGTCGTCTTGCCGCTGCCGGTTTGCCCGATGATCGCGGTACCCTCAATATCGATCTCGGCATGGTGCCGTCCCCCAAACGGTCCCCAGTTGTAGACGTCGAGATGCGTCAGCACATAGGCTGCGGAGGGCAGCAACTCCTCGATTGATGGATACCCTGTCTGGGGAGGTTTCATACGGCGTCCTCCGAATCGCTCGACGCACCGCTATCGTCGTCAGCGCCCGCATGCGCCGCGAGCCTAAGGGCCTGCAACAGGCTTTGCAGGTTCTCGGGATTGGCAAGATGGACGATGATGGGCCGGATGGCGACCTGATCGTGCGGATCGACCTCGGAAACGATGCCATGCGGCTTTAGCTTCTCCAGCAAGGTGCGCAAACGCTGCTGTTCGCGCGCGTCGCTGCCCAGGTTGCCCAGGTACAGCTGCAATTGCGGTAGCAGGTCTTCCAGCGCCACTTGGGCATCTCCCGCCCCAATCCCGCCCTCCTGTTCATGCGCCACATAGTGCTGACGCAGCAAGGCCACCAGCAGCGATTGTTCGAGCGTCAGGCGCTGGCGGCGCACCAGAGGATGCGACCACTCTTCCTCCGCCTCCGCAAACAAGGGTTGTGACACCACCAGAAAAGCCAGCCCTCGCACGTCGTCGATCTTCAATGCCAGGTCCAGCGGCTCCAGGATGCGATCGATATCGGCCGCATGGGTAGTAGCGATGCGATAGAGATTAGGCTTTCTCGCGGCCTCCAGCAGACCGAGCTTGAGCAACTCCTGGCAGGCATCCTTGACCTGACGCGGGGTGATGGCAAGCCCACGCTCGGCTCCGGCTTGCGCGGCAGATGGGAGCGGAACCTCTTCCTCGCTGTGCCGCGAAGACGAATCCACGGTTGCGGCGGGCCCATCCGCCGCGGTCAGGTCATCGAAAATGCTCGCCATGCTATATCTCCATGTCCAAGCCGCGCAGATGTTCGGCGCCCAATTCCACCTGGGGCACCTGGAAACGCAGGGCAATTCCGTCACGGCCAAGCACATCTACGCGCTCGCGCTGCCGATGCACCGGGGCGTCAGCCTCCCTCGCCATGCTCAACCACAACGCGATCGACTCCAGATCATGGGTCGGCGGCAGATGCCGCGCCAGCTCGGCAATGCCCATGGCCTGCCCGCTCTCCTCCAGCAAGGCCAGCGTCCGCTCCATCAATGCCTGGCGGTCAAGACTATCGAACGCATCCCAGAAATCCTCATCGATCAGCGTGGTATCCATGCTGCGGGAGCCCAGCTCGAGGCCCTGCTGCTCATCGTCCTCGCTGGCCTTGAAGCGAAGCCGCTCTACTAGTGGCAGCCCCGACACCGCGATGGCGACTGGCGGCAAAGGTCCGGCCTGGCGGCGTACCGCAACACTGCCCCAGTCCACCGCCAGGGCCTGCTGCAGGATATCGTTGACCAGTTCTCCAACCCGATGATGCTCGGCAGCCAAGCCCGTCTTGAGGAAACCCTTGACATCACGCTCACTGCGGGCCCGTGCACGAATCACCGCTGCTGACTCGTCCACCAAGCGAATGATCAACCAGCGCAATTCACCTTGCTGCTGCGAATTCAAGGCCGACCGGGTGGCTGGATGCCTGATGATCGAACGCAAGCGATGCTTCATTGCATCCAGTTCTGCCGAGCGCCCCAACTGCTGCTGAAAACCATGAAACACCTTGCCCTCCGGCGTCTCCAGCAGGCCATCGTGGCTATTCAGCAACTTGTCGACAACCTCGCCCCGATGGTTGCGCTCGCTGACAATCGATTGCCGCAGCCGCCGGTCCGCCTCGCGATAGGAATCCTCCACCCGCCGGAAGTCCCCCCGCAAGCTGGTGGCCAGGTTGAATATTTCGCGAATGCCCTCGGTTGCCTCGGCATCGCTCAGTACCTTGACCTCACCTGCGTTGACCGCGGCCAGTTCGCTCTCGAGTTCGGCGATCTTGCGTTGCAAGTATCTGGCGCGGCTGCGCGGGTCCGGGTTCAGGCTTGACTCCAGACTCTCGATCTCCCGTTGCACGATGGACAAGCGCGATGCGGTTGATGTCATCAGCCGGCCTTCGAGTCCGGCTACGAACCTCAACGCTTCCTCCAGCGCGTCCGTAGCATACAGGCGCCCCTCCCGCTCGATCACCAGCGCGCGCCGGATCCAGGCGCGCAACTCCTTGCGCGCTGCAGCCGCGCTGTCGTCAGCGTCGACGCCAAATTCGTCGCTATTGGCATGCTGCTCCAGCAGCGCCGCCAAGGCCTGCTGCGCCTCTTCGCAGACGATCCCGTCGTGACTCCTCTCGAACAGCGTCTGCAGACAACTCAGCACCAGCGGTGAACTACGCGCTGCAAGCAATTGCCAGGCCGGATGCTGGCGCCGGGCCTGCACATACTGCTGCGTACGTTGCTTCCAATCGAGATCCATCTCGCTATCTGTGTGAAGTGCTTTCGAAATTCCGGTCAAGGAAAACCATGCCGTGAAGGCCCAATCTTCCGGCGTGAAGACAAACGCCGGATCCCCTCGAAGGGAGATGCTATCAGACGGGTTCGGGAGAGAAAGGCCAGCGCAGGATCCAAGTGGTCGCCGATCATCGAGGCAGCAAACATCGACGCGGGCCCTGCGAGGTAATGCCGCCCCGGGGCGGCACCACCGGTCATTCCCTCAAAGCCGCCCCGCCAACTCCGCGGCTGCCTCCTCGTCGGTGCGCTCGAAGCGCAGCGGCGTCACCGAAATAGCGCCCCGGCCGACCACCACCGCCTCGCTGTCATCGGAGTCCGGGCGCGGGCCGCGCGAGAACTGCAGCCAGTGATAGGGGATGCCGCGCGGGTCGACATGGGCCCGCACGGCAAGATCCTTGACGAGGCCGACGCCCTGGCGGGTGACCGTGAGCGGGCCGGCGGACTCGGGCGCCACATCGGGGAAATTGACGTTCAGGCAGGCCTGCTGGTTCCAGCCGGCGGCAAGCAGGCGGCGGATCACGCCGGGCGCCAGCGCGCGGGCCGTTTCCCAGCGTACCGCGTTGCGATCGGTGAAGGCCTGGCTCAGCGCGATCGCCGGGATGCCCAGCAACACGCCGGTCATGCCGGCGCCGACGGTGCCGGAAAACACCGTCTCAAGCCCAAGGTTGGCGCCGCGGTTGATGCCCGACAGGACCAGGCTGGGCGGGGTGTCGGCCATCAGGTGCCGGGCTGCCATGACGACGCAGTCGCCCGGCGTGCCGCTGACGCCGAAGCGGCGTTCGCCTTGCTGGCTGATACGCAGCGGCGCATGCAAGCTCAGGGAGTGCGAGGTGCCGCTCTGGTCATGCTCGGGCGCGACCACCCAGACCTCGCGCGCCAGCGTTGCCGCCACGGCCTCTAGCACGGCCAGGCCGGGGGCGTCGATGCTCGTAGGTTGACGAAGGCTGGGCTGCCTTGCGCGGCATGCGCCATGGCAGTCGGGGCTAGCGCCAACTATAAACCGAAGCCGTGGCGGTTCGTCCGCATTGCCGGATTTGCCAAGACAGGATGGCATCGGAGACTTAAGCTGCGGCCCATTGTTGATCATTGCCGCCCCCACGCGCCGCCGGCGCGCTGAAACACCATGCCGTCATCCCGCCTCAGTGTCCCCGCCTCGGCCACCTGGCTGTCCAGCCTGGCCTTTGTCCTGATCTGGTCGACCGGGTTCATCGTGGGCCGGGCCATCGTGCCGGTGGCCCAGCCCAGCCTGTTCCTGCTGGCCCGCTTCTCCCTGGCGGCCATGCTGTTCGCGACCGTGGCCGTTGCCGGCGGCGCGCGCTGGCCGCCGCTACGCGAACTGCCGCGGCACTTGCTGGCGGGCGCGCTCCTGCACGGCGGCTACCTGGGTGGCAGTTACTGGGCCATTGCGCATGGCCTTGCGCCGTCGGCCATGGCCTTGCTCGGTGCCTTGCAACCGCTGCTGACCGCGCTGCTGGCGATCCCGCTGCTAGGCGAGTTCCCGTCGCGCCAGGGCTGGGGCGGGCTGGCGCTGGGCTCCTTGGGCGTAATATTGGTGGTGGCACCCGCCACCCTGGCCAGCGCGCCCAGCCCCGTTTCACCGTGGGTGGTGCTGGTGGCGGTCATTTCCATCCTCTCCATCACCATGGGCACGATCCTGCAGAAGACCTCGATTGCCGCAGCCGACCTGCGCACCAGCATGGTCTGGTAGAACGCGGGCGGCGCCTTGGTAGCCGGTGCGCTGGCATGGATGCTGGGCGAGTTGCACTGGCAGCCGGGTGTGGCGCTGTGGGCGGCGCTGGCCTGGGCCACGCTGGTGCTCTCGGGCCTGGGCACCTATCTGCTGGTGCGCATCGTCAGGCGCGGGCAGGCTGCCACCGCCGCCTCGCTGATGTTCCTGGCGCCGCCGCTGGCGGCGCTGCAGGCCTGGCTGCTGTTTGGCGACAGGCTCGGACCCCTGCAGTTGCTGGGCCTGCTGGTTGCCGGCATTGGGGTCTGGCTATGCCAGACCGGCCAAGCTGCGCAGCCCCCTCGCAAGACTAGCCATGCTGCCGCGCGGTGACCATGCCGTCGTGCCGGCGCAGGCGGGCCGGCCGGCTCCGCTGGTGGAAACGCGCGTCTACCAGCCGGAGCGGGAGTGGCATCGCCATGACTACCATCAGGTCCTGTTCGGCCTGGACGGTGCGTGCGAGCTGGAAATCGGCGGCCACCTGCACCGGCTCGATCCCTGCGGCGGGCTGATCGTGCCCGCCGGGGAGCGTCACGACTTCCTGGGACTGGCCGGCAACCGGCAACTGGTGCTGGACATGCCGCTGGATTCGCTCGCGTTGCCGGCCGCGTTGATGGACCGGCCCACGGCGTTCGCCATCACCGGCGGCTGGCGCGAACGCGTGCGGCGCCTCGCTACGCTGCCTCCGGGAGCAAACTCGCGGCAACATCACTGGCAACTGGCCGCTACCCTTGCCGCCGACCTGGCACAGGCGCTGGGCGTGGACGGCCGCGCCCAGCCCGCGCGTTTTCCGCTGGCGCAAATCGATGCCTACCTGCGCCGGCACCTGGACACGCCGCTGCGGGCCGACCAGCTCGCCGCGCAGTTCGGCTGGAGCGTGCGGCGTTTCCACACGCTGTTCTGCAACGCCTTTGGCGATACGCCGCACCGCTACCAGATGCGGCTGCGGCTGGACCAGGCCGCGCGCCTGCTGGCGGACCGGGCACAGCCGCTGGCGGATATCTCGCTAGCGCTCGGCTTTCCCGACCAGACCACCTTTACGCGCAGCTTCACCCAGCGCTTCGGCCTGCCGCCGGGCGCATGGCGCGCCGGACTCGGGCTGGCGAGCATCGCCTTGCCGGCATCGCGCCAGCGCTAGCGTGAAGCGGCGACAGCCGCCGGATCTCGGCAGTAATTATTCCTGCCAGATATCGATATTTCCCAAACAAATACTGATCGATTGTCTTTAACCTGCACGCCACTTCCGTTCAATAGTGCCGCTCCTGGCTGCCTGCTTGATTGCCACCCTTGTATTAAAAGGCAAACAATTGCGCCGACAGCCAGGTTTTCAGTAGGACATGCCCATCCGGCATTCCCTGAAAACCTGCGGCACTGGCCCCGTCGCCCATCATCTGCGCGGCGGGGCCAACGGAGGCAGGAAGAGCACCCGGGCCGCCCCCAAAAGGGGCGGCTTCCGGACAATTACCGATCGGAGACAAAAAGATGAGTGAAAACGCAGAAGCGTTGCACCGCGGCCTGGGCGAGCGCCAGATCAGGCTGATGGCGCTGGGCTCGGCCATTGGCGTGGGCCTGTTCCTGGGTTCGGCCACCGCCATCAAGATGGCAGGCCCGGCCATCATGCTGGCCTACATCATCGGCGGCGCCATGATCTTCCTGATCATGCGGGCACTGGGCGAGATGGCCGTGCACAACCCGGTGGCAGGCTCCTTCTGCCGCTACGCGCAGGACTACATGGGGCCGCTTGCCGGCTACCTGACCGGCTGGAACTACTGGTTCCTGTGGCTGGTGACCTGCATCGCCGAAATCACGGCCGTTGCCATCTACATGGGCATCTGGTTCCCCGACGTGCCGCGCTGGATCTGGGCGCTTGCCGCGCTGGCAGCGATGGGCTCGATCAACCTGATGACGGTCAAGGCCTACGGCGAATTCGAGTTCTGGTTCGCCATGATCAAGGTCGTCACCATCGTGCTGATGCTGGTGGGCGGCACCGGCATGATCGTGGCCGGCTTCGGCAACGGCGGCGTGGCGGTCGGCATTTCCAACCTGTGGCAGCACGGCGGCTTCATGCCCAACGGCGCCTCCGGCGTGCTGATGTCGCTGCAGATGGTGATGTTCGCCTACCTCGGCGTGGAGATGATCGGCCTGACCGCCGGCGAAGCCAAGAACCCGCAGAAATCGATCCCGGGCGCCATCAACTCGGTGTTCTGGCGCATCCTGATCTTCTACGTGGGTGCACTGTTCGTGATCCTCGCCATTTATCCCTGGAACGAGATTGGCACCCAGGGCAGTCCCTTCGTCATGACCTTCGAGCGGCTGGGCATCAAGACCGCCGCCGGCATCATCAACTTCGTGGTGCTGACCGCGGCGCTGTCGTCGTGCAACGGCGGCATCTTCAGCACCGGGCGCATGCTCTACAACCTGGCCCAGCAAGGCCAGGCGCCGCGCGCCTTTGCCGTGGTCGACCGCAACGGCGTGCCCCGCCGCGCCTTGCTGGTCTCGATCGCGGCACTGCTGTGCGGCGTGCTGCTGAACTACCTGGTGCCCGAGAAGGTGTTCGTGTGGGTGACATCGATCTCCACCTTCGGCGCGGTCTGGACCTGGGCCGTGATCCTGGTCACGCAGATGAACTTCCGCCGCGGCCTGTCCCCGGCCGCGCGCAGCAAGCTGGCCTTCCGCATGCCCTTCTGGCCCTATGGCTCGTGGGTGGCGCTGGCCTTCCTGGGGCTGGTGGTGGCGCTGATGGCGTACTTCCCGGATACGCGCATCGCGCTCTATGTTGGCCCGGCCTGGCTGATCCTGCTGACTGTGCTGTACTACAAGCTGGGCATGCAGTCTCGTTTGCCGGTGCAGTACCAGGGCTAAGTCCCGTCCTGCCTTGGCTGGCCATGCAGTAGCCTCTCGCGTGCCGTGATGCTTGTCTGGCACGCGCAGGCGCGCTGGCCACGCTAGAATTACCCCCGGACCATCAACCGCCAGGGGAGCAGGATGTCAGACGCGCTTGCCACACCCAGCAGGACCAGCGAGCCGGGTACCGAAGCCAAGGCCGCCGCCGTGGTCGCGGCCCTCGCGAAAGCCGAGATCGACCAGGCCGACCATGCCATGCGCAACTGGACCGATCCCGAGCCCGGGGCGGTCCGCATCGGCTCGCCACAGCATCTGCGCATGTTCTGCAATATGCTGCTGCAAACCCACAACCCCTACAAACCCGCTGTCATCGACTGGCCCCGGCTTGACCCGGATGCCCTGCACCGTGTCATCTCGCTGCCGATCTGGGATATCGCGGTGCAGACAGAAGGCCGCGCATCCGTGCGGGTGCAGGCCTTCGCCGATACCGTGTCCGATCCCCTGCTGTGCAGCGCGCTGGAAATGGATGGCGGCGAGGAGGCACGGCACAAGGTGGTGTTGTCGAAACTGGTGGAAGCCTACGGCATCGCCCTGGCGCCCGAACCCGAGTATCGTCCGCCCGCTGACGTGGAGTGGGGTTGGCTGGTCACCGGCTACAGCGAATGCATCGATAGTTTTTTTGCCTTTGGCCTGTTTGCCGCGGCCAAGCGCTCGGGCTTCTTCCCGGCCGAACTGGTGGAAACCTTCGAGCCGGTCATCCAGGAGGAGGGCCGGCACATCCTGTTCTTTGTCAACTGGGCGGCCTGGTATCGCTGCAACCTGCCCTGGTGGCGGCGCCCGCTGTACGCGCTCAAGGTGATGCGAGTGTGGGCGTTCCTGATCTGGGAGCGCATTGGCATTGCGCGCGGCATCGACGCCGACGGCGTGGCCAAGGACGCGAACTTCCCCATGAACAGCACGGCCTCGCTAGCCGAAGCCTTGTCCCCGCGGGCGATGATCGAGCTTTGCCTGGCCGAGAACGACCGCCGCATGGCCGGCTACGATCCGCGCCTGCTGCGCCCCGAAACCGTGCCCAAGCTGGCCCGCCTTGCCCGGCGCCTGTTACGCTGAGCCCCCCTGCCCTACTTATCCGGTCCTGGAGTTTTTTGAGATGTTCGTGTTGTCCCTGATCTCGCTCGCCATCTGGTGCGTGCTGCTGGCCGGCCGTGCCGGCTTCTGGCGGGTGCGCAAGCCGGGCCTCGCGCCCGCCCCCGCGCAATGGCCGGAGGTGGTTGCCATCATCCCGGCCCGCAACGAGGCGGACGTGATCGGTGGCGCCGTGGCCAGCGTGCTGGGCCAGGCTTATCCCGCAGCGCTGCGGCTGGTGGTGGTGGACGACCACAGCACGGACGGCACGGCGGACATCGCGCGCAGCGCCGCAGCGGCGCGCGCGCGCAGCGCCGCAGCGGCGCTGGGCAAGGCGGATGCGCTCACCGTGATCACGGCACGCGACCTGCCGGCCGGCTGGAGCGGCAAGGTCTGGGCGCAGTCGGAGGGCCTGGAAGCGGCCGACAACGCTGCGCCCGGCGCGGGCTGGGTGTGGCTGACGGATGCCGACATCCATCACGGCGATGGCGTGCTGGCCCAGTTGGTGGCACGTGCTGCGCATGAGCAGCGGGATCTGGTTTCACTGATGGTGCGGCTGCGCTGCGCATCCTGGTGGGAACGCCTGATCGTCCCGGCCTTTGTGTTCTTCTTTGCCAAGCTCTACCCGTTTGCCCGCGTGAACAATCCGCACAGCGGCGTGGCTGCGGCCGCCGGCGGCTGCATGCTGGCGCGCCGCAGCGCGCTGGCGCGCATCGGCGGATTTGCCGCGATCCGGGGCGAGCTGATCGATGACTGCAGCCTGGCTGCCTGCATCAAGGTCTCGACCTGGCCGACGACAGCGTCTCCGTGCGCCCCTACGATGACTGGCGCAGCCTGTGGGACATGATTGCCCGCAGTGCCTACACCCAATTGCACTATTCGCCGCTGCTGCTGGCCGGCGCAGTGGCGGGCATGGTCCTCACGTACCTGGCGCCACCCCTGCTGGCGCTGGGTGGCGGCCTGCGGCTGTGGCCGGCATGGGCCGCCTGGCTGGCCATGGCGCTGGCCTACGTGCCCATGCTGCGTGAATACCGCCAGCCGCTGTGGCTGGCGCCTCTGCTGCCGGTGACGGCGTTGTTTTATCTCGGCGCCACAATCGACTCAGCGCGCCGCTACTGGCTGCGCAAGGGCGGCCAGTGGAAGGGGCGCGCGCAGGCGCCCCAGCGCGGCTGAGCTTGGCGGGCCTAGCGCAGGTAGCCCGCGGTGCGGAACCAGGCGAGCGCCTCGCTCAGGCCTTGCTGGTAAGGCCGCGCCTGGTAGCCTAACGCCAGGCGGGCTTTCTCCGAACTGAAGAACATCCGGTATTTCGACATCGACAGGCCATCCGCCGTCAGGAAGGGTTCCTTCCCGGTCATGCGCGCCACCGCCTCCGCCGCGTAAGCGAGCGGGTAAAGCGGCCAGCGCGGCAAGCGGATGGTGGGCGCGCGCCGCCCCGTCATGGCGGCGATATCGGCCAGCATCTGCTGCAGCCCGACGTCCTGCCCGCCGAGGATATAGCGCTCGCCGGTCACGCCACGCTCCAGCGCCAGCATATGCCCTTCGGCCACGTCATCCACATGCACCAGGTTCAGGCCGGTATCGACAAAGGCGGGAATCTTGCCGCTGGCGGCCTCGACGATGATGCGCCCGGTGGGCGTGGGCCGCACGTCGCGCGGGCCGATCGGCGTGGAGGGGTTGACGATCACGGCGGCGAGCCCGTCACGGGCCACCATGCGCTCGACCACGCGCTCGGCCAGCACCTTGCTGCGCTTGTAGGCGCCGATGGCCTCATGGCCGCTCATGGCGGCCTCTTCCGTCACCGGCGCGGTGGCACCCGCCACGCGCAAGGTCGCCACGCTGCTGGTGTAGACGATGCGCTCGACACCGCATGTGAGTGCCGCGCTCATCACAGTCTCGGTGCCAGCCACATTGGTGCGCACGATTTCCTCGGGATCCGGCGCCCACAGCCGGTAGTCCGCCGCCACGTGAAAGAGATAGCGCACGCCGCGCAGCGCGCTCTCCATGGCGCGCGCGTCGCGCATATCGCCCTCGGCGATCTCCACGGGCAGGCCCTCCAGGTTGCGCCGCGGACTGCCGGCGCGTACCATCGCCCGCACCCGAAAACCGCGCGCCAGTGCCTGCCGCGCTACTGCCGAGCCGAGAAAGCCGGATGCGCCCGTTACCAGGACGTAGTCCCCTGAACTCATATCACCCACCGGTAAAACCCTCAAAGTGTTGCTGGCAGTAGCCAGGTGCCAGGCAAAGGTTGCGGCACGGGTATATAGTAACCACCGTATGACGGGAAAGTGATTCCGGAATATCTACTCATGCTGAACCCGTTGACTGGGTCGGGGGGCCTATCTTTATGCAGGTGATTCTTGCTCAACCCCGCGGTTTTTGTGCTGGCGTGGTGCGCGCGATCGAGATTGTAGACCGTGCCCTCGTCAAACACGGAGCCCCGGTGTTCGTGCGACACGAAATCGTGCACAACAAGCACGTGGTTGAAGCGTTGAGACACAAGGGCGCTCGCTTCGTGGAAGAACTGGACGAAGTGCCGACCGGCGCCGTCACCATCTTCAGCGCGCATGGCGTCTCCAGGGATGTCGAAAGCGATGCCAAGACCCGCCAGTTGCACTCCATTGACGCGACCTGCCCGCTGGTGATCAAGGTCCACACCCAGGGCCGCCAGTATGCTGCCAGTGGCCGCACCGTGATCCTGATCGGCCATGCCGGCCATCCGGAAGTCGAGGGCACGATGGGGCAGATTCCCGGCAAGGTGATCCTGGTGCAGAGCGAAGCGGAAGTCGCGCTGCTCGACCTGCCCACGGACACGCCGGTTGCCTACGTTACCCAGACTACCCTCAGCGTTGACGACACACGTAATATAATTGCCGCCCTGAGCGGGCGTTTTGCCAATTTGGTCGGGCCGGATACGCGTGATATCTGCTACGCCACGCAAAACCGCCAAAGCGCCGTGCGCGAGCTCTCCAAGCGGGTGGAAGTGATCCTTGTGATCGGCGCCACCAATAGTTCCAACTCCAACCGCCTGCGCGAGATCGGCACGGAGAGCGGTGTGCCCAGCTATTTGATTGCCGATGGCAGCGAACTGAACCCCGAGTGGGTGCGCGGCGTTGAAGTCGTGGGGATCACGGCCGGCGCCTCCGCCCCCGAGGAAATGGTCAAGGACGTGATCGCCACGCTGCGCCAGCTCGGGCCGGTAGACGTGTCGGTCATGGATGGCCGCGAAGAGCACGCCGAATTCCGCTTGCCAGCCGAACTGGCCGATCCGTCGCCGCGCAAGCGGGCAGCCGGCACGGCCACTGCCGAAACCGCGCCGCAGCCGGACCCGCAAACGGCCGCTGGCTAACGCCCGGCCGCCCCTATCACAAGGAAGTAAATTTTGGCCATTCCCTTTCTGCAGGTTGCCCGCGTGGGCGCCTATGTCGTCAAGCAGCACCTCTCCGGCAACAAGCGCTATCCGCTGGCGCTGATGCTCGAGCCGCTGTTCCGCTGCAACCTGGCCTGTAACGGCTGCGGCAAGATCGACTATCCGGACCCCATCCTGAACCAGCGCTTGTCCATCGAGCAGTGCCTGGGCGCGGTCGACGAATGCGGCGCGCCGGTGGTCTCCATCGCCGGTGGCGAGCCGCTGCTGCACAAGGACATGCCGACCATCGTCAAGGGCATCATTGCGCGGCGCAAGTTTGTGTACCTGTGCACCAATGCGCTGCTGATGGAAAAGAAGCTGGACCAGTACGAGCCGAGCCCGTACTTCGTCTGGTCGGTGCACCTGGACGGCGATCGCGAGATGCATGACCGTTCGGTCAGCCAGGAAGGCGTGTACGACCGCTGCGTCGAGGCCATCGCCGCCGCCAAGAAGCGTGGCTTCCGCGTCAATATCAACTGCACGCTGTTCAACGATGCCGAGCCGGAAAAAGTCGCCCGCTTCTTCGACTCCGTGAAGGCCATGGGCGTGGACGGCATCACCGTCTCGCCGGGTTACGCCTACGAACGCGCGCCCGACCAGCAGCACTTCCTGAACCGCGGCAAGACCCGCCAGCTGTTCCGCGACATCCTGGAACGCGGCCGCGCCGGCAAGAACTGGGCTTTCAGCCAGTCCACGCTGTTCCTGGACTTCCTGGCCGGCAACCAGACCTACAAGTGCACGCCCTGGGGCAACCCGGCGCGCACCGTGTTCGGCTGGCAGCGTCCATGCTACCTGCTCGGCGAAGGCTACGTCGACACCTTCAAGGAATTGATGGAAGGCACCGACTGGGACGCCTATGGCGTTGGCAACTACGAGAAGTGCGCCGACTGCATGGTCCATAGCGGCTTCGAGGCCACCGCGGTGGCGGACACCATCGCCCACCCGCTCAAGGCACTGGGCGTGACCCTGCGCGGCGTGCGTACCTCGGGCCCGATGGCGCCGGATATCGACCTGACCAAGCAACGCCCGGCCGAGTACGTATTCTCGAAGCACGTCGAGATCAAGCTCGAAGAGATTGGCCGCTCGAAGCCTTCCAAGGCAGCCAACGACGCCGCGGCGCGCAAGGCCGCTGCGCACTAAACCGAAGGCTGGCTGGCAAAAAGGCTCGCTCCCGGGTACCGCGCGTACCCGGGAGCGAGCCTTTTCTTTTATGCCTGACGCTGTCGCTGATGCACTGGCCCAGGCCAGGTGCTCAGGCGTCGGCGGACTGCCGCGCGTTGTGGTTGGCCAGGTACTTTGCTTTTGCTGCTCGGGCGTGGCATTGCGCCAGGCGCTGCCGACCGCCAGCCGGGTGGTGCGCTCAAAATCGGCGTATGGCAGGAACTGGCGCTGCACGACCGCGGTGATCTTGGCGAGATCGCCGTTGCGCGTATCGGGACTGGACTGGATGGTACCGATCACGCCCTCGACCGCCGCGCGCACCAGGCGGTCCGGCGAGGACTTGTCGACCGTTTGCGCTTGCGCGGGGCAAACCATGGCCACCGCGGCAAGCGGAACGAGGGGGACGAGGACCTGGAAAGCAATACCGTGTTTCTTCATGCGAATTTGGACCTGAGAATGCCAGTCGGTTCGCCGCCGGCAATGCCCGGCAGACTTGCCAAGAAAATCAAAACGGGAAACGCGCCACGCCGCTGCAAGGCTACCGCCTGGCCCGCGCGCACGTGCCGGGCCAGTATAGCGTACCGGCGTGCTCGCTCCGCGCAGCGCCACCCCCGCTGCGTCCCGTTATACTCGCGGCTGCCGCTTTGCGCCTTTGACTACGGGCGTTGTAGCCCACCACACCGTTACTGCTCCCTATATCGCCCATGTTGACGTCGTTGGTCATCCGCATTGTCCAGTTTTCCACCCGCCGCGCGTGGCCCGTGATCGCGCTGGCGCTGCTGCTGAGTATCGTCAGCGGCGTCTATGTCGCCGGCCACTTCGCCATCAATACCGATATCAGCCGCCTGCTCGAGTCGGACCAGCCCTGGGCGCGCCGCGATGCCGCCGTGAGCGCTGCGTTTCCCCAGCGCGACCAGATGATCCTGGCCGTGGTGCAGGCGCCGGCCCCAGAGCTGGCGGACGCCGCCGCCAATGAGCTGGCCGGCGCGCTGGGCAAGCAGGGCAAGCTCTTTCGTGCCGTCAGCCAGCCCGGCGGCGAGTTCTTCGAGCGCAACGGCCTGCTCTTCGTCGAAACGCCCAAGCTGCGCGATGTCACCTCGCAGCTGACCCAGGCGCGGCCGTTGCTCAACGCACTGGCGCACGACCCGACCCTGCGCGGCCTGTCCGATACGCTGTCGACCACGCTGTCGCTGCCGCTGCAACTGGGGCAGGTCAAGCTGAGCGACATGGCCAGACTGCTCGGCAAGAGCGCGGATACGGTCGACCAGGTGCTGGCTGGCAAGCCAGGCGCGCTGTCCTGGACCGGGCTGGTCGATTCCAGCCAGGAACCGGCTCCGGGCCGCCCCGCCACGTCGTTCGTCGCGCTCAGCCCGGTGCTTGACTACGCTGGCCTGCAGGCTGGCGCGGATGCCGCGGATGCCATCCGTGCCACGGCAACCA
>NZ_AHJE01000194.1 GCF_000243095.1 Cupriavidus basilensis OR16 | reverse complement strand
CGGGATGTTTTTCCGTAGGTTTTTACCCCCGACCGCAATAAAAGGAAGGCCAGCAGGGGGCGGCCTAGCCCTAGCGCTTCCACCCGATCCGATGGCGTTCCTGCGTGGCCTGGTGCCGCGCATCGTCTTCCGCATGCAGGTAGGCGCTGGTCGTGGCGATGGACGCATGCCCGAAATTGTCCCTCACGAAGCGCAGGTCGACCTGCTGGTCGGTCATATGCGAGCCCGCGGTATGGCGCAGCCAGTGCGCCGAGGCGCCGGCCAGCACTTCGGCCCGGCTTTCCCAATCGGGTCCGCGCGCGCGCAGCCGCTCGGCGGCCAGCGCGAAGATTTCCTTGAGCACCAGATGCAGCGCGCCACGCGACAAGGGCTTTTCCTTGCCGATGATCGGTAGCAGGATCGGGCGATCCTCGCCTGGCAATGGTCTCGGCGCCAGGCCGTGGGCGCTGCGATAGCGCGCCAGCTCCACCATCAGCTCATCGGTGGCCGGCACCAGCCGCGTCTTGTCGCCCTTGCCCGTTACCTCCATCCACCAGCGCTCCAGGCCGTGGCTGTCACGGCGGCAGAAAAATGCCCCCATGCGCGTGCTGGCCACTTCCGCTGCCCGCAAGCCGCCGAGATACAGCACGGTGAGCAGCCAGCGGCAGCGCGCCGCGTGCAGCCGCTCGCGCTCGGTCGCAGCGTCGCGCGTCCCCGGCATGGCGTCGATGGCGTCCTTGACCGCTTGCCACATGTCGTGGCTCAGGTAGCGGGTGATGCGCGGCTTGGATGGGCTGCGCCGGCTGCGGGCCAGCGAGAGCGGGTTGCCGGCCAGGTAGCCGGCGTCGACCAGCCAGGCGAACAAGCCATTGAGGATCACCATGGTGTGGCGCGTGCTGACCGGGGAGAGCGGCCCGGCAAACGGCCGCCACCCTGGCGCGCCACGCGCGAGCTTCTTGCGCGACGCCATCACCCAGCGCGAGGCCGGCTGCGGATCGGCCAGGAAGCGCTCGTACCACAGCAAATCCTCATGCGTGAGCGACGACAGCGGCTTGCCGTGCTGCAGGACGGCCCATAGCAGCAAGCGCTCGGCCTCGCGCCGATAGCTTTGCAGGGTGGCGGGGGTGTCGGCGTACCGGGCCAGCCAGGCCGTCACGGCGGCCAGATCGTCGGCGGCCGAGATCTGCGGGGTGCCGCCGCGGGCCCGGTTGCTGCCGGCGGCGCCGGACAGCGCGGCGGGCAGGTGCAGGCGCTCGATCGGGGTGGCCGGCAAGGCGGTGAAGGCCGTGTGGGACAGCTGGCTGGATTCCATCGGTGCGGCGGGTGTCTTTTTCTCAAGGTGAGACATAATTATAGACAGAATTGTACTTATGTCTAAAGAACTGGCTTTTTATTCGATAATTTTACGTATTACGTAGTAATATTTTAGTAAATCGACGATGCCAATCCCCTGAACATGACCGCCAGCCCCGTATCCCCGCCGCCCATGCCCAGTGAGGCCGCTCCCGAAGCCCATCTCGCCGCCGACGTCGCTGCGCTGCGCGCGCAGTTCCCGGAGACCCGCGCGCTCTACCGCGAGGTCTGTGCCTTGCTGTTCTTCCGCTATGGCATCACGCCCACCGCCAACAAGCTCTACGGCCTGGTGCGCAAGGGCAGCATGGGCACGCCGACCGAGGTGCTGGCGCAGTTCTGGCAAGACCTGCGCGACAAGATGCACGTGACCATCGCGCACCCCGAGCTGCCGGACGCGCTCAAGGCGATCGCCGCCAATGCCGTGCAATCGATCTGGCAGGCTGCCAACGAGGCCGCCGCCGGCGAACTGGCCACGCTGCGGGCCGAAACGCGGCTGCAGGCGAGCGAGGCGGAGGCGCAGCGCGACCTGGCGCGGGCCGCGGTGGTGGTGGCTGAGCAGAAGACGGCGGCAGCGCAGGCTGAACTCGACGCGGCAGGGCAAGCGCGTGCGGCGCTGCAGGGGGAACTGGAGGCCGAGCGCCAGGCCCACGCGGCCGCGCAGGCGCGTCAGGAGGAAGGCCGGCGCCAGATCGAGGCGCTCGAGCGGCAACTGGGCGAGATGCATACGCAGTTCTCGGCGGACCTGGAACGTACCCGCGAGCAGGTGGCGGTGGCGCAGGAACGGGCCAGCGCCACCGAGCGCCGCGCGCTGCGCGAGATCGACCAGGAGCGTACGCTGCGACAGAAGGCCGAGCAGGCGGTGGCAGAATTGCGTGCTGAGCTGGCGGCGGTGCAGGCGAGGGCGCAGGACACGGCCGTGACCGGTGCCGAGGAACGGGCGCGCTTGCAGGCCGAGCGCGACACGCTCGGCCGCCTGTCGGCGCAGAGGGGGCAGGCGCTTGAGCATGGCGAGGCGGCACAGGCAGACCTGCGAGCCGAACTCGAAGCGGCGCTGCGGCGGGCCGAGCGCGCTGAAGTGGAGACCACTGCGATGCGCCGCCTGGTGTCGCCCAGGCGCCGGGCGCCGGCGACGCGCACCAAGTTCAGGCCCCGGCCGGCCTGAGGGGCGCTGGAGGTGTTGGATGGAATTTATCCACGGCGCGAGGGGACAAGACTGTGGACAAGCCGCTCGCAGGCTGAGGGCCGACGGCGTCAGCGGAGTTGAATAAAATTTAAGCAGCGAGGGCGACCACGTCCTCCCGCCGGCGCGGAATTCCGCCGGAACGCTGCCACAAGACGGCACCACGCAGGATCCGGCGCCGCCCCAAATCTCTTCACCTACACCATGTCAATCGAAATCGAGCGCGCGCAAGCGATCACCTGGATCCGCATCCAGATGGCCCAGCAAGGCCTGACCCTGTCCCACCTGCAGGCCGCGGGCTGCTTTGCCGAGCCGCCGCCGGCACCACCGCCTGGGGCGGTGCGCTACCGCAACGCGCAGGGGCAGGGCTGGGACGGCCGCGGCGCCATGCCGGAGTGGCTGCTGCGGGCAATTAATGCCGGGCAGACCGTGGAACATTTCCGGGTCTAGTGAAGGGATGGCCGGGATTTCCTAACGCTCGCTGAGGCAAATCGGGCAATTCAGCCGTATCGCCATGCGATTTATTGTTTTTGACCCTGAGATGCTGCGGCTTGCCGCCTCCCTGACGACGGTCACGGCGGTGGTCGAGATCGCCCTACGCAACGCGGTCTGCGACCGACTGACCGATCATTTTGGCGTCGCTCCCGCCGGCATTCCCCATGTGCAACTGTCCAAGGTTAGGCAGGCCGCGATCCCGGTCCCCATGGGGCAGGTGGTGGCGCAGCTGACCATGTATTTCTGGAAGCGCCTTTTCTGAGGCGACTACGACCACGCGCTGTGGAAGCCGGCGCTCAAGCGCGTCTTCCCGGACAAGTCGGTGTCGCGGGCGGCCGTGGCTAGCCATCTCGAATCGATCTACCAGACCCGCAACCGCATCACCCACCACGAGCCGGTCTATGGGCGCCGCCTCGCGCAGACCGAGACCGCGATCGAGTTCGTGGCGCGGCACCTCGGCGGCCGCGGGCAGGACGGCGCGACCCCGCTGGAGAAGCTGTTGCAACTGGAGATGGTGGAGTTGCAGAACCGGGCCGGCGAGATGCGGCGGCGACTGGATGCCCTACTGGCTGGGGCAGGCTAGTTGGGCAAGCCATGGGGCAGTTCAAGGTAGACTGCGCCTTAGCCCCAGGCTGGCTGCGGCGCGCGAGGGACGCCGGCCCGGTTCCACGCGGTGAGCACGGGACTAGAGTGCGTGCCGCTTGTCGGGTTCGCCGACATCGACTAGCCTGTTATCGACGTCGATTCTTCGCTGCGCTGCGATACCCATTTGATGCCAGAACGCTCGATCACCCGATATGGCAAGGCGCTGCAGCGCCTGCGCCAGGTCTTTTCCCCGTTGAACCTAGTGGCGGCGGCGTGGCTGATTGCAACATGGGCGTTCGCGGCGTTTCAGCTCGTGAGCGAGCGGGACCGCTTGCTGCACGACGCCGCGGAGCGTACCCAGGCGGAGGCCCGGGCGTTCGGCGCGTACTCGAAATCCAGCATCCTGCGGCTGTCCGAGTTCCTCCTCGACCTGCGGGCCAGTTGGCTGGTCGGCCAGCCGGGGTTCGTCGACATGGTGCGTGAGCGGGAGAACCTGGTGGTGGACCTGTCGTTCCAGGTGTCGGTGATCGACAAGCATGGCCTGCTCATCTACTCGTCCATCGCCCCGCCCGCGCCCGGCGAGAAGGTCGACCTGAGCGGGCGCGAGCATTTCCGGGTCCATCAGAATGCGGGCGGGCGCGACATGCTGTTCATCAGCGACCCGGTGAAGGGCAAGGTCTCGCGCAAATGGTCGATCCAGTTCACGCGTCCCATCCTGCGCGCGGGCAGCTTCGACGGGGTCATCGTGGTCTCGGTCAGTCCGGAGCAGTTCGCCAGCTTTGCGCAGACGTTCACTAACCGCGATGGCGAAGTGGCGTCGGTCATCAAGACTTCCGGCCAGGTCCTTGCGCGCGTGCCGGCCCTGGAGGGCGCGCTGGCCAGGGCGGTCAGCAGCAGGCCGTACCTCGCCAGCGAGTCGCCCCAGTCTGGTAGTTATCGGGCGGTGTCGGGCTCCGAAGGCGTGGAGCGGGTCTTCGGCTATTACCGTGCGCCGGAGTTCGGGCTCAATTTCGTGGTGGGCGAGTCGGTCGGCCTGGTGCTGGCGCCCTACGAGGTCTATCGCCGCGTTGCCTTGGCCGGTGCCATTGCTTCCACGCTGCTGCTTGGCCTGTTGTACTACAGCCTGCGCCGCTCCATGGGGGAGCGACGGCGCCATATGGAGGAGATGCGGCTGGCTTCGCTGGTCTATTCGTCCAGCAGCGAGGCCATGGTGGTGACGTCGCTCGATGGCACCATCATCGACGTGAATCCGGCCTTTGCCGCCGCCACTGGCTATAGGGTCGAGGAGGTCAAGGGCCGTTCGGGCTATAGCGTCAGCGGGGCAGGCAATGCGGCAGGGCTGGTCGAGCGCCTGCGGGCCACCGTGGCAGCCAAGGGCAGATGGAGCGGCGAATTGTCGATTCGCCGCAAGGACGGCAGCGAGTTTCCCGCCTACCTGACCGTGGATACCTACCTGGCCCACGCGTATGGCGAGCGCCGCCGCGTTGCGCTGATCCATGACATGACCGAGAAGCGCCAGGCGGAGGAAGTCATCCGGCACCAGGCGAATTTCGATGCGCTCACGGATCTGCCCAACCGCCGCCTGTTCTTCGACCGGCTGGAACAGGAGATCGAGCGTTCGCGCGGCACGCAGGATGTGCTGGCGCTGCTGTTCATCGACCTGGATCGCTTCAAGGAGGTGAACGATACCCTCGGCCACGACCAGGGAGACCTGTTGCTGCTGGAGGCGGCGCGGCGCATTGCGGCATCGGTGCGCGCGTCGGATACCGTGGCGCGGCTGGCCGGCGACGAATTCACCGTGATCCTGCCCGCGGTGGGCGATGCCGGCGTTGCCGGGGGCATTGCCCAGACGATCCTGGAGCGGATTGCCGCGCCTTACCGCCTGGCCGGCGAGCTAGTGGTGGTGTCGGCCAGCATCGGCGTGGCGACCTATCCCAAGGACGCCGACAACGCCGAGGCCCTGCTGGTGTGCGCCGACCAGGCGATGTTTGCCGCCAAGGAGGAGGGCCGCAATCGCTGGAAGGTCTTCACCCAGGCGCTGCTGCAGGCGGAGAGGGAGCGCTTGCGAATCACCCAGGACCTGCGCACGGCGCTGGCGTCCGGGCAGTTCGCGCTGCACTACCAGCCCATTGTCAATCTGCGCACGGGCAAGGTCTGCAAGGCCGAGGCCCTGATCCGCTGGGACCATCCGGTACGCGGGCCGATCCACCCGGCCGATTTCATTGCCGTTGCGGAGGAATCCGGCCTCATCATCGACATCGGCCGCTGGGTGCTGACGGAAGCGCTAAACCAGCTTGCGCGCTGGCAGGTGCTGCTGGGCAAGGGCTTCCAGATCTCGGTCAACAAATCACCAGTGGAGTTCTGCGCGCCTGCGAGCGGGCCCGAGTCCTGGTCCAGCATGATCGAGCGCAGGAACGTGCCGGTGGGCAGCCTCGTCATCGAGATCACCGAAGGCTCGCTGATGGAGCAGAATGCCGATGTCATGGACCAGCTCTCCCGCTTCCAGGCGGCCGGCATCGAGATCGCGCTCGACGACTTCGGCACCGGCTAC
>NZ_AHJE01000195.1 GCF_000243095.1 Cupriavidus basilensis OR16 | reverse complement strand
GCAGTTTCACCTCCCCTGCGGGGAGGCGACCTACTTTTTTGTCTTGCCAAAAAAGTAGGCAAAAAAGGCGCGCCGGATGGGGCGACACCCCCTCGGGATTTCATGAAAAGAGCGGCCGGGACCCAAACTCGCATCGCCTTAAGGCGATACTCAAACATGGGTCCCTCTTTTCCGCTCTTTTCATGAAATCCCGAGGCGCCCCATACGGCCTTGACACACCTTCACGGCTCGCTTCGCATCGCACACGGGTGCTTCCCGCCCC
>NZ_AHJE01000196.1 GCF_000243095.1 Cupriavidus basilensis OR16 | reverse complement strand
ATGGTGGTGCCGTCGTTGGTGAAGGCCAGCGCGTCTTCGCCGCTGTGGAAATTGCCGGTAATCGCCACCTTGCCGCTGGCGAACGTGGTGTTGTCCGCATCGCTGAACGTGACGCCGCTATCGACCACCACCGGCGTGCTGGCGACGTTGTTGCCTTCGGTGAACGCGGTCGTGCCGCCGCTAGTAGTGGCAACGGGTGCGGCGTTCGGGGTGTAGGTCTTGTCGAGGGTGGCGCCAGTGTCGTTGTAGATCTTGTTAGAGGATACGGGGCTGATACCGGTAAACCCTCCGCTGTCTTCAAGGCCACCCGCCCCGCTTGTGCCTGCGTTGCCGCTCATCGCCGCATAGGCCGAAGCCGTGATGTGCACGGTGCCCTGGTTCCATATGGCGCCCACACCCAGGCCACCTGCACCGCCGTTCGCGTTGCTCCCGCTTCCCGCGCCAGCCCCACCGCCGCCGCCGCCACCTGCGCCCAGGTTGTTGCTGATGATCGAGTTGCCAACCACATTGAGGGTTGCGCCGGTCGCGTTGAAGATGCCACCCGCCGCGCTGCCGCCCGCGCCACCTGTGGCATCCCACCCACTGCCGCCGCCGCCGCCGCCGATCGAGAGGGAGCCGTTGCTGGCAGTGCCCCCGCTGCCGCCTGTCGAGTAGGCGGCGGCAATGCTGCTGGTGCCCCCTGCTCCACCCGTGGTGGAACCGCCGCCACCACCCATGTGGATCCCGTCATAACCACCGCCGAGACCGCCCACGCCGTTATGGCCTGCCGTACCGCCATAGTAACCGCTGGTGGATCCGGCACCAGCCGCGCCGCCCGCTCCGCCGCCAATGCCCGACATGCCGCCGCCGCCGCCGCCGCCGCCGCCAACCGTAGCGCCTCGCACACCGCCGCCGCCGCCGCCACCGGCAGCCGCATTGGCTGTGACGGTGACGTCCGTCAGAGTCAGCGTCCCGGCGTTGTAGATGCCGCCACCTTGCGCGGCGGTTGCACCCGACCCGCCGACCCCGCCATTGCCCGAAACCAGGCCATGTTCGATCACCAGCCCCTTGAGCCCGACGGTCGAGCCTGAGGTGATTTCGAGCACACGGCCTTTGTACTGCCCATCGAGCGTGACGTCGGCTATGCCGTCGTGATTGATGTCGCCGTCGATGGTGAGGTTCTTGCCGATCACCAGCAGCGAATTGCCCGACGTGATGGTCGATAGATTGATCGTCATGCCGGTGCTGAAGGTGATGGTGTCACCCGCTTGCGCCGCGCTGATTGCGTTGCGCAGGGTACCTGTACCAGTATCTCCGATATTCGTCACGGTGATCAGCGCCAGGTCGTGCGTATAGGCGGATTCCGCGCTGGCCGACAGCACCGAGGTGGCTTCGATCTGGCCGGTGGTGATTTCCAGGTTCCAGTCGCTGCCCGCGCCGGTGCGGTTGTCCGAGGCGGCAATATCGCGGCCCGTCAGCGCCGCCAGCGAATCGATGAACGACAGGCCGGCCGCGCCCTGCGCGGTACTGCACGCATAGATCAGGATGTCGCCGCCGCTCTGGATGCCGCTGCCGATCTTGGCCAGGCTGCTGGCATACGCGCCAACGTTGTCGCCGGAAAGGTAGGTACTGCCGAGCCAGAGGTCGCCAGCCTCGCCGTGCGCGATGATCTGGACGGACTTGGCGCCGGGGTGGGCGGACAGGTAATCGGCCATCTGGGCCAGGCCGTCGGCGTTGCGGTTCAGGTAGACGATGTCCGTGCCGGGCGCGACCCCCGCCAGCAAGCTGGCGCTGTCCTCCACCCGGCTATCCACGAACAGCACGTTGTGGCCGGACGGCGCAGGGGCCGGCGAGGGACGGCGCGCCGGTGTCGGCCGGCGTGGGCGCATGGCTGGCGCTATCCGCCGCCTGGGCAGTTGCCGGTGTGGCAGCGGGCGCTGCGTGGCTATCCGCCGCGTGGCTGTCCGCCGGCGCGCCATGGCTATCCGCTGCCGGGTGGGCCGCCGCGGCTGCCGTGGCGACCGCGGCGCCGTCGAACATGATGCGGGGTTCCAGCGCCATGATCAGCGACGAGGAGAGCGAGCTGGGCCGCTTTGCGGGCCGGGCGGGAATTGCAACCGCGCCCTCTACCTTCTGCTTCCGGGTCCACCACATATCGCTCTCCTCACACCCGCGCCGGGCGCTGCTCGGGCGGCGCGCGGCGGGCTATCATTTTCTGGTCGGTTTTCTGAAGTCAGCCTGCGAGTGCCGGCCCTGGTCGTCGTGCTAATCGCGCTGGTCGAGCTTTGCGCGGATGACATTGGCCGCGCTTTTGCTGCCGTCCTCCCAGAACGACAACGCGGCGTACTTCTCGAACAGGTCCGGCGGCAGGATGCTGCGCCGTGCTTGCTTGCCCACTTTGGATTTCACCTGGTGCAAGCCGGACACGCCCAAGGCTTGATCGAACGCTGGCGCGTCGTATTGCACGTTGTTGAAATCATGCTCAAACCACGGCTCGCCGATAAAGTCGTAAACCAGGCGCATTACCTTGTCGGGCGCCTGGCTGAGCAAATCGTAGTCGACCAGCAGCAGGGAACCGGCGTTTTCGCCGTAATAGGCTTCCTTGAGCGCGGCCCACGCAAAGCCAACCAGGCGATTGCGCTGCGCCAGGGTATCGACCCGGCTATAAACGGTGCTGCGCTCGGCGTCATCGGAAAACAGCTTGGTGTTTTCATACGGATTGGCGCGATACAAACGCTCGAGGCTGTCCATGACCCAGGCGACATTGCGCACGCAGGCAATCACCTTGGCATCGGGAAACAGGTCCTGCAGCGCGGGCATGCGCGAGCACCAGTTGCGATTGGTGTCGAACACCACGCCTTTGCCGGCTTTGTCCGCATAGTAGCTATCGAACAGGCCGCGCAACAGCCGGCGGCGCTGGTCTTGGCCGATCACTGGCCCGAACTCGCTGCCGGCGCTGCATTGCGCCAGGACAGCATTGAACAGTGTCCCCACCGGGCTGGTCATCCCTGCATGAAAACGGGGGTTCTGCAGCAGTAGCGCCGAGAGTAGCGTTGACCCTGACCGGGGCAAGCCCGAGATGAAGTGGAACTGGTTGGAAGTCACCCGAATCACCGCTGTTTTTATATTTTAAGCTCGGTATCTTATGCGATAGGCCGGACGTCCGCACACAAAACAACTGCGCAAATCATGCGCCGCGGGGCCGGATTTTCAGTCGACTTGTATTACAAAGTATTAGCTGCGGCCAAGCGCTTTCCCGCAAATCGGGTGCCCGCGCGGGTCGCCAAGTTGATACCCCTCCAAAGAAGGGATTCGACGCTGGCTTCCGACCTGCCAACGGGTATTCCCCCCTTGCTTGCCAAACTGTTGACGGCAAACAACGCTTGACGGCTCCGTGGCCGACCAATGCCCCAAAGAGAAACGGGATGGCATCGTCGCCACCCCGCTATGCCACCCGCCGGCCTGGTCAGGAAACCAAAGCGCCGGCCGGCATGCTTGAGCCCACGATCAAACCACGCCCTGCGCCAGCATCGCGTCCGCGACCTTCACAAACCCGGCCACGTTGGCGCCTTCCACATAATTGATGAAGCCGTCGGCTTTCTGCCCGTAGTGGATGCAGTTGCCGTGGATGTCCTTCATGATCGCGTGCAGCTTCTCGTCGACCTCGGCATGGTGCCAGGACATGCGCATGGCGTTCTGCGACATTTCCAGCCCCGAGGTGGCGACGCCGCCGGCGTTGCTGGCCTTGCCCGGCGCGTAGAGGATGCGCGCGGCCAGGAAGCGGTCCACGGCGTCCAGCGTGGAGGGCATGTTGGCGCCTTCGGCTACGCAGAACACGCCGTTGGCCAGCAAGCGCTCGGCGTCATTGCCGTCCAGCTCGTTTTGCGTGGCGCAGGGCAGCGCCACGTCCGCCGGCACGTGCCAGGGCGTGCGGCCGGCTTCGAAGCGCAGGTCTTGCTCGGCGGCGAAATCCGCCAGGCGGCCGCGTGCCTCGTTCTTGAACGCCATCAAGGCCGTCAGTTGCTCGCTGTTCATGCCCTTGGGGTAGTGCAGCACGCCGCCGGAGTCGGAGAGCGTGAGCACCTTGGCGCCGAGCTCGATCGCTTTCTCGGCGGCGTACTGGGCCACGTTGCCCGAGCCGGACAGCAGCACGCGCAGGCCGCTGAAATCGCGCCCGCGCCGGTGCAGCATCTCCTGCGCGAAGTACACCGTGCCGTAGCCGGTGGCTTCAGGCCGCATCAGGCTGCCCCCGAAGGCCATGCCCTTGCCGGTGAAGACGCTGGCGGAGCTGTTGGACAGCTTTTTCATCATGCCGGCCATGAAGCCGACTTCCCGCGCGCCCACGCCGATATCGCCGGCGGGTACGTCGGTGTCCGGGCCGAGGTGGCGGTAGAGCTCGGTCATCAGCGCCTGGCAAAAACGCATGACCTCGCCGTCGGACTTGCCCTTGGGATCGAAGTCCGAGCCGCCCTTGCCGCCGCCCATGGGTAGCGTGGTCAAGGCATTCTTAAGCGTCTGCTCGAAGCCCAGGAACTTCAAGACCGAGAGATTGACCGTGGGATGCAGGCGCATGCCGCCCTTGTAAGGGCCGATAGCGGAGCTGTGCTGCACGCGGAAGCCCCGGTTGACCTGCACCTGGCCACGGTCATCGGTCCATGCCACGCGGAACTGGATCACGCGCTCGGGTTCCACCAGCCGCTCCAGCAAGGCCTGTTCGCCGTAGCGCGGATGCTGCTCGACGAAGGGCCAGAGCGTCATCATGACTTCCTTCACGGCCTGGAGGAATTCGGGCTGGTCGGGGTCGCGCCGGGCAACGCCGGCCAGGAATGTTTTGAGGGAGGCAGATGTCACAAGTGTCTCTTTGTTTCGATGTGCTGGTGCTCGGCAGAAGACGGCCGCCGCGGATACGTGTCCGGCAGGCGTGCCGAGGGATGCCACGGCGCCGCCCGGGTGGTCTCGGGTGGCGCAACCGCGGCGAGCCCGGCAGCAACGGCTGCCGGGTCTTGTCAATACATTCAGGATCTGGGATGGATGTATCGCCAAGGGCGAAGCTTAGCATTTGGCGTAGCAGGCAAGACAGTCACAACACCTTTGATAAGCAGACATATAAAGGCGATTCGATTGTATTTTCGTGCGATCAGCGGCCAGGGCCCTGCGGTTCGCGGCGCCGGAGATGGGCATGGCCAGGCCGTACAATGCCCAAATCACGCGCAGACGGGAGGGCAAGAACGTGGAAGTCCCGATCGACCAGGTTGTCAGCCTTCTCCATGAAGCGGCCTTTGGCACCTTGGCCACGCATGCTTGCGCCCTGCCCGGCTACCCCTATGCCACCGTGGTGCCGTTCGTGACCGACCCGGCCGGCGCGCCCGTGATCTGCGTCAGCGCATTGGCCGAGCACACGCGTAACCTCCTTGCCGATGCGAGAGTGAGCCTGTCCGTGCTGCAGCCCGGCGCCACGGACGTGCAGAACGCCCGGCGCCTGACGCTGGTGGGCGATGCGGCCCGCTTCGAGCCAAATGCCGACGAACTGGCGCGCTACCTGCGCTATGAGCCGGCTGCCAAGCCGTTGCTGGCGCTGGACTTCCAGTTCTTCCGCATCCGCCCGACCGCCATCCGGTTTATCGGCGGCGTCGGGCGGATGGGCTGGATTGGGGCAGCGGCATGGGATGCCTTGCCTCAGGTGCCGCCAGGCATTGAGGCCGGGATCGCGCAAGCGGTGTCTCTCGCCGCCCCGGGCGGGGTTCGCGTGCTTGGCGTCGATGGCTATGGCATTGACTATGAAAGCGCGGGACGGCGCGGCCGCAGGGGCTTTCCCCATGCACCCATAGCGCTGGACGCTTTGGAAGCGACGGCCTTGGCCCTGGCGGCTAGCCTCGACTGAACCAGGCTTTGCCGCCCTTTACCGCCCTTTACCGCCCTTTACCGCCCTTTACCGCCTTCAGGCGATGCGCAACACCGGACCGCGTTCCTTCAAGGCGGCAGCCAGCCCGGGATCGGGCGCCATATCGGAAATCACGTAAGCCGCCTTATCGAAATGTTTCACCAGCACCCCGGCATTACGGCCAAACTTGGTGTGGTCAGCCACCACGCAGGCCACGCTCGCCGCTTGCAGCATGCGGCTGCGCAGCTCGGCGGCAGCGCGCGAGAAATCACTCATCTGGCCGTCGGCGGTAATGCCGCCGGTGCCAATAAAGGCAAAGTCCGCGTGGTAACGCGACAGTTGCTCGATGGTGTCCCAGCCGTGGGTGGCATCCTCGTTGTCCTGCAGCTCGCCGCCAAGCATCACCACCCGATTGCCGTTGCGCCGCCCCAGCAGCAGGGCGATGGCGAAGTCGTTGGTGTAGACCCAGCAAGGTTGTGATGGCCATGCAGCCGCCTGCGGCCACGGTATGGGTGGTGGTGCCGTAATCGAGGATCAGCGAAGCGCCATCC
>NZ_AHJE01000197.1 GCF_000243095.1 Cupriavidus basilensis OR16 | reverse complement strand
CCGGACTCCAGGCTGCCGAGCGTGGCGCGCCCGCCGGTGTCGTGCCAGCGGTCGCCGCCGCTGCGGTCTTCCTGCCAGCGCCCCACCCAATCGGCGATGCTCTAAAACGGGGGTTCATTGGTGATGCGAAATAATCCCGGCCTGAACAGCTTTTTGGCTTCCGCTCGCCGGGTTGAGAATAGCGCAAAATTATCCACCTCATCAAAAATTCTCGGCGTCAATACCAACAAAGATCCCTGGCCAATTTCATCGATTCCAAA
>NZ_AHJE01000198.1 GCF_000243095.1 Cupriavidus basilensis OR16 | reverse complement strand
TGTGCCGAAACTGGCGCTTACGATCATCCAGCGCCCCAAGCGGCGCATCGGGCGTCAGGGTGTCCCGATAGCTCACGCTGGACGTCTGCGCCGCCATCCAGAGCCAGTGCCGAGGTCTCAGTGGCTTCAACATGGAGAGGTCCAGGCCGAGCACGCGCAGCAGCGCGTGCGGATCGGTACCGTCGAGGGCGGCCGCGAACCGCTGCGCCTGCGCAAGAGACAGCCCCAGCGCTGCGCTCCGGGCGAGGATCGCCTGCCGGGCAGCTTCTGACGTTGGAAGTCCTGCCGGATCGTGTATCACCTCAGCCACCATGCTCCATGCCGTTCGCCGCTCATGGCCATGTGCTAACACAATTCAAGATTGCTGGGGGCCGCTCCGAAGCCCCCTCCCAACCCAACACTGCGCAGCCCGGGGATACATCCTTGTACTGGGCAGCTAGCTTGCACGCATAGACCATCAGGTACCTCATCGATGCGTATATTGGGCAAGGTGTAATTTCATCCAGGAGCAGCCTAACGAACGACTTCTCTTGTGACACAGTAAGACTAAGTAGCCCCTTAAATTAGAACCCATACTTCCATACCGCAAAACAAATCGTCAGTAAAAAAAATAAATATGAGACGCCTCGGCCATTTTGCTTCTTCAAGCTTCGGCCTGACAATTGCAGCTAACAACATTGACACCAAGATGAGAGCGTAAGCACTTGACATGTGTATGCGGCTATATGTAAATATAGCCTCTGAGACTTCGGCATATTTTCCGTGCCAGCTCAAAAAATACTTTCCATCTTTCGCCATGCCATTAATCGTATCCCCTCCAAAATAAATTGCTCCCCAAATCGCGGCGAAGGAATTCACTATCGCCACACAAGTCACGATTAACAGAGTCTTTTTCGCCTAAAATCCAATCACATTATTTGCAACGACATAGACTATAAATCCCATTATTGCTGCAAAAAACATCCACCAGACAATTTTCTGCGTTCGCGTCTTTGGTGTAGACCTTATTGATATTCCCATAATATTCACTAACCAATGCCAGTTTGACCTCGATCCGAAGAATACCCTTCACCGAATCCTATTGGATTTTTGATATTCGCGGCCCCCATATCGGCTCCAACTCCGATAACAGTTGCTGTCCCGTTACCCGGTGACACAACGATGCCTCCCCCAACACCAGTAAATACGGAGGTCGCACCACCAGCATACCCTCCGGCAAAATTATTCGTTTGGCCGGGCGTGACAGTTCCTGTATTGAGCCATCCAATTGATACGTTCGCGCCACCACCCACGAACGAGTTTCCATCTCGGGTGAACGTTCCCCACACGCTACCCACATAGTAGTCGAGTTGGAAATTCACAAAGTCCGGGCCGCGCGGTCCCGTGATGGGAAGCTGAGTCGACGGCGTATAGTTGGGAAGAGATGGGCGGTTACCGGTATTTTGCACTATAAACGCCTGCAATCCCGAATCCGCTGGCGGCAGCACTTGCGTCCACACTTGCTGACCAGCCTGATTGACGCCATAAATACGATTACCGCCAGCATCCGATTGGCCTCCGGCACGCTTGTCCATCTGCGCTAGCTGATTGTCAATGTCCGTCTCGGTAACAGGAGAGCCATCGGTATTCGCCAGTCCTTGCGCCTTCGCTTGGGCTGCCAGCTTCTTCGCTTGTGCCTGATCGTCCGCGTGCAACTGCCGGTTGTAGAGATCGGCGTTCATCGCCGCGTTTGCGGCCGTGGAACCGTTCTTTCCGAGGGCGTCCGCGACTAGTCCACCACCCAGCATCGCCAGACCCGCACCCAGTGCGCTAGCCAAAGCCCCATGTCGTACACTACCGCGTTCAGCGTAGGGGCCATAGCGGCAGCGGCCGCCCCGCCGATGGCGATACCCCGCAACCCTAGACGCGGCAAGGCCTTGCGAGTGGTCGACGCCCAGATACGGGGGCGGCAGGCGGTTTTTGCCTACGCAACCGGGCTTCGTTAAAGAGCAAGGCGCGCGCCTACGTGCGCACGAATGCACTCAGTCTAGCCGCCTAGCTCGGATTCAATTGCAATCACGTGTGTATCGCCAGTGCGGCGACTAGGAAGGGGGCGGCTGGAGATCGACGGCGAGCTGCCGCCTGTCCGGCGGCAGCTCGCGCGTCAAGGCAACGCGGGTACGGACACTCGAACGCAGCCGAATGCCAAACGGGCAATTGCTCCACGACAGCCTATGCCCCCAAGCTACATCCACTCATTGCCACCCAAAGATGTTCTTGAGGATCACGTAGGCAATAAAACCCATGCCTGATACGAAACAGATCCACCAAACGATCTTTTGGACTCGCGTTTTAGGGGAAGATGCTGGAAACGGCATATTTACCAACCAAGTCCTGTCTTACCTCGATCAAGAGAATACCCCCCACCGACTGAAATCGGATTTTTGGTATCGCCCACCGTTTCGCCAACGCCGAAGCCAATCACGGTCGCAGACCCATTTCCTGGAGAATACGCGGTTCCAGCTCCCAGACCAGCATATGCACCTACAGCCTGGCCAGCATATCCGGACATGAAATTATTGGTTTGGCCTGGTGCCACAGAAGATCGATTCAGCCATCCGAATTGTACGCTGGCTGTCGCTCCAGCTGGATTCGGCATTCCGAAATTCAGCCCACCGCCGGCAAATGAATTCCCATCCCGAGTAAACGCCCCCCATACGCTGGCCACATAGAGATCCAATTGGAAATTGACGAAGTCGGGGCCTCTCACACCCGTGATCGGGAGCTGGGTTGACGGTGTGTAAGCTGGGCTTGACGCACCGCTCCCGGTGTTATGCACGATGAACGCCTGCAATCCCGAATCCGCGGGTGGTAGCACCTGCGTCCACACGTGCTGACCAGCCTGATTTACGCCATAGGACTGCCAGTTTGTGCCGTCGTTAGGTTTGTCCCCCACCGCCATTCGGTTACCGCCAGCATCCGTTTGCCCCGCTGCACTCTTGTCCATTTGTGCAAGCTGGTTCGCAATATCGGTCGCGGTAACAGGAGAACCGTCCGTATTTGTCAGCCTTTGCGTTTTCGCCAAGTCAGCGAGCTTCTTCGCTTGCGCTTGATCATCCGGATGCAACTGCCGGTTGTAGAGATCGGCGTTCATCGCCGAGTTTGCGGCCGTGGGACCGTTCTTTCCGAGCGCGTCCGCGACTAGTCCACCACCCAGCATCGCCAGTCCCGAACCTCGTGCGCTCCACAAGCTTTCGGTGAAGGGGTCTGCGCCGCGCATGCAGTGTCGGGGTGAGTAGTGTCAAGTTCTCAAATCAACGCTTTGGCAGGTCGCCGCGCTGACTTCCGCTGCAGGTATTTCAGCAGCCTATTAGAGAGCAAGACCACAAAATGACTAATTCCCATATTTTTTCTAGAAGATTGATTTAATAATCTTAATAACCCACAGCCCACCAACGATCGAAAAAACTATGATTATAAACGACCAATACACGATCTTATTGGCGCGGGACATCTTCTTGTATTGTTCTCTAGAGGGCCCCGGAAATCCGACCATTATCAAACTCCTTACTTGCTCTCACTGGTTAATTTTGACGAATATGACCACGGCGTCACCCCCCCAGAAAGTGGACCGGGAGTTCCGAGGCCAAATTCGATTGCAGTTGATCCGCCATATGCGTGCGTTATTGCCCCAACTATATTAAATCGGAAAGGCGTTGGAATGGATATCCCGATCTGATTGCCAGAGCCATCCATAAAGGAGTTGGCAGCGATCGCATCATTTGCTCCAAAGATCCAGCCGAATGTGGTGTATCCGCTGGGCATCCAAGATGCCGCAGGACGCGAATAGGTTGCCCCGCCGGATGTGTATATCGTTCCGTCATACAGATTCGCTGCCCCGCCCACCGATATAGTCTGAACAGTTCCTCCTGCCGCAGCATAGTCCGGTAAGAGTCCACGTCCTTGCTGGCCCAAGCCCGCGGCGCATTCCGCCGTAATACAGCCATTCGGTGCAGGCGCAAATGGATTCGCAGGCGTTGTTGGCGTACCGGCAGCTACGG
Organism: Cupriavidus basilensis OR16; assembly: GCF_000243095.1. Lineage (GTDB taxonomy): Bacteria > Pseudomonadota > Gammaproteobacteria > Burkholderiales > Burkholderiaceae > Cupriavidus > Cupriavidus basilensis_D. The sequence continues at coordinate 421 of NZ_AHJE01000198.1, read as the reverse complement.
TGCCGAGGGTCCCCGCATCCCAGCCATATGGCGACGCGCTGCCCCCTGTCATCGATCGGATGTATGCCGCCAGACCCGGATCCACCTGATTGGGAACCGTCTGTACCAACGTGCGTCCATCTTTAGATGGGACCGAGTAAGCCCCGCCTGTGTCGTACACCCCTTGGGGATTGCTCACCCCGTCAACGACCATACCGGTCGTCACGTTTTCACCCAACTGGCTGTTGCTGGCTGCACGCATCGCATCGCCAACCTGCTGCACCGTGTATTTGCCTCCGCTTGCCGCCGAGATCTGCTGCGCACGCGCCTGCTCATCCGGGTGCAACTGACGGTTGTAGAGATCGGCGTTCATCGCCACGTTTGCGGCCGTGGAACCGTTCTTTCCAAGCATGTCCGCAACTAGTCCACCACCCAGCATCGC
>NZ_AHJE01000199.1 GCF_000243095.1 Cupriavidus basilensis OR16 | reverse complement strand
TGCAAATGAGGCTTCGGGCGGGGCAAGGTTTAGCTAATTTGGGGTACGACGTCGCTCATCAAGCTACGGCGTCTTCGCAAGGAGTATCCGGGGTACGAACTGCAGACCTGTCTGTAAGCGGTGTAGGGCAAATTGACGTCTATACTCCGGAGAACTTGGCACCATCAAATATCGTCAAGAACATAGAAAAGAAGGCGGGCCAGGGAAATGGAGTCATCGTACAGGCTGATTTGTCACACGAGGACATGGCTTCGATTGCTGCTCGTACGTGGGGGAAATCAAATACGCAGAATATAAATACAATTCTATTCCAAAATTCAAACGGATCTTTTGTCCGATTTGATAGACCGAAAAATGGAGGTTAAGATATGCCTAAATTCAAATGTCAGTGTGGAAACGTTATAGATTTATCTAAAGGAGTGTCAAGTTGTGAGTGGACACTAATACCGGAAAAAACAATCGATAAGATTGGTTATTTATTGAGCGAAGATCGTTCTTTGGATGAGGGTGGTTTTTATGACGCCGTTTTGGAATATGGAATAACCGTGTATCGATGTCCGCAATGCGACCGCCTTCACTTAGAGGAGGCAAAAAATAGTTTCGTCACTTACATTAAAGAAAATAGTGAGATTGAAGTTTGATGTGTGGAAGGTGGTCGCGGTCTATGAGCGCGGCGCCGGAGCAATGGGCGCAGCGGCCAGTTCCGTGCTTGGTAGCCCGCTGGCTCCGACCGACAACATATCGGTGCAGAGAAGCAGGCTCGCGAGGATATGGTGAGGAGTCTGGTGGCCGCGGGGGCGGCCGGGGGGATGCAACTACGGCGACGAATGCGGCTACGTTTGAGGTGGAGAATAATCAGGCGGGACCGTTGCCGGCTCCGCCGCCGATTTGGTCACCGGGGCAATAGCAGAAGCCGTTCCAGACGCCTGGCAAGCTGGCATATAATGGGGAGGCGGTGCTGATTGGGACGCCGGATCAGTCGAAGGAAAACCAGTCGAAGCCGTTCTTTCGGCCTCTGCAGGACGCATATGACGCGGCAAATGGCATCGTGACCGGGGTTGCTAAGCCGATTTTCACGCCGGTGCTGGAAGGCGCCAATAATATCGCCGATTCCATCCTGCCGATGGCTGGCGGAGATAATTCTCGAAATAAGCCACCCGTTCCGCTACAGGAAGCTGATGGCCGACCCCATTCCATTATTGAAAGACCGGGTGTTGATGGTAAATACACATCATACAATGACAATGGCACATGGCCAATGTGGGGCCTGATGGAACCGTCTTCATTGACAAAGGGAGATTTCGTCCGGCAAGACCGGACGAGATGCCTGGAGCAAAGCAGAAATGACGAAGAGTAACTGGACCTATGCGCAGTTTGTGGCGGCCAACCCAGAAAAGGGTTTGACCCCTATTGATTATATTCATGCCATAAGCAAGTTTACGAAATTGCCTGATGATTTCTATCTTTGTATGGCTAGCCTGCTCTGGCCGTCATTTTTCGAGATAGAGGGGTAATATTTATTTTTGAGGTATTTAATAAATCATATTACGATGAATATTTGAATATCGGGTATTCCGCGAAGAAAGCCCAACCGTGGGTAAATCAAGTTGAGATAACATCGATATTTTATGGAATAAAAATGGACGCTGCGCAGCAGATTGCTGATCTGATTGTGGTTATATGGAATGGGAAGCTTGAAATCGAATTTGGTAAGAGCTTTCGACTGGCTAAGGTCGTAGTTGATAAAGAATTGGAAGAGGTGTTTGTGACAGTCGGTAACTTCGAGGAGTCCACTTGAAATCATGCTGTGTAAAACCAATGCTGGAGCGTGGGAAATGGATAATTGGTAAGGTTAAATTCTGATGGTTAATTATAATGATTATTATATCCAAATCGATGTTGATTTTAAATGATTAATTTTTTCAGTGACGTCAATTAGGCGTGAGAGCGGAATTGGAGTAATGCGGTTGAAATTAATTGGAAAATGGAGTGGCCGCCAGAACAATTTCCAGTCGAACAAGTATACGGAATTCTGTTTTTTAGCGATGGATCAGTCTTGGTGCTGGATGATGGAGGGCGTTTTAACCTTCCTGGAGGTCATCCGGAGAATCAAGAAACATGGCTCCAAACATTGCGGCGCGAGTGCATAGAAGAGGCTCAGGCTGAAATATCTAATCCGATGTATCTTGGTCATGTCGTAGTCAAAGAGTACGCCGATGGCCATACCAGAGACTTCGTGCAATTACGGTTCGTGGCAGATGTTCGGAAACTACTGCCACCCGGTCCAGACCCTGCTACCGGCAAGATCTACGCGCGCCAGAAAGTTAGCCCTTCCAACGCGGCAAAGATGCTCAACTGGGGCGAACATGGTATTCAGCAGCTACAAGATGCGGAAGCTCTCTGGCAGTTGGCCAGGCAGAGGCGGGCGACGTGAAACCCTATTTACAACTAGCGCCGAGACTATGGATTGGACCACAATCATAGCGGAATAGATCGAAGCGGGCTCTTTTCCCTTTCATATCTGATTAGTAAAAAACTTCATTTCGATGATGCGGTTCAGCATTAACAGAATGCGCCGCAAAGTAGAATTCCCTCATTTTGGCGCGCTAGATGGGCTGAAGCATTGGGCCAACGCGAATGCTGCACACTCCTGCCATGGTCAACGTCTTCGACGGCCGCGCACTGGCGGCGCCCTGCCATGAAGCCGGCGCCGCGCCGGGGCTGATCCACTGGGCGGCCGGCAATGCCTTCGACTACCTCAATCGAGCTTGATATCCGCCGTAGTGATCACTGTCTTCCACTTGGCCACCTCGGCCGCAGTGTGCTGGTTCAGCGCGGCGGGCTTGTAGGCGGCGTCCGGCAGCAGCTGGATGCCCTGGTCGGCCAGCTTCTTGGCGAACTCGGGGTCGGCGATAGCCTTGGCGAATGCGGCGTAGTTGCGGGCGATGACGTCCTTGGGCGTGCCTTTCGGCGCGTACAGGCCGTACCAGGTGGATGCCTCGAAGTTTGGCACCACGGTCTGCGCCACGGTGGGCACGTCGGGAAACTGCGGCATGCGCTGCCTTGCCGTCTGCGCGATGGCGACGACCTTGCCGCCCTTGACCTGGGGCAGGGCGGTGTTGGTCTGGTCGAACATGCCGTCGACCTGGCCGCCCATCACGTCCGTCAGGGCCGGGCCGGCGCCTTTGTAGGACACCGGGGTCACCTTGATCTTGGCCTGTTGGGCGAACATGGCCGCTACCAGGTGCGAGGTGGAGCCGACGCCCGCGTTGCCGAAGTTCAGCTTGCCCGGATTGGCGCTGGCGAAGGCGACCAGGTCCTGCACGGTCTTGAACCTGGAATTGGCGCCGACCAGCAGCACCAGCGGCGTATCGGGGAAGCGAAACACGCCTTCGAAGTCCTTGACCGGGTCATAGGACAGCTTCTTGTACAGCGACGGCGCGGCGGCCATATAGCCCATGTGCCCGACCAGGAAGGTGTAGCCATCGGGAGCGGCCTTTGCCGCCTTGCCCGCGCCGATGGTGCCGCCGGCGCCGGCCTGGTTCTCGATCGGCCTGGTTCTCGATCAGCACCGGTTGGCCCAGGTCGCGCCCGACGCGGTCGGCGATATTGCGGGCGAGCGCATCGGTGGGGCCGCCAGCGGCGAAGGGTACGATCCACGTGATCGGACGGGTGGGGTAGTCCTGCGCCAGCGCGCTGGCGGACAGGGCTAGCAAGGCCAGGGCGGCGGCCAGCGGCTTGGTCATGGTTGTCTCCATCATCAAGTTGGTTTTGGTGGATTTTTGGATGATCGGCGCTGTTTATATGTACATTTAACAAATATGTTCAAACATATTCTAGGAATGTGGCCTTCCACCGTCAAGCCGGATCCGCATCTCGTTTACCCTTTACGCTTGGCTTGCGGGCCGCCAGGCGCTAGCATTTGCTACGCCACAGGCACATCGATCGATCATTCAGGGAACCCATGGAGCCACGCCACGCCGAGTTGACCAAGGCGCTTATTCACGACATCACGAGCGGGGTCTATCCGGTCGGGTCAAGCCTGCCGGGCGAACTGGAGCTGGCCGAGCAGCACGGCGTCAGCCGCGGCACGGTGCGGGTGGCGCTGATGCGCATCCAGGAGCTAGGCCTGGTCTCGCGCAAAAAGCGCGCCGGCACCCGGGTGGAAGCCGCCGCGCCGCGCAGCAGCGAGTACATGCCCAAGCTCTCCACCATCGACGAACTGGTGCAGTACGGCGCCGCCACGCAGCGCGTGATCCACGGTGCGCGCGAGATCGTGCTCGACATCGAGCTGGCCACCCGGCTGGGCTGCCCGCCGGGCTCGCGCTGGCTGCACATCGAAACCTCCCGCACCAACCCCGAGGCGCCGGCCCACCCGCTTTCGTGGTCCGATATCTACGTGATGGCGGCCGACGGCAGCAAGATCCGCAAGCTGCTCAAGACGGATCCCAGCCTGATCAGCGAGATGGTTGGCAAGACCACCGGGCGCCTGGTCAAGGAAGTGCGCCAGACCGTGCGCGCGGTGGGCGTGCCCGCCGCACTCGCAGACGTGCTGGGTACCGCGCCCGATGCCCATGCGCTGGAATTCGTGCGCCGGTATTTTGACCAGTCCGACCGGTTGTTCGAAGTGGTGGTGAGCTTGCACCCGGCGGATCGCTTCACGTATTCGACCGTGTTGCAGCGTCAGGGCTGAGCCGTCGCCAGCCTGAAAGGGTCCGGAAGCGGCTAGCCAGCGGATTTGCTTTCAGGCGGCGGGGTGTGTCATTATGTATAAACATATTTGATTGGCGCAGCGGCTGTTCCCCCTGCTGCGCCCACGCTGCCATGACCGTGATCTTCCAGGAAGACGTCGTCGACACCATTGCCGACGCGCTGCAGTACGTCAGCTACTACCATCCCGCCGATTTCGTGCAGGCGCTCAAGCGCGCCTTTGCCGCCGAGCCGGCGGGCGCGGCGCGCGATGCCATCGAGCAGTTGCTGGTCAATAGCCGCATGAGCGCCGAGGCGCACCGGCCGATCTGCCAGGACACCGGCGTGGCGCAGGTCTTCATGACCGTGGGCATGGAGGTGCGCTTTGCCGCGCGCGATGGTGGCGCCTTGCTGTCGGTGCAGCAGATGGTGGACGCCGCCGTGCGCCGCGGCTACACGCACGGCACCAATCCGCTGCGCGCCACCATGGTCGCCTCGGCTCTGGGCGAGCGGCGCAACACCGGCGACAACACGCCGGGCTTCCTGCAGCTGGAACTGGTGCCCGGCGACATCGTCAAGATGACCGTGGTGGCTAAGGGCGGCGGCGGCGACGTCAAGGCGAAGTTCGCCACGCTTAACCCAAGCGATTCGCTGGTCGACTGGATCCTCGCCGCCATTGCGCAGATGGGCGCCGGCTGGTGCCCGCCTGGCGTGCTTGGCGTCGGGGTGGGCGGCACGCCGGAACAGGCCATGCTGGCGGCCAAGCGTGCGTTGTTCAGCCCGATCGATATCCATGCGCTGCGCGACAGGGGGCCCGCGAACGACGCCGAGCGGCTGCGGCTGGAACTGTTCGAGCGCATCAACGCGCTCGGCATCGGCGCGCAGGGGCTGGGCGGGCTGGCCACGGTGCTGGACGTCAAGGTGGCCGCGCTACCGTGCCATGCCGCGGCGCTGCCGGTGGCGCTGATTCCCAATTGCGCGGCCACGCGCTTCGTGGCGCATTGACCGCCAAGTCTGGCCGCGTGGTCGATCTGGATAGCCTTGACGCCGCGGAGGTGGCGCAATGGCAGGTTGGCGAGACCCTGCGGCTGCGCGGCCGCCTGCTGACCGCGCGCGATGCCGCGCACAAGCGGCTGGTAGCCATGCTGGACGCGGGCGAGCCGCTGCCGGTGCCGCTGCGCAATCGCGCGATCTACTACGTGGGGCCGGTCGACGCGGTGGGCGATGAAGCAGTGGGCCCGGCAGGGCCTACCACGGCCACGCGCATGGACAAGTTCGTGCCGCAGTTGCTGGAACAGACGGGCTTGCTGGTGATGATCGGCAAGGCCGAGCGCG
>NZ_AHJE01000200.1 GCF_000243095.1 Cupriavidus basilensis OR16 | reverse complement strand
GAAGGTGTCGATACCCACCACGGCCTGGACCTGGTACTTCCACCAGAAGTCCGTCACGCCTGCCTCGACCGCCACGCGCGGCACGCCGGCCGGCAGCACCGAAGCCTTGTAGGCGGCGTCCTGCTTGTCGAATACCGTGGTTGCCGGCACCGAGACCACGCGCACGTGCACGCCATCAGCGGCCAGTTGGTCGGCGGCGCCCACGGCCAGGCCGACTTCCGAGCCAGTGGCGAGGATCACCGCGTCCGGACGGCCCGTCTTGGCGTTGGTGCCGTCGCGCAACACATAGCCGCCGCGCGCGATATTGGCGCGGGTGGTGTCGTCACGCTTCTGGAACGGCAAGTTCTGGCGGCTGAAGATCAGGCAGCTCGGGCCGTTCTCGCGGCGCACGGCCTGGGCCCAGGCCACCGCGGTCTCGGTGGTATCGGCAGTACGCCACACGTCCATGTTGGGGATCAGGCGCAGGCTGGCAACGTGCTCGATCGACTGGTGGGTCGGACCATCTTCACCCAGGCCGATGGAGTCGTGGGTGAACACGTACAGCGTGCGGATCTTCATCAACGCCGCCATGCGCAGGGCATTGCGGCTGTAGTCGGAGAACGTCAGGAACGTGCCGCCGTAAGGAATGTAGCCACCATGCAGCGTGATGCCATTCATGATGGCGCTCATGCCGAACTCGCGCACGCCGTAGTTGATGTGGTTGCCCCACGCATCGCCGCGCACGGCCTTGCTGCCCGACCAGTTGGTCAGGTTGGAGCCGGTCAGGTCGGCCGAGCCGCCCAGGAATTCCGGCAGCACCGGCGCCAGCGCCTCGATGGTGTTCTGGCTGGCCTTGCGGGTGGCGATGGTTTCCGCCTTTTCTTCGCACTTGGCCAGGAATGCGTCAACGGCGGCGTCGAACGCGCCGGGCAGCTCGCCGCGCATGCGGCGCTGGAATTCACCGGCTTCGTACGGGAAGCGCTCGGCGTAGGCTTCGAACAACGCCGTCCAGGCCTTTTCCAGCGAACCGCCGCGTGCCTTGGCATCCCAGGCTGTGTAGACCTCTGGCGGCAGCTCGAACGGGGCGTGGGCCCAGCCCAGTGCCTCGCGCGTGGCCAGGATCTCGGCGCCACCAAGAGGCGCACCGTGCACATCGTGACCGCCTTCCTTGTTGGGCGCGCCCTTGCCGATCAGGGTACGGCAGCAGATCAGGGTCGGGCGGTCGCTGAACTTGGCCTCGGCGATGGCCGCGTCGACGGCGGCGGCGTCATGGCCATCCACCGCGCGGATCACATTCCAGCCGTAGGCTTCGAAACGCTTCGGGGTGTCGTCGGCGAACCAGTTCACCACGTCGCCGTCGATCGAGATGCCGTTGTCGTCCCACAGCGCGACCAGCTTGTTCAGCTTGAGCGTGCCGGCCAGCGAGCAGGCCTCGTGGCTGATGCCTTCCATCAAGCAGCCGTCGCCCAGGAACACATAGGTGTGGTGATTGACGATGTCGAAGCCGGGGCGATTGAATTCTTCGCCCAGCAGGCGTTCGGCCAGCGCCATGCCGACCGCGTTGGTCAGGCCCTGGCCCAGCGGGCCCGTGGTGGTTTCCACGCCCGGGGTGATGCCGTATTCCGGGTGGCCAGCCGTCTTGCTGTGCATCTGGCGGAAGTTCTTCAGCTCGGCCAGGGGCAGGTCGTAGCCAGTCAGGTGCAGCAGCGCGTAAAGCAGCATCGAGCCGTGGCCGTTGGACAGCACGAAGCGGTCGCGGTCAGCCCACTTGGGGTTGCTCGGGTTATGCTTCAGATGACGGCCCCACAGCGCCACCGCGATATCCGCCATGCCCATCGGCATGCCGGGGTGGCCTGAATTGGCCTGCTGGACGGCGTCCATGGCCAGGACGCGGATGGCGTTGGCCATGAGTTGGACGGGCTGCGAAGCGTGCGGACTGGCGGCGGGATGAGCGAGGTGAGACATGCGGCGGGAACCTGGCGGCGGGAAAAGCGCAATTTTACCAGATCAAAGGGGGGAGTTCGGGCACCGGGCGGCCCCGCCTGGCGGCCATCTGCAATGGACCGAATGGCTTTCCCCCGGCGTTGGCACCACCTTGGGCCAGATTCAACTGCTGGCGGCGGTGCGCTCGCCGTACCAGCAAATCGAGATTGGCGAGCATCCCCGCTTTGGCCGGATCTTCCGCCTCGATGGCCGCATCATGAGCGCGGAAGCGGACGCCTTCATCCAGCATGAGCTGATGGTGCACCCCATGGCCGTGGCCCATGGCGCGGCGCGCTCGGCGCTGGTGGTTGGCGGCGGCGACGGCGGCTCGGCGCACGAATTGCTGCGCCTGCCCTTCATGCGCGAGGTGGTGGTGGCCGAACTCGACCCCGATGTCGTGACGCTGGCCCGGACCTGGCTGAAGGGCATCCACCAGGGTGCCTTCGACGATCCCCGGGTCCATCTCGCCATCGGCGATGCCCTCGGCCTGATGGAAGCCTTTGGCCGCGCGGGGCGGCAGTTCGACCTGATCGTATTCGATTTGACCGAAGCCGACGACGGCAGCCCCGCGGCGGCGCTCTTCTCCGCGCATGGACTGCAAACCGCCCGGCGCTGCCTGGCGCCGGGCGGTGCGCTATCCGTGCACCTGGGGCCGCCGGAGCACCGCCCCGATTCGGCCCGCGTACTCGGCGCGCGCTTGCGGCAGTGTTTTGCGCAAGTCCAGCCCATCACCGCCTTCATCCCCGTCTATGGCGCGCAATGGGCCATCGCGCTGGCCAGCGACAGCCTGGACGTACGCGGCGCCGACCCCGCGCAACTCGACGAGCGGCTGCGCGCCTGGAAGCTCGATCGCAAACTGCGCTGCTACCACGCCGCGCTCCATCCAGCCTTGTTCGCCCTGCCCCTGCACCTGCAGGCGCTTTTCGACAGCACCGGCGCACCCGCGTAAGATGCTCATTCGCACCGCGAGTCTTGCCGCCACGGCAAGCCCCGCGCGGCTTCCCGTAACCAGGAGACGATCATGACAAGACCGGCCAACACCCCCTGGCTCACCCCCTACCTGACGGTAGGCAACGGGCGCAGCGCGCTCGACTTCTACCACCGCGCCTTCGGTTTCAGCGCGGGGAACGTGGTCGACGAAAACGGTGTGCCGACCCATGCCGAGATGCACTACCAGGGCGAACTCGTCGTGATGTTCGCGCCCGAAGGCGCCTGGGGCAGCACCGCGCGCTCGCCCCGCTCTCTCGGCGTCGAATGCCCGCAGACGTTCTACGTCTACTGCGATGACGTCGACGCCATGCACGCGCGCGCTGTCGCCGCCGGTGCGCTCAGCCTGATGGCGCCCGCCGACCAGTTCTGGGGCGACCGCTACTGCATGGTCGAAGATCCCGACGGCTACCGCTGGGGCTTCGGCAAGCCGGTGGAGAAAGCCGCCGGCAAGAACGAGGACGGATCCGCCTGATGCCCCCTCGTTTTTTCATTGACTCCACTTTGACCGCCGAGACCGACGTGGCGCTGCCCGAAGCCGTGGTGCGCCACGTCCAGGTGCTGCGGCTCAATCCGGGCGACGACATCACCCTGTTCGACGGGCGCGGCGGCAGCCATGCCGCCACCCTGGTCGAGATCGGCAAGCGCAATGCCATGGCGCGGATCGGTGGCCACGATCCCTTCGAGGCCGAAACACCCTTGCGCGTCACGCTGGCGCAAGGGCTGGCGGGCGGCGACAAGATGGACTGGCTGATCGAGAAATCCGTCGAGCTTGGCGTTGCCGCCATCCAGCCGCTGCAGGCGGCGCGCTCGGTGGTCCGGCTCTCGGCGGAGCGGGCGCAAAAGCGCCAGGCGCATTGGCAAGCGCTGGTCCAGGCGGCCTGCGAGCAATGTGGCCGCAATCGCTTGCCGGAGGTCGCGCCGGTCGCTAACTTGGAATCGTGGCTGGGCCAGCAAGCGAGTCCGGCAACATCCAGGAGCGCACGGCTGCTGGTATCGCCGCGTGCCTTGCAATCGCTGGTCTCGTTTGCCACCGAGCAGCGCAATGCGCTGCTCGACTGTGGCGTGACGCTGCTGATCGGGCCCGAAGGCGGGCTGGCGCCGGACGAGGAAGCCGCGGCGCTGCGCGCCGGTTTCACGGGCGTGTCACTCGGGCCGCGCATCTTGCGTACAGAAACGGCCGGGCTGGCTTGCCTGGCCACGCTCAACGCGGTACTGGGCGGATTTTGACGGCACCCGGGCCATCCCGGCCCGGCGCCACACTCACCGGAAGGAGTCGATCATGGGACTACTCGATAGCGTGCTGGGCGGAGTGCTCGGGCAGCGCGGCAGCGGCGAAGCTGGCGCTGGCGGCTTGAACCCGAAGATGATGATGGCGCTGGGGCTGCTGGCCATGCTGGCCATGCGCCATCAGGGCGCAGACAGCAGCAGCGGCGCCCAGGATCCGGCCTCGGCAGGTGCGGGGGGCCTCGGCGGCCTTGGCGGACTGCTCGGCGGGCTGTTGGGCGGCGGCGCAGCCGGTGGCGCGCCAGGCGGCCTGGATCTGGGCGGATTGCTCGGCGGGCTGCTGGGCGGCCAGGGCCAGGCCGGTGGCGCGCCCGCGCTGGGCGCTGCGGCCGGTGGCATCGGGGCCTTGCAGCAGGTTCTTGCCCAGGCCGGCCTGGGCGAGCAGGTCAACTCGTGGATCGGCACCGGCGCCAACCAGGCGGTCTCGCCGTCCGCACTGGCCAGCGCACTGGGCGGCACTGGCGCGCTGGAGAGCCTGGCCGAAAAGACGGGCCTGTCCCAGGACGATGTCGCAGCCCATCTCAGCGAAGGGCTGCCGGAGCTGATCGACCAGCTGACACCGCAAGGCCAGGTACCGCCGGCGGCGTAACCCCGCGCCCTGCCGGCAAAGCAAAAGGCCCGCTGGCTAGCGGGCCTTTTTTATCTTGCTGTCTTCCCTGCCGGCGGCTGGCGCTCAGGCGAAGGAGTAGAACACGCGGAACTGCACCTTGCGCTCGGCCCAGAACTCGGCCGCGTCGCGGAACACATCGAGCAAGACCTCGCGCCCTTCCTTGTCGAACTTCTGCGCAATCGGCAGGCCTTCGAGCACGATCACGAAGCCGGGCTGCGCGCCCGCCTTGTGAATCAGGTCGGTCAGGCAATCGGCCAGCGCATCGAAATTCTTGCCGAAATGCTTGGGAAAGAGGAAGTTGATGGCGATGGTTTCCAGCACTTCCGCCTTGCTCTGGCAATGCGCGCAGTTCGCATACAGGAAATGCTGGCCCAGCTCCGCCGCGGCCTGAGCTAGTTCGGGCACGCGAAAGGCGCGGATCGACTGGACGATGTTTGGACGCACCGTCTTGAACAGGGTCATGGCTCCCTCTTGGCTGCCGTCAGTGCCGGCTGCGGGAACGGGTGCGAGCGGCGGTTGTTGCGAGAGCTCGTTGCGGGGCATCGTCAACACGTTGTCGTAAAGATTCTGGGCCTGGGTCTGGGCCCGCTGCCAGCCATCTCCGGCGCCGCGCTCTTCGCGGGCGGCAAGGGCGTCGCCCAATCCGAAAATGTCAGTCATCATTTGGCTATCCGTTTGAAACTGTTGTAATGGTCGTCCGTGTAGTAACAGTCGTTGGTGGCGCGTTGATCACCGCCACATACGATCCGTCGTGCTCCTCGATTTCGGCTATTTGTCTTCACCGTGTATTCGCGGTAGTAATTGCGCGACCTTTGCGGCAGGACGCGCTCGTAGTTGCCGAACCTCGAGCCATCCTTGGCGTAGGGAAACGGGCCACCCGCTTCGATCCGCTCCAATGTGGACTGTGCCTCGTTGGGCAGTTGTTGTACCGCGATGGTTCCCGTGCTGTCATCGGGAGCCTGGCGTGCCAGCGCCGGCTGGGCCAGCGCGCACGACAACGCCGCGCCTGCCAAGACCCGGCTTGCCACTCGCGCCAGACCGGCGACTGAAATCCATTGCGATGCGCGCTGCGTCAAAGGAATCTGGGAACCCACGTTGCTTGTCTTGATTTGAGGACACCAACAAAATGATCCCGGCGCCGTTGCGCGGTTGCCGCGCCACCTAAACTGCCCATTTTGCGCGCGTCCCGGACGGCCTGCGCGTAAATCGACAGTTTCGTCGCGCGTGTAACGAGCGCGTACTTCAAAGGCATAAGGTTACGCGCATGCTTATAAATAATCAATCCCCGCCCCCGGGCAGTGTGGAAAACCTCAATTGTTTCAACATGTTAAGAAAATGTGTGCACACACTGACGGCACAACGGCGGCGGCAGAAAGACAATAAAAAAGCCGGGCAAGCCCGGCTTTTCTAGATTGACAGCGGTTTAGCGCTTGGCTGCCGCATCCACCACCACCAGCGACGTCATGTTGACGATACGCCGCACCGTAGCCGACGGCGTCAGGATGTGGACCGGCGCCTTCACGCCGAGCAGGATCGGCCCGATCGCCACATTGTTGCCCGCCGCGACCTTGAGCAGGTTGTAGGCGATGTTGGCGGCGTCGATGTTCGGGCACACCAGCAGGTTGGCTTCGCCCTTGAGGGTGCCGTCCGGCACCAGCGTGTCGCGCAGCTTCGGGTCCAGCGCGCAGTCGCCGTGCATTTCGCCGTCCACCTCGAGTTCCGGGGCGCGCTCGCGCAGGATCGCCAGCGTTTCGCGCATCTTCTGCGCGGACGGCGCTTCGGACGTGCCGAAGTTCGAGTGCGACACCAGCGCCACCTTGGGAACGATGCCGAAGCGCTTGAGCTCTTCGGCTGCCATCAGGGTGATCTCGGCCAACTGGTGGGCGGTCGGATCGATATTGACGTGCGTGTCGACCAGGAAGATCTGGCGGCCCGGCAGGACCAGCCCGTTCATCGCGGCGTAGACCTCGTTGGTGCCACCCAGGATCTGGTCGATGTAGCGCAGGTGCGCGGCCGTCGTGCTGACCGTGCCGCAGATCATGCCATCGGCCTCGCCCTGCTTGACCAGCATCGCACCGATCAGCGTGGTGCGGCGGCGCATTTCCAGCTTGGCGTACTGCTGGGTGACACCCTGGCGGGCCATCATCTTGAAGTACGCCTCGGAGTAGTCGCGGAAGCGCGCGTCGTGTTCCGGGTTGACCACGGTGAAATCGATGCCGCCGCGCAGGCGCAGGCCAAAGCGCTCGATGCGGTGAGCAATGACAGCCGGACGGCCGATCAGGATCGGGTTGGCCAGCTTTTCATCGACGATCACCTGCACCGCGCGCAGCACGCGCTCTTCTTCGCCCTCGGCATAGACCACGCGCTTGGGCGCGGCCTTGGCGGCCGTGAACACCGGCTTCATGATCAGGCCGGTGTGGTAGACGTACTGGGTGAGCTGCTGGCGGTAGGCTTCCAGGTCCTTGATCGGACGGGTGGCCACGCCGGACTCCTCAGCGGCCTTGGCCACGGCCGGCGCGATCTTCTCGATCAGGCGCTGGTCGAACGGCGTCGGGATGATGTAGTCGGGGCCGAACTTCAGTTCCTGGCCACCGTAGGCGGCGGCCACGGCGTCGTTCAGCTCGGCTTCGGCCAGGTCGGCGATGGCCTTGACGCAGGCCAGCTTCATGGCTTCCGTGATCTTGGTGGCGCCGCAATCGAGCGCGCCACGGAAGATGTACGGGAAGCACAGCACGTTGTTGACCTGGTTCGGGTAGTCCGAGCGGCCGGTGGCGATAATGCAGTCCGGGCGCGCGGCCTTGGCCACTTCCGGGCGGATTTCCGGCTCCGGGTTGGCCAGCGCCAGGATGATGGGCTTGTCGCCCATGGTCTTGACCATCTCGGCGGTCAGCACGCCGGCGGTCGAGCAACCGAGGAACACGTCTGCGCCGTCGACGATGTCGGCCAGGGTGCGGTTCGAGGTGTCTTGCGCGTAGCGCGCCTTGTTGGGCTCCATGTTGGCGTCGCGGCCCACATAGATCACGCCCTTGGAGTCCACCACCGAGATGTTCGAGCGGGTCACGCCCAGGCTCACCATGGTGTCCAGGCAGGCAATGGCCGCGGCGCCAGCGCCCGAAACCGCCAGCTTGACCTTGGCGATATCCTTGCCGACCACCTTCAGGCCGTTGAGCAGCGCCGCGCCCGAGATGATGGCGGTGCCATGCTGGTCATCGTGGAAGACGGGGATGTTCATGCGCTCGCGCAGCTTCTGCTCGATGTAGAAGCACTCGGGCGCCTTGATGTCTTCGAGGTTCACGCCACCGATGGTCGGTTCCAGCGCGGCCACGATCTCGACGATCTTGTCCGGGTCGTGCGCATCGAGCTCGATGTCGAACACGTCGATGCCGGCGAACTTCTTGAACAGGCAGCCCTTGCCCTCCATCACCGGCTTGCCGGCGAGCGGCCCGATGTCGCCCATGCCCAGCACGGCGGTGCCGTTAGTGATCACTGCCACCAGGTTGCCGCGCGAGGTGTACTCGGCAGCCATCGCGGGGTCCTTGGCGATCTCCTCGCAGGCGTAGGCCACGCCCGGCGAGTAGGCCAGGGACAGGTCACGCTGGTTGGACAACGCCTTGGTCGCGTTTACCTGGATCTTGCCCTTGGTCGGGCTGCGGTGGTATTCCAGCGCGGCCAGGCGCAATTGCGCTTCAGGACTATTGGGGGCATGTTGCGGTGCATCACCGCCGGTCTTGCTGGTCATTATGCTCGTCCAGGAAGTGGCCCAGCCAGTGCCCGCCGAGGCCGCGCCGGTCGTATCCGGCGCGCTTGCCGGAATCTTCCATTGCAGCTTTCAAAGACGGGCTCTGGCGGCTCGGGCCGAAAAATCGAGCCGTCATTCTAGCTCACCCAAGCCCGGCGCGATGCCCCTCCCACTGGGGCATCCAGTGGTTTTGAGGCTTTTTGCCGGGCAATTCAGTTTTTACCGCCGCACAGGCAATGCCCTGCTTGTTGCTTCCGACTTGTTGCTTGTTGCTTGCTACTCGCCGCCTGCTACTTGTCGTTCGGGTCCAGCGGCAATGTCACCCGCCTGGGCCGGCCGCTCTCCGCCGGGAACTGCACGAAGGCGCTGCGGATCAGGTAGGGCATCGCCGCCTGCAGGGACGAACCCTCGCCACGGTGGTTCGCCGTGACCTGGTAGAGCCGGCGGCCGGTGGCGGCATCCTTGAAGTACACGCGCAGCGTGGACTGGGTGACCGGCACATCGCGCACCGTGGTCACCGGCGGCCAGTATCCCGGGCCGCCCCAGCCGTACGGGCCCCAGGGGCGGTAGTAAGGCCCCCAGTATGGGCCGGGATAAAAGCCTGGGGACCACGGATCGGCGTAGCTGGTCTCCTGGATCCGCATCAGCCGCGAGTTGCTGTCGTACTCCATGCTGACCAGGTAGCGCGCCCGCGGCCGGGCCACTTGCTCGAAGCCTACCCCGGAGAGTGCCTGCGCCAGCCACTGCTCATAGGTCTGGTCCTCGAGCTGCGGCTCCTGGCCGGCCGTGCGATCGAACGCATAGGTACGCGGCGGATCGTTCTGCCAGTTGCCTTGGCCAAAGGCCGTCACCTCCGTGGTGACGGTGCTGGCGCAACCGGACAGCAACGCCACGCCGAGCAGTGCCGCGCTCGCCATCAAACGGCCGCCACGCAAGCCTTCGCCGGCTTTCCGGCACCAACCCTTGCCAAGCTTGCCCAGCTTCGCCAACCATTGTCCCGCCATCATGCCCCTCATCGATTCATTGTTCCTTGCGTGACTCAGACCGTGCCGGGCCGGCGGAATTCCGTCGCGATCCGCCACCGGCGCCGCGCGCCCGCGCCGGGGCGCCCGCGCTTGGCTACAATGGGTTCTTCAGTGCCGTGGCACGCGGCCCGGCGGTGGCCCTTCCGGCTTTCCGGCCACGCCGCCGCTGCCGTGCCCACGGCGACCATGCCGCCCCAAGTGGCCCTCAGAGGACAGGATTCCTTCATGCTGCGCACCGACACGCCCGTTACCGTCCATCGCAAAGACTATACTCCGCCGGCCTTCGCTTTTGAGCACGTCGACCTCAACCTCGAACTCGACCCGGCGCGCACGGTGGTCACCAATACCCTGCGCTTCACGCGCCAGGCACCCGGCCCGCTGGTGCTGGCCGGCGAGGCACTGGAACTGCTCGGGGTCCGCCTCGACGGCAAGCCGCTGGAAGGCGCGCAGCAGGCGCCCGACAGCCTGACCCTGCCCGACCTGCCCGCGCATGGCACGCTGGAAATCGTCACCGCCTGCCAGCCGGCCGCCAATACGTCGCTGTCCGGCCTCTACGTCTCCAACGGCAATTTCTTCACCCAGTGCGAAGCCGAGGGATTCCGCAAGATCACCTACTACCTGGACCGCCCCGACGTGATGTCGACGTTCCGGGTCACGCTGCGCGCACAGCGCGCAGCCTACCCGGTGCTGCTGTCCAACGGCAACCTGATCAGCGAGCGCGAGCTGCCCGATGGCCGCCACGAAGCCGTCTGGGAAGACCCGTTCAAGAAACCCGCCTACCTGTTCGCGCTGGTGGCCGGCAAGCTGGAATGCATCGAGCAGGGGATCCGGTCCGCCTCGGGCAAGGAAAAGCTGCTGCAGGTCTGGGTGGAGCCGCAGGACCTGCCCAAGACGCGCCATGCCATGGACTCGCTGATCCACTCGATCCGCTGGGACGAGCAGCGCTTCGGCCTGGAGCTCGATCTCGACCGCTTCATGATCGTCGCCGTGGGCGACTTCAACATGGGCGCGATGGAGAACAAGGGCCTCAACATCTTCAACACCAAGTACGTGCTGGCCAATGCCGAAACCGCCACCGATGCCGACTTCGGCAATATCGAATCGGTGGTCGGGCACGAGTACTTCCATAACTGGACCGGCAACCGCGTGACCTGCCGCGACTGGTTCCAGCTGTCGCTCAAGGAAGGCCTGACGGTCTTCCGCGACCAGGAATTCTCGGCCGACATGATGGGCTCGGAGTCCGGGCGTGCCGTCAAGCGCATCGAGGACGTACGCATGCTGCGCCAGGTACAGTTTCCCGAGGACGCCGGCCCCATGGCGCATCCGGTGCGCCCCGACAGCTACGAGGAAATCAACAACTTCTACACCGTGACGGTGTACGAGAAAGGCGCCGAGGTCGTGCGCATGTACCAGACCTTGCTGGGCCGCGACGGTTTCCGCAAGGGCATGGACCTGTACTTCCAGCGCCACGACGGGCAGGCTGTGACCTGCGACGACTTCCGCGCCGCCATGGCCGACGCCAACGGCCGCGACCTGACGCAGTTCGGCCGCTGGTACAGCCAGGCCGGCACGCCGGTGGTCGCTGTGCGCACCGCGTGGGATGCCGCCACCGGCACCCTGGCGCTGACGCTGTCGCAAACCAGCCCCAAGGTCGGCATCGAAACGCGCCCCGGCACGCCGGACAAGCTGCCCTTCCATATTCCCTTTGCACTGGGCCTGATCGACGCCAGCGGCACGGACCTGCCACTGCAGCTCGAGGGCGAGAGCCAGCCCGGCGCGACCACGCGCGTGCTGGACTTCACCGAGGCCGAGCAGACCTTCCGCTTCATCAACCTGCCGCGCGGCGCCGAGCCGCCGCTGGCGTCGCTGCTGCGGGACTTCTCCGCGCCGGTCATCATCGACGCCAAGTACAGCGAAGCGCAGCTGACCTTCCTGCTCGCGCACGACAGCGATCCGTTCAACCGCTGGGAAGCCGGCCAGCGCCTGACCACGCGCGCGCTGCTGCAACAGGTGGCCGATAGCCAGGCCGGCCGCGAGCTTCAGCTCGACCCGGCGCTGGTGGCCGCGCTGCGCACCGTGCTCAATGACCAGCAGCTCAGCCCCGCCTTCCGCGAGCAGGCACTGACGCTGCCGGCCGAGGCCTACCTTGCCGAGCGCATGGGCGTGGCCGATCCGGCCGCCATCCACCGCGCCCGGCAGTTCATGCGCGAGGCACTGGCGCGCGCGCTCAAGCCCGACTGGCTGGCTGCCTTCGAAGCCAATGCCACGCCGGGCGCATATAGCCCGGAAGCGGTGTCCGCCGGCAAGCGTGCGCTGCGCAACCTGGCGCTGGGCTACCTCGCCGACAGCGGCGACGCCGCCATGCAGGCCCTG
>NZ_AHJE01000201.1 GCF_000243095.1 Cupriavidus basilensis OR16 | reverse complement strand
CGCTGGCCATCCTCCAGGCGGCCGGCTGGAAGGACTATGCCGAGCTGACGGTGCTGTTCAACCCCGATGAAGAAGTCGGCTCCATTGGCTCCGGCGAGACCATCGCCAGGCTGGCCGACCAGCACGACGTGGTGCTGTCGTTCGAGCCGACCACCGCCAAGGCCGTGGTCAAGACCGAGGCCCTGCTGCTGGGCGCCAGCGGCACCGCCACCGCCAAAATGGAAGTGAAGGGGCGCGCCTCGCACGCCCGCGCCGCGCCGGAGCTGGGCCGCAACGCGCTGATCGAGCTGGCCTACCAGCTGCAGCAAACGCGCGACGTGGCCAAGTCCGTGCCGGGTACCCAGCTCAACTGGACCACCGCGCAGGCCGGCGAGGTCCGCAACCAGATTCCCGAGCGCGCCACCGCCATCGGCGACGTGCGCGCGACGGTCAA
>NZ_AHJE01000202.1 GCF_000243095.1 Cupriavidus basilensis OR16 | reverse complement strand
GTACGCGACGCGCTCAAGGCCAACGGCCGCAAGAAGGTGATCGTCGCCGGCCTGTGGACCGAGGTCTGCAACACCACCTTCGCGCTCTGCGCGATGCTTGAAGGCGACTATGAGATCTACATGGTCGGCGATGCCTCCGGCGGCACCAGCAAGGAAGCGCACGACTACGCCATGCAGCGCATGGTGCAGGCCGGCGTGGTGCCGGTGACCTGGCAGCAGGTGCTGCTGGAATGGCAGCGCGACTGGAAGAACCGTGACACGTACGACGCGGTAATGAAGGTGGCCAAGGAACACTCGGGCGCCTACGGCATGGGCGTGGACTACGCCTACACCATGGTGCACAAGGCCGCGCAGCGCACCGCCACGCCGCACGAATCCATCGCCCCGGTGCCGGCCCGCTGAGCGTGGCCAAGGCACAGACCCATCACCCGCATACCCCGGGAAGAGATCGCATGAGCGCGCAATCCAATACGCAGGCCACGGCCCAGAGCCCGTCGCGGCGCAAGCTGCTGGTATCCGGTGCCGGCACCGTCGGTGCGGCGGCCGTCGCGGCACTGGGCAGCTCCGCCGCCGTCGCCGCGGGCAAGCCGCAGGGCCACGCCGCGCCCCACCACACCCCAGGAGCACACAGCATG
Source organism: Cupriavidus basilensis OR16 (assembly GCF_000243095.1). Lineage (GTDB taxonomy): Bacteria > Pseudomonadota > Gammaproteobacteria > Burkholderiales > Burkholderiaceae > Cupriavidus > Cupriavidus basilensis_D. The sequence continues at coordinate 4,441 of NZ_AHJE01000202.1, read as the reverse complement.
GACACCATCACCGCCAAGGATGGCACACAGATCTATTACAAGGACTGGGGCACCGGCCGCCCGGTCGTGTTCTCGCACGGATGGCCGCTCAACGCCGACGCCTGGGACGCGCAGATGCTGTTCCTCGCGCAGCACGGCTTCCGTGTGATCGCGCACGACCGGCGGGGCCATGGCCGCTCCGGCCAGCCCGCCAAGGGCAACGACATGGACACCTATGCCGACGACCTGGCCGCGCTGATCGAAGCGCTGGACCTCAAGGGCGCGGCGCTGGTCGGCCACTCCACCGGCGGCGGCGAGGTGGCCCACTACATTGGGCGCCACGGCACCAAGCGCGTCTCGCAGGCGGTGCTGATTGGCGCGGTGCCGCCGATCATGGCGAAGACCGCGACCAACCCCGGTGGCCTGCCGATGGATGTGTTCGACGGCATCCGCAAGGGCGTCGCCGACAACCGCTCGCAGTTCTACAAGGACCTGGCGGTGCCGTTCTTCGGCTTCAACCGTCCCGGCGCCAAGATCTCGCAGGGCACCATCGACGCGTTCTGGGCGCAGGGCATGACCGGCGGCATCCACGGCCAGTACCTGTGCATCAAGGAATTCTCTGAAGTCGACTACACCGAAGACCTCAAGAAGATCGATGTGCCGACCCTGATCCTGCACGGTGCCGATGACCAGATCGTGCCGATCGACAATTCGGCCAAGCTGAGCGCCAAGATCGTCAAGAACGCGACGCTGAAGATCTATCCCGGCGCCTCGCACGGTATGTGCGTGGTCAATGCGGACCAGGTCAACGCCGACCTGCTGGCTTTCCTGTCCACGTAAGCGCATGCCGTCCCGCGACCCGAAGGCAGGGCGGGACGGCCTGCCCGACTCACCGTCTTCCCCCTCACTAGCCGCCGGCAGTTCATCGCCGGCGCCGCCCGTGGTCGCGCTGATCGGCCTGCTCGGCATGCTGATCGGCGAGCAGGTCGTACCGCCCATCAAGCGCATGCTGGCCGGCGAGCCTGTCACCGCAACCTGGTTCCAGTCCGAATGCATGCCCAAGATCACGGGCACGCCGCCGGCAACGCTGCTGGCAGACCGCAGCGAGGCCATGCCCGCGCAGGGCAAGACGCTGGACTCCCATTGAACCGGCACCGCGGCCCTGAGCATCGAATGAAATGCTGCATTGCTGCCTTGGGCATGGCAGCGGCAGCGCCGGCGGCATTCGCGCAAAGTACCGTCACCGTGTATGGACGCCTGAACACGGCCATCGAGTATGCACGCGCCAGCCCCGCCACCGACGGCACCGAGCGCGGCAGCGTGGCACGGCTCACCAACAACCGCTCGGTGTTCGGGTTCGCGGGGGATGAAAACCTCGGCGGCGGACTCAAGGCCATCTGGCAGATCGAAAGCAACCTGTCCGTGGATAACGGCCAGGGGCAGATCGCCGGCCGCAACACGCGCCTGGGCCTGCAGGGTCCGCTCGGCACCGTCTTCATGGGCCACTGGCATACGCCGTACACCGAGTCGACCATGGGCTATGACCCCTACTATCCGACCACCGCCGGCTATATGGCGCTGATCGGCAACGGCTCGGCGTCGAGCACGGACAATGTCGAAGACACCAGTTCATTCGACCGTCGCCAGAAAAACACCCTGCAGTACCGCTCCCCCGTCTGGCATGGCATCAGCGGCGCGCTGGCCTGGGGGCTGCCAGAGGAAAAGCTTACGGTGCCGCGCAACCCGGCGCTTTACTCGTTCGCCGCGGCGTACGACCGCGGACCGCTCAACCTCACGCTAGCCTACGAGATCCACCAGCACTACCAGGTTGCCGGACGCAACGACGACGCGATCAAGGCAGGGGTCGCATACCAGTTCCCCACCACCCGGATCGCCTTGGTCTACGAGAGGCTGCACTACCGCACGGCCTCCGGCGACCTGACCCGCAATGCCTTCTACGCCTCGTTGGTGCAGAAGCTGGGGCCTGGCAGCATCCGGGCTGGCTTTGCGCTGGCCGCCAATGGCGCTGGCAATGCCACCGAGACCATCGGCTTTTTCCATGCCGGGCCGCAGACTGGCGCCACACAACTCACGTTTGGCTACGACTATCCGTTGTCCAAGCGCACCGCGCTGTACGCCTATTACAGCCGTATCGACAACAAGCCGCACGCCATCTACGACTTCGCCATCAATGGGCTGGGCATTCGCGCTGGCGCCGACCCGCAGACTTTCGCGCTCGCCATGCGCCACAACTTCTGAGCGCGCTGCCACGGCTGGCCCCCGGCCCCGCCGAGCCTACGGTTGCGGCACCGGCAGGGTAAAGGAAAAGGCCGCGCCGGGGCCTGCCGGATGCTGGCCGCTTCCCGCCTCGGCGCGCACGGGAGACTCGGCCCATATGCAGCCACCATGCGCTTCGACGATCGACCGGCAGATCGACAGGCCCATGCCCAGCCCTTCCACGCGCGTGGTGTAGAAAGCCTCGAACAGCTTGTCCAGCTTTCCCGCGTCGATACCCGGGCCGGTATCCTCCACGCGCAACAGTACCTGGCCTTCGGCTGGCGCCGCCGTGGTGACCCGAAGGTCGCACCGCCCTGGGCGGTGGCATGACATTGCCTGGATGGCATTGACAAGCAGGTTAATAATCACCTGCTGCAACTGGATGCGGTCTCCGAGTACTTGCGGCAGCCCGGCCGCGCAGTCCTGGGCGATGATGATGCCGTGGGCCTCGGCCTGGTGCTTCACCATGGCTACGGTCTCGGGCACAAGCTCGCTCAGCTGCAACGGCAAGCGGCGAGACTCTCCCTTGCGCGCGAGTGCCCGGATGCGCCGGATCACCTCGCTTGCGCGCACGCCTTCGGCGATCATGTTCTCCACCGCATGACGCGCTTCATCGAGATTGGGTTCAGGACGGTTGATCCAGCGCAGGCATGCGCCGCCATACATGACGATGCCGGTCAGCGGCTGATTGACCTCGTGCGCAATCGATGCCGCCAGCTCGCCAAGCGTGGTGACCCGGGAGATGTGCGCCAGTTCGGCTTGTACCCGCTGGCGCTCCTGGTTCTGGCGCAGCAGCTCGGCATACAGCCTGGCATTCTCCAGCGAGATGGCAGCTTGGGAGGCCAGCATGGCCAGCAGGTTGATTCTCCTCCCTGTGAACAGCGCATCCGCCAGATTATTCTCCAGGTAGAGCAAACCGATCAGCGCAGCCTGCTTTGCCAACGCCAGGCAGGCCACCGAACGCACGCTGCGCGCCTGGACGTCCGGATCCTGCCCGAACTTCGCATGCGTCCTGGCGTTGTCGAGGACGAAATCCGCGCGGGTCGTGAGCGCCGCATCGACGATGGCGCGGGGATAGGGCACGGCACCGGCCGGATCCAGGTCGACCACAATGCCCGATTGCTCGGTCCGGGCTTGCGCGGCCAGGCGCAGTGCACCGTCCTGCCAGAGAAACAGCAATGCCCTCTGCGCAGTCGCCTGCTGAACGGTGGTTGTCAGCAGCGTCTTGATCAGACGGTCGAGCTGTATCTCGCCGGCCAGCGCCTGCGTCGCCCTGATGGCGGTGTCGAGGTCCAGCTGGGAGGCCGGGCCGATATAGGTAGTGGGCTGAAGGGCCGCCGCGCCGGACGGTTCGCTGGCCGTGCGGCCCGTGTCCAGATCCGTGCCGTCATGGGCGCGCGCTCGCGCCTCAAGCTTGCGCACCAGGCCTTCGGCGCCCCAACTGCCATAGGCATCGCGAGCCTTGCGCAGGTATGCCATTGCCGGCGCCGCCAGGCCCTGTTCGAAACAGCAGCGCGCGCACAGATCGTAGGCCAGGGCCTCATCATGAACCAGGTCTCGCTCTCTCGCCTGGCGGGCCGCCTGCTCGTACTGCCGCATGGCCTGCAGCGGATCCCGCGCCATGCGCGAGGCCTCGGCCAACAGGATGCCTGCGCGCGCGCCGAAGTTGGCGGGGTTTTCCCGTGCCCAGGCGCTCAGCTGGTGGTGATGGCGCTCGAACGCCGCCGCGTGCACGCTGCCAGGCACGTGGCCGGGTGCGTGGGCCGGGAGTACCGGCGCCCTGGCCAGCGCGAGCGCGGCGAAGAAATGATAGTCCGCGATCTCCAGGAAGTACGGGGCGTCCGTACGGGGCGGTCCATAACAGCGGCTCCGCCTTGCGGGCCGCATCCAGCGCCCCCTGGTAGTCGTCCGCAGCGAAACAGGCCTGCAGCTTGCGAATCCAGTAGCAGCAGGCGGCAACGGCAAGGCGGGGATCGGCCTGCAGTCTTGCCTCGGCATCCAGCAGCCCCGGCTCGCCGGCGTCCAGCGTCATCCAGCCCGCGGCCCTGCCCCGCAGTACCGCAACGTACCTGGCCTGTGCGCTCAGGATATCGACGACCCGCCCCAGGCCCAGCGAGCGGGCGAAGGCCCGGCCAGTCTCGATCTTCGCCTCCACGTCGGCCAGCGGCTCTGCGCAACCGAGCAG
>NZ_AHJE01000203.1 GCF_000243095.1 Cupriavidus basilensis OR16 | reverse complement strand
GCATGCCCGACGGTGAACGCGCTGGTGCCGCAGGTGTACCTGCCGGAAGGCTACGCACAGGCGCTCACCAAGCCCACCGGCGGCACCATCGCCGGCGACAAGGTGAGCCTGGACATCGCGGGCCAGCTGCGCAACAGCGGCGCCATCACGGCGGGCGACACGCTCAACGTGAAGGCCGGCAGCATCGACGCCGCGCCCAACGTGGTGGACATCGGCACCTCGGCCTACAAGGCCCAGGGCGGCTGGAACGTGATCACCGGCACGGTGGTGCAGCCGGGCGGGTTCATGAGCGCGATGCGCATGCACATCGAGGCCGACAGCATCAACGCGGTCAACAACGCGTTCCTGATCCGCAACGCCGA
>NZ_AHJE01000204.1 GCF_000243095.1 Cupriavidus basilensis OR16 | reverse complement strand
CTGACGCAGACGCAGGTCAACGAGCTAGACAAGCCCCTGCTCTGGTACGTGCAACAGGCGGTGCCCGACCCGAACTGCAGCACGGTCGCCAGCACGGCATGCCCGACGGTGAACGCGCTGGTGCCGCAGGTGTACCTGCCGGAAGGCTACGCGCAGGCGCTGACCAAGCCCACCGGCGGCACCATCGCCGGCGACAAGGTCTCGCTCGACATCGCAGGCCAGCTGCGCAACAGCGGCGCCATCACGGCCGGCGACACGCTCAACGTGAAGGCCGGCAGCATCGACGCCGCCCCCAACGTGGTGGACATCGGCACCTCGGCCTACAAGGCCCAGGGCGGCTGGAACGTGATCACCGGCACGGTGGTGCAGCCGGGCGGGTTCATGAGCGCGATGCGCATGCACATCGAGGCCGACAGCATCAACGCGGTCAACGATGCGTTCCTGATCCGCAACGCCGA
>NZ_AHJE01000205.1 GCF_000243095.1 Cupriavidus basilensis OR16 | reverse complement strand
GCTGATGCCGAGTTCCTTGGCCTGCTTGGCGAACGGGCCGCCGGTGGCATCCATGCCGCCGTACATGATCACGTCCGGCTTCTTGCCCTTGATCTTGGTCAGAATGGCCTTGAAGTCGGTGGCCTTGTCGTTGGTGGCTTCACGTGCCACCACGTTCACGCCCGACGCCTTGGCGGTCTTCTCGAACTCGTCGGCCAGGCCCTTGCCGTAGGCGGTGGCATCGTCAACGATGGCCACGCTCTTGGCGTGCAGGCTCTTGGTGGCGTAGTTGGCCAGTGCCGGGCCCTGCTGGGCGTCGGTGGCCACCACGCGGAACGTGGTCTTGAAGCCTTGCTTGGTGTAGTCGGGGTTGGTCGACGACGGCGAGATCTGCACGATGCCGGCATCGCTATAGATCTTGGAGGCCGGGATCGATACGCCCGAGTTCAGGTGACCGACCACGGCCACAACCTTCGCGTCCACCAGCTTCTGCGCCACGGCGGTGCCGGTCTTCGGGTCGCCTGCGTCGTCCTCACCGACCAGTTCGAGCTTGACCTTCTTGCCGTTGACTTCCAGGCCAGCCTTGTTGACCTCTTCCACGGCCAGGCGAGCGCCGTTTTCGTTGTCCTTGCCAAGGTGAGCGATGCCGCCGGTGAGCGGTGCCGCGTGGCCGATCTTGACTACAACTTCGCCACCGCCTGCTGCGGGCGCTGCCGCGGCGGGCGCCGACGCTGCCGGCTCGGCAGGCTTTTCTTCTTTCTTGCCGCAAGCAGTAACCAGCGCTACTGCGGCTGCGATCGGCAGAATCTTGGCAAACGTGATTTGCATGAGTGATCTCCTAGGATTCACATGATCAGGGTAAACCAACGCCCCCCGGACGCCCCCCTGAACCGCCTTAGTTTAGTTTCAATTTGAAACGCGCGAATTGTATTCCCTTTTTATACGGATGCAATATGCGACGCAACAACCTGAAGGATTAACCCACCAAATGAGCTAGGGAATTTCCCCAATGCACGCATTGGGGCAATTCCCGCCTACATGGAGGCTAGCCGTTGGTACTAACAAGATTCATGCCTACCGCTTGTCACAAGGCGGCTTTGCTACTCTTAAGTCACTCTCGGAGGCCACGTATTAAATAGGCATTTCATTTAATATCAACTAGCTCATTCATATACAACGAACTAGTGCGCCGGCACCATAATAGGGAAATCCCCAATTACAGGGATTTCCCTTATTTGTCTTTTTGAACAGACAAGCATAAGGCCGTTCCTGCCAGGCTCGTGCATTACCCAAGGGATAGCAGGCAATATAGCGTGCTATATATTGGTGCAACCCTGGCGAGAGAATGGTGCGAAACGGCGTGCAACCGGCGCGAGGGAGGAGCGCCTGCCTGCCACGTGGCGGCAGCGACAAAAAGCAACGGCCCGCGA
>NZ_AHJE01000206.1 GCF_000243095.1 Cupriavidus basilensis OR16 | reverse complement strand
AGACTTTGATGATCCCGNGAATGCCGTAGACCATGGTGTAGCCGAGTGCGATCAGCGCATAGATGCTGCCGAGCACCAGACCGTTCACGATCTGCTGGATAAAGATATCCATGAAAACTCCTTGCTTCCGTCCAAATTCCCTCGGCATGGTGTAGATGTCGGGGGGACGTTGATATGTGGGTGGTTTGGTAGTGTGGTTGTTTGCTGGTAAGCGGCCTGCCTACTCCACCCATGGTAAGGATGCTGCACGTATGGCAAGGCTAAAAAAACGGCACCGCAACATACTCGCGGTGCCGTTCGGATGGGCCGGTAAGCCCGGATTACATCTTCACGACGTCAAGGACGGTCTTCTTCTTGTCCTTGTACTCGTACAACGTGATGGTGCCTTCCTTCATGTCGCCCTTTTCATCGAAGGCGATGTTGCCGATCAGGCCCTTGTAGTTGGTCTTGGGCATTTCGGCCAGGATGGCGGCCGGCTCGGTCGAGTTGGCGCGCTTCATGGCGTCAACGATGACCATGACGGCGTCATAGGTGAACGGTGCGTAGATCTGCACCGGCGCGTTGAAGCGAGCCTGGTAGCGCTTGTCGAAGTCCGCGCCCTGCTCCATCTTGGACAGCGCCAGACCGGCTTCCGAGCAGATGATGTTGGACACGGCATCGCCGGCCAGCTCAGCCACCTTGTCGGTACAAACGCCATCGCCGCCAACGATCTTGGAGCTGATGCCGAGTTCCTTGGCCT
>NZ_AHJE01000207.1 GCF_000243095.1 Cupriavidus basilensis OR16 | reverse complement strand
TGTCGTACGCCCTTGGGTGCAAGCACCATCGCCGATCAAAGGAACAGCGACCACCGCGACAGGGGGATGTCGTACGCACTTGGGTGCAAAAGCCATCGCCGATCAAAGAAGCAGCAACTACCCCAGTAGGCCGATGTCGTACGGCACTTGGGCGCAAAAGCCAACGCCGTACAAGCAAGCCGCAAGCCGCAAACCGCAAACCGCAAACC
>NZ_AHJE01000208.1 GCF_000243095.1 Cupriavidus basilensis OR16 | reverse complement strand
CACACCCGAAACGGCACAGCACTCTGCGCCGCGAACGGCAGATGTGGGAATGGGCACCGCAGACGAGGTCAGGGGCCCCACCACGAAGCCCTTGGATCATGCCATTGCGATGACCTGCAAGCCGGTACCGGCAGAAGCCCGCCGGCACCTGGGCCGCACGATGCAACCACCGCTCTTCGAGAGCCTGATTGCTCTGCGCCCGGCAGGGTCGGCTTTCTTCTCGTTAGTCTTCTTTGCCGACGCAAAGAAGAGTGACCGGCAGCCCCCGCAGGGGGATGTCGTA
>NZ_AHJE01000209.1 GCF_000243095.1 Cupriavidus basilensis OR16 | reverse complement strand
TCTGCATCAGCAGAAACCCGGCTGCGCCAGGAACTCGGTTAGGATCTTGGTGGGCGGCGGCAGCAGGAATTCGCGCACGCCAAAGGCCCGCACCGCCCCCTCCCAGATCAGCAACAGCACCATGATGGTCAGGATGGCCAGCCGGCTGTTCTCGGAACGCTTCCATAGCAACTTCATCACATCATCCCCTGTAGATGCCTAGCTCACGGAAAATCTGGCGGATCTGCGACACGTAGCCGGCAAAGGCCTCCGTCTCCCGCACCGCCAGGCCTCGTGGCCGTTCCAGCTCGATCGGAATCACCGCGGCGATGCCGCCCGGGTTGCGCGACATCACCACCACGCGGTCGCTCAGGTACACGGCTTCGGAGATCGAATGCGTGATGAACAGCACGGTCTTGCCGGTGGCCAGCCAGGTGCGCTGCAGCTCCTCATTGAGATCGTCCCGCGTGAAGGGATCGAGCGCGCCGAAGGGCTCGTC
>NZ_AHJE01000210.1 GCF_000243095.1 Cupriavidus basilensis OR16 | reverse complement strand
CACACCCGAAACGGCACAGCACTTTGCGTCGCGAACGGCAGATGTGGGAATGGGCACCGTGCCCGAGGTCAGGGGCCTCACCACGCAACCCACGGGTCATGCAATTGTGATGACCTGTGAGCCGGTGGCGGCAGATACCCGCAGAACCGCTGGCCATACGACGAAACCAGCGTCCTTCGCATCCGTGATTGCTCTGCGCCCGGCAGGG
>NZ_AHJE01000211.1 GCF_000243095.1 Cupriavidus basilensis OR16 | reverse complement strand
TGATCAGCCTGCGGACCGTGAGGCGCGCGCCGTGGCGGCTTGCGGCGCCGGCTAGCGCGCGGGCGTTGCCGGCGCGGGCAGCGCGACGCTGCCAAACTCGGCCGAGCGGGTGCCCGGCACCGGATGGTTGCTGGCACCGTGGTACGCGAAGGCGACCGACAGCTTGACCGCTTCGGAAACGTTCCGGCCCGCGCTGTGATATAGCCGGCTGTCGAACAGCAGCACATCGCCGCGCTCCAGGGCCAGCGGCCGCACGCCTTGCAGCATGGCCTGGCTGGCCGGATGCGACTCGACCAGGAACTCCGCCGCATCGAGCTGGCCGGGTTCGAGCGCGACCGTATGCGAGCCGGGAATCACGCGCAGCACGCCGTTGCTCTCATCCTCCCGGCCCAGCGCCAGCCATACCGTCACCAGCTCCGGCCTGGCAAACGACCAGTAACGGGTATCGCGATGCCAGCCGGTCTGGCTGCCGTAGTGCGGATGCTTGGTCATCACGCAGTTGTGGTGGGCCAGGGTCAGGCGCACCGGTTCGCCGAGCAAGGTCGCCACCACCTGCGTCACGGCGGGGTCAGCTGCCCATGCCCGGAATGCGTCGTCGCGCCCATAGGCCTGGCGCAAGCGCCGCACCGTGGCGCCTCCGGCGGCGTCGCGGCTCGCGGGCGCGCCGGGATAGCCCAGCTCGGCCTCATATTCGACCGGCGCCGCTGCCGCGGCCAGTTGCTCGCGCGCGACCTGCTCGAGCTGGTCGCAGACCGCGGGCGGGGCAAAGCCGCGCAGCACGATATAGCCGTCGGCGTGAAAGGCGCGGTTGAGTTCGTTCAAGTCTGCGGCGCTCGGGGCGATGGCCGTAGGGGTGGCCAAAGCGGTGGAAACCGTGGAAGCCGTGGAAGCCACTTGAGAAGCGGCACCCGGCGGGACAGCAAGCGGGGAGTTCATTGCAGCGGATGAAGGGTTGGGCAGGGCCGACAGCTTCGATAATGCCAGAAGCCGGGCGAATCGGCGCGTCCCGCATGTGTTGCACGCCCATTGCACGCCCATTGCACGCCCATTGCATGCCCGCTGCGTGCGCAAACAGACTGTTGCCGCGTGCATGCGCGCCGCTACAATGGCCGGGTCCTCCTTCCGACCCGCAGGCTTCACGTGACAGCTCGCCCACGCATCGTCGCATCGCTCTCCGAGGCGGAAGCCCAGCTCGGCCGCATCGTCCTGGGCAAGCCCCGGCAGATCCGGCTGGCGCTGGCTTGCATGCTGGCGCGCGGCCATCTGCTGCTGGAGGACTTGCCCGGCGTTGGCAAGACCACGCTCGCACACGCGCTGGCGCGCACGCTAGGGCTGCAGTTCCAGCGCGTGCAATTCACCAGCGACCTGTTGCCGGCGGACCTGATCGGCGTCTCGGTCTTCATGCGCGACAGCGCGGAATTCCGCTTCCACCGCGGCCCGGTGTTCGCGCAGGTGGTACTGGCCGACGAGATCAACCGCGCCACCCCCAAGACGCAGAGCGCCTTGCTGGAGGCGATGGCGGAGGGACAAGTCACCCACGACGGCGTCACCCACGTCTTGCCCTCCCCGTTCTTCGTCATCGCCACGCAGAATCCGCTGGATCAGATCGGCACGCACGCCTTGCCCGAATCCCAGCTGGACCGCTTCACCATGCGCCTGTCGCTGGGTTATCCCGATCCGGCCTTCGAGCGTGTGCTCTACCTCGGCGGGGCAGCCGCGGGGGCCGGCACGCCCGTGATGGACGGCGAACAGGTGGCGGCGCTGCAGCAGGCCGCGGCCCAGGTCTATGCCGGCCCGGCGCTGGTGGACTACGCCCTGGCCCTGGTGCAGGCCACGCGCGCGCACTCCGCCTTTGCCGCCGGGCTATCGCCGCGCGCAGGCCTGGCGTTGCTGGCCTGCGCGCGCGCCTGGGCGCTGCTGCACCAGCGCGATAGCGTGCTGCCCGAAGACGTGCAGGCGGTCTTCATGCCGGTGGCAGGCCACCGGCTGCTGCCATCCGGCGCAGCCGGCGGTGGCCAGGAGGCGCTTACCCGCCTGCTGGCCGGCGTGGCCATTCCCTGACGCCCGATGTCGCGCAGCCGGCCGTTTTCCTCGCCGGGCACGGCATCCAAGGCCGCGCCTGGCCCCCGGCGGCAGGCGTGGACGTCGCCACCCTGGCTGCAGCGCCGGCGCGCACCCCGGCAAGGCGTGGTAACGCTGGACCGCCGCCACCTGTACATCCTGCCCACCCGGGCCGGCCTGGGTTTCGCGGTCTTGCTGATGGCCATGCTGCTGACCTCGCTGAACTACAACATCAGCCTGGGCTTCGCCCTGACCTTCCTGCTCGGCGGCATCGGCATGGCCTGCATGTGGCAGGCCTACCGCAACCTGCTCGACATGACGGTGGCCGGCGCCAGCGCCGCGCCGGCCTTTGCCGGCGAGCCGGCCGCCTTCAGCCTGCGCATTTCAGGCAGCGACGCGCCGGTGCGCATCGCCGTGGAGGCGAGCCTGCCGGCCCAGGCCGGCGCGCAGCCGGCCAGCCTGAGCTTGGCCCGCGACGCCACAGGCGAGCTGAGCTTGCACATGCCCACCAGCCAGCGCGGCTGGCTGGCGCTGCCGCGCGTCACGCTCTCGAGCCGTTTTCCGCTGGGCCTGTTCCGGGTGTGGAGCTATGCCGACCTGCCGCTGGCCGCGCTGGTCTACCCAGGGCCAGAACCTGGCGCGCCACCGCTGCCTTTTGCCGCGCAGCCCGATGACGATGGCGCAGCGTCCTTGCCCTCGGACGATGGCGCGGATCAGTTGCGGCGCTACCGCAGCGGCGATCCTATGCACCGCATCGCCTGGAAGCATAGCGCGCGCACCGGCCACTGGCTGAGCCGCACCGGCGAGGCCGGCAGCCTGCCGACCTGCTGGCTGGACTGGCAGGCCCTGCCGCAAAAGCTCGGCTCCGAGGCACGGCTATCGCGCCTGTGCGCCTGGGTGCTGGCCGCGGGCGACACCATGGAAATCGGCCTGCGGCTGCCCGGCGTGGAAATTCCGCCTGGCCGCGGCGGCGCGCATCGCCGGGCCTGCCTCGAAGCCCTGGCCCTGTGGCCGGGACGCGCCGGTCAAGCCCCGCCGCAAAGCACGCCGTGAAACTGCCACCGCGCCCCCTTGCGCATGAGGAACATGGCCTGCTGCTGGGCCAGCTGGCACTGGTGCTCGCGCCGCAAGCGCGCAGCCTGCCGGTGACCATCAGCGTCTTGTTGGTCTTGCTGCTGGCTTGGCGCTGGCTGTTGTGGCGCCAGCGCGCGCCGCTACCCTCGCGCCTGATGCTCGGGATCATCGCCGGGCTGGTGATGCTGGTGGCCACCGCGCTGGTCTGGCAGGCCGGCGGCAACATGGGGCGCGACCTGTCGGTGGCGCTGCTGGGTGCCTTCGTCGTGCTCAAGCTGCTGGAGTGCCGGGTGCTGGCCGATGCCACACTGGTGACCCAGCTTTGCTTTTACCTGCTGCTCAGCCTGTACCTGTTCGACCAGCCTTTCTGGCTGGCCTTGTACAGCCTTGCCATCGCTGCCTGGCTGCTACGCAACTGGCTGTTCCTCGGGCATCCCGAGGCGCGCGGCTTTCTGGCCGTGTGGCCGTTGCTCGGCCGCCTGACGCTGATCGGGCTGCCCTGGGCGCTCGTGCTCTTTGTCCTGTTCCCGCGCCTCGATCATCCGCTGTGGCGGCTACCGCAAGCCGAAACCGTGGCCAGCACCGGCATCAGCGACACCATGAGCCCCGGCAGCGTGAGCCGGCTGACCCAGTCGACCGAAGTCGCGCTGCGCGCCGATGTGCAAGGCGGCCCGTTGCCGGCCAGTGCCCTGTACTGGCGCGCGCTGGTGCTATGGCAGTTCGACGGCCAGACCTGGCGGCCGTCGCCGATGCGGCAGCGGAGCGCGCAGCCGGCGCCGAGTTTGCCGGCTGCCGATGACACGGCGGCGGATGATGCTGGTTCGCGCGAGGCAGCTGGCAAGGCCTCCAGCAATGGCATCGTCAACTACAGCATCACGCTGGAGCCCAACCTGCACCCCTGGCTGTTCCTGCTCGACCGTGGCCAGGCGATTGCCCTCGGCGCCGGCGCGGTGATCAATGCCGACGGGGAATTCTTCACGCGCGACCCGATCGACCAGCGCCTGCGCTACCGCGCGCGTTCAGCCCCGGCCGTGGCACAGCCGCTCGATCCGTCGACGCGGGAGCTGGCGCTGGCATTGCCGCCGGGCAATCCGCGCACCCGGGCGCTCGCCGCCGAGTGGGCGGACCAATACCCGGATCCCGCCCAGCGGGCGCAGGCCGCGTTGCGGCTGTTTGCCGCCGCGCCGTTCAGCTACACGCTCTCGCCTTCGTCGCTTGGCCATGAGCAGGTAGACAGTTTCCTGTTCGACACGCGGCGCGGCTTTTGCGAGCACTACGCCAGCAGCTTCGTCTTCCTGATGCGCGCGGCCGGCGTGCCGGCGCGGGTGGTCACCGGCTATCTCGGTGGCGAGTACAACCCGATCGGTGGCAACTACATCGTGCGGCAGGCCGACGCCCACGCATGGGCGGAGATCTGGCTAGACGGGCGCGGCTGGGTACGTGTCGATCCCACCAGCGCGGTGGCGCCAAGCCGGGTCGAGCGCGGCATCGACGCCGCGCTCGAGGCCAGTGAGATCGAAGCGCTGCGCGCGATGCGCGACCCGGGCTGGCTGCGGAACCTGCGCTGGGGCATGGACGGCATGGTCTACACCTGGCAGCGCTGGGTGTTGCAATACGATCGCGGCCAGCAGGCCCGGCTGATGCAGCAACTCGGCGTCGGCGACAGCCTGCCGCAGGTGCTGCTGGCCGGACTGGCGGCGCTAAGCCTGCTGGCGCTCGTGCCGCTCGCGCTCAAGCGCCGCCAGATCGATCCGGTACAGGCCGCCTACGCGCGCTTCTGCCGCCAGCTGGCGCGCCGCGGCTGCGTGCGCGCGCCGTCCGAAGGGCCGCAGGATTTTGCCGCCCGGGCCGCGCGCGCCCTCCCCGCTGCCGCGCAGGCCGTGCAGGATTTCAGCGATCGGTACACCCGGCTACGCTACGGGCGCCTGGCACCCGCGCAGCGCTCGACGGAGCTTGCCGGGCTGCGTCAAGCGCTGCGGCGTCTCTCCCGCCACCTCGCGCGCTGAGCAGGGCAACCGCCGAGCGACGTCATCGCCTTGACTTGTTTCAGATGATATAATTACATTTGTAATTATATCGCCGGATCGGACCTGTTGACCCGGCATCACCTGACGCCCTCCCATGTCCTTCGAAGACCGCATTGACCGCTTCTGCGCCAGCCATCCGGAAGCGCCGCGCGACCTGATCCTGGCTTCCCGGCTGCTGATGCGCACCGCACGCCTGCTGCGCAGCCACATCGATCGCGCGCTGGCGCCGTTCGAGCTGGACCTGCAGCAATACCTCGCCATCAGCCTGCTCGCCACCGACGACAGCCAGCCCAGCCTGCCGTCCGAGCTTGGCATCACGCTCGACGCCACGCGCACGCAGATGACCCGGCTGATGGACGGGCTCGAGGCCCGCGGCCTGGTGCGCCGACACGCTTCGGCGCAGGACCGCCGCAGCACCGAGCTGGTACTGACCGCCGCCGGCCACCGCATGCTGGAGCGCGCCGCGCCGGCCGTGCATGCGGCCTACGCCGAGGCCTGGAAGCCCGTGGGCGAAAGTGGCCTTGCCGCCTCCACGCGCACGCTCAACCGCATGCACCAGAACCTGCTGACGCTGGAGCCATGAAAACAGTGTCTGCCTTGCGGCCGCTGCGGCTCGGGCTGCGGTGGCTGCGCCTGCTCAGCCATCGGCAGCGCCAGACGCTGGTCATGCTGCTGCTCGCGCTGGCCACGTCGGTGGAGTTTCTCGAGAACATCATGTTCGTGTTCGCGTCGAGCCACATCGTCGGCGGCGTCGATGCCGATCCGCGCAGCTTCGCCCTGGTCCAGGCTGCGTATGCGGTGGGCAGCATGTTGATGATCCTCAAGCAGCAATGGCTGGCGCAGCGCTTTGGCTATCGCTACTACCTCACCGGCGCGTTGCTGATCTTCATGGCGGGCACGCTGGCGGCGGCCACCAGCCATTCGCTGCCGCAGCTCGTAGGGGCACGCTTTGTGCAAGGCGTGGGCGGCGGGGCACTGTTTACCAGCTGCCGCATCCTGGTCAATGTGATGTTCGCGCCGGCCGACCGGCCGCGCGCTTCGCGCATCTTCATGCTGGGGATCTTTGTCGCATCCGCGCTGGCGCCCGCCATGGCGGCGGAACTGATCGAGCGCGGCGTGTGGCAGGACGTGTTCTACGGCGTGCTGCCCTTCGCCGCGCTGGCAACGCTGGGGGCGTGGCTGCTGCTGCCGGACGCCGAGCCGCGCGAGGACGATCCCGGTCCCGCGCTGGGCCCACTCTTGCTATTCGGCGCGGCCGTGGTGACCTTGCAGGCCGCCATGACCGAGGCCCGCTTCGATATCTTCTCGCACCCACTGCGGCTGGCACTGGTCTGCGCCGTGGGCGTCGGCCTGCTGACGTGGTTTCTGTGGCAGCAATGGCACCACAGCACGCCGGTGCTCCATCTACGCGCGCTGCGCAGTCCGGTCTACCTGACCGGGTTGGCCATGTATTTTGTTTACTACCTGATCAGCAACCTGAGCAGCTACGTCTTTCCGATCTACGCCGAGCAGGCGCTCGGGCTGCCGCTGGCGACCACCGGCTGGCTCAACACCTTCGCGGCTACGGTCAGCCTCGCCGGGATCTTCGTCTACCTGCGCGTGGCCCCGCAGCTCCCGCACAAGAAGCCCCTGATGGCGGGCGGCCTGCTGCTGATGGGCGGCGCCGCATGGTGGTTTTCGTCGATGCCGCCCAACGCGGGACCGTCGGCGCTGGCGTGGGGACTGGTGGGCAAGGGCCTGTTTGGCGTGATGGTCATCATCCCGATCGCCGGCCTGACCTTCCGCTCGCTGGCCGGCGACGATTTCGCCCACGGCTACCGCAGCAAGAACCTGCTGCGCCAGATTGCCGCGTCCTTCGCATCCGCGCTCGGCGCCGTGCTTTTGCAGAACCGGCAGTTCGCCGTGCATACCAGCCTGACCAGCGCCCTTGGCCAGCACACGGCACAGACGCAGCAGTGGATGGCGACGGTCCAGGCGGCCTTGAGCGCGCGTGGGCTGGATCCCGGCCATGCCTATCAGGCCGCGCTGGCACAGCTTGCCGGCCTGGTGGATACGCAGGCCAGGCTGATTGCCTGCGAAGATCTGTATCGGCTGATCGCCGCGCTTGCTCTGACTGGGGCTGTCTTTATGCTGGCGCAACGCCGTCTCGATTGAAGCGCGCTTGCTTGCGGCAATACTGGGAGTTGGGGCCGGGGCGCGGGCAAATCTGTCTGCCGCACTGGCTGCGCTGCATTGGGCCCGGGGGCTGTCAGCGCGATGGATCTGGTTGGTGCTGTCTGGCGTGCCGGAACGTAGTTCGCTCCTGGAGCGTCGCGGCGCGCGCGGCTGTCGCCTTCCGGTAAAGCGTCGGGAAGGCTGGTTAATCAAGTCTAGTCAGAAAAGCGCCAGCTGGCGCATGCCAAAGCCGATGGTTTCTTCCACGCGCATGCGGGCGTGCGCGAGCGAGCCTTCTGCGCCGGAGTAATTGCCCGCGGCCCAGTGATAGACCACCGGCATGTCGCCGCGATCGGACAGGCGAACTTCGCCCAGTTTCTCGCCGCGCTCATTGCGGTAGAAATGCGAACGGTAGCCGCGCTCCCAGTGCGGGGCTTCGGCTTTCTTGCGCCGGCGTGGGGTGGGCGAGGCTTGCGGCAGGCGCCGCGCTCTCTCGGTACCCGTGGTCGCGGACGCGCGGGTGAAATCCAACTGCATAGACTTCCTTGTGTCATCGAGTCTGCAGGACAATTTCGCATTAATGGCCAAGGATGGTCAAGGCCTACGCGGCGTGTCCTGCGTCGCAGTCGAGATGATACCTGTTACCGCGCGTTCTGGCAGCCCTATTACACCGGAATTCGGCGTCCACTAAGGCTTGGCGGGCCGGCACGTATACCTTCGCACCGGCCCGCCCGCCATTTATGCCGCGGTTAACTCAGGGGTTAACTTCGCGGTTAACTCCGTGGTTAACCCAGGTCCAGGGGGATAAAGATCCGGGCATCGTCGCGCTGCACCAGCAGTGCCACCTGCTTGCCCGACTTTGCCACCAACGCACGCAACTGGTCCGCCGAACTGATCGGCGTACCGTTGATGGACAGGATGACGTCACCCGGCTGGATGCCTACCTTGGCTGCCGGACCGGCAACATCTTCGACCACCAGGCCGCCGTCGATCCCACTGTCGCGCCGCTCGGTCGGGCTCAGCGGGCGAACCGCCAGGCCGAGCTTGCCGCCGGCGTCATTGGCAGGATTCTTGCCAGCAACCGCCGCATCCTTGGCCGTACCAACCTTCACCGTCAGCGTCAGGGGTTCGCCTTTGCGGATCACCTTCAGCGAAGTCTGCGTGCCCGGGGCGATATCGGCCACATGCTCGGGCAAGTCGCCCGAGTGGTCGATCACGTCGTTGCCGAGTTGCACGATCACGTCGCCCGGCTTGAGGCCGGCCTTGGCGGCCGGGCTGTCCGGCTCCACCGAATTGACCAGCGCGCCGCTAGGCTTTGGCAGCCCGAAGGATTGCGCCAGGGCCTGGTTAACCTCCTGCACGCCGATACCGAGGCGGCCACGCGTGACCTTGCCATGCGCCACCAGTTGGGACTGCACCTTGGTCGCCACGTCGATCGGAATCGAGAACGACAGCCCCTGGTAACCGCCGGTCTGGCTGTAGATCTGCGAATTGATGCCGATCACCTCGCCGCGCTGGTTGAACAGCGGGCCGCCCGAGTTGCCAGGATTGACGGCAACGTCGGTCTGGATGAAGGGCACATAAGTATCGTCGGGCAAAGAGCGCGACTTCGCGCTGACGATACCGCCAGTGACGGTGTTCTCGAAACCATAAGGCGAGCCAATGGCCAGCACCGGCTCACCCACGCGCACGCGCGAGGGGTCGCCCAAGCGTACCGTCGGCAAATCCTTGGCGTCGATCTTGATCACCGCCACGTCCGTTTGCGCGTCCGCGCCAAGCACCTTGGCCTTGAATTCGCGGCGGTCGGTGAGCTTGACGGTCACCTCCTGAGCACCATCCACCACATGCGCGTTGGTCAGGATCAGGCCCTCGGGGCTGACGATAAAGCCCGAGCCGAGGCCGCGCACCAGTTGCTGCTGGCCATTCTGCGGGCCCTGAAACTGCGGGCCGAAACGCTTGAAGAACTGGAACAGGGGATCATCCGGATCCATGCCCTGCGGCACCTGTGCCGACGTGCGCTGCGCGCGTGCCGTGACACTGATATTGACCACCGCCGGACCATACTGCTCGACAATGTTCGAGAAATCGGTGGGCGCGGCCAGCGGCTGGGCCGGGGCCGTTAGGGGTGCCTGAGCGGCATATCCCGGCGTGATGACTTCCTTCTGCAGATAGGTATACCCCCCGGCAAGAGCGGCCAGGGCAGCAATACCAATAGCTGAGCGTGCAAGCGTCTGGCGAATCATGGCGTTTTCCCTTTCTTGGTTACCTCAAGCGTCCGGGCTATCTGGACGCGACAGGACCATCCTAAAGGGCGATCCTTAAACCAGACTTAAGGAAGCCTAGAGGGCGCTGTCGGGATCAAGGGGGGGAACCGCCAATGCAGGGCGGCAAGGTGTGGGAATAATGCTCAGGCAGGAGCGATGCCTGGAGCCAGGGCCATTTCCATCGCCAATTGCACGCAAAATTGCCGCTTCTGCGCGGAAGTCAACCGCTTCGCGGCTGCCTCGGCCTTTGAAGCTTCCGAGCGATTCTCGAAGCGCTGCCAGGCCAGGATCCTGACGGGCTTGCGCGATCGCGTGTATTTAGCCCCTGTTCCTGCCAGATGCTGGGCAAAACGCCGCTCCACATCCGTGGTGATGCCGGTGTAGATCGTGTTGCCCTCACATTCGAGCAGATAAAGAAACCACGGGGATTCGCCGTCGGCTGGCATTCGGACTGATTTCAAGGGCGCGCTCAGGGTAGCCGTAACAACAATTATGCTTGCTGCCATCGATTTCCGCCGCTTTCCGTCGGCGCAAAAGCAAAACCCCCCAGTACTTTCGTACTGGGGGGTTTCAAGGGAGAGCCTGGCGATTACCTACTTTCACACGGGTATCCGCACTATCATCGGCGTGGAGTCGTTTCACGGTCCTGTTCGGGATGGGAAGGGGTGGTTCCAACTCGCTATGGTCACCAGGCATAAACGGTGGCCGCGTTGAGATGTGCTCAACGCAGCGAATAGGGATGTAGTAGAGGTTGT
>NZ_AHJE01000212.1 GCF_000243095.1 Cupriavidus basilensis OR16 | reverse complement strand
GGGCGCAGAGCAATAAGGCTTGTGGGCCTCGGTGGTTGCGTCGTACGGCCCTGAGTGTTGGCGGGCGTGTCTTACCGGCTTGAAGGGCATCGTCACTGCATTAGCCGATGGTCACGTGGTGGTGCCCCTGACCTCGGGCGCGGTGCCCATTCCCACATCTGCCGTTCGCGGTGCGAAGGGCCACGATGCTACCTGCGTTGGTGGTTTCGTGGTTTTGTCTCTGGCGGCGGGCGCCCGGCCATTTGAGGCCCTGCCGTACCGGCGCTGCCGACTCCTTGCTTCCAGCTTCCCTGGTTTCGTGGTGGGCACCGTGGCCCGGTTGCGAGGGCCGCGCCTGCCATCAGGCGCTTGCCCTCG
>NZ_AHJE01000213.1 GCF_000243095.1 Cupriavidus basilensis OR16 | reverse complement strand
CCCCGGTCTATTTTTCAGAATTTCGTAATAATCGGCCGATTAAATTCATTTGTCCAGATTAATGACGGTCCATAGAATTTGGCTTCAACCACGGCGCCGTACTGCGTGGCGATGGATGCAACGTGCCACTTGTCTCTCCTCCACAGGACTCCCAGATGAAGAGCTTGATCCGCTTGAGCGCAGTACTGCTCGCTGCCCTGCCATGCCTGGCCCCCGCCGCCGACGCCCCCGCCGCGGACGACGGCTATCCCAGCAAGGCGGTGCGTATCGTGGTGCCGTTTGCGGCCGGGGGATCCACCGATGTGGTCGCGCGCATCATCGCCGAGAAGCTCTCCCAGCAGTTCAAGCAGCCGTTCCTGGTTGACAACCGCGCCGGCGCCAGCGGCAATATCGGC
>NZ_AHJE01000214.1 GCF_000243095.1 Cupriavidus basilensis OR16 | reverse complement strand
CGGCTATCACATCCCGCGCAAGCGCGTGCTGACGGTAGGCGCCGGGATGGCTTGCGCGGCCGGACTATGCTTCGGCTTCCTGACGTATAACGTCGCCCTGGTGCTGCTGTTCGGCGCGGCCTTCACGTTCTGTGTCGTATTGCTCAACACCTCGATCTGGATCTTCGCGCCGGAGCAATATCCCACCCACGTTCGAGCGTTCGGCACTTCCCTGATCCTGGCGCTCGGCACGCTGGCCGGGGCACTGACACCGCTGATCAGCGGCCGCGTGTTCGAAACCTACGGCGTCGGCGGCATGTTCAGCATGCTGGCCGCGATGTACGCTGTTTTCGCGCTGAGTGTCCAGTTCGCGCCGGAAACCTTCGGCCGCGCCATGGGCGAGACAGCGGCCGACGACGAAGCCGATCTCGCTGTCGGTGGTAGTGCGGCCAGCGCAAGCGGCTCCTGATAGGCGCATCGCGATGAACCACATCCTGCTGATCAATCCGAATACGTCGCAGTCGACCACGCAGATGATGGTTGACATCGCGCGTGCCACTCTTGGCGGCGACCTGGAGATCCGCGGCATGACGATGGCACGTGGTGTGCCGATGATCGTCGACGAGGCAGATCTGCGTGCGGCCGCGGACGCGGTGGGCGCCATGGATCTGCCCGGCGCCGGTCCGCAGCGCGCAGGCTTTCGCGCTGTCATCGTCGCTGCTTTCGGCGATCCCGGCGCGCACGCGCTTCGGCGCAGGCTAGCCGTGCCGGTGGTGGGTATCGGCGAAGCCGCCATGCGAGAAGCGGCGCAGCATGGGCGTCGATTCGGTATCGCCACGACGACGCCATTCCTGGCGTCCTCGATTGAAGCCAATGTGCGGCGCTACGGACTCGATGCCAGCTACACCGGTGTGCGTTTCACCCGCGGCGACCCTCGCATGCTTGGTCTTGATCCGGCGGCGCTGGAAGCCGCGCTGGCAGAAACGGTCCAGGCCTGCGTGGAAGCTGACGGAGCACAGGCGGTGGTGATAGGCGGTGGCCCGCTGGGCCAGGCGGCCCAGGCCTTGAGCATGCGTTTTGCCATTCCCGTGATCGGTCCGATACCGGCGGCGTGCCGCAGCCTGCTGCGTGCGCTTGCCGCGAGCGAGTCGCGGAGTCATTTAAATCCTTCATTCAAGGAATTGCCCGAAACATGACATCAACCAACATCGATACGGTCGCGCAGGCCCTGCTTTGCGCCCGGCGCGAGCACCGTTGTGCCGACGCGGAGCGCTTCGCCACGGCGCTTGACAATCCGGAGCAGGCTTACGCCGTGCAGTCGGTCGTGGCTCGCTCGCTTGGCTGGCAAAAGGCAGGCGCCGGGTACTGGAAATCCGGAGGGCCTTCACGCGAGGCGCAACTGACACACGCTGAACTCCCTTGCGCCGGGGTGTGGGCCAGCCCCGCGCATGCCGGTGACTGGCCGTTCACGTGGCGCGGCATTGAGGCCGAGATCGCGCTGCGGCTCGGGCGCGGGGTGGACGCCGCGCAGGCGGCTGCCCTCGATGGTCCGGGCGCGGCTGCGCTGATCGACGCGATGGCGGTCTCCATTGAGGTCGTCGACTCGCGCTGGCAGCAGTACGTCGCCGCACCTGCGCTACTGAAGCTGGCTGACCTGCAGGCCCACGGGGCGCTTGTGCTTGGCGAGTGGCGTGACTACGAAGCGCGAGACTGGGCGGCACAGCGTTGCCGGGTGCAGATTGGCATGGAATCGGTCGAGCGCCGTGGCACCCATGCCCTGGGCGATCCAGCCTATGGACTGGTGGCCTGGCTGCGCCACGCCACGCGCGCGGGCCGAAGCGTTGAAGCCGGCACCGTCGTCACCACGGGCACCTGGGTCGGAATTCTGGCCGCGTCGGCCGGCGACCTTGTGACAGCGGAATTCGAAGGCATTGGCCGAGCCTCGATCCAGTTCTGAGGATGGCGCTGATCGCCCGCGATCTTCCTCTTTGGCAGCGTAGTGACCGAGGGCTATGGTCATTCCGGACGAAAGCAGCGCTGTACCGTCATGCGGACGTGTGCTTGCGGCCCGCAGGCGATGAAACGTGGGTACTACTGTAGCTGGCTTAAGCTAGCCCTCCCGCTGCTGCCTCTGCCATCAGGTTGACCAGACCCTCCCGGATCAAGATCACGCTGGGCAAATCCGCCATATCCGCTCGCGTGATAAACACAGTGCGGCCCGCCGGGAACGAGATAGCGTGGCGTACCGGACGCACCATGCCCAGCTGCGC
The DNA here is from genome assembly GCF_000243095.1 of Cupriavidus basilensis OR16. GTDB lineage: Bacteria > Pseudomonadota > Gammaproteobacteria > Burkholderiales > Burkholderiaceae > Cupriavidus > Cupriavidus basilensis_D. The sequence continues at coordinate 3,160 of NZ_AHJE01000214.1, read as the reverse complement.
GTAGTGCCGTACCGCGCTTTCCGGGGCCACGGTAAGCAGCCTGCTTTTCGCCACCAGGCACAGATTGGTGTGAAAGGAGAACGATTCGACCTTGGGACGTGGCGGCACGATGCCGATTGACAGGAAAGGCTCCTCAAACACCTGGCGCGTGTGCGCGCCGCGTGGCGCCACTACCCAGTCCAGCTCGCGTAGTTCAGCCAACCCGACCATACGCTTGCGACCCACCGGGTGGTCCAGTGCGCAGGCTATGGCAAGACGCTCTTCCCATAGCGGCGTCACCAACAACTCGCTCGCCACAGGCGCTTCCAGATTGGACCCTATGCGGCCGACCACGCAGTCGAGGTCACCGCTGCCGAGCATCCCGAGCAGCCCGGCCACGGTGGACTCGTGCACGACAAGCCTTGGGCAGTTGGGCCGCGCGGCAATAGCCGCCAGCAGCCTCGGCAAGGCAGCCACGCCGACGAGCGGCAGCACGCCCAGCCGTACCACCGGTATCGGCGGCGCTTCTTCCATCGATTGTGCCGCTGCCGCAAGCGCACTGAGTGCGATGCGCAGGCGGTCCAGCGCCACCAGGCCTGCGGGGGCCAGCGCCGCGCCGCGCGTGGTGCGTGCTACCAGTTCCACACCGAAGGCGGCCTCCAGTTCATGCAGCATCTTGGTGGCTGCCGGCTGGCTGAGTGCCAGTCGTTCTGCCGCCGCCGACAGCGACCCGTGCTCCGCCACCAGTTCGAAGAAGCGCAAATGCCGGATGCGCAGGCGATCCAGTCGGGGCGCGCGCGCAGCATTGCGCGGGGCCAGGTTGCTGGCGTGAGGCGATATCTTGCTCATAACTAAACGTGATGACTGGATCATGAACTAATAATTTACAGGAAATTATTGAGCTCCGACAATGCTGGCACAAGAATCCATTCCGGATTGAGGAGACAAGCAATGCGCCTGATAGGCAAACTTCTGGCATGCCTGCCCGGCTTGGGCATGGCGATCGCCGCAGCAGCTACCGTGAGTCCTGCAGCAGCCGCCGCTGAAGCCAGTTTTCCCAACCGGCCGCTACGTCTGATCGTGCCGTACGCTGCTGGCGGCGGGCCTGATATCCAGGCCCGCAAGCTGGCCGAAGCCGCCTCGCGCGAACTGGGGCAGCCGGTGGTCGTGGAGAACAAGGTCGGCGCTGGCGGCATCCTCGCCGCCGAACTTGTGGCCCAGCAACCGGCTGACGGCTATACCCTGATGCTGGGCGCCTCCACGCATGTGACGCAGAAGCTGCTGCAGCCCTCGGTCAGATTCGACCCCGTCGCTGGCTTCACCCACATCATCCGTTCCGGCTTCAGTCCCCAGGTGATGCTGGTGAAGACCACCTCGCCTTACCGCACGGTGGCGGACCTGGTGGCGGCGGCGCGCAAGGCACCGGGCACGCTCAACTATGCATCCGGCGGCATTGGCAGTGCCGCCCATTTATCGGGCGCCGCCCTCGCCAACGCCGCCGCCATTGACTTGGTCCATGTGCCCTACAAGGGTTCGATCGAGATCGTGCCTGCTCTGATCAGAGGCGATGCGGCACTCGGCTTCCCGGTAGCCTCGACCGCCGTGCCGCAGATCGAGAACGGCAAGGTACGCGCACTGGCGGTCACCTCCGCGCACCGCTTGCCCGGCCTGCCGCAAGTGCCAACCCTGAACGAGGCGTTGGGCCGAACCGATCTCGCACTCGATTCGTGGAGCGGAATCTGGGCGCCCGCCGGGCTCCCAAAGCCGGTGGTCGCACGCCTGCATGCTGCCTTTCTCAAGGCGCTGAATGACCCGGCCACGCGTGACTTCTACCAGAAAGCGGGTTCGGTGATCGACCCCACGCCGAGCCCGGAAGCCTTTGATCGCTTCGTCGCCGATGAGATGACCAAGTATCGTCAGATCGTCGAGCGTAACCACATTTCGCTTCAGTGAGCTACCCATGACCGCCACAGATCTCTCGTTCTCTCCCCTCGCCGGCGTGCGCGTGCTGGATTTTTCGCATGTCATTGCAGGCCCCCTGGCAACGTTCTATCTGTCGCAGCTCGGCGCCGAGGTGCTGAAGATGGAAAACGCCAATGGCGGCGATGTGATGCGCCGGACTGAGAAAGGCCGGCAGGGCTTTCTCGCCCTCAACGCCGGCAAGGACTGCCGTGACATCGACCTGGGCAGTGCATCGGGCCGGGCGACGCACTGGCTCTCGCCGCCACCTGCGACGTGGTCGTCGACAACCTCCGCCCCGGCGTGCTCGAGCGCTTTGGCCTTGGCGTCGAGGCGGTCCGCGCGGTGAATCCGCGCGTGGTGTATTGCTCCATCTCGGGCTAGGGCTACGGCCGCGCAGGCGCCGACTGGTCCGGCCGGCCGGCTTACGACCACGTGATCCAGGCAGCCACGGGCATGGCCTTCTTGGCGGGCAATGAAAACGATCCGCCGATCAAGACCGGTTTCCCGGTAGTCGACGCAGCCACTGGCATGCAGGCCGCGCTGGCGATCCTGGCCGGTCTGCGCGAACGCGATCGCAGCGGCTGCGCCATCCAGCTCGATGTCTCCATGACCGGCGCGGCCATGCAGTTGATGTACTCCTTTGCCTGCGAAGCGCTGACCAATGGCACCTCGCCCGCGCGGGTAGGCAACCAGGGCTATTCGGGCAGCCCGACAGCAGACTTCTTTGCTACCAGCGACGGCTGGATCTCGCTCGGTGCCAATACGCCGCGCCAGTTGCTGCGGCTTCTCGACGTACTCGAACTATCCCACCTGGCCACCGACCCGGCCTATTTCGCCGAGCCGCTAAATGCGGAATCGCCTGTCGCCTTCGTGCGCTCCCGCGATCCGGCTGCGCTCAAGACGGCCCTCGCGCAGCGCTTGCGGACGCTTCGCGCCGATGAGCTTGAGGAGCGCCTGGCTACATGCGGGGTGCCTGCGGCGAAGGTGCGCAAGCTGGGCGAGTTCGCGGAGCAGGCGCTCCGCCATGGCCGCTTGTCCACCGTGGCGCTGCAAGGTGGCGATGCCGAGGTGGTTTCGCCTGGCCTGGGCTTCGGCGCTCGGCGGCATCCGGGACAGTCTGGCTGATCGGAGAGCCGCCTATCACCACGCCTTACGCGCTGCATCACGCCAAATGGCGAGCCTCGATGCGCGGGTACGCCGCGCGAGTGTGACGCCGCGT
>NZ_AHJE01000215.1 GCF_000243095.1 Cupriavidus basilensis OR16 | reverse complement strand
AAAAAAGTGCGAAATATTTTTAAAGTGTCAAAAAGGTATTTCTGTCACCTGAAAAGCCGTTTAGAGTTCTGCGTCAAGGTCGATCACGCTGACAACGGAGCGAAAACCATGACGGATCCGGTTGAACAACTGCGGGCATACGGCACTGCGCTGCTCAAGGAATTGACCGGGCGCCAGGTGTACTTCCTCGAGGTGCCTGCCGCGGCCAGCGCCGCCGCCTTGTCGGTGGTGTCATTCGAAGCGGTGGAGCGGATGGGCGAGCCCTATACCGTCACCATCCAACTGACGCACCCCTTGCCGCTTGAGCGCGCCAACTATCTCGGCAAGGATGCGACGTTCCTGATCGATCCTGCCGACGGCACGGAGCCGCGCAAGTTCGCCGGCTGCATCACGCGCTTTAGCCAGACCAAGCAGACCCATGATTTCAGCGGCTACGAGATCGTGGTCGAGCCGCTCGTCGCACGGCTGCAGCTCACGCGCGCGAGCCGCGTCTACCAGAACAAGACTGGCCCGCAGATCATCGAGGCGATCCTGCGCCGGCATGACCTGAAAGGCCACCAGTTTGTCTTCAAGACGCGCCGCGAGTATCCACAGCACAAGTTCCGCCTCCAGTACCAGATGTCCGACTGGGCCTACATCCGCCTGCTGATGGAGCAGGAAGGGCTCTACAGCTACTTCATCCCGGGCAAGTTCGGCGAGATGGTGGTGTTTGGCGACGACATCGACCACTACATTTACCTGCCGGAATTGCGGGTGCTTTACCGCGAAACGGCAGGGCTGGAGTCCGGCGCCGAGGCCGTGACCGATATCAAGACCCATGCGCAGACGGTGCCGGAATCGGTCCGCGTCGCGGACTACAACCCCGACCAGTCCTGGGAGCGTATCCAGGCCGAGGCGAACATCGCCCGCAAGGACAAGACGACCTACGGCCAGTCCTACGTCTTTGGGAGCCATCACCTGGACAAGGACGGCGCCAAATGGGAGGCCCAGTTGCGCCACGAGGCAGCAATCGCCTGGCAGGTGGTCTACGAGGGTGAGAGCAATGTGCTGGACGCACGCCCGGCGCGCATCCTGCGCATGGACCGCGTCCTGCCGGATGCGCCCAACGGGCAGGTGATCATCGAGGTACGCCACAGCGGCGCGCGCGACCAGGCCTACCGCAACACCTACAAGGCGATCCCGTCCGACCGGCGCTTCCGGCTGCCGCTCGCCGAAGACAAATGGCCCAAGATACACGGCACGCTGAGCGCCCGCGTGACCTCGCCGGGCCAGTACAAGTACGCCTACCTGACCCAGGTGGGCCACTACACGGTCCGCTTCGACCTGGACTTCGATGAATGGCCAAAAGGCGGCGAGAGCGTGCCGCTGCGCCTCGCCAAGTCGTTCGCTGGCGCGCTGCAGACGGGCTTCCACTTCCCCGTGCTCGACGGCACCGAGGCCGCCATCGCGTTCCGCGACGGCAACCCGAACAAGCCCTATATCGCGCACTTGCACCACAACAGCCAGCATGTGGACCTGATTACCAGCCAGGACCGGTTGCTGTCGCGCAATCTCATCCACACGCAGAGCGGCAACACGCTTGAGCTGGAAGACTGGGAGGACGAGGAGCACGTACAGCTTTCCACCGAGCATTCGGGCAAAAGCCAGTTGACGCTGGGGCATATGGTCAACGGCGAACGCAAGAAGCGCGGCGAGGGATTTGAGCTGCGCACCTCTAGTTGGGGAGCGATCCGCGGCGGCAAGGGGCTGTTCATTTCGGCGGATGACCAGCCGAAAGCCGCAGGCCAGCAACTCGCGATGGATGCAGCGAAACTGCGCCTCTCGGACGCGTTGGAACAGATGCAGCGGCTGAACGAGTGTGCCGCCGCGGCAAAGGTACAGCTGACAGACATCGCGCGACAACGTGACCTGATGGAGCAGCGCCTCCTGAACATCCAGCAGGCGGTCATTCTCTTGAGCGCCCCTGCGGGCATCGCGCTCGCCACCGCCGAGAGCATCCAGCTTGCCGCTAACGGCAACGTGATCGCGTCGGCCGGCTCGAATCTCGACCTCGGGGCAGGGAAGCGCATCACCATTGCCGCGGGTCAGGGCGCATCGATCTTTGCGCAGGACAACGGTATCAAGCTCGTGGCCGCGAAAGCTGATTTCTCGGCGGCAGCGCACGCCGGGCAGATGCAACTCGCATCATCGAAGGACATGATTCTCTCGAGCGTCAACGGCAAGCTCAATGCGGTATCCGCCGGTGCGCTGACTTTGTCCAGTCAGGGCGCCTATATCAAGCTCGAAGGCGGCAACATCGAACTGGGGTGTCCAGGCAGCATTACGCTGAAGACCGGCAACTTCACGTGGCAGGGGCCTGCGAGCCTGAACCCACCCATGCCGGAGCTTCCGGTGGGTGTCTGCCGGCAGTGCCTGCTCAATTCGCATACCGGCGCCGAAGCCATGACGGAGAAGGGCTGAATATGACCGCGATCCTTCAGCGATCGGACGCAAAAGAGGTGGCCTCGCTGTGGGCCGCGTTTCAGTCTCGCGTCGAAACTGCACATCACGAGTATGACCAGCTTGACCTGTCGACCCACCTGTACGCGCTCGTCGATACGCGTGGATTGCCCGATCTTCGGGAAGCCCTGGGGCGTCTCGGCTCGATACCGTTCTCAGCGCTTTGGGACGGGACAGATCTGTCAGCATTCAGGGACATAGCACCGCTACTAATCAAGGTCGATCTCGGCGCAGCCGACGCGGACGTGCCTCGGCAGTTGCTCAAGCGCCTCTGGCGGTTTTCGAACGGCGGATTCATGGTGACCTGGATCTGGACCCCACATGGGTTGGAAGAACTCGCGGATCATTTCCGGGGGTATTGCGAGTACACGCTATCGGACCGGCGTGCGTTCTACCTGCATTTCTACGACAACCGGATACTAGAGCGGCTACGCCTGACCTGGACACAGGATGAGTGGACGCGCTTTGCATCCGTCGCATTCGAGATCTGGTATCGCAACCGTTCCGGCGAGGATGGCTCGTGGAGCGCCGATACGCTATCCCAGCCAGGGGGCGAGGCCCCGCTTCAACTGTCCGACGAACAGCATCTGAGACTGCACTCCCTGGGCTACGCCGACAAGGTGGCAATGCAACTCACCGAAGTCTATGGGGTGCTGCTCGAACACCTGTCGTCTGATGCCTTGTATCTCGCTGTCCATACCCAGATCGAAAGAGCAACGCGCTACGGCGTGCGCGACGAACTGGACATGCTTTGGTACGTAGCCAAAGGGCTTCTCGTCTCGCCGCAGTTTGACGAGCATCCTTTGATCCATCCGAAGCTGTTGGCCGCTTCGTATGGACGCATCTCATTTCCCGAAGCGCTCTCGCTAGTCGGCGACGCGTGCCGGGAAGATTTCAAGAAGGTCGAAACTATATGAATGGAAGACGAGTAGCCATCTGGCAACTGCTACTCTCGTCGGTGCTGGTCTCCGCCTGCGATGCGTTCACCGCCGAACCGTCGCACGGTGCACATTTCCGCTATCCCGGCACCAGCGAGTACATCACCGAAGGGGCGCCGCCCGGATCGAAGGGATTTCGCATGGGAATCCAGCGCGCAACGCTGCGGGACATGCTGTACGAGGCGTTAACGACAGGTGCGCTGCTGGAAAGGATGGATGCGCTATTTCAGCACCAAGGTCCTTCATTCACGAGCCTCCGCCTTGCGCACCCCGTTTCTGCCGGCAAGGACAACTTCCAGGTCCCCGACCTGATCAAGGCATACCACAGCGTGGTGCTGCTCGAAGCAGGCCGCGACTTCACGCTCCATATGGAAGTACTCCTGCGCTGGCTGGCGGTACGGTATCCATCGCCCGCGTTCGAGGAAATGGTCTCGCGCCATGCAGATGAGGTAAAGCGCGCGCACTTCGCCGTGGAGAAGGAAGTCAAGGATGCCGAGGCCGCCCATCAAGTGGAGCGCCGACGCTCCCCTGCCGATCCGGTGGCGCTGTCCAAGGTCCTGACCAGATGGCATGCGGCGCGGGACGCGCAAGCCCGGTCCCTTCCCATGACGGTCCGGGAATTATCCCGCCCGAACGTCTGGGAGCGTATCGCGAAGGAGGCGCGGGAGCAGGCCTGGCGCTTGTCGCTGCAGGCGGAACTGCAGAAGTCAACCAATCGCCTCAGTAGCATGAAGGGCCGGATGGAGTTGTCATACGACGCCGACCTTGACGAGAGCGTGAAGACGATAGAGGCAACCGCTCTGACACCGGAAGCTGCGATGCTTGCACAGGCCTGGGCGGATGGGTTGGAAGGAAGAAATCCACTGCCGCCTGAGGTCATGACGCTGTTTGACTTGTTGATCCTTGGGCAGACGCCAGAGCGCCCTTGAACGGAGTGAAGATGAGAAGGCAATCGTTCTGGCTTTTGGTCTTGTCATTGATGCTTGCTACCGGGTGGGGCGATGCACTTTCTTGGGAGCCGTCTTACGACGGCCCGAGTGTAGGGGCATTCAACTACACGCCATACCACCTGAGTCGACGAGCTGAAGCGTGATCATTTCGAGCATATCCAGTCAGGAGCCGCCCATGGTTAAAGCGACACAACCCGATCACGCTGACCGGCCCCAAACAGGGGGCTACACGTCATGCTGACGGGACACACAATCAGGCTCCTTTTTTCACGCATTCGATCGCCATCGCAATCGCGACGACGCAGACCGAAAGCTGAAGTGAACATGAAAATCAGATTCTTTTACGCGCTACTTCTGTCCCTGACACTGATCACCGGGTGCGATGCGTTTTCGTCCGAGCCGACGTATGGCGGGTTGAGCATCGAGGGCTTCAACTACACGCCGTATAACCTGAGTCGATTTGTTGTCTACGACAAGTATGGAAATACAGCGGGTGGCGGCGGTGATCTGATGCCTGGATCCGGTCAGGGTCGTCTCAGTTGCTGCCACAAATTGAAGGGAACGGATTTCACGGTGAAATGGGACGTCTACGATGCTGACGAGGCTATCAAGGACCTCTACGCGCCGATCCGGAAAATTCACAAGGTTACAGAGGTTCATTTGCCTCCGACAAAGCTTGAAGGCGGAGCCGGAAAACGCATCCTCGGCCTGCACTTCTACCCGGACGATCACATCGAGTTCGAGTTTCGTAGTGATCTGCAGGGAACGCGAATCGAGTACGACGAGATCTGGGGATGGCTTGACCGTACATATGGCAAACAACTTAATCCCAACGGGCTTCACGATTCGGTTGTGTTTCGGCAAACCGCGCGTGTTGCGGCGGGGGGATGGACGAAGTACCGCCTCACCGATAAACGAGACCTTCGCTGGTACGTCTACTACGCAATGCTCGTCAGTCCCAAGTTCGACGAGCATCCCGCTGTCCAGAATATCTTGGCCGAGACAAAGGACAGGCCGGGTGCGTTCGGCGCGGCAATGGAGCAGCTTCCGGCGCCAATCATTGACGAGATGAAGCGGGACCATTTCAAGCATATCCAGTCAGGAGCCACCCATGGCTGAAACGACACAACTCGAACCCGCCGACCGGACCCATGGCAAGGTACTCGACGGCATGCTGAAGGCACACAAGCCGTACAAGAGCGACGACTGCATCCGCTGCGGTGCGGTCATCAAGATGGGCTTCTTCTTCGATGGGTTCGGTCGCCATCGTGATCAGGACGACCGGTCGACGTCACGCTACTCGAACATCTGCCGGCTATGGGAAGCGCACCGCGACATGCGCGATACGCGTCGCCAAAAGATGCCCAACCAGTTCTGGTACCCCTTCTACTATTCCGGTCTGGGTACGGATCTGAACAAGGACGCGGGCAAGGACGCACTTCGCTCCGCTGGGCTCAAGGCATTGGGCGCGGCTGGCAAATCGGCGGCGAAATCGGCGACTTCCGCCGCCCAGAAGGTCGTTGGCGTCGACAAAGTGCTTGACCTTAAAAAAGCGCCGGGTAAAGCCCTGAAGAACGCAATGTCAGAGGCGCTCGACGAAATGTCCTGGCGTCCGGTCACCAGGGTATACGGCGACCTTGCTGCGCAAGTGAAAGCGATCCCGGGCAAGGTCGGCCGCGTACTGACGATGGCGCGAGAAGATCGATGGGTGAGGCGCGGCAAGGCGGCCGTTCGGGGGACGCTGTACGACATTAAGAAGAATCCGCTGAAGGCAGGCTGGTCTGTCGTCAAGGCTCTTTTTTTTGACGTCGTGATGGATTCTATTCCTCAGGTACGCGACAACGCGGCTGTCGCCCGCCTGTTCGGCACCGGTTTCGAGGACCGGCTTAGCGCGGCGCTGGACCAGTTCGAGGAGGCCTATAAGGATGCGAAGTCGTCGATGAACAAGGTCCAGCGTATCGAAGTTTCCGTGTTCGGCGCTGATCGCGGTGGCGTACTTGCACGTGCCTTCGTCAACGAACTGGTGCGGAAATACAAGCGGCGTAGCGATGTCGATCTTACGATCGAAGGCGACACCATCGAGATCAAGTTTCTGGGCCTGCTCGATGCGGTATCGTCGCTGATGGCGGAGAACAAGCTGCTCGACTTCGTGCCGCTGGTAGGCATGATCAAGCAGAACTATGGCGACAAGCCGCTCGGCGTTCCGGAGGCCGTCCAAAGATGCGTCCACTTCGCGGCCGCACACGAACTGCGGTTCTATCAGCGGCTCGACAGCCTCGAGAAGACGCGCGGGGACCAGTACCTGTATCCGGGCACCAGCGAGGATATTACCGGTGGAGCGCCACCGGGCTCGATGGGGTTCCGCGCGGAACTCCAGCGCGTTGCGTTGCGCGACATGCTGAATGAGGCGTTGATGGCGGGCGCGGCTGTTGACATGATGGAGTATCTCGCGCAATACAAATCAGACGTGTTTCGCATGTTTACCCTTGCACACCCGGTATCAGATGGCACCGCAAGCTACAAGATCCCCGACCTGATCAACGCGTACCGTGCCATAGTGCCGCACCAGAAGGGGCTCAACTTCCAGGACCACATGCAGGTATTCCTGCGCTGGTTGGCGGTTCGGTATCAGTCGCCGGCGTTTCGCGCGTCAATGTCGGCCACGACCGACGGCGCGAAGAAGGCGCATCAGGCGCTGTCGCTGCAGCGCGCCGACGCCGAAGCCGCATATCAGGCCGAGCGTAAGCGCTCGCCGCTAGACCCGAAGGCGCTGGGACAGGCGCTCGCCCGTATGCAGGCCACCCGCGATGCCGAGATGCAGTCATTACGCAGCACGGCGCTAGTGCTGGCAAATCCGGTGGTGAGCGTCTGGGAGCGTATCGGCAGCGAAGCGGCGGAGCAGACCCGGCGCCTGTCGATGCAGGCCGGCCTGAAGGAATCTGCTGGCCGTATGCGCAAGCTGGGTCAGGATATGGAGCTTCCCTACGACGCCGATATGGAACAGAGCGCACAGGCGATTGAGGCCTTCATGCTGAGCCCTCAGGCGCTCGCGCTGACGCAGGCATGGCAGGACGGCGCCAGTGGCAAAAATCCACTGCCGCCGCAGGTCATGGCGCTCTTCGACCTGCTGGTACACGACACGATGCTGACGAGTTGGCACGATCATATTCTGTCATCGACCCTGTACTTTCAGACGCGTGCGACGGATACGTTCGGAACGAGCGACGTCGAGAAGGAAGCCAAGAAGCGTGCAGCGGACGAGCGTGCGGCCCAGGCAATGTAGGGGCGGCGATGGGCTTGCGGTGGATTTTCGACTGGGCGATGCGGATGAGGAGAGCGAGATGGCAGGCGTGATACGAGAGGGCGATCGCCTTAGCCGCGGCGGTGAAGTGCTGCGTGGCGGCACGCGCAAGTTCCTGGGGCAGGCGCTGGCGCGGCGGACAGATCCGGTGCGCTGCGATGTGCATGGGCGTAGCCGCATTGCCCAGGGCAATCCGAATATTCGTGACGGCAATCTCGAAGTGGCCGAGGATGGCCATCTGTGTGAGTGCGGATGCGCGCTGATCTCGTCGCTGCCGAACAGTGGCTCGCGCCAGGTGGCCGATGGCGATTGATTTCTCGCTATTGCCGGCCGAGGTCCCGGTTCCGCAAAAGGCGCCGTCGCCATTTGCCTGGTCGATCGCGTTCGTCGTGCTGACGCTGGCCGGGATCGCGTTCGCACTCTGGTCGTGGCCGCATAGCGCGAAGACGAAGACGCAGACGTTGTGGTTCTGGTTCCGCATCGTCGTCATCCCCGTGTGCCTTGCAGGCGCGCTTGTCCTGCGGCGCTTTTCATATTTTTACAAGTGTCGGAACCGCGCACTGTCGGACAACGGGCTAAGCAAGGCTTACTTAGACCTGGTGTTCGATGCGGCGAGCGTGCCCCTTGCCGTGCTTGCCGCCGGTTATCGTCTTCACATCGACGAGAAGGAAAACACGTTCGATGCGATTGTCGCGCGCAGCGCGAGCCGGCCGACCCGCCCGGCGAAGGATACCCGCGAGATGATCGTTGCCAGCTGCCTGGAGCCCGCAGTGGCGGCATTGACGTTTGATGACGAGGAGCGGCAAGGCGCCGTGCTCGAATGGATCTTGCACTCGTTCGCTCCGGCGATTGCGGATGCGCTGAGCACTGCTTCTGACCTGGTTCCGGTTGAGGTCCATCTGGATATCGACAGTTCCGTACTGCCGCATGAAGCCATTCAAGCGATCTGGGCGGGCTTGCCGGCGTCCGTGCGCCCCTCACGCCTGAATGTCCAGCCGGTAATCGGGCCGTGCGGCGGGCTGTGGCTCGTCGATACGATGCTCGATCGCAAAAGCCCCGCGCTGCGCGATGTCGTGACGCTGCTGATCAGCGCCAATTTCAGCCCGCTTCGCTCAGGCGATCCTGAGGCCGGCAGCGCGGAGGCAGCAACCATGATGCTGCTCTGCCCGGCCGGACTTGCACGCAAGGAGCGGCTTCCCGTGGCAGGCTGGCTTCATCGCCCGCAGGCGGATACGCCCGCCCCGCCGGAGGATGCACTGCACTACGCATTGAGGTGGGGCAGAACGATGGGCACGGCGGTGGGCGGCACGATCCAGACGGGATTCGATGAACGTACCGCGGCGCAGTTGCCTGTTGCCCTGCGGGCAGCGGGCCGCTCGGGCGATGAGGCGTCATCGTCTGATTTTGCACTCGACACCCTCGCCGGCAACACCGGGCCAACTGCGCCGTGGCTCGCGGCCGTGCTCGCACTCGATCGCGCCATTGCATCGAATGCGCCGTATATCGCAGGCGTCCAGAGCGAGGCGCGGGTCCTGCTTGCTGTCCTTGCGCCGCCGGGACATCACATGCAGCAAGAGGGTATGAAAAATGACTAAATTCCGTATCGACGTATTTTCGTATCTGCTCGTCGCGCTAGCGGCAGGCAGCCTGATCTGGTTTCAGGGGGATCTGTTCTGGCTCGACTCCGAAACGAAGAAGACCCTGGCGATCATCGCGCTTTGTGGTTCCCTCGTCGCGATTGCGCTTTACTTCGGCTTCGAGCCGAGACGCGAGGAAGCGGCAGCTGCGCGCCGCTTGACAAAGCTATTGCATTGGAACTCTACGCAGCTCACGGGGACGACCCAGGCGCTGCTGGTGCCGGAAGATGCGCCGAGTAGGTCGGACACCTTGCTGCGCTTGTGCAGCCATTTGCGGAGCCAGCATGGTTTTCGCTGGCGCTACCGCCAGCCCTGGCTGCTGCTCACCGGCGACGATGCCGCCGTTGCCCAACTGTTGCCCCAACTAACCGAACAGGGCTGGCTGATTACCGCCGACGCAGTGCTGCTGTGGAACAAGTCCGGGCAGAATGGCCAGCCGGATACGGACTGGCTCAAGCAACTCTACAAGCTGCGGCAGCGCCGACCGGTAGATGCCGTGGTCCTTGTGACCGACGGCGAAACGGAATTGTCCACGCAGCGCCGTGTCACCCATCCCCACGGGATTGGCCTGGCGCGTATCGCCGAGGTGCTGCGCTGGTCCCGCAACGCCGAGGACACCGTCTATCGGGGCGTGATCCATGCCTTTGGTGAGAACGGGGGCAGCAAGTATCCGGACCAGACCCTGGCGGCGCTGACCGCCGGCACCGATACCCGGGGGCTGTTCCGCTCCGCCGCCGTCGTGCCCGGTATCTTTACCCGCCAAGCCTATGAGGGCTATGTGGCTCCCGCGATCGAACAGGCGGCCAAGCGTACGGAAATCGCCAATGACTGGGTGCTGACCGACGGCCGACCGCCACAAGCGCAACTGGCACAGCAAACGGCAGGCCGTTCAGCCGAAGCCCTGCAGGCGGCTTTCACCGAGCAATACTTCGCCGATTACGCGGAGCGCTGGCAGGGCTTCATGAACAGCCTGCAATGGGAACCGGCGCCGACCTTGCCGGCGGCGATTGATCAACTCAAGCTGATGGCCGACGCGCGCCAGTCGCCGGTGATCGCGCTGATGAAGTCGCTCGAGTACCAGGGTGGCGCCGGCGCGCGCAAGGACTCGCTGTCCGATACGCTGGTGGCCAAGGCGCAGGACCTGCTGGGCAAGAAGGAGACCGCACCCGAGGTGGCGAAGCCGGACGCCGCGGGGCCGCTCGGTGCGGCCTTTGGCCCGGTGCTGCGGCTGGTGGCGCAGGGCCAGGCCGCCGGTGCCAACCCGGGCGCCAATGGTGATCTGAGCCTGCAGCGGTTCCTTGACCGCGCCACGGCACTGCGCTTGCGCCTGCAGCAGGTCAGCAACAGCGCCGATGCCGATGCGCAGGCCCGGCAAATGGCGCAGGCGCTGTTCCAGGGCAAGGGCTCGGAACTCGCCGACACCCAGGCCTATGCCCAGCTGATGGCGGCCAGCCTCGGCAGCCAGTGGGCGGGCATGGGCGAGGCGCTGTTCGTGCGGCCCATCG
>NZ_AHJE01000216.1 GCF_000243095.1 Cupriavidus basilensis OR16 | reverse complement strand
CCGCTGCGCGAGCGGCGCGACGAAATCGCCTTGCTGGTAGCGTATTTCGGCGACGAGGCCGCCGGCGCGTTAAAGCGCCGCCCCATCAAGCTGACCCCACGCCTGCGCGACTTCCTGATGAATTACGCCTATCCCGGCAACATCCGTGAGTTGCGCAACCTGATGTACCGGACCTCTTGCCTCGCCGGCGACACAGCCGATCTCGAGCATCTTCCGCAGGACCTGCGGCCCAAGCCATCGGCGCCGGCGCTGGTGGCCAGCGGCGGCGGGGCACCGGTCGTGGTGGATGCGTCCACGGCCACCTCGCTGAGCGAAGCCAAGCGCGCCGCCAGCGATGAAGCCGAACGCGCATTTATCGAGCGGGGGCTGCAGGAAGTCGGCGGCACGGTGGCGGAGCTGGCCAGGCGCTTTGACATGAATCGCTCACACCTGCAGATGCTGCTGAAGAAGCACGGCATCCACTCCAAGGATTTCCGCAACCAGGGCGCGGCCCAGGGCGGCAAGGCGCGGTGAGCCGCACAGGCTACAGCGCGGGATTCACCATGGTCTTGTCCGAGGCATAGAGGTCCTCCGCGCGCGCCACCACCGCCGAGA
>NZ_AHJE01000217.1 GCF_000243095.1 Cupriavidus basilensis OR16 | reverse complement strand
TTTTGCCTACTTTTTTGGCAAGACAAAAAAGTAGGTCGCCTCCCCGCAGGGGAGGTGAAACTGCTGTTGAAGTTGCAGTTAAGTCATTGAATTTGAAGCTGATTTTGTGGTTGTGGCTGAAGTTGCAGTTGCAGTTGCCCAACCCCCCCCCCCCCCCTCACCCCCTCCCCATTCACTTCCTCACCAACCTCAACTTAGTAATCTCCGACGGCGCCCCAAACCGCTTAGGCGGCCCCCAATACCCGGTCCCCCTGCTCACATACACCCACATCGCCTCATGCCGGTTCAACCCGGCGGTATAAGGCTGCTGCATCGGCACGAACAGGTTCCAGGGCCAGAACTGGCCGCCGTGCGTATGTCCGGAAAGCTGCAGGTCGAAGCC
>NZ_AHJE01000218.1 GCF_000243095.1 Cupriavidus basilensis OR16 | reverse complement strand
CCTACAACACGCTGCAGAGCACCGCCGCGAAGCTGTCCGCCTTCGACAAGAACAACAAGGGCACGCAGTCGCCGCTGCTGGGCGACGCTACGCTGCGCACGATCCAGAACCAGTTGCGATCCGTGTTCAACACGCCGCAGACCGGCACCAGCGACGCCAGGCTGGTCAACCTGACCCAGATCGGTATCTCGTTCAAGGCAGACGGCTCCATGGGGCTCGACACTGCCAAGCTGAACAAGGCGCTCGCCACCAACCGGACCGGCGTGGCGCAGCTGTTCAGCGGTGCCGACGGCAAGTCCGGCTATGGCAATCAACTGACGGAGATTGTGAAATCGTTCAGCGCTACAAGGGGCGCGCTGACGACGGCCACCGAAGGCCTCAACACCAACCTGAAGGAACTCGACAGCGCCTACACCCGCACCTCCGCGGGGATCGACGCCACGATGTCGCGCTATCGCGCGCAGTTCCAGCAGCTTGACCTGATGATGAGCCGGATGAACTCCACCAAGACCTACCTCACGCAGCAATTCGCGGCGATGAACAAGACGTCTTCCAGCCAGTAATCACCACCGCAGCCGTCCTGCCCGCAAGTGCGGGACGGCCCCGCCAACGGCTTACCGTCTCGCTTTCCCTTGGTGGCATAACCGTGCGATGCCGCTACACTGTCGCCTGATCCTAGCCAGTCAATCAGGAACCGCCCCACATGCGCGAACAAGAACAGAGCGGAAACACCCCTCCCTCACGCCCCCCTTCGCTGCGCCAAGCCGCAAGCATCCTGGTAGTGCGCGATGGCGCGGCCGGCATGGAAGTGCTGCTGGTGCGCCGCCCCGAGCGCAACGACGACCGCAGCAGCGGCGCTTTCGTCTTTCCCGGCGGCACGCTCGACCCCCAGGACAAGACCCTGCATGAAGCCAGCGCCGGCCTGGACGATGCCGCGGCCAGCGCGCGTCTCAAGCTGCCTGATGGCGGCCTGGATTTCTACCTGGCAGCCGTGCGCGAGTGTTTCGAGGAAGCCGGCCTGCTGTTCGCGAGCGATGGCGGCGGCAAGCTCATCGCGCTGGACACGCTCGATGCCGCGCAGCAGGCATGGCTGCGGCAATCCGCGCGCAGCGGCGGCCCGGGCATGGCGCAACTGTGCGAGCGGCTTGGTGTGCGCCTGGCCGTGGACCGCCTGGCGTATCACAGCCACTGGTTGACGCCACCCGGCTTGCCCAAGCGCTTCGACACGCGCTTTTTCGTGGCCGTGGCGCCCACTGGCCAGTCCGCCACGCACGATGGCGACGAGGCCGTGGAGCATCTCTGGGTACGGCCGAGCGATGCCATCGATCTGGCGCGCGGCCTGAAGCTGGTGCCCGTCACGCGGCGCACGCTAGCGTCGATTGCCCGCTTCGACACCGCCCAGGCCTGCTTTGACCACGCGGCGCAGCTGCGCGACATTGTGCGCATCATGCCGCGCCTGGCCCAGGGCAGTGGCGGCCTGCGGCCCGTGCTGCCCAGCGAGCCCGCCTATGCCGAGATCGAGCGCATCGACCCACAAGGCCAGGGCCATGCGCGCTATGAGCTGGCGACCGGCGCCGCGGTGCGCCTGTCCGAGCGTGTCTGGCGCGTCACCGCCGGCAATGGCAGCGTGATGACCGGGCCCGGCACCAATACGTACTTTGTGGGCGATCCGGCGCGCAACGAATGGGCCGTGATCGATCCGGGCCCCGACGACGAAACCCATGTGGCCGCCGTGCTGGCGGCCGCGCCCGGCCCGATCCGCTGGATCCTGGCCACCCACACCCACATCGACCACTCACCGGCGACGCCCAGGCTGAAGGCCGCCACCGGCGCGCCGGTGCTGGGTCGTCCCGCGCCGCAAACGCCGCGCCAGGACCAGACCTTCCAGCCCGAGCGCATCCTGGAGCATGGCGAGCGCCTGGCGCTGGGAGAGGGCTGCACGCTGCGCGTCGTCCACACGCCCGGGCATGCCTCCAACCACCTTTGCTTCCTGCTCGAGGAAGAAAAGACCTTGTTCACCGGCGACCACGTGATGCAGGGTTCCACCGTCGTCATCAATCCGCCCGACGGCGACATGCACGCGTACCTGGCCTCGTTGGCCGCGTTGCAGGACGAAGACCTGGAATGGCTCGCGCCCGGCCACGGCTTCCTGATGCCCAGGCCAGCGGATGCCATCCGCACCCTGATCCGCCATCGCATGCAGCGCGAGGCGAAGGTCCTCAACGCGCTGCGCGAGCTTGGCGAAACCAGCATCGACGCCCTGCTCCTGCGCGTCTACGACGACGTGCCGGAACGCATGCTCCCGGTGGCAAAGCGCTCGCTGCTGGCGCACCTGCTCAAGCTGGTGCACGACGAACGCGTGCAGGAGTCCGGCGAGAAGTGGAAAGTGCTGGAGAACGCCGCAGGCTGAAACGCGGCGGCGATGCAAACAAAAAGCCGACCTTGTCAGGTCGGCTTTTTCACGTGCCCGGTGCCAGGTGCCGGCAGCGCGCGGCTTGTTCGTCTTACTCGGATACCGAAGCCATCAGCAGGTCCGCGGCGGACTCCAGCCGCTCGGGCGCCCCGAACAGCCGCGCTACGATCAAACCGTTCTGCAGCGCGCCGTAGATCACCTGCGCCAGCGCGCGAGGCGTCACCGGATAGACCTTGCCGTACGCGCTCTGCGCGCGCTCGATCAGCCCCATCAGCCAGTTCTCGTTCATGCGGTAGAACGCCTTGAGCTCGGCGTGGACCGATTCCGGCAGGCACAGCGTCTCGGTGGACAGCATGCCCGCGAGGCAGATCTGGTCGCCGCAGGCCGCGGTACGCAAAAAGTTGAGATAGCCCTCGGCCTGCGCGGCGGGGGACAGCGAGGAATCCACACTGCGCAGCCGCTCGGAGATACGGGCGCTGTATTCCTTCACTGCCTCCAGCACCAGGTCGTCCTTGGCGGGGAAGTAATAGTGGATGCTCGAGGTCTTCACGCCGACCAGCTCGGCCAGGTCGCGGTAGCTGAAACCATTGAAACCGCGCCGGCGGATCAGCACCAGCGTGTGTTCGAGCAGTTGTTCGCGTACGGATTGCGTTTTCATAGCGCGATCTTATCTATCTATCGATAGATCCTCAAGCCAATTTCATGTGCGGTCGCAATAAGCTGGCGTGGCCGGCCCTTGGTTGTGCTTAACAGGCCCCATGTCAGCTCACGTGGCTCACGCCGGCAGCACTTGCGCCACAGCGGTGATCAAAGAGCCGCTGGCAACGCACAAGACCACCCAGCCAGCCAGGATCAAGACACTATCCCGTAAATTCATGATGCACTCCCACTCTATTCCACTTCCACGCGGCAACCCGACCGCGATCAGGCATCCAGGCTGCGGTTGCCGGGATGCCTTTGCCGCGTTCAGGCATTGGCGCCTTCGGTGAACACGTCGAACTTGCCGCTGCGGGCGCCATCGGTATAGGCGTCAAAGCTGCGGGCCGGGCTAGCGGACACCCCGCTGCGGTCCAGGCCGGCCACGATGCGGGCACCGTCCGTGTACGGGTCGGCCTTGCCAACGCGCGCGCCGTCGGTGAACGGGTCGAACTTGCCGCTGCGGGCCGGGCTGGCCGACGCGCCCGTGCGGTCCAGGCCGGCCACGATGCGGGCGCCGTCCGTGTACGGATCGGCCTTGCCAACACGCGCACCATCGGTGAACGGGTCGAACTTGCCGCTGCGGGCGCCGTCGGTGAATGCATCGGGGGTCGTGGTGCGGAACACGTAACCGTACTTGTCACCCGAGAACGTGCTGTCCTTCGGGCCAGAGGCCTGCGCGGTACCGGCCACGAAGGCGGCGGCAAGTGCGGCGGCGGTGATCAGGGTCTTGGCAAAGAGGTTCGAGGTCATGATGTTCTCCATTTGCATTTGAGGACCCGCGCTTGGGCGGAATCGAATCGGTACGCTTAGGAACCTTCGTTTTTTGTCTTGTTATCTACTCATAGATAGATAAGCCAGCCAAAAAAAACGGGGATTCCCCGGGTGCTGCGCTGGATCCTCTTTCCTGCTTCAGCTTTCCTTGCTGGGGCGGAGCAGCGGCTTCCATGTGTTGAATATTATCTACTGGTAGATAGACAGTCAAGGTGTTTTTCGAACCGGATGCCAACAGCCCAGATTGCGGCGCAAAGTGCATATTATTGGCCGCAGGGACAAGCCCTTGGAAAACCGGAAAAAACACCGGCCGCTACACATTTCTCACACGCAGGGAAAGGGCGCAGCCGAAAGAAAAAGCGCAACAAGGATTTACAACGTTTTACTACGGCCTCCCCGGATTCACTCCTACGATGAACTGTGCGGGACGCAGCATAAGCAGGGCAGGGCCAGTCGACCAGCCCTGCCTTGGCTTGCGCGGCCCGCTGGCCCACCGAGGTTACCGCCCCAGTTTGTCTGGCGTGGCGCAGATGCCGGCAATTCCAGCCAGCCTGTGCCCGTGCGTTCCCTCGCGGAGTCCCAGGCGACCACCTCCTTACCACCGGAGCAAGAGATGCGCAGAGTTCTCACGTTGACGTTACTTGTCGCCGCCGCAACGGCTTCAGGCTTGAGCTATGGCCAGCAGAAGAAGTTCGACCCCTACACCGATGGTGCCAAGGCCGGCAAGGCCGATCCTTATACGGATGGCGCAAAATCCGGCAAGTTCGATCCGTACACGGACGGCGCGAAGCAATCCACGCAAATGGACCTGAATGCCACACAGGGCAAGCCCGATCCGTACACGGATGGGGCCAAGGCTGGCAAGGCCGATCCCTATACGGATGGCGCCAAGGCTGGCAAGGCCGACCCGTACACGGACGGCGCCAAGGCTGGCAAGGCCGACCCGTACACGGACGGCGCCAAGTCGAAGTAGCAAGCAGCCACCAGACGCGGCCACCCACGTTGTTCGTGCCACCGCGCGGCAACGCTGACTCCGGGGCAGAGCCCCGGCCTTGAGCCTTGGCAGCGGCAAACCCGCGCGACCCCTCGCTTGGCCGCGCGGGCTACGGTTGTGTGCGCAGGTTCAAGTCACTCCCCTGCCCGATCACCACGCCTAGCCGGCCAGGATCCGCTCCGGGTGCCGCCCGCTGGCGCCGAGCAACACCTCCGTGCCGCGCAGCGATGCCAGGATGGCGCGCGCGCTGTGTTCCCGCATGGCGGCCTCGTAGCCGCCAATGGCCGCCCGCAGCGAACGGCGGCCGGCGGCGGCCTCGCCCAGTTGCCGCGACAGCAGGAACGCGTCGTGCAGCGCCGTGTTCGCACCCAGGCCCCCGGCCGGGCTCATGGCATGGATCGCATCTCCCAGCACCGTGACCGCGCTGCTTGGCCACGCAGCGGGCACATCCGCCGTCCTGATGGGCATCATTGCCAGCGAGGCACGATCGCCTTGCTGGAACAGCGCGCGCAGTCCGGCATGCCATCCCGTCGTGATGCGTTCGAGGCGCGCGGCGAGCGCGTCCTGCTGCAACGCGTCCCCGGCTTCCCAGCCGATGCCAAGGGCTTCGCGCGCGCCGATGATGGCCCAATAAAGGTAATCGTCTGGCATGTCCAGGCGGTATCCCGCTGGCGGCGGCCGGAACCGCATGGGATCGACGATAACGGCGAGGCCATCGCCAAAGACGATCGATGTCCTGGCCGGCAGCAAGCCGGATAGCCGCGCCAGCGTGGCTGGCGTGGCGTAGGTCTTGCCATAGAGACATGCAAACCCGGTATCGGCTGGTACCGCGCCCGGCAGGCGCCGCCGGCGCACCAGCGAGTTGATGCCATCCGCGGCCACGAGTACGTCCGATATGGCACACGAACCATCGGAGAAGGCCGTTTTCACGCGGGCGTCTTCGTCCTCACGGTAACGCACGAACGCCTTGCCGAAATGCACGCGGTCCTCGATGCCGTGCATCAGGACTTCGCGCAGGGTCTGGCGGTTCGCGCTCAGGTCTTGCGCATCGGCGGACTCGCCATGGCCTGTATCCGCGGGCTGGTCGCCACGGGCACGCCGCCACGACTCCACCCATTTGCCGCTGACGGCCTCGAGCCTGGTGTCCACCAGGTTGACGCCCGCTACAGGCATCGCGCCGGTCGCCTGGAACACGGAGAAGAGCGCGGCCGGCAGGCAAGCCTTCAAAGCCTGCTGGCCCGCGTGATCGATCCGGATGCGATAGCCCTGCGTACGACTGGCCAGCGCGGCATCGCGCTCGTAGACATCGAAGGCAATGCCCTGCTGCCTGAGGCCTTGTGCCAAGCACAAGCCTCCCAGGCCGGCGCCAACGATGGTGATGTGCGGTGGTTTCAAAGGCACGGAGAATTTCGCTGTTTGAGCCATGACGGTGCCAGTAGGCGCTCAACGCCCGGCTTCTCTCGGGTGCCCGCGCATCCGCGCCATCGATCAGCGCGCGCTCGGCCAGCGACAGCGCGGACAAAAGGCGGGCCCTGCTCGACCAGGACGGTCATCTCCTCACTCCACCGGTTTGCATAGCCCGGCTGCATGGCTTGCGTTCGGCCAATCACGATCGGAAACCGGCTGGCGTCGTAAACCTGGAAACAGGGTACCGCTCGCATTGCAGATGTAGCCGATGCTGCAGATGTTGCTGATGTTGCTGATGTTGCTGTGTGCACGTGGATCTCCTGCGGCGCGGGAAAGTGTGGATGGCAGCGCCTTGGGAGCAGTATCCGACGGAAACGGGTAGACTCGATATCGTTAGCTCGCCTAAAAACAATGAATTCCGGCCATGTCATTGCGCTCGCCCCATCTTTCTTCGTCAGCCCGCATAACGGCGGAAACGGAAAGCCTGCTTGCCGCCTTTGCCGACACCAGCGAACAGCCGGACGGCCCTGCCCTGATCGCCATGCGTGGCGCCGACAAGGCGGACAACGAGTTCCGGCTCGGCACGCGTGAGCTGGGCTGGCACAGCCACCTGCGCGGCCAGCTGTTCTGCATCGACAACGGCCTGGTGCATGTCCGCACACGGCGCGGCTCCTGGCTGTTGCCCGCCCAGCGGGCTGGCTGGATGCCACCGGGAGAAATGCACCGGGTCACGATCAGCGGCGTGCTGAGCGGCTGGAACGTGTGGATCGCGCCGGCCGCCGCGCAGGACCTGCCCAGCATGCCCTGCGTGGTGGGAACCAGCGATGTCATGCGCGCGCTGATCAGCCGCGCAGCCTCGTGGCCCTCGCCGTTCACACTGGACGCCGCGCAGGAACGGATCGTCGCGGTACTGCTGGATGAGATCCGGCAGGCGCCCCAGGAGGCCCTGCACTTGCCGTTGCCTAGCGACCGGCGTGCCTGCCGCATCAGCGAGGCCATCCTGGCACAGCCCGACGATCATCGCAGCCTGGTGGAATGGGCGGCTTGGGCGGGCTTGTCGCCCCGCACGCTTTCCCGCCTGTTCCAGGGCGAAACCGGACTGAGTTTTGCCAACTGGCGGCAGCAAGCCCGGCTCACGCTGGCGCTGGAGCGGCTCGCACGCGGCGAGGCCGTGGCCGAAGTGGCCCAGGCGCTGGGCTACGCCACGCCAAGCAGCTTCATCGCCATGTTCCGCCGTGCGTTCGGCGATTCCCCGGCCCGGTACTTCGCCAGCCGAGGCCTGCAGGCGTAGGGATCAGCGCCGGCAAGCACCTCGTCGAAACGCAGATTCTGACATTGATTTTATCTGACTGATCAAATAATATTCAGCTAACATATTCATCCAGCAAGCAGGAGCCGACCATGAAGCACTACACCAAAGAGAGCTTTAACCTCACACAAAGCGTCGGGTTTTTCCTCAACAAGGCCCGCAATCTTGTGCTGATGGAAATGGACGCTGCCCTGAAGGAACTCGATATCACCGCCCAGCAGATGGGCATCCTGCTGTCGCTGTCGCGCGACGTCGCCACCACCCCGTTCGAGCTGAGCAAGTTGCTGGTCATCGACACCGGCCTGATGACCCGCATGCTCGACAAGCTCGAGCACAAGGGCCTCCTGGCCCGCTCGCGCAGCGTGGACGACCGCCGCGTGGTGAACCTGGCGCTCACGGCCAAGGGCCACATTGTTGCCGACCGGATCCCGGAGATCGCCCCGGAGGTGCTCAATGCGCGCCTCAAGGATTTCAGCAAGAGCGAGTTCGACGAATTGTTGCGCCTGCTCAACAAATTCTCGGCCGCCTGAGCGCGCGGCATTTTTTGATCATTTATCTGATAGATCAGAGCCACCGCCCGTCGCGGGCTCCTGGCGGACCGAAAACCGTGGCGTGATCAGCGCCACCTATGCATTCGACCTGTGGGGCAAGAACCGCGAAGCCCTGAAGTCCTCCGTATCCGCAGTGCGCGCCAGCGAGGCCGAGGCGGAACAGGTGAAGCTGACGCTAAGCAGCGCAATTGCCAGGGCTTACAACGAACTGGCCCGCCTCTATGCGCTGCATGACATTGCGCAGGACGAAGTGAAGCAGCGCCGTGACGTGCTGCGCGTGACCAACGGGCGCGTGACCATGGGTCTGGAAACCGAGGTCGAGGAGCGCACCGCGCAAGCCAATCTGGCCGCCAGCGAAGTCGCACTCTCCTCGCTCGACGGCAGTATCCAGCGCACGCGCTACCAACTGGGCGCGCTCCTCGGCCGGGGCCCGGATCGTGGCCTGGCGATCAGCCGCCCCGCCCTGGCCACCGGCGACGAGGTCCGCCTGCCCGACAACCTGCCGGCCGACCTGGTCTCGCGCCGCCCCGACATCGTCGCCGCGCGCTGGCGCGTCGATGCCACCCTGCACGACATCAAGGTGGCCAAGGCGGAGTTCTATCCGGACATCAACCTCTCGCTCGCAATGGGCCTCGACGCCTTTGGCTGGGGCCGCTTGCTGCACGCCGCCAGCCGCACGGCCTCGGCGGGTTCAGCGATCCACCTGCCGATCTTCGATGGCGGCGCGCTGCGCGCCCAGCTCAAGGGCCGCTACGCTGATTTCGACTTTGCCGTCGCCAACTACAACGAGACGCTGGTGAACGCCCTGACCGACGTTGCAACGCAGCTCTCCGACATCCGCGCCGTCGACACGCAGATCGGCAGCGCGATCCGCACCGACACCGCCGCGCAGCGCGCGCTGACCCTGGCCCTGGCGCAGTACAAGGCAGGCCTGACCACCCAGCTCACCGTGCTGAACGCACAGACCAATGCGCTTGCCAGCAGCCAGGTGGTGGCCAACCTGCGCATGGCCCGCCGCGACCGGCAAATTGCCCTCGCCGCGGCACTGGGCGGCGGCTACACCGACACCTCCGACTCGACCAAACAGGCAGCCCTGCCCCGCTAACCCCGCTTTCAACGAACACGAACACGAACAGGTGACGCCATGAATGAAACGACCAAGACCAACCAAGCCGCCGACGAAGCCCAACCCGCCAAGCCGCCCAAGCAGAACTCCCGCAAGCGCTTGCTTGCCTTGCTCGGCCTGGCCAGCGCGCTCGCCGCGGCCGGCTACGGCGCCTACTACTACACCGTGGCGCGCTTTCACCAGGAAACCGATGACGCCTACGTCAACGGCAACCTGGTCCAGCTCACGCCGCAAGTCACCGGCACGGTGGTCGCGGTCAATGCCGACGATACGCAGATCGTGAAGGCTGGCGAGCCAGTGGTATCCCTCGACGCCGCCGATGCCAGGGTCGCGCTCGCCAGCGCCGAAGCCGCGCTGGGCCAGACCGTCCGGCAAGTCAGCGCGCTGTACGTCAACAATAACGTGCTCGACGCCACGGTACAGCAACGGCAGGCCGACCTGACCCGCGCCAGGGACGATCTGCGCCGCCGCAGCGAAGTGACCGAAACTGGCGCGGTCTCGGCGGAAGACGTAGCCCACGCCCGCGACGCGGTCAAGGTTGCCGAAGCCGCCCTCGAAACCGCGCGTCAGCAACTCGCCTCGAACCACACGTTGACCGACCAGGCTTCCGTTTCCGACCACCCCAGCGTGCTCGCGTCCGCGGCCAAGGTGCGCGACGCGTACCTGGCCAATGCCCGCAACACGCTCCCGGCCCCGGTCACGGGGTACGTGGCGCGGCGCTCGGTGCAGGTAGGCCAACGCGTGGCCCCGGGCGCGCCGCTGATGGCAATCGTGCCGCTTGACGGCGTTTGGGTGGACGCCAATTTCAAGGAAGTCCAGCTCAAGCATATCCGCGTCGGCCAGCCGGTCGAACTGCATGCCGACCTGTATGGCGACGGTGTGACCTACCACGGCAAGGTGGTCGGCTTCTCGGCCGGCACTGGTAGTGCCTTCTCGGCCCTGCCCGCGCAGAACGCCACCGGTAACTGGATCAAGGTCGTGCAGCGCCTGCCCGTGCGTATCCTGCTCGATCCGGCGGAGCTGCGCGCGCACCCGCTGCAGATCGGCCTGTCGATGCAGGTCGACGTGGAAACGCACGCGGCCACCGGTTCGCAGCTCGCCACCAGCGGCGAAACGCCGTATCGCACGGCCTATCGCACCGATGTGTTCCAGGGCTATGGCGAAGAGGCCGACCGCGAGATCACGCGGATCATCGCGCAGAACAGCAACGGCAAGTCCGGCACGAACGTGGCGAAGCAGCCGGCGCAGCGTACGGAGCAGGCCGCGAAGCCTCAGCCGCTCATGCAAGCGGCCGGGGCCTGAGTCCGGCAATGCACCAGCCCTTTCTCGCCTATTTATCTGACACATCAGATTGCTAGCCGGACCGCCGCCGCAGACCGCGCGGCGGCTTCCCCAAAGCGAAACTCTTTCGGAACGCCCCCATGCAATCCCCAGCCCAGACCCAGACCGCACCCGCCCCGCTCACCGGCGGCAAACTCGTGCTGGGAAGCTTCGCCGTGGCCCTGGCCACCTTCATGAACGTGCTGGACTCGTCGATCGCCAACGTCGCGATCCCGACCATCTCCGGCAACCTCGGTGTGTCGATCGACGAAGGCACCTGGGTGATCACGTTGTTCGCCGCAGCCAACGCCGTCTCGATTCCGCTGACCGGCTGGCTGACCCAGCGGGTAGGTCAGGTCCGCCTGTTCGTCACCGCCATCTTGCTGTTCGTGCTGTCGTCCTGGCTGTGTGGCATTGCCCCCAACCTGACCGTGCTGCTTGCCGCGCGGATCCTGCAGGGCGCGGTGGCGGGGCCGTTGATCCCGCTGTCGCAGTCCCTCCTGTTGGGCTCGTATCCCAAGGAGAAGAGCGCCATGGCGCTGGCGCTGTGGGCCATGACCGCCACCGTGGGCCCGATCGCAGGCCCCGCACTGGGCGGCTGGATGACCGACAGCTACTCGTGGTCCTTGATCTTCTACATCAATGTGCCGGTTGGCCTGTTTGCCGCGGCCGTAACATGGGCCGTCTACAAGGACCGCGAGACGCCTGCCCGCAAGCTGCCGATCGACCTGGTGGGCCTGGCCTCCCTGATTACCTGGGTCGCCTCGTTGCAAATCATGCTCGACAAAGGCAAGGACCTGGACTGGTTCCACTCCCCGGTCATCATCATCCTGGCCGTGGTGGCGCTGCTCAGTTTCCTCTTCTTCGTGATCTGGGAGTTGACCGAAGAAAGCCCGATCATCGACCTGCGCCTCTTCAAGGGCCGCAACTTCCTGGCCGGCACCTTTGCCATCTCGGTCGCCTATGCGGTCTTCTTTGCCAACCTGGTCGTGTTGCCGCAATGGATGCAGCAGTACCTGGCCTACCCGGCCGTCAACGCCGGCCTGGTGACCGCGCCGCTGGGGATCTTCGCCGTGCTGCTCACCCCCGTGCTGGGCAAGCTCATGCCCAAGGCGGAATTGCGTGTGCTTGCCACGCTTTCCTTCCTCGGCTTCGCGGCTGTCTTCTTCATGCGCTCCCACTACACCACGGGCGTGGATACCTACACCCTGGTGCTGCCCACCTTGCTGCAAGGCATTCCGACCGCCCTCTTCTTCGTGCCGCTGACCGCGATCATCCTCTCGGGCCAGCCGCCTGAGAAGATTCCCGCCGCCGCCGGCCTGTCCAACTTCGCCCGCGTCTTCTGCGGCGCGGTGGGTACGTCTCTGGCCACAACCGGCTGGAACAACCGCGCCGTGCTGCACCACGCCCAACTGGCCGAACAGGCCAGCCCGAACAACCCGCTGTACGGCGCCGCCCTCCAGTCGATCCAGTCAACACTGGGCTTCACGCCGGGCCAGGCCGTCGCCTACTTCGAGCACAGCCTGAACACGCAAGCCATCATGCTGGGCCTGAACGACATCTTCTGGATCTCGGGCGTGATCTTCATTGCAATCGTGCCGCTGATCTGGCTCACCAAGCCGGTCAAGGGCCAGGTATCGGATGCCGCAGCGGCCGCGCACTAAAACCGGGACCATCCACCGACCTTTCGGAGCCATCGATGATGCGACGCACTTTCCTCATTGACGCCGGCAAGCGAATCGGCGGCGCATCGTACCGCCTTGCCATCGCCAGCTGGCGTAGTGCTTCCTTCCTGTCGGTAATGGCGACGCAAACCATGACTGCTTCCATGGTGGGCGCGCTGCTGCTGATGACGCTTGCGTGCTCGTTGTACGTCATCGGGATGGGACTGGGGCATGTGGGCGGCATCCTGCGCTAGCGCGGCGCGTCAACGCGCCGTGGCCTTTTTCGATGCGCATCGGCATCCGCGCGATCGGAGCCGGTCATCCAACACGATTGATCCCGGCCTCTCAAAGCGAGACGCCGCAGGCCAAGTGGCTTTCTGGATACCGAGGTCTTGTTGGACCTGCCGCGGCTCGATGTGTGGTGGCGCCAAGCGTTGCAGATTGATGCAAAAGCCGGCGCAAAAAGGGCGCGGGCCGCCTATGCTAGACAGAAACCGGAAACACCGTTTAGGGCGGCATGGCCCGGCCGGGCGGCCGCGTGGTCCAATCCTGTATCGAGGAGATGACAATGAGCAAGCGCTTGAGTGACGAAGGCATGGATCTGCTGTTTCGCGACGCACGCACGCACAATGCATGGCTGAATCAGCCCGTGAGCGACGAAACCTTGCGGCAGCTCTACGACCTGATGAAATGGGGGCCGACCAGCGCCAACTGTAGTCCCGCCCGCATCCTGTTCCTGCGTACCGCCGAGGCCAAGCAGCGCCTATTGCCCGCGCTGGCTCCGGGCAACGTGGAGAAGACCATGGCCGCACCGGTCACGGCCATCATTGCTTACGACGCAAAATTCTATGAACGCCTGCCCAAGCTGTTTCCTCACGCGGACGCGCGTTCCTGGTTCGCCGACACACCGGAACTCGCCGGCACTACCGCGCGGCGAAACAGTTCCCTGCAGGGCGCGTACTTCATGATCGCCGCCCGCGCGCTCGGGCTGGACTGCGGACCGATGTCCGGCTTCGACAATGCCAAGGTCGATCACGAATTCTTCCCCGCGGACGCGAAGGCCAATGTCTTCCAGCTCGAGCACTTCCCGGACAGTCACGTGAAGTCCAACTTCCTGTGCAATCTGGGCTATGGCGATCCCGGCGAGTTGTTCCCGCGCAGCCCCCGCCTGGATTTCGACGAGGCATGCCAACTACTCTGACGATGCCAGGCATGGCAGCCCGTTGTGTGCCGAGGACTTGCTGAACATTGCCATCACGGCACGCAACGAGAACACCGACGGTTTGCTGCGCCAGTTTCTGCGCTTGGACACCAACCCGCCGGTATGGCCGGACTTATACCAAAGGACAATAGACAGCCCCCCGCGCCTCCTCCTAGCCTTGCGCAGACCCCGGCAACCAGGAATCCGCCCATGGCATCCGCATCCTCTCCCGCATGGCGCGGGGCCGCGCTGCTGGCCGCAGCCATCGCGATGGCACCGGTATTGACTTGCAATGCCTTGGCCGCCGCCCCACAGGTCCGTACACAGGCGCCGGGCTTCTATCGCATGATGCTGGGGGATTTCGAGGTGACCGCCCTGCTCGATGGCACCCATCCGTTTCCAGTGCAGCAGGTATTGGCCAGGCAGACTGGTCAAGCCGGCGGCGCGGCACAGGTAAGCCTGGCCGAGGCCAGCCCGGGCGAAGCCGATGCGCTGCTGGCGGCAGCGCACCTGAAGGCGCCGGTGGAAGGTGCCATCAATGCCTTCCTGATCAATACCGGCGCCAAGCTGGTCCTGATCGATAGCGGCGCTGGCGCGCTCTACGGCGCCGATGGCGGTCATCTGCTAGGCAACCTGCGGGCCGCGGGCTACCGCCCGGAACAGGTCGACGCTGTGCTGCTGACCCACCTGCATGCCGACCACGTTGGCGGCGTGAACCTGAACGGTCACATGGCCTTTCCCAACGCCACGGTCCATGTCAGCCAACGCGACGCCGACTACTGGCTGAACCCGGCCAACCGCGCCGCGGCGCCCGCCTT
>NZ_AHJE01000219.1 GCF_000243095.1 Cupriavidus basilensis OR16 | reverse complement strand
TTAAGGCGATACTCAAACATGGGTCCCTCTTTTCCGCTCTTTTCGCCGAATCCCGAGGCGCCCCATACGGCCTCGACACACCCCCACGGCTCGCTTCGCATCGCGCGTGGGTGAATCCCGCCCTTCAGGCGGGATTCACGGCTATGCCGAATCGTTGACCTGGCGATATCGTTCCCGTTCCCATCGGTTGGCTCCCCTCTCCCGTTTGCGGCAGGGGCCGGGGGAGTGGGCGGGCGTGCCTTGTGGCGCTCGCCCTCGATCTCCTACTTGTTCACCATCCGCGCCGGCACTGACAGCGTCAACGCCGCGCCCGCCATCAGACACGCCGCCAGCAGATACATCCCCGAGTCGGTGCTCTGCGTCAGGTCCTTCAGCCAGCCTACGGCGTATGGGCTGATAAACCCAGCCAGGTTGCCCAGCGAGTTGATCAGCGCAATCCCCGCGGCTGCGCCGGTGCCTGCCAGGAAGGCGGTCGGCAGGCTCCAGAAGAGCGGCAGGGTGGTCAGGATGCCGATGGTGGCAAGCGTCAGGCCAAGCAGCGCCAGCACGGTGTTGTTGTGCCATTGCACCGATAGCACCAG
>NZ_AHJE01000220.1 GCF_000243095.1 Cupriavidus basilensis OR16 | reverse complement strand
TGCGTTGGTCTGCTTTCGTGCTGACTCACCTTGAATGATCAAGCCCGCAATCGCGGTAGCCGCCGCAACAATGGTTACCGGTTCACACATTCGAGGGACTCCGATAGAACAGCCGGAAGACCTCGCCAGGCTTGCCGAACCCTGAGCACACGTCGCCAATGGTGAAGCCCAAGTGCTTGAGCCATTCAATGGTGGCCGTGTTGTGCTCGCTCATGGCATTACAGAGCACGCCATAGCGGCCCTCAATGCTGCTCAGCCAGGCCCGGGGATGTTCCAACATGAGGCGCGGGTGTTGCTCTACCTCAGGTGCACACAGCATCCAGACCGTCCCCAGCGTGCCATTGCTGCCTACGCCGATGATGCCGATTACCTCTCCGTCCTTGAGGCAAGACCAAGACTCATCGGAAAGTCGGATGCCATCCAGGAGGCGGTCAACGATGAGCCGGTCACTGACCCGGGCGAGTTCATCAAGGTCACTAGCACGGAGCCGAGGGGCCAGCGCTGCGGCATCTTCCGGAGTTGCTGGGCGGTACTGGAGACCGTCTGGAGTGGGCGCTGGGGGCCAGGACGATGGCGAGGGCTTGCCTCGCTTTTGGCGATGGTTGATGGCTGACATGGAATTAGCTGGAGGAAGAAAGGGAAGCCGCAGAGATGGCAGGTGCCACCCCCACGGGCCAGACCGGACAGGGAGTGTCTATCCCCCAGTGGCGCTGAAATGGTCAGATGGGAAGCGCCAGGAAATGCGTACGGGCGGCAATTCAGCGCACGAATTCATGTGCTGCCCAAATTTGCCCTATTGCGAGAGGGAGGTTTTAGAGGCCATTTCCCCGCTAGCCCTTACTGGACAATGCTTTGCAAGCGCCAGAAACACAAAAGCGCCAACCGATGACCGGAAGGCGCTTTATAGGGAGGCTGCTGGGGC
The DNA here is from genome assembly GCF_000243095.1 of Cupriavidus basilensis OR16. Classification (GTDB taxonomy): domain Bacteria; phylum Pseudomonadota; class Gammaproteobacteria; order Burkholderiales; family Burkholderiaceae; genus Cupriavidus; species Cupriavidus basilensis_D. Next base: position 2,171 of record NZ_AHJE01000220.1, on the reverse strand, counting down.
CACTTGGGGCCTAGAGCGAGAGTGGGTTCTTAGCTTTCGAGGGAGGCAGTGACCAGCCAGCGGCGCAGAATGAGCAATTCCCAGCTTCCCTTGTCCTCCCCTGCATGAGCTTCGAACAGGCGCGGGGTACGGTTGCGGGTCACATAGTCCGGGCAGACGTGCAAGGCGCGATTGCCGATGCGGAGGAAGAATCTGCGGGAGCCGTCAATGGACAGCGAGAAGGGAACGTGGGGAATGCTGAGGATGGACATGCAGGACCTTTGCAGGTATCGGGGCTTGCGGGATGCTCGCCACACAGTGAAGCCATGATAATAACCCAATGGGTTACAGGTCAACTAGTTTCTTCTCCGGGTGTCTGCCCAGCTTCAGAAGCAGCAATTCCCACGCGGCAAGGGGAATGCCGCGATGGTTCTCCGAATCCTTCGGAAGGACCCACTTGTGAACGGTCAGCTTGGAGACATGGACCAGTGCGGCGAAGTCTTCACGGCTCAGGCCAGAGTCATCCAGGAGGGCGCGGACATCATTGGGGGTCGGCTGCTTGAGGTCGGTCATGTGGGGTCTATCGTGGTCAGTAAGCGATGACTGAAAGTTTACCTGCGCGCGCAGCCACTTTCCGTGTATTTCCGGTGGCGCATGCTTCAGAATAGCCTTTTGCTTTGACAAAGGTTCCGGTCATGAACAGACAAACACGCGGATTGATCAAGGACTTCACCGTCCTGTTTCAGCATCTCTGGTACCGAGACTTCCCGATGTCTGCTCTAGTGCAGGGCAAGATGGATGAGAAATTCGGCGCTGCCTCGTGGACCACCCACATCGCTGGATGCGTCAAAGGAGTCGGAGACCTTATGGGATATTTGACACACTTCGAACACGCGGGCAGGTTCGATGCCGTCATTAAGGACTTCGACCAGAACTGCGGCGAGCGGGCAATTACCCATCTTGAGTGGGAGTGGAAACAACCCGCGATGCTTGGGGAGCGGTTTAACGAGGTGGAAAAGCTGGTAGCAGCAAGGGGACGGGCTCTGTTTTCCACGCTCATAACCTATAGCAGGCATGAAAAGGATGCGGATAACCGCAGCATCATTGAACGTCAATGGGGAGACGGGCCAGAACCGCTCTTAGTTCAATTCGTTACTTTCACCTACAAAAACGGTCGGCGGCATCTTGGCCAACTGAGTGCCGAGCTATTTGTGAATGGCAAATGGAGGACACTCCGGGTCCAAGAAGCGCTTCCTTGGAATAGGCCTGGCAGCAAGTGGTTTAATCCTGAGGAGCCATCTGCATAAGGTTGAATGCGCTTCAGCTGCTCACGAAATGCACAGGGCCAGTTTTGCCCCAGCCCTGTGGACTCACGACACCGGCACCGTACCACCGCACACCACGATAGAACCCCGGCGTCAGCTTAAGCCCCCTCGACCTGCCTGAGATACTGGTACAGGGTCTCCCTGCTGATTCCCAGGTCCCGCGCAATGGCTGCCTTCTTCTCGCCTGTGGCGGCGCGCTGCTTGAGCGTGGCTACCTGCTCAGGGCTCAATGCCGCCTTCCGCCCCTTGTAGACGCCCTTCTCCTTGGCAATGGCAATGCCCTCACGCTGGCGTTCACGAATCAGTGACCGCTCGAACTGTGCGAAGCCACCCAGCATGGTCATCATCAGGGTAGCCATCGGATCATCGCTCTGGCCGCTGAAGGTGAGCCGCTCTTTCACAAACTCCACGCTGACATGCTTGGCGGTCAGCTCACGGACCATGCGCAGGAGGTCTTCAGTGTTCCGCGCCAGGCGGTCCATCGAATGCACTACCAGCGTATCGCCTTCCCGCACGTAATCCAATGCGGCTTGGAGCTGGGGCCGCTGGGTGTCCTTGCCGCTAGCCTTGTCGGTGAAGGTCTTGTCTACTGCCACGCCTTCTAGCTGGCGGTCAGTGTTCTGGTCTACCGTGCTCACCCGCACATAGGCAACCCGCTTACCTGCGCTCATGTTCTTGCTCCAATCCCGAAAGTGTCAGGATGGACTCTAAGAGCCATTGCAGATTGTGTCAAGAAAATCCGAGATTCACCCTAACCTGACGGATATAGCGGACTGCACCTGACGTCCAGTTGGGGTGTACGTCAGACTGACACACGGAAGTTGACGGTATCGGCAGAAGCGCTGTAAGCGCGAAATTGACCCCACC
>NZ_AHJE01000221.1 GCF_000243095.1 Cupriavidus basilensis OR16 | reverse complement strand
ACCCCGAACGGCAAGCTGGACCGCCGTGCGCTGCCGGCGCCGGCATTCGAGAGCGCCCAGACCTTCGTCGCCCCCGAGGGCGAGGTGGAAACCGCACTGGCTGGTATCTGGGCCGAAGTACTGGGCCTGCCGCGTGTGGGCCGCTCGGACAACTTCTTCGAACTCGGCGGCGACTCGATCCTGAGCCTGCAGATCGTGGCGCGCGCCCGCGCGGCCGGCTGGCTGCTGACGCCGCGCCAGCTCTTCGAGCGCCAGACACTGGCCGAACTGGCCGCCATGGCGGCGCCGGTGGCACACGACGCCGACGCCGGCAACGCGGTGCCCACCGGCATCGTGCCGCTGCTGCCGATCCAGGCCGATTTCTTCGCCATGCCGATGGCCCGGCGTCACCACTGGAACCAGTCGGTGCTGCTCGATTGCCGGGATGGGTTCGATACCGGGGCGCTGGCAGCAGCGCTGGGCGATCTGGTCGTCCATCACGATGCGCTGCGGCTGCGGTTCGTCGAAGCGTCGGGCGTCTGGCAGCAGACGTACGCCGATGAAGAGACCTGCGCTGACCTGCTGTGGGTGCGAGAAACCGCAACGGAAACCGAACGGCTGGCGCACTGCGAAGCCGCCCAGCGCAGCCTCGATCTGGCACGTGGGCCGCTGCTGCGCGCTGTCGCGCTGCGGACCGGAGACCGCTGGCAACTGCTGCTGGCGATCCACCATCTGGTGGTCGATGGCGTGTCGTGGCGGGTGCTGATCGAGGATTTGCATGCGGCCTATCGGGCACGGCTGAATGGCGAAGCTGCAGCACTGCCGGCGCGCACGGCGTCCTACCAGCGCTGGGCCGAAGCCCTGCGCGACAGCGCCGCCCGCCGTGGCGAGGAAATCCCGCACTGGCAGGCGCTTGCTCAATTCGACGCCTCCTTGCCGGCAGACGAAGCCGCCGGCTCCCTCACCATCGCCAACCGCGCCAGCGTGACGCTGACGCTGCCAGCCGATCTCACGCAATCGCTGCTCCAGCGGGCGCCCGCCGCCTATCGCACGCGGGTCAACGACCTGTTGCTGACCGCGCTCGCTCGGGCGCTGTTCGCGTGGACCGGCCGAGAAGACGTGCTGGTGGACCTCGAAAGCCACGGCCGCGTCGCGGGCGTGGATGATTCGCTCGATCTCAGCCGCACGGTCGGCTGGTTCACGACGATGTTCCCGGTGGCGCTCGACGGCAGCGGCGAGATCGGCACGGCCATCCGCACGGTCAAGGAGCAACTGCGCGCGGTCCCGGGCGAAGGTATCGGCTTCGGCCTGCTGCGCCGCTGGGGCACGCCGGCCCAGCAGTCGGCGCTGGCGGCGGTCCCGAAGCCCGAGGTGGTGTTCAACTACCTGGGCCAGTTCAATGCAAGCTTCGCCGAAGGCGCCGCATGGCGGCCGGCCGCAGAGGGGGCGCAGGCGGCGGGAGGCACCCAGGACCCCGCCGCTCCGCTGTCGCATCCGCTGTCGGTCAGCGGGCAAGTGCTTGGCGGCGAACTGCAATTGACGCTGGCGTTCAGCCAGAACCGGCATCGCACGGCCACCATCGAGCGCCTGGCCGGAGCGTTGCGGGCCGAACTGGAAGCCGTCGTACGCCACTGCACCTCCGGCGCCGTCGGCCTCACGCCTTCCGATTTTCCGCTGGCTGGCCTGACGCAGGCCCGGCTCGACGCACTATGCCTCGATGCCGCGCGCGTGCAGGACCTGTATCCGTTGTCCCCGATGCAGTCGGGCATGCTGTTCCATAGCGTCTTCGCCCCCGAAGGCAGCGCGTATACAAACCAGTTGCGTGTCGATATCGACGGTCTCGATCCGGCCCGCTTTGTCGCGGCATGGCAGGCCGTGCTGGCGCGGCACGACAGCCTGCGCTGCGGTTTCCTGCATCGCGGCGACCAGCCGCTGCAATGGGTGGCGAAGGACGTCGCCTTGCCCGTGATCGAGGCGGACTTCACGGGGCGCGCCGCCGAGGACGTGGATCGGCTGGCGGCCGAGCAGCTT
>NZ_AHJE01000222.1 GCF_000243095.1 Cupriavidus basilensis OR16 | reverse complement strand
CACTCGCCACATAGCCAAGGGAGAAGTTGAAGATCGGCCGGAACACCAGTTCCTTGTTTTCTGTCAGCGGAAAATCCCAGCCAATCCCGCCGGTGGCGGAGACCGTGTTCCATTTGGTCGGCACGGACCGGGATTCCGTGCCGTTGGTGGCAACGAATTCGGGATCGTAGCGGCTATAGGCAATCGCGCCTTCCAGGTAGAGCGGAAACGATTTGCTCATGGTTGCGCCGCCGCCCAGTTGCGACATCACGATGCCAGGGTTGTTGCTGCTGGCGTTGTTGATCGACAGCGAACTGGAAGCCAGGTCAGGCACTACCGAATAAGACATGAGCGAGAGCACGCCGTTGGCGCGCTTTTGCACGTTGGCGTTGATGAAATGAAAATCGGGCGTGGCCTGGGCGGCGGCCAGGGCAGGGGCGAGCGCCAGCGTGCCGACCAGGACACGGGTCCTCCGGATGGCGCCCCAAAGCGGGAACCGGACACGGCGCTGCACGGCGAAATGCAAATCAGGCGGGTCGCGCTTCATCTCAACACCTTGGATCGAGGCCATTCGCAATCGCCCGGGTTGCAGCGGCACGGCTCGCCGCGATTGCCGTGAAAAGCCCCGAGCCCGGTCGCTCCGGCACATAGCGTAGCCGCGAAACCGACCGTCGCGCCACCGCCAGTCCATTCAAATTCCTTTGTGCCGAGTTGAATTCTTTCGATCGGCATTGATCAACGCGTGGTTTATCCGCTAGGTCCGCCGGGAAACGCGGGGCAATATCCCCAGGATGGTCTAGGTTCGTTCTGTGCGTTTTCCCATTTTGTTTAATGGGCACCACGAAGATACTGAATTGCCGCGCCTATGGGCCGTCGCTTATCGTGCTGGCAGGATGGCCGCCCGGAGAAACCACTGCACGGCCGCGTGGATCCGGGGCCGATGTCCGTCTTTTCGTGGAGAGGCAAAAATGCGTCGCTTAAGCGTGTTGGCCACGTGGTGGCTTGGGCTGCTTCTGCTGGTTCCAGTCGGCTCTTCGCTTGCGCAGTCCAAGCTGGACCAGGGCCAACTGGACCAGCTCACGGCGCCAATTGCCCTTTACCCTGATGCCCTGCTGTCCCAGGTGCTCATGGCATCGACCTACCCCGAAGACGTGGCGGCCGCGGCGGCATGGTCCAAGTCCAACCCCAGCCTGTCCGGCGACGCGGCCACCAAGGCCGTCGCCAGCGAGCCTTGGGATCCCAGTGTGCAATCCCTGGCGGCGTTTCCCTCGGTGCTGGACATGATGGGACGGCAGCCGCAGTGGGTGCAGTCCGTCGGCAACGCGTTTCTCGATCAGCCCAACGATGTCATGGATTCGGTGCAGCGGCTGCGCTTGCAGGCGCAAAAGGCGGGCAGCCTGAAGACGACCGAGCAGCAGAAGGTGGTGACGCAGAGTACCGGCGGCACCACCGTCGTGCAGATCGAGCCGGCGAACCCGCAGGTGGTGTACGTCCCGGCCTATAACCCGACCATCGTCTATGGCGCATGGCCTTATCCCGCCTATCCGCCCGCTTACTATCCACCGCCGCCGGGCTCTGTCTTTGCCTCGGCCTTGGTTGCCGGGATCGGCTTTGGCATTGGCGTGGCTGCGGTGAATTCGATGTGGGGCGGGTTCAACTGGAACAGCCACAACGTCAATATCAACGTCAATCGCTATAACAACATCAACGTCAACAACCGGCTCGACGTCAATCGCAGCACTACCAGCTGGCAGCACAACCCGGCCCACCGCGGCAACGTGCCCTACAACAACCCGAACGTGAGCAACCGTTATGACCAGCAGCGCCAGGCCGGGCTTGCCAACCGTCAACAGGGTGGGCAACGCGCCGCGCCGGCGCCGAGCTCGCGGGATGCAGCGCGCGAACGCGCGGCGCAGTCGGTGCAGAGCCATACCGGGCAATCCATACCCGGGCATGGCGGTACCGGAGAAAACCGAGCTGGCACGCGCGGCGGCGCCGATCAGGGGCGCAACGTCGGGGGTACGGCAGGCCAGCAACGCAAGCCCGGTGGTGCGGACCGGCAACGAGCGGATCAGGCCGCCGCAAGCAACCGCTCGCGCGACGCCAATCGCGATAGCGCGTTGCGCGACGCCGGCAACGGCGACAAGGTAAAGCAGCAATCGCAGCGCGCCGCAGGGCGGGACACCGGCGCTCAACGACAACAGGCGGCCCCGGCGCGCCAGCAAAGCCAGCCCAGAGCCCAGGCGCCACACCGTGGCGGCGGCGTTGGTGGCGGCGGCGGGCTTGGTGGCCATGGTCGGAGATAAGCATGATGCGCAAGATCGTATGTGCCCAAACCGCGCGTGGGCTGCGCGTCCTGATGGCGGCGGCGGCTTTCGCCATCTCCGGCCCCCTGTTCGCGCAGCAGGCGTATCCCACGCCGGAAGCGGCGGCGAACGCCCTGGTCAACGCGATCGCGACCAGTGATCACGATGCCCTCAAGCAGGTACTGGGCCCGCAGTATCCCTCCTTGCTGCCGGAGGAAGGTGTGCATCGCGATGACATCTATGCCTTCCTGGGTGCCTGGGCGAAGCAGCACACCATCGAGCAAGCCGGTGATAAAAGGGCAGTGCTCGCAGTGGGCGAAACCGGCTGGACCTTCCCCATCCCGATCGCCAAGACCGGCAATGGCTGGAAATTCGACCTGCATGCCGGCCAGCAGGAACTGAGCACGCGCCGCATCGGCCGCAATGAGCTGGATACCATTGCCATGCTGCGCCAGCTCGGTGACGCACAGGAGAAGTACGCCGCCGAGGTTGGCGGTGGCGGCTACGCCAGGCGGCTGGTCAGCCGCGCGGGCAAGACCGATGGCCTGTATTGGCCCGCAGACTCCGACGACGACAAGAGCCCGCTAGGGCCGGACGCCCTTGTGATGGGCCCCGAGACGCCCGCCGCGGAGGCATACCATGGCTACCATTACCGTATCATCACGCCGGGCAAGGGCAGCGATGCCAAGTATGTGTTCGTGGCCTGGCCCGTGGCGTATGGCAAGACCGGCACGCTAACGTTCGCGCTCGACAGCAGCGGCACGGTCTATCAGCGTGACCTTGGCCCCAGCACCGCGTCGCGGGCCAAAGCCATGGGTACGTTTTCACCTGGCGCCGGCTGGGGGAAAGTGGAATAGGACGTGCGGCGCGAGAGCGGGTTTTAGCTATGGTGCGGGTGGTGCAGGTGGTGCGGGTGGCGCATGTCGCATAATGCGGCTCCATGCCGTTTTTTCGACTGTCTCCACCCTGATGCCAATTACCCGAAAGCCCGCAACCCGGGGCGATGCACCCGCCCGGCCAAAGGCGCCCGCGCGGCGCGCAGCGAAAGCGCCCGCGGCGGATACGCCGGCGCCGCCCGCAATGCGGCCCCCACGCCAGTCGCGCAGCGAGCAGAACCTGGGCAACATGATCAAGGCCGGCCGTGCGCTGGCAGAGCAACGCGGCGACCTGGACGACATTTCACTGAATGAGGTAGTGAAGGCCGCCGAGACGTCGATTGGCGCCTTCTATGCCCGTTTCAAGGACAAGGAGGCTTTCCTACAGGTCATGCTTGAAGCCGCGCTGGACGAGGCCGATGCACTCACGCAAAGATCGGTCGCCAGGGATCCGGTCTGGCAAGCCGGCCCGGCTACGGCGATCGTGGATCGTATCGTGCGCGTCTATGTAGGCCAGTTTCGCCAGAATCGTGGCCTGTTCAGAGGATTCCTGCGGCATTACTCTGCGACCGGAAGCGGCGACAATCCCATGCGGCTAGCCAACCGCCGCATCCAGGATTTGCTAGTGCCGTTGCTGGCCAGGCAACTCGATTCGCCACGCGCTGCCACCGCGGACTTCGAGGTGCGCGTCGCCATTCAGTTCCTGGTAGGCACGCTGGCCAATCTATTGCTCAACGATCCAGGCCCGCTGCATCTGGAGGAGCGCAAGCTGGAAACCCACCTTATCCGGATGATGAAACGGTACCTGATGCTGCCGGAGGCGTAGGCAAGACGTCGCCCGCCGCAGGCAGGGCAAGGTAGCGGTGCAGCATCTCGGTCAGCCGCTGCGCCAGCAGCGGGTCGTACAAATCCAGCGCGCTGGGCGTATGCAGCACGATGGTGGTCAACGCGCTGATGACGAGCTGGACCGCGATACGGGTTTCGCATCCGGACCGGTGAAACGTCCAGCGGCAACATGGCTGGCAAGGCGCGGCACCATTGCATCCACAGCTCGGCCAGCGTGTCCTCCAGCACCAGCGCGCAAAAGGTCTCCTTGTCCGGAAAGCGCGCATAGAAGGCCCCCACCGACGTGGATGCCGCGCGCACAAGATCCGAGAGCGAAAAGCCGCCCAGGCTGCCGGCCTCGTTGATCAGCGTCCTACCGGCGGCCAGCAAAGCCTTCAACGTGGCTTCGCTTCTTTCCTGGCGGGGCTGCTTGAGCGCCGCGCGCAGGGTCGTCCCCGCAGCTTCGCTGGGTGCAGTGATTTCGGATGTCATACGTCGAAGGTGATAGCGACCGGCCGTTCCTGGCGCGGACGCGCCTGGCACGTCAGGATCCAGCCAGCAGCGAGTTCGTCGGCACTGAAGACATCGTTGCGCGCATGGACGACCGCGCCATCGACGCACTTGGCGGCGCACGAGCCACAGTAGCCTTCCTCGCAGGCATAGGGCGCATCCACGCCGCAGGCCAGCGCGGCCTGTAGCAGCGATTGCCCGCTGGCAACGCGCACCACATGCCGGGCACCACCGAGGGTAACCGTGGCGTCGCAAGCTGCTGCGGGCGATACCGCCGGGGCTGCCACATCGGGCTCCCGTGCGGCAGCGTCAAACCGTTCCAGATGGATGCGCCCGGGCGCCATGCCGGCCGCATCCGCCGCCTCCAGCACGGTCTGCATGAATGGCCCGGGACCGCACAGATAGAGTTGGCAATGCGCCACGGACGAGAGCAAGGCGGCGATCTTGCCGCTCTCCGGAAAACCGTGAACGTCGTCGTAGTGCAGATGCATGGTCAGCCGATCGGGATAATCGCGCGACAGCCTGCCAATCTCCGCCGCGAAGATGGTGTTGCCGCCATCGCGATTGGCGTAGTAGAGCGTCATCGCGCGGCTGGTGGATACCAGGGCCGAGCGGATCATCGACAGCACCGGTGTAATGCCGCTGCCCGCCGCGCAGAAGAAGAGCGGGGCATCCATGTCCTTGCAAACGAAGCGGCCGGTCGGCGCGCTCACCTCCAGTTGCGTGCCAGCGTCAACATGCGCATGGAACCAGCCCGACGCGCGCCCCCCCGGGATGCGCTTGACGGTGACGACCGGAAGGCCGCCGGCCTCGGGCGAACTGGAAAGCGAGTAGCTGCGCAGCAGGATTTCCCCATCCACGTTTACCCGGAAGGTGAGATGCTGGCCGGCGCGATAAGCAAAGGATTGCTGCAGCGCATCGGGAACCAGAAGCGCATAGGAACGGGCGTCTTCGGTCTCCCGAGTGATCTGCGCGACAGTCAAATTGTGGAACTGCATCAATGTCTCCTGGCTTCTGCTGGCCCTGTACCGGACCCTTGAAATAACAAGAAAGAGAATTATGATTCTGTTTATAGCCGGAAGCCAAAGCAAATTCAAGACGGGTCCCATCATCGGCTAGGCAGGGAAAATACGTGGAGACCGGTCGAACCCCATGAGCGCCAAAGGAGAATGCATGTCATCCATTCATCGTTACACGCTGCCGGTGGTCCAGACAGGCTGGTCGATCGGCAGCCAGATGTCCACCGAGTTCAACTGGGAGTACGACAACGAGAACTCCAAGCTGCTGCAACTCTACGAGACCAGCAAGAAGCAGCAATGGAACGCCACCGACCGGATCGACTGGTCGCAGGAGCTTGATCCCGAGAACCCGCAGGAACTCGATGACCGGATGATCCCGATCTACGGCACGCCGCTCTGGGAAAAGATGGGCAAGCAGGACCGCATCGACGTGCGCCGCCACCAGCAGGCGCACTCGCTTTCGCAGTTCCTGCACGGCGAGCAAGGCGCGCTGATGGTGTCCGCGCGCATCGTACAGATGGTGCCGGAGATGGACGCCAAGTTCTATGCGGCCACGCAGACCATGGACGAGGCGCGCCACGTGGAAGCGTATTCGCGCCTGCTGCACGAGAAGGTCGGCATCATCTATCCCATCACGTCAGGGCTGAAATCGCTGCTCGAGACCATCCTCACCGACTCGCGCTGGGACTTCTGCTACCTGGGCATGCAGGTGCTGGTGGAAGGGCTGGCGCTGGCCGCCTTCCAGCGCATTCGCGATTTTTCCAAGAATCCGCTGGCCGCATCGATCAACGCCTACGTGATGCAGGACGAAGCGCGCCATGTCGCGTTCGGCCGCACCGCGTTGCGCGGCTACTATCCGCAGCTGATGGAGGCCGAGCGCAAGGAGCGCGAGGATTTCGTGATCGAAGCCTGCTACCTGATGCGCGATCGCTTCGACCAGAAGGAAGTCTGGGGTCGCCTCGGCCTGCCCGAAGAAGAGTGCGCCAAGGCCGTGCGCGAGTCCGAGACCATGCGGCTGTTCCGCCAGCGGCTGTTCAGCCGCATCGTGCCAACGGTCAAGGATATCGGCCTTTGGAGCCCGCGCGTGCAGGCCGCGTTTGCCGACATGGGCGCGATCGAGTTCGCCGATGTCGACGTCGAGGCGCAGTTCGCGCAGGACCAGAAGATCGCGGAGGAATTTGACGCGCGCCGCGTGGTGATGGAGTCGATCGAGGCAGCGCAGGCGGACGCCAGGCACTAAGGCGGTTGTGGGCGCAGGCTCGGCCCCGGGCCTGCGCGCATTCCGCCGGCGAGCCAGCCTGCGCTTACGCTTGGTGTTGCCTCGGTTCGGTCGACAAGCGGGTGTCCATGGCAGGAACGCCAGACGCAGTGAAAATAGCCACGCCGCTATGGCGTGGCGTTTGTCAAATCACTGTTGCGCCGGAGGATACACCTGCTTCCAGTCCCGCTTCATGCTCACAACCGTCCACCCCTTGGCAACCGCCTCGTCCCAGGCCTTGTCCAGCTTGCCTACCTTGGATTGGCGGTCATAAGCGAACTCGCGATCGGCATCGTCGTGATGCACCAGCAGCGCCAGGCGGGCACCGGGGCCTGCCGCGACGTACTGCAGCATCTGCAAATCGCCGTCGGAATTACCAAAAGCCAGGATCGGCCGGCGGCCGATGCCGCGGTAGATGCCGACCGGCTTGCCAGGGCCATCGTCGATGAAATCCAGCTTGGGCTGGCGCACAAGGGCAGGCTGGCCATTCAGCATTTGATATGTCACGACCTGGCTGGAGCCAATCACTTGCTCCGGCGGGATGCCATACACCTTTTCTACCCACGGACGCATGAACTCGATGGTGCCGCCGGAAACGATATAGGTCTTGAAGCCATTGGCGCGCAGATAGGCCAGCAACTCAAGCTGCGGCTGATAGACGAGCTCGGTAAACGGGCGCTGGAGCTTGGGATGCTTCGCCGATGCCAGCCACGCGCGAATGGTCTCGTCGTAGGCTTCCACCGTCATGCCGCTATTTGCCGTGGCGATCAGCCCCAGCAATTCCTTCTGGTACTTGGCCAGCGCCGCATGGTTATTCGCCATCAGCGCCTTGAAGGCCGGACTGTTCTTCCACTCAGGGTGTTTTGGCGCCGCCTGCTTTACCTGGTCGAGCAGGAACAGGAACTGGAAGTAGAGCGGTTGTTCGCTCCAGAGCGTGCCGTCGTTGTCGAACGTAGCAATGCGCTCCGATAGCGGCACATAGGTGGGCGCGCCTTCGCGGGTCACGCTAGCCACGAACTTCAGGATCGACTGCTTGACGGGGCCATCCTGCCAGGAAGGCAGCGGATCCGCGGCGGTCGCAGCGCGCGTTGCGCCCGCCGGCGGCGCACCTGCCGGACCGGCAGCGGGCGTCCCGGTGCCGGCGCAGGCGGCTACCGTCAGCGCGATCAGCATTGCGCTGATCCGGGTCAGGATGCGTTGCGGCAGGCGCCGGCGGTCGATCTCTTCCATTGGGTACTCCTCAAGCTGAGCAATCGGCAATTTGTGCGGGGCGCGCGACAGACCATTTTGTGACGGTGAGCGCTATCAGCGCAGAGTGCCATGGATCCTCTGCCCCCAGATCTGAACAATTTCAGCGCGCGATCTAAAGGAACTTGCACTCGCTGATTGCCCCGACGGGCAGCGTGCCACGGATATGCAACCAGTTGCACATAATCGGCGTTGCGAAATAAAATGCCCAATCAACGATCACGGGTTACCGAGCGGAGACAAAGAGGCATGACCATAAACAATCGCGTCACAACGATGCTTGGCGTCCAGCATCCTATCGTCCAGGCCCCCATGGGATGGATCGCCCGGGCCCAGCTTGCTGCGGCGGTCTCCAATGCCGGCGGCATGGGCATCATCGAGACTTCATCCGGGGAACTGGACACCATCCGCGGCGAGATTCGCAAGATGCGCGAACTGACCGACAAGCCGTTTGGCGTCAATATTGCCCTGACCTATGTGCGCGACCCAGCCATCGTGCAATTCGTCGTCGATGAGGGAATTCGCTTCGTCACCACATCCGCCGGTGACCCGACGCGCTATTGTGCCGAACTGAAGGCCGCCGGCCTGACGGTTTTCCATGTGGTGCCCACGCTGGCCGGCGCGCTCAAGGCGGTCGCCGCTGGCGTGGATGGCCTGATCGTGGAAGGCAGCGAGGGCGGTGGCTTCAAGAATCAGCGTGACGTCGCCTCAATGGTGTTGCTGCCACTGGTCTGCTCGAAGGTCGGTGTCCCTGTCATCGCCGCTGGCGGCTTCTGCGACGGTGCCACCATGGCGGCGGCGTTCGCCATGGGTGCCGAGGGGATCCAGATGGGCACGCGCATGTTGTCCTCGGTCGAGTCTCCCGTTCACGACAACTGGAAGAACGCCATTGTCGATGCCCGCGAAACGGACACCGTTTTTCTCAATCGCGGCGGCAATGGCCCGGCATTGCGGGCCCTGCGCACGGCACGGACGTCGCGGATCGAAGAGCAGGTACCAGAGAGCATCAAAAGCGAATTCGCCGGCGTGCAGCAACTCTATTTCGGCGGCGACATGGAGGCGGCCGTTCCGCTGACCGGCCAGGTCTGCGGCCGCATTGATTCCGTAAAAACAGTACGGCAGATCATTGAGGAAACGATTCGGGATTTCAGCCAGGCCGTCGACGGGCTGGCTGCGCGATACGGCTCCGTGAAAGCCTGATGCGCTCGGTGCGGGGACGCCGGTAGCGAGGTCCCCGCGCTCGGGACGGTTTATTTTTTCGGCGGCGCTGCGCTGAATGTCTTGTTGACGATCTTCCACACGCCGTCGATTTCCAGCAGCGTCATGTAGTCGGTGAACGTCACCTCCGGATACTCCAGCACAACCTTTGCGGTACCGGCATTGCCCGTGACGTCGAAGTGCGTGATAAACCGCTTGCGCTGCGCTTCGTCGGGCGCGGGCTGGCCCTGGAAGCGAGCGGAGAACTCATCGAGACTCAGGGCATGCAACACACCGTCGCGGAACGAAACGATCCTGGCATCGGGATGAAACGCCTTGCGCATGTACTCGGCCTCACCGGTAATGTGCGCTTTCAGGTAGTTGTCGATCGGTTCCAGTGCGGCTACGTGTTGCGTCAGGCCTGAGGTGCTGATTGTCATATCGTCTCCAAAATCAATGAATCCGCGAGGGCGTGGCCCTGTGCTGCGGAGCGCAAATCGTAAGATTGCACCCCAACATTGTATACAACTTACAGCGGTGCGGGCTGTGTCGGGGAGGGCGTTGCTGGCGCGGCCGGCTTCCGGTCGGGCGTGCCGCTGTAAGTGAAGTACTTGGCCTTGGCGCCCTTGGCCCAATACGCCAAGGTGAACTGCTTGCTATCGCGCGCGTAGAGCATCTCAAGGCTGCCGTTAGCCGCCTCCCACTCGGCGTAGCCGTTCTCGGCGTTGGGTTCGGTCTTGCGCCTAGACTCGTAGCGGGCGTCGAGTTTCTTGCTGACCTCATCCAGCGCGGACCGATCGAACGTCAGTGTTATGAGCGCCACGGTGTCCTGGGCGTCGCAGTTAACTGTCGCATGGGTCAGGCCCGGCAGATTGAAGCGATCCAGACGCTTGATCTCCACCGTATCCCCACCGGCCCACGGCGACATGCCCGTCTTGACGCGATTCGGGCCGGGCGTCATCCGCGCGCATTTGGTCTTGCCAAGCTCAAGGCCGAGGGGCGCCGCGTCCTTGCCGGGCGGTTGTGCGTGGGCGGCGATCGACGCCAATAGGAGGGCGGAGAGGAGGTTGGCCTTCTTCATCATGGATTTGGTGAGATTCGGGATCGGGAACGAACAGGAGGGTGATTCTACGGCCTGAGGCGGGGCGTGTGACTGCCTTGCCCTGTGTTCGCAAGCATGGCGATACGTTATCTTTTTCGCTCACCTGGCAGGTTGAGCCCGCAAATCTGGCGCGTGAGGATTCCTCGAACGATTGCCTCAGTTCGATTGTGGGCGCCTAACTTATCGCGCGCGAGGTCCACATAGTAGTCCACGGTACGTGCCGAGATCCCAAGCTCTTGTCCAATCTCCTTGCTCGACAGGCCCAGGGCTGCGTACGCCAGGACATCCTTCTCCCTATCGTTTAATCGAGCAGGACTGCTCGATGCTTCAGAGCTCATTGAATACGCCTTGTCATAGGCAGCGTG
>NZ_AHJE01000223.1 GCF_000243095.1 Cupriavidus basilensis OR16 | reverse complement strand
CCGCGAACGATCCGGCGGCGGCTTGCGCAGGAAAAGCGAATCGAAGAAACCCATGGCGATGGCGTAGCCCGGAGGTTGGGCCGGATGGTCCGGATGGCAGTGCTTACACCTTACCTCATGTCCCGGCGTTCCGGCAGCACCCGCACGCACCGCCATGCGCCCTGCCGCTCAGTGTTCCCCCACCTTGTTTTCCGCTATTCTTGGGCTCGCCCAGGCGCCTGGCCGATCATTCGCCCGCGGCGGCGCCCCGCCCCCAGGATCACAGGAAACCCGAATTGACGCGCATCTGCCTGAACATGATCGTGAAGAACGAGGCCCCGGTGATCGCCCGCTGCCTCGCGTCCGTCAAGCCATGGATCGACCGCTGGGTGATCGTCGACACCGGCTCCACCGACGGCACCCAGGCGCTGGTGCGCGAGGTGATGGGGAAGCTGCCTGGCACGTTGCATGAGCGCCCCTGGATCGATTTCGCGCACAACCGCAACGAAGCGCTGGCGCTGGCCCGCGCGTGTAGCGAGGGCCATGCCCGTGCCGATGACTACGTGCTGTTCATCGATGCCGACGAAACCCTGCGCATGCCGGAGGGTTTCCGCTGGCCCGGGCTGGCCGACGATGGCTACCGTTTCCAGTGCGAGCTGGGCGGCTGGCATTACCAGCGCAACGCCCTGGTAAGGGTCCGCCAGCCCTGGCGCTGGGAAGGCGTGCTGCACGAATACCTGACGCAGGACCCGCCGCACGCCTGGCAGCACCTGGCCGGCCCCGCCATCGTGGTCTCGCGCGACGGCGCCCGCGCCCGGGATCCGCAGACCTACCTGCGCGACATCGACGTGCTGGAACGCGCCCTGCGAAAGGATCCTGCCAATGCGCGCTACTG
>NZ_AHJE01000224.1 GCF_000243095.1 Cupriavidus basilensis OR16 | reverse complement strand
GAAGAACCTGGATTCGCTCGGGCACCGGGCACGTGCGCCAGGTGCGCAAGGACTGCGCCGCGGTGATCCTGTACACCGCCGAGAAGGCCACCTGGATGGCAGGCGAATCCGTGCAGATCCTGGGCGGCAACGGCTATATCAACGAGTATCCGGTGGGCCGCCTGTGGCGTGATGCCAAGCTGTACGAGATCGGCGCGGGCACCTCGGAAATCCGCCGCATGCTGATCGGGCGCGAGCTCTACGCCGAAACGGCATGAGCATCCGGCCCAAGTCCACGCGCCCGTAGCGCAAGCCACAAGAACAAAGACCCGAGATCCGACACCCTATGCCCACGCTCGAAACCAAACTCAATGCGCGCTCGGAGTCCTTCCGCGCCAATGCCGACGCCATGCAGTCGCTGGTCGCCGACCTCAAGGCGAAGATCGCCAAGCTAGCGGAAGGCGGCGGCGAGGAAGCCCGCGCCAAGCACCTCGGGCGGGGCAAGCTGCTGCCACGCGAGCGCGTGCAGCAACTGCTGGATCCGGGCACGCCGTTCCTGGAGCTGTCGCAGCTCGCGGCTTACGACATGTACGATAATGCCGCGCCGGGCGCTGGCATCATCACCGGCATCGGCAGCGTGGCCGGGCAGGAATGCGTGATCGTCTGCAACGACGCGACCGTCAAGGGCGGCACCTACTACCCCCTCACCGTGCGCAAGCACCTGCGCGCGCAGGAGATCGCCGAGCAGAACAACCTGCCCTGCATCTACCTGGTGGACTCGGGCGGCGCCAACCTGCCCAACCAGGATGACGTGTTCCCGGACCGCGACCACTTTGGCCGCATCTTCTACAACCAGGCCAACCTGTCCAAGCAAGGCATTCCGCAGATCGCGGTGGTGATGGGTTCGTGCACGGCCGGCGGCGCGTATGTGCCGGCCATGAGCGATGAGTCGATCATCGTCAAGAACCAGGGCACCATCTTCCTGGGTGGCCCGCCGCTGGTCAAGGCGGCCACCGGCGAGGAAGTGACCGCCGAGGACCTGGGCGGCGCCGATGTGCACACGCGCCTGTCGGGCGTGGCCGATTACTTTGCGCAGAACGACGCGCATGCGCTGTCGCTCGCGCGCAATATCGTGCAGCACCTGAACCGCCGCAAGCCGGACCAGATCCGCTTGCACAAGCCGCTGCCCCCGCGCTATCCGGTGGAGGAGCTGTACGGCGTGATCCCTACCGACACGCGCAAGCCCTATGACGTGCGCGAGGTCATTGCGCGCATCGTGGACGACTCGGACTTCGACGAGTTCAAGGCCCGCTACGGCACCACGCTGGTGTGCGGCTTTGCGCGGATCTGGGGTTATCCGGTAGGCATCATCGCCAACAACGGCATCCTGTTCTCGGAGTCCGCGCTCAAAGGCGCGCACTTTATCGAACTGTGCTGCCAGCGCAAGATCCCGCTGGTGTTCCTGCAGAACATCACCGGCTTCATGGTGGGCCGCAAGTACGAGAACGAAGGCATTGCCCGCAACGGCGCCAAGATGGTGACGGCGGTGGCGACCGCGCAGGTGCCGAAGTTCACGGTGATCATCGGCGGCTC
>NZ_AHJE01000225.1 GCF_000243095.1 Cupriavidus basilensis OR16 | reverse complement strand
CCGGGGGCAGAGCAATAAGGCTTTCAAGTGTCGATGATTTCGTCGTACGGCCCTGAGTGTGGGCTAGCGGATCTACCGGCCCAAAGGACATCGTACTTACATGACCCATGGGTTACGTCGTGAGGCCCCTGACCTCGTGCGCGGTGACCATTCCCACATCTGCCGTTCGCGGGGCGAAGTGCTGCACCGTTTCGGGCGTGACTGGTTTCGTGGTTTTGTCTCAGAGGGCGAGCGCCGTGGATGTGAGCGCGGCCCTTGCGGACGGGCCACGGTGCCCACCACGAAACCAGGGGGGGCTGGTAGCAAGGTGCCGCTCGCGCCGGTACGGCAGGGCATCAAATGGCCGGGCGGCCACCGTCAGAGACAAAACCACGAAACCGCCAGGGCAGGCAGCATCGTGGCGCTGCGCACCGCGAACGGCAGATGCCCGAACGCTCACCGCGCAAAGCGATCAGGGGGCACCGCCACGTGACCATTGGATCATGCAAGTGCGATGTCCTTTGGGCCGGTAGATCCGCCAGCCCACACTCCGGGCCGTACGACGCAACCACCGAGGCAAAAACAGCCTTATTGCTCTGCCCCCGGC
>NZ_AHJE01000226.1 GCF_000243095.1 Cupriavidus basilensis OR16 | reverse complement strand
TTTTCTTTGCGCGGCAAAGAAAACTAACGAAAAGAAAGCCGCCCTGCCGGGGGCAGAGCAATAAGGCTATTCAGCCTCGGTGGTTGCGTCGTACGGCCCGGAGTGTTGGCTGGCGTGCCTTACCGGCTCAAAGGACATCGTAACTGCATGACCCAATGGTCACGTGGTGGTGCCCCTGATCGCTTTGCTCGGTGAGCGTTCGGCCATCTGCCGTTCGCGGTGCGCAGCGCCGCGATCCTGCCTGCCTTGCTGGTTTCGTGGTTTTGTCTCTGACGGTGGCCGCCCGGCCATTTGATGCCCTGCCGTACCGGCGCGAGCGGCATCTTGCTTTCAACTCCCCTGGTTTCGTGGTTGGCACCGCGGCCCGATCCGCGAGGGCAACGCTCGCATATCACGGTGCTTGCCCTCGGAGACAAAACCA
>NZ_AHJE01000227.1 GCF_000243095.1 Cupriavidus basilensis OR16 | reverse complement strand
ACTGCCCAGGCCAAGCTTGGGCACGACCATCAGCGCAATCACCGCGGCAAAGGCCAGCGGCGTCAGCACGGCGAAGACCTTCGACCACTTGATCTGGCGCTGTTCCACCATCGACAGGCTGCGCGCAATATTGGCATCGGTGCCCAGCGGCTCGTGGTGCGCGGTGCCGCGCGCCAGTTCGGCTTTGTCGAAGCTGCCCGCGGCTCGGGCGCTGGCCACGCTGGCGCCGGGCGTGCGGCCTTGCCAGCGGTCCAGGTGGCTGGCATGGGCGGGACGGATCTGGGAGCGGATCGAGAAGTACGCCATGGCCAGCGCGATGCCGCCGGTAATCAGCGACAGCACCAGCGCGCGGTCCGCCACCATGGCGGCGCTGACGGCAGCGCCGGCGGCCTTGGCGCTGATGCCCGGCGCCACGCCGATCACATAGTCCGACGACAGCGCGGTGCCCTGGCCCGCGATGGCGATGGCCATGGCGCCCGCCAGCGGCGGCAGCCCGGCGGCGATGGCCGCCGGCAGCAAGATGGCGGACACCAGCGGAATCGCCGGCGTGGGCCAGAAGAACA
>NZ_AHJE01000228.1 GCF_000243095.1 Cupriavidus basilensis OR16 | reverse complement strand
TACGACATCCCCCTGCGGGGGCTGCCGGTCACTTTTCTTTGCGCGGCAAAGAAAACTAACGAAAAGAAAGCCGCCCTGCCGGGAGCAGAGCAATCAGGCTGTTTTTGCCTCGTTGGTTGCGTCGTACGGCCCGGAGTGTTGGCTGGCCTTTGCCATACCGGCTTGGAGGGCATCGTAATTGCATGACCTATGGGTTACGTCGTGATGCCCCTGACCTCGTGCGCGGTGACCATTCCCACATCTGCCGTTCGCGGGGCGGAGGGCTGCGCCGTTTCGGGCGTGACTGGTTTCGTGGTTTTGTCTCCGAGGGCAAGCGCCTGATGGCACGTGCGGCCCTCGCGGACGGGCCACGGTGCCCACCACGA
>NZ_AHJE01000229.1 GCF_000243095.1 Cupriavidus basilensis OR16 | reverse complement strand
CGGCTTAGCCGTGATTTGCGCCCCCAGGCGCAAATCACCCGAGCGCGATGCGCAGCGAGCCGTCTGCCTTTCCTCTCCCGTTATGGGGCGCCTCGTCGTCGGGCGAAAAGAGCGGAAACGAGGAGGCCATGTTTGAGTATCGCCTTAAGGCGATGCGAGTTTGGCCTCCGGCCGCTCTTTTCGTCCGGCGACGAGGGGGTGTCGCCCCATCCGGGTCGCTTCTTTGCCTACTTTCTTGGCGAGCGGCGTGTGTCAAGGTAGTTG
>NZ_AHJE01000230.1 GCF_000243095.1 Cupriavidus basilensis OR16 | reverse complement strand
AGGCGCCCCATACGGCCTTGACACACCTTCACGGCTCGCTTCGCATCGCACACAGGTGTTGCCCGCCCACAGGCGGGAAACACGGCCGAACCACCAGTGAGGTCAAAACACGATTCGGCTTAGCCGTGATTTGCGCCCCCAGGCGCAAATCACCCACCCGCGACGCGAAGCGAGCCGTCTGCCTTTCCTCTCCCGTTATGGGGCGCCTCGTCGTCGGGCGAAAAGAGCGGAAACGAGGAGGCCATGTTTGAGTATCGCCTTAAGGCGATGCGAGTTTGGCCTCCGGCCGCTCTTTTCGTCCGGCGACGAGGGGGTGTCGCCCCATCCGGGTCGCTTCT
>NZ_AHJE01000231.1 GCF_000243095.1 Cupriavidus basilensis OR16 | reverse complement strand
GCGCCCCCAGGCGCAAATCACCCGAGCGCGATGCGCAGCGAGCCGTCTGCCTTTCCTCTCCCGTTATGGGGCGCCTCGTCGTCGGGCGAAAAGAGCGGAAACGAGGAGGCCATGTTTGAGTATCGCCTTAAGGCGATGCGAGTTTGGCCTCCGGCCGCTCTTTTCGTCCGGCGACGAGGGGGTGTCGCCCCCATCCGGGTCGCTACTTT
>NZ_AHJE01000232.1 GCF_000243095.1 Cupriavidus basilensis OR16 | reverse complement strand
AGGGCTGCCAGCCTGCCGGTTTGCCAAGCCCGCTTGGCGTCGCGGAAAACAGTGGCAAGCGCTTCAGGGTGGGGGGGTCTTCCGGCTCACTGGTGTGATCGGCTTCGGCTGGGTCCGGGCTCGTCGTCGTCATCAGGTCCGCCGCCGCGTTCTCGGCGGAAACCGGCACATCCGCCGGTTCAGCGAGCCTGACGGCGATGCTGCTGCAATCGTTCGACGAGACCGCGGCCATGGCGCCAGGGCCCGACAACGGGATCGGTCCCCGCGGCGTGGATGCCGTTTCGAGTGTGCCGCAACCCGTAAAAATCAGCGTACCTACCACACCGGTCAGCACCGACAGGCAAAATCTGGCCGCCATTCATCCCCCAAACCTGGATGCCACCACCCGGTCGCACCTTCTGGCGCGCACCGGCCGGGGCTCTTTTTCAATCTTTCGAACCGCATCAATGCATCGAACTGCGTCACGCCGGGCCAAGCCGGAGCTTGAAGCAAACGGTAACAGAACGATATGGGGGAAGGAAGGCTCCAGTACCCTGACGAGAGGATTCCTGGTGTAGCGACAGCGCAAAATCGCCGCCGCAAAAGCAAAACCCCCCAGTACTTTCGTACTGGGGGGTTTCAAGGGAGAGCCTGGCGATTACCTACTTTCACACGGGTATCCGCACTATCATCGGCGTGGAGTCGTTTCACGGTCCTGTTCGGGATGGGAAGGGGTGGTTCCAACTCGCTATGGTCACCAGGCATAAACGGTGGCCGCGTTGAGATGTGCTCAACGCAGCGAATAGGGATGTAGTAGAGGTTGTGCGTATCGGCCAAGCTGCGCCTTGCTGCGCAGCGGCACGCGATACTCAACCAGGAGAAACACACTGGTTATAGGATCAAGCCTTACGGGCA
>NZ_AHJE01000233.1 GCF_000243095.1 Cupriavidus basilensis OR16 | reverse complement strand
GCAGGGTCGGCTTTCTTCTCGTTAGTCTTCTTTGCCGACGCAAAGAAGAGTGACCGGCAGCCCCCGCAGGGGGATGTCGTACGCACTTGGGTCCAAGACGCCATCGCCGATCAATCAAATAGCGACCACCCCCGCAGAGCAATGTCGTACGCTCTTGGGCCCAACAACCATCGCCACTCAATCAAACAAGCGATCCCCCCCCCGCAGGCCGATGCAGTATGGCGCCGGCTAATCAGGCAGGCCCCACTATGACGGGGTTAGAATCCCACTTTGTTTTCCTACGCAGCGGAGTCCACGTGCTGGCTGAACAGCGGCAAAAATTCATCCTCGACCAACTCGCCGCCAGCGGCGCGCTGGCGATCAGCGAACTGGTCACCGAGCTCGATGTCTCGCGCGAGACCATCCGCCGCGACCTCAACGCACTGGCGGCGCGCGGCCTGCTGATCCTCACCCACGGCGGCGCGCTCACACCCGAGCGGGCCGAGCCCGACACCCAGACCCGCGCCGCGGTCAATGCCGAAGGCAAGCGCGCCATCGGCATGCGCGCAGCGGAACTGGTGCCGGATGGCGCTTCGCTGATCCTCGATTACGGCACCACCACCCATACCGTGGCGCAGGCGCTGCATGGCCATCACAACCTGCTGGTCTACACCAACGACTTCGCCATCGCCCTGCTGCTGGGGCGCGCAACGGCAATCGGGTGGTGATGCTTGGCGGCGAGCTGCAGGACAACGAGGATGCCACCCACGGCTGGGACACCATCGAGCAACTGTCGCGTTACCACGCGGACTTTGCCTTTATTGGCACCGGCGGCATTACCGCCGACGGCCAGATGAGTGATTTCTCGCGCGCTGCCGCCGAGCTGCGCAGCCGCATGCTGCAAGCGGCGAGCGTGGCCTGCGTGGTGGCTGACCACACCAAGTTTGGCCGTAATGCCGGGGTGCTGGTGAAACATTTCGATAAGGCGGCTTACGTGATTTCCGATATGGCGCCCGATCCCGGGCTGGCTGCCGCCTTGAAGGAACGCGGTCCGGT
>NZ_AHJE01000234.1 GCF_000243095.1 Cupriavidus basilensis OR16 | reverse complement strand
ATTGCTGCCGTCAGGGTGGTCTTACCATGGTCAACGTGACCGATCGTACCAACGTTCACGTGCGGTTTAGTCCGCGAGAACTTTTCCTTTGCCATTTCGCGACTCCTGTGTCGGTAGCGATATTGCTAGTGCGGTATTTGGTGCCCATGGGCAGGATCGAACTGCCGACCTCTCCCTTACCAAGGGAGTGCTCTACCACTGAGCCACATGGGCGAAACTTGAATGCTGCTTTCTAGAACTGCAAGAACCCGGGCAATCTGGAGCGGGTGAAGGGAATCGAACCCTCGTCGTAAGCTTGGAAGGCTTCTGCTCTACCATTGAGCTACACCCGCCGGGTTACCACGCTTTCTGCTTCACTTTTTTGCTTCACCCACACCTGCCGGGTACTCACTACTGCAATTCTTGGTGGAGAGGGTTGGATTCGAACCAACGTAGGCGTAAGCCAACAGATTTACAGTCTGCCCCCTTTAGCCACTCGGGCACCTCTCCGCAGTGAACTTCTGATTATGGTGTAACTTTCCTTGGCTGTCAAGCACTTTCCGTACTATGCAAAGTAGGGAAGGACAGGTCTTGGAGCATTGAACCTGGCACCAGCTAGGCTGCCCGATCGCACCATCATCGTCGGCATTCAATAAAGAACACCTTCACCCTATAGGGGCTCGCCATAGCCTCTAAAACGGCTTCTGGCGGCCGCTTGGGCCCGCCTTGCTGCGCGTAGAGCTGGCTCGCCAGACCGCGCTCTTGGGCGCTGGCCAAGCCTGATCGACATAATCGATCGCGCAAAAGCAAAACCCCCCA
>NZ_AHJE01000235.1 GCF_000243095.1 Cupriavidus basilensis OR16 | reverse complement strand
CACCGTGCCCGGCGTCGCGTCCGCATCGCTGAAGTACAGGTGATAGATCGGAATGCGGCCATCGTAGAACAGGGTGCGTTTGATAAAGCGCTGGCCCAGCACCTTGACGAAGAAATCCACGTCACCCTGCGCCGTGCTGGTGCACAGCGTGATGTGATGCAGGCCACGAATGAGGTTGCCTTCCATAGCGTCTCCTTAACTGGCTTAGGCTGTCCGCCCGGCCGCGCCGGATACCGGGGCGCTTGCGGGCTTGGCTGGAGTATGGAAGCGCGGCCCGTGCGGGGCCATAGCCGGAAAGGAATACATCGAATGCCGATTCGGCATCCGGCCCCGCGCGCGTCAGGCGGTGCAGGCCTCGTCGCCGCCCTCGCCCGCGTCGGCCAGCAGACTGTGGATCAGGTCGCGGAACCACTTGTTGGCCGGATCCTTGTGGAAGCGTTCATGCCAGAACTGGCGCACGACAAAGCCCGGGATCTTCACCGGCAGCTCCAGCACCTGCGCGCCGACCAGACGGGCCACCTCGACGCCGGCGCGGCGGGAGACGGTAAACAGCGCATCGGAGCTGGGCAGCGTGGTCAGCACCGTGAGGAAATTCGGCAGCGTGACGACAAAGCGTTCGGCGGGAATGCTGTCCAGCAGGAAACGTTCCAGTGCCTCGTAGCCGATCGGCAGCGGCGCCACCAGCGCATGCGAGGCGTTCAGGTAAGCCTGCTCGCTAAGCCCACCTCGCGCCACCGGATGGCCGGCGCGCGCCAGGCAGACGTAATCGGAAGCGTACAGGCGGCGCTGGTAGAACGGCGAGCGCGTGATGGCGAAACTGCCCATGGCCAGGTCCGCCTCGCCCTCCTCCAGCATCTCCTCCACGCCATGCCGCGGTGCGGCAATGGCACGCACCCGGATGCCCGGGGCATGTTCGGCGAGGTGGCCCAGCAGCCTGGGCAGCAGGAAGGCGGCACCGAAATCGGTGGCGACAAAGCTGAAGCTGCGGCGCGAGACGGCCGGATCGAACTGGTCGGGGCTTTCGACGGCCTCCTGCATCAACTGGATCACGCTGGCGATGCGCGGCGCCAGTTCGCGCGCGCGCGGCGTGGGCGACATGCCGGCCGTGGTGCGCACGAACAGCGGATCGCCAAAGTACTGGCGCAGTTTGCTGAGCGACTGGCTCATCAGCGGCTGGCTCAGGCCCAGGCTATCGCCGGCCTGGGTCAGGCTGCGCTTGCGCAGCACCGCGTCGAAGACGATCAGCAGCCGCAGGTCGAGCGAGGCGGCGAAACCGGCATTCTTTGCCATGGCTGGGTTCCTGTGTGGACTGTGGCGCACCGCCAGGCCCAGCGGGGTGAGGCGCGCCGTGGCGAGAACCGTTGTACCCGATCGGCGCGTGCCATGCGAGCCGCGCGCATTCAACTTCCGAATGGCACTGATGCGATTCCGCGTATCGACACCCCTATGACCGGCCGGTACCTTGCACACAGGATTCTAGCGACCTCGATGGCCGCGCGGCAATCGCCCATCCCATACAAGGAACCGAACATGTCATACGATGAAAGCATTGCGATAGTCGGGCGGCCCGTTGGCCTGACCACAGCCCTGACGCTGGCGCGCCGCGGCGTGCCCTGCGTCGTGTTCGAGAGCGCCGACGAAATCGCCCGCGAGCAGCGCGGCGCGGCGTTCCATCCGCCCACGCTGGAGATTTTTCGCAAGCTCGGCATCGAAGCGGATCTGACCAGGATGGGCATCCGCATTCCCGTCTGGCAGATGCGCGACAGCAGCCAGGGCGTCTATGCCGAGTTCGATCTAGGCACCCTGTCCGCCCTGACCGACTTCCCCTTCCGCTTCCACCTGCCGCAGCACTACCTTTCCAGCCTGCTGCTCGATGTGCTGCGCACGCTGCCGAATGTCGAACTGCGTTTTGGCGAAAAGCTCGAATCGGTATCCACCGACGGCGCCAGCGCCACGCTAAAGTTGCGCTCCGCCCAGGGCTCGAGCAAGGTGCGGGTGCCCTGGGTTGTAGGCGCGGACGGCGCCCGCAGCATGGTGCGCAAGAGCGCCGGCTTTGGCTTCGAAGGCTTTACCTGGCGCGAGAAATTCCTGGTCACCAATGTCGCCATGCCGATGGAACCGCTGGGCTACACCGGCACCGCCTATGTCTCCGACCCCGATCACTGGGCCGTGGTGCTGAAGCTGTACGACGATAGCCACCCCGACCTCTGGCGCGTTGCCATGCCGGCCGATCCCGATGTCGACGACGCGGTGCTGCTGGCGCCGGCCAACGTGCAGGCCCGCCTGCGCGAGACATTGGGCGTGGACATGCACTTCCCGCTGGCCTACTCCGGCACCTATCGGGTGCACCAGCGTGTGGCGGACACCTTCGTCCGGGGCCGCATCCTGCTGGCCGGCGACGCGGCCCATATCAACAATCCGATCGGCGGCTTCGGCCTGAACGGCGGCGTGCACGATGCCTTCAACCTTGGCACCAAGCTGGCCGAGGTCTGGCACGGCCGCGCCGGCGCCGAGCTGCTCGAGCTGTATTCGCGCCAGCGCCGCACGGTCGCCGTGGAGGTGGTGCAAAAGAACAGCATCCGCAACAAGAAGACCATGGAAGAACGCGACCCGCAGGTGCGCCGCCAGAACCAGCAAGCCCTGCATGCGATCTCGCTCGATCCGGACAAGTCGCGCGAGTTCCTGCTCGACAGTTCGATGATTGCTTCGATCCGCCGCGCCGATGCCATTACCTGACGCGCGGTGACCTACCGGCAGGCGCCGCGACAAGTTGCGGCGCCTGCCAGGAATCACTACTCGGGAGACCTCACATGGTGCAAGACAGCTCTATCTACTGACCGCTGCCCGCGCGCGTGGTGTTCGGCAAGGGCGCGCTGGCCTCGCTGGCAGATGACGCCGATCTACGGCATCACCGAGCACGGCGAAAAGAAGACCGGCCGCTCGGTGCAGGTGCTGCCACGCAGCGTGGTCTATGACCCGGAACTCACCCTCAGCCTGTCGGCGGCGATGAGCGCCACCAGCGGCCTGAACGCCATCGCCCATTGCGTGGAAGCGATGTACGCCGCGCCGCCAGCGCAACGGCGCGATCATGTCTCAAGGCATCAGAAGATGTGCTTGATCCCCAGCATGGCACCAAGCTGGCTGGCACCGGGCGCCGGGTTGGCACCCGGCTGGCCATTGCTGACCGACAAGGCGAGCTGGCCGCCATTGTCGATAAAGCCAGCGGTGGCATACACCGAGCTGCGCTTGGAGAAGGCATAGGTCGCCCGCGCCGCGTACAGCCAAGCCTTGTTGCTGCTGCCGTGATAGCGCAGGTTGAAGGCAGGTTGAAGACTTCCGCATCCACGCTGAAGGCCGGCGTCACCGCATAGGACACGCCGCCAAACCAGAGATCGCTGCGCGGCGTGGGGCTGCCCCGGTTATCGCGCCGTACCAGGCCGAGGCCCAGCTTGGCGGCGCCCAGCAAGGCATAGCCGTTGAGCGAGAGCCTGTCGTCACGCAAGCCGCTGTTGGTCAGCCCGGCGAAGGCGCCCGGACCGCCGCGCAACGAGTCATAGGCCGCGTTGACTACCCAGCGCTTGGCATCGTACTGTAGCAGCGCCGACCATGCGCGGCAGGCGCGCGCATCGGCCGGGTTCTCGCCGGCGCAATTGGTGCCCGCCGGGCTCGGGCCGGCATTGGCGCTATCGCGCCCGAAGCTGTAGGTGGCCCCTGCCGTGAAGCCGCCAAAGGTGCCTTTGTACGAAATGGCGTTATCGGCGCGTGAATTCGCCATGTAGCTATCCAGCGAGGCCGAGCCGAAGGTGTTCGGGCCGAGCATGTCCGCGTCCAGGTTGGCCCAGAACGTCATGGTGTACTGCCGGCCCAGCGCGATCTGGCCCCACTTGCCGGCAAGACCCACGTACGCCTGGCGGCCAAACAAGCGTCCGCCCTGGTTGGATACGCCCGTGTCGGGGCCGAAACCCGACTCCAGCGCGAACACCGCCTTGAGGCCCCGGCCGAGGTCCTCGCTGCCGCGCAAGCCCCAGCGCGATGGCACGGTGCCGGTCAGGCCTGGCATGCGCGTCACGCTATTGCCAGCCGTGCCGATATGGTTGACGTACTCGACGCCGGTGTCGACCACCCCGTACAGGGTGACCGCCTGCGCGGTGACAAAGCCTGGCAGCGCCACCAGGGCGGCCGCAGTCAGCCGGATGGTTTTCATCTGTCTCCTCCAGTCATTGCTGTTGTTGTGATGGAACGCGAAAGCGAAAGCGAAAAACAGCGCGCAACCAGCCATGCCCGGTCACGAGAATGGCGGCGGCAATCTGCGGGGAATGGCGGGAAAGACAAGGCGGGCCGCCAAAGCCGGCCCGGCACGGGAGCCTCACTCCACGGAGGCCCCAGTCGCCCGCGCGATGTCCGACCACCTGGCGGTATCGCTGGCGATGAAGCGCTTGAACGCCTCGGGGCTGCTCGGCGCCAGGTCGACATTGAGCGCGGCAAAGCGCGCCTTGACCTCGCCGTTGCGCAAGGCCTTGAGTACGGCCTCGTTCAGTCGGGCGACGGGACGGCAAGGGCTTCGCGCTGGTCAGTCCCAGCGCGGTCAGCTTGCCCGCCTTGATAAAGGCGTCCGCGGCGGCCAGGTCGGCGAACATGACCTGGGCATGGCCGGCCACCACGTCGTTCAGGCCCTGCATGGTGCCCTTGTAAGGCACGTGCTTCATATGGATGTGCGCCATCTGGTTGAAATGCTCCGCCCCGAGGTGGTTGGAAGTGCCGGCGCCGGACGAGGCATAGTTCACCTGGTCGGGATGCAAGCGCGCATAGGCGATCAGTTCGCCGACATTCTTTACCGGGAACGCAGGTGATGCCACCAGCACCTGCGGCACCTCCGCCACTAGCGAGACCGGCGCGAAATCTCGCACCGGGTCGTACCTGACCCGGCCCCTGGGATACACGGCGGGCGCAATGGTGAGGGATGCCGCCGCCATCAGCAGCGTGTAGCCATCGGCGTCGGCGCGCGCTACATATTCGGAAGCGAGCATGGTGCCCGCGCCCGGCCGATTCTCGACCACCACCGACTGGCCAAGCGACTCCTTGAGCTTTTCAGCGAGGACGCGGCTCATCACATCGGCGATCCCGCCGCTGGTGAACGGCACCACCAGCCGGATTGGATGGGTTGGGAAAGGCGCGGCATCGGTGCCGGCTCCGAGCGAGGTTCCCCACGCGACGGCCGCGCAGGCGGACACCAACAGGACATTCAGGCGGGCGGGATGTTTCATCGCACATTGTCTCCATCATCGTTATTGGCTGCGGCGTTGAATAGCGTGCCGTGCCTGTATGTGGATGCATTAGACAATGTGTGGATGGCGGGCGACAGGCGCGTTGGCTAATGGCTGGCATAAGCGTCTTGCATGCGCCCGGGCGAGGGCCCGATAGAGCGGAGTACTCAACGTGAGGCCGGTCTCCCTGGCCCACCTGCCCGGCCACCAGCGCGCAGCCCACCCAGAACAGGCCCGGCAGCAGTCGGTGCCCGGGATCCTGTTTGGCTACGGTGGCATCGGCGCGGCCTACATCCATGCCGGTATGGCGATGCTGGCTGGCCACCCTTGCTGCACCGGTTCATGGCCACATCATTGGCTACACCATTGGCTACCTAAAATTACATAAAAATGGCTATTTTCCATAACCAATTATCGCCCTAATCTTGTTCCAGTCGCGTCGCCGCCCCGGCGGCGCAAACCAGGAGCAAACCATGGAACAACGTCTCGATTTCTACAATGCCAGCCCCTCCTCCATCAAGGCCCTGATCGGCCTGGAGGAACGGATTGCCAAAAGCGGCCTGGAAAAACCGCTGGTGGAACTGGTGCGCTTGCGGGCTTCGCAGATCAATGGCTGCGCTTACTGCATCGACCTGCACAGCAGCGATGCGCGCAAGGGCGGCGAAGACGACCGCCGCCTGGCCACCCTGTCAGTCTGGCGCGAAACGCCCTTTTTCTCCGCACGCGAGCAAGCCGCGCTGGCCTGGACGGAAGCCGTCACGCTGGTTGCCCAGAGCCATGTACCCGACGCCGATTGGGAAGCCGTCCGCCCGCATTTCAGCGACGCCGAACTGGTCGACCTGACCCTGCTGATCTCCGCGATCAATAGCTGGAACCGCTTCGCCATCTCGTTCCGCAAGACGCCGGCCTGACCCACGGGAGACGTCAACCATGACCCGATTGCAGATTGGGCGGGCCGTGTCCCGCCTGGCGATTGCGACCGCCGTGCCGGCCCTGCTGGCTTTGCTTGGCGCGGGCAACGTCCATGCCCATACGCCCGACGGGCAGCCCGGCAGGGCCGAGGAGACCGTGCAGCCGCTGATGAAGCAGCCGATCCCCGAGGCAGCAGGCAAGAATGTCCTGCTGGCAACGGTGACGCTCGCCCCCGGCCAGGCATCTGCCCCGCACGTCCACCCCGGATCGATTTTTGCCTACGTGCTGGAAGGCACCGTCGTATCGCAACTCGGCGGCGAGCCGGCCAAGACCTATGGCAAGGGCCAAAGCTGGTACGAGGCGCCCAATGCAAGGCACCTGGTCACCCGCAATGCCAGCAAGACCACACCGGCCAGGCTGCTGGTGTTCGCCATCGCGGGCGAAGGCGAGCCGATCAAGCTGCCGCTGCCCCAATGAACTGAAAGCCGGCCCCGCACGGGATCGGCCTTCATACGCCAGCAGGATCCGCAAGCCACCAGCCTGGTTCCTTCCCTTCCTGCATCCGAGCTAGCCAGGAGTCCGGCGAAACGCGATGCCAAAACGGTTAAGACTATTGACCGCCGTGACCAGCAGGGTCAGGTCCACGATTTCCCGATCCGAAAAATACGGCCGCACCGCTTCCCAGACGGCGTCCGGCACACGCGTGCCGGCGATGCGCGTCACCGCCTCGGCCCAGGCCAGCGCCGCCCGCTCGCGGTCCGTGTACCGCGACGTCTCGCGCCAGAGTTCCAGCATATCGATCCGCGCCGCCATCTCGCCGTCCTTGCGCGCCCGCGTCGAATGCAGGTCGATGCAGTAAGGGCAACCATTGATCTGCGACACCCGCAGCCGCACGATATCCACCAGCGAATGCTCGAGCCGGTAGCGCTCGGCGCGTCGGTCCAGGCGAAGCAATAGTTCGGTGCTGGGCCTGTTGGCCCGGTGGCTGTCGAGCCGCAATGTCATGGCGATCCCCGCTGGCGGCCCGGCCGGACGGCCGAACCCATAGGACAGCCTAGAGCCGAGGGGTGACGCCGACAATAGCCATTTCAGCGGCTTCTTGGGTAGCCAGTACCTGGCACGGCACATCAACTCGACACCTTGCTCGGAGCCTGGCCCACCGCTTGCGCGCCGGCCACTGGCCTCCACCTCGTGGCACTCCTGAAGCCGCCCTTGACCGAGCCCGATGGACCCGCCTCGCCCGGGGCGGGTCCATCGGGCCGGTTGCCATTCGGGAAAGTCGGCATGCTTGCCATGTCGCCAGATTCATCCTTAAAATCGTTAAAAATCAATGACTTGATCGACTTCTCCAGCCACGCCGCACTACCCATGCAGATCCTTACTTGCATTTATCTGACTCATCAACTAATGTTCAGTCAGCAAATGCAATGAGGCATCGCCGTGGACCACTACTCGAAGGAAAACTACCAGCTCATGCAGAGCGTCGGGTTTTATCTCAACCGTGCCCGCGACTGCCTCCTGGTCGAAATGGATGCGGCACTGAAAGATCTGGACATCACCGCGCAGCAAATGGGCATTTTCCTCCTGCTGAAGCGCGGCGTTACCGGCACCCCGTTCGAAATGAGCAAGCTACTCGGCATTGACAGCGGCCTGATGACCCGCATGCTGGACAGGCTGGAAGATAAGGGTCTGCTGGCGCGCAGTCGTAGCACGGACGATCGCCGGATGGTTAACCTCACGCTGACGGAAAAGGGCATGGCCGTCGCGGGCTGCATCCCTGAAGTGGCACCGAAGGTACTTAATGCGCGATTGAAGGCGTTCAGCCAGGAAGAATTCACTGAATTTCGCCGGCTCCTTGCCAAATTTGCGAACGTTTGATCGTTTTTTTTTACCCATTTAACTGATAGATCAGATAATGCACAATCAAATTAATCCCTCGGTGCGCCGCTTTGCAGGCCCCGCGCTCTCGGTGTTGATGGCAGCAGTGCTGGCCGGCTGCGCCAACTACGCCGGCATCCAC
>NZ_AHJE01000236.1 GCF_000243095.1 Cupriavidus basilensis OR16 | reverse complement strand
CGCCGGGGCGCGGCCTGGCGCGAGGGCATCGGCTCGGGATCGCTGTCGTAGGGCCCGATCACGGGCAAGTCGGGCGGGAGGTCTTCCCAGGGCGGCACGTCGCTGCTGCCGGCGTGCTCCCATGGCGGAACGTCGTCGCTCGGGCCGGCATCGCGCGCATCCGTGGCGGCTTGCCGCGGGGGCACGGGCTCCCTGCGCGCCGGGGCTGCGGCCTTGGCCGCTGGCATCGGGGCCGCCGGCCTCGACACCGCAGCGGGTGGGCCGGGTGGGCGCAGGGGCTGGGCCGAGGGCGCGGCCGGCGCTGCCGCAGGAGCGGCGGCAGGCGGCGGCATACGCGGGCTGCCGCCGGCACGCGCGGCTGACGCCAGGCGCGCCGCGGCCAGCGCGGCACGGGCCGGCGACATCGGCGCATCGCCGGCGGGAACGGGAGCGGCTATCGGCGCGGCAGCTACCGGAGCCGGAGCTGGAGCCGGGCTTGGCATCCGCACGGGCGCTGCCGGGCGCAAAGCCTGGGCTGGTTCTCGTGCCTGGACCGGTGCGGGCTCGGCGGGTGCCGGCGCAGCCGGACGCAAGGCGGGAGCGGCAGGCGCCACGGCGGCACTCGGCCGCGGCCGCGTCGGCCGCAACCCGGCCCGCCGGTGCGGCGGCGCCGCGCGCGCGCGGCGCCTGCTGGCCAC
>NZ_AHJE01000237.1 GCF_000243095.1 Cupriavidus basilensis OR16 | reverse complement strand
TCGATCTACCGCAAGCAGACCCCACGCTGCGCGACAAGTACAACTTCACCGACGAAGAAGTCGAATTCTTCGACCTGCACATCGTCTCGGATGAAATCCACGGCGAGCGGGGCTACCAGATCGTGCTCGAACACGCCAACACCCCGGAGCTGCAGCAGCGCTGCCTGAAAATCTGCGAAATCGGCGCCCAGATGCGCCTGCTCTACACCACCGCCCTCTATCACGACTACGTCGCACAGGAAATCCCCCTCCCAGCGCTGGATATGGCTGCCTGAGCCCGCCCGCCAGATCCCGCGACTACGCGCGGCCGGTGCGCATCCGCCCGGCCGCCCCTGACAGACCGCTTGCGGAAACGTTGTATGCCTAAAGTCGTATTTCACAAGAATGGCCAGACCTTCGAGGATGAGGTCAAGCCCAGCACCAACCTGGTGGTGCGTGCCGGGATCAAGCAGTTTCCGTATCCGAACCTGCGCTATGAATGCGGCATGGGCAAGTGTTCCAAATGCGCGTGCCGCGTGATCGCCGGCGCCGAGCACCTGCCGCCGCCGAACTGGAAGGAAAAGAAGCAGCTGGGAGAGCGCCTGGGACTGGGCTATCGCCTGACCTGCCAGATCTGGCTGGAGCATGACATCGAGCTGGTCCAGGAAGAACTACCTGTGCAGAGCGCAGCCGCCGCCAGCGGCGCGGCGAATGTCCCGCAGGCCAGCGTCCCGGGCAACGCGCAGTGATCAATCAGCATCCACCAAGCAGCGCAGTCATGTACGTCATACTCAGCAGCAAGCCGGGGCAGTTCCGCACCGAACTGGTAGAGGGGCTGGTGGCCGTCGAGGCCTACGACTATCTCTTCTACGGCCGCAAGACGGCGCACTTCGTCATCGCCGAAATAGCGCATCCGGTAAAGGTTAGGGTCGTGGAGGAGTTCAGCGAGGACGCCGATGCCGCGAGCCGGCCCGCCCCCACCATCAACTACGTGCCCTCCAAATTCCTCGATCAGTTCGACACGCTGCAGGGCGCCCGCGACGAGCTCACGCGCCTGGCCACCTTCGGCAGCATGGACATCACGTTGATCAAGCGTGAATGCCATGCCCGCCATGCGGATGACTGACTGAACCAACCGAGTATGACCGGCCCGGCGCCGGGCAGCCCCCTCATGCAATCGGACCGTTTCCATGATTGAAATCACCTTTGTCAGCAACGACGGCAAGATCGTCAGCGCCCCCGAGAACAGCAACCTGCTGCGCGTTTCCCTGCGCGAGAAAGGTGGCATCCCTTTCAAGTGCGGCGGCGGCCTGTGCGGCACCTGCAAGTGCAAGATCGAGCGCGGGCTCGAGTTCACCGATGCCATCAAGCCCAAGGAGCGCAAGCACCTGTCGGAGGCACAATTTGGCGAGGGCTACCGCATGGCCTGCCAGACGTTCGTCAACGGCGACATCGCCGTGTCCTGGGAAGCACAGGCAAGCCCGGCCAAGGCCGCCGTTCCCCGTCACCGGGTCCACCGCCGAGTAGGCCCGCATCCCCTACGGGAACCACAGCGCACTTGCGCGCCGCGCGGCCACGCCAGTGATTGCCGCGGCGGCGCCAGGCCAGATACGATGCCGCTTCGGCACAGACCGGCAGCCCCCCGCCCAACCCCGCCGGCACAGGAGCCCTCCCCGCATGGAATCACATATCGCTATTGGCGCGGCCCACTGGGCCTACCTCGCCGGCGTCATCACCATCGTGCTCACGATGGTGTTTCGCGCCAACGTGGTCGTGCCCGCGATCGTCGCGACCTTCCTCGTCACATTGGCCTGGACCCATAGCCCGGTCAGCGCGCTGGCCAGCATCTTCAACGCCAGTTTTGTGGCTGCGCGCGAGCTGTTCAATATCTTCCTGGTGATCGCGCTGATGACGGCGCTGCTCAACGCGCTCAAGTCGCTGCGTTCCGACGTACGCATGGTGGAACCCTTTCGCGCCGTGATGAAGAACGGCCATGCCGCCTACTTCATGCTGGCCGCCATCACCTACACCATCTCGCTGTTCTTCTGGCCCACGCCGGCG
>NZ_AHJE01000238.1 GCF_000243095.1 Cupriavidus basilensis OR16 | reverse complement strand
CACCACCATCAACCCGCAGCCGCAGATCGACAAGGAAAAGCGTGAAGTCGCGTTGACCCTGATGGTCGATCCGGGACGGCGCGTCTATGTGCGCCGCGTCAACGTGGTGGGCAACAGCAAGACCCGCGACGAAGTGGTGCGCCGCGAAATGCGGCAGATGGAGAGTTCGTGGTTCGACAGCGAAAAGCTGACGCAATCGCAGGCCCGTATCAACCGTACCGGCTACTTCACCGACACCAACATCACCACCGAGGACGTGGCCGGCGCGCCCGACCAGGTCGATGTGAACGTCAACGTGACCGAAAAGCCGACCGGCCAGATCAGCCTGGGCCTGGGCTTCTCCTCCACGGACAAGCTGGTGCTGCAGGCCGGCCTGCGCCAGGACAACGTGTTCGGTTCGGGTACCAGCCTGGGCCTGGACGTGAACACCGCGAAGTCCTTCCGCACGATCTCGCTGACGCAATACGATCCGTATTTCACGGTGGACGGCATCAGCCGCTCGACCGATATCTACTATCGTACGTCGCGGCCGCTGTATTACACCGGCGACCAGGACTACAAGATCGTTTCGGAGGGCGGCAACGTCAAGTTCGGCGTGCCGTTCACGGAAACGGATACCGTGTTCTTCGGCATCGGCTACGAGCGCACCCAGGTGACCATCTCGCCGAACACGCCGCTCCAGTATGGCCAGTGGCTGACCAAGATCGGCAAGTCCAGCGGCGACCCGATCAACAACTTCCCGTTCACGATCGGCTGGGCCCGCGACCGCCGCGACAGCGCGCTGGTCCCGACCAAGGGACCCTACACGCAGGCCAACGTCGAAGTGGGCGTGCCCGGTGGCGACACGCAGTACTATCGCGCCAGCGTTCAGCAGCAGTATTTCTATCCGCTGTCGAAGGCCTTTACCATGGCCTTCAACGGTGAGGTGGCATATGGTCACGGATACGGCAATACGCCGTTCCCGGTGTTCAAGAACTTCTATGCCGGTGGTATCGGCTCGGTTCGCGGCTACCAGACCAGCACGCTGGGCAAGAAAGACCAGAACGGCAACCCGGTCGGTGGCGCGTCCAAGGTGATCGGCAACGTCGAATTCATCTTCCCGCTGCCAGGCTCGGGTGTGGACCGGACGCTGCGCCTGTTCACCTTCTTCGACTTCGGTAACGTGTACGAAGAAGGCGCACCGCTGCTGTTCAGCCAGCTCAAGTATTCGACGGGCCTGGGCATGTCCTGGCTGTCGCCGATCGGTCCGCTCAAGATCAGCGTGGGCTTCCCGCTGAAGAAGGACGAAACCGATAAGGTACAGCGCTTCCAGTTCCAGATCGGTACCGCGTTCTGAGCGAGAATAGAGAATAGAAGATTGAGGAACGTATTCATGAAAGCCACATTCCCACTGATCAAGGGCCTGACGGCCGCCGCGCTGACGGCTGGCGCGCTGAGCAGGCCCAGGTCAAGCTGGAGCAGGAATTCTCCAAGCGCGACCGCGAACTGCAGGACATGGCCCAGAAGATCAAGGGCATGGCCGACAAGCTCGACAAGGACACCGCCGTGCTGGCTGACGCCGATCGCCAGCGCCGTCAGCGCGAAGTGGCCGATCTCGACCGCGAATTCCAGCGCAAGCAACGTGAATTCCGCGAGGACCTGAACCAGCGCCGCAACGAGGAACTGGCCCAGGTGCTCGAGCGCGCCAACCGCGTGATCCGCCAGCTTGCCGAGCAGCGCAAGTATGACCTGATCGTGCAAGAGGCCGTCTATGTCAATCCTCGTATCGACATCACCGACGACGTGATGAAAGCGCTGAACGCCGGCAGCAAGTAAGCCTGCCTGTTTTCACCGTACAAGGAAGTACTGCCATGCAAACACCCACACTGGGTCAGCTCGCCACCGATACCGGCGCGCAGGTTGTGGGTGATCCCGACCTCGCCGTGCGCGGCCTCGCACCGCTCGACCAGGCCGGCTCCGACCAGCTCTCGTTCCTCTCCAACCCCCTGTACCTGCCACAGGCGCTGGCCTCCGGCGCCGGCGCCGTGATCGTGTCGGCGGCCGACCTTGAGCGCATCCGCGCTGAAGGGCAGGCCGACGGCCGCAACTGGCTGGTCGCCCGCAATCCTTATGTGTGCTTTGCACGTATCGCGCAGGGGTTCGAGCGCCGCGCCAATACCGACCACCGTACCGGCATCGACCCGCGCGCCAGCGTGGCGCCCGACGCCGTGGTGCCGGCGTCCTGTTTTATCGGGCCCAACGTGGTGATCGAGGGCGGGGCGAGGCTCGGCGAGCGGGTGCGCATCCTGGCCAACGGCTATGTCGGTGCAGGCGCGCAGATTGGCGACGACACACTGATCTATGCCAATGTCTCGGTCTATCACCAATGCGTGGTAGGCATGAGATGCATACTGCACAGCGGTGTGGTGCTGGGCGCGGATGGTTTCGGCTTCGCACCGGACATTGGCCCGGGCGGCGTGGAGTACGTCAAGATTCCCCAGACCGGGCGCGCCGTGCTCGGCAATGACGTCGAGGTTGGCGCCAATACCGCGATCGATCGCGGCGCCATGGCCGACACGGTCGTCGAGGACGGCTGCAAGCTCGACAACCAGGTGCAGATCGCGCATAACGTGCGGGTGGGCGCGCATACTGTGATCGCGGGCTGCGCGGCCATCGCCGGCAGTACCAAGGTCGGGCGCTTCTGCGTCATCGGGGGCTCGGCCAACTTCGCCGGGCACCTGAACATTGCCGATCGCACCACGGTTTCCGGTGGCACTTCGATCACTAAATCCATTCCCAAGCCCGGCGGTCATTTCACCAGCGTGTTCCCGGTCCAGCCGCATGGCGACTGGGAACGCACCGCAGCCACCTTGCGAGGCCTGAGCAAATTGCGCGAGCGCGTGATCCAGCTCGAGAAGCGCTTGCAAGGGCAGGACGCCGGCAATTCTATCCAGCATACCGAAGAGAAAAAATCATGAACGCAGTCGATATCGACATCCGCAAGATCCTCAAGCTGCTGCCGCATCGCTACCCGTTCCTGATGGTGGACCGCGTGCTTGAACTGGAGCCGCAAAAGCGTATCAAAACGCTGAAGAACGTCAGCATGAACGAGCCGTACTTCCAGGGCCATTTCCCGGGTTACCCCGTGATGCCGGGCGTGATGATCCTCGAAGCGCTGGCGCAGTCGGCCGGCCTGCTGACCTTTGGCGCCGACATGGAGCGCAAGGAAGGCTCGCTGTATTACTTCGTCGGCATCGACGGCGCGCGCTTCAAGCAGGTTGTGACGCCGGGCGACCAGCTGCACATGACCGTATCCGTAGAGCGCTATATCCGCGGCATCTGGAAGTTCAAGGCGTTTGCCACCGTCGACGAGAAGGTGGCTTGCGAAGCTGAGTTGATGTGCACCGTCAAGCAAGCCGACTGAAGAGGCTGGCCATCAGGGCGACTGCGCGGC
The DNA here is from genome assembly GCF_000243095.1 of Cupriavidus basilensis OR16. Lineage (GTDB taxonomy): Bacteria > Pseudomonadota > Gammaproteobacteria > Burkholderiales > Burkholderiaceae > Cupriavidus > Cupriavidus basilensis_D. Next base: position 9,557 of record NZ_AHJE01000238.1, on the reverse strand, counting down.
CGCTGGCCGGCACCATCCTCCGCTTTGGACCCTCGCACCCATGTGCGTTCAGGTTCCAGCGCAGCGGGTGGGGCCATCAGGCGAGCGCTCGTTACGCCCCGGCGGCAGGCTTTGGACGTTTCTGCTCACTGTATTGACCGTTCATTTTTTCCATCTCAGACCATAGGACAGGACGCATGACGCAAATCCATCCCAGCGCACTGGTCGACCCGAAGGCCGAGCTTGCATCCGACGTGACCGTCGGGCCGTTTTCCATCGTGGGCCCCCACGTGCGGCTTGGCAGCGGTACCCAGGTAGGCGCGCATACCACCATTGAAGGGCATACCACGGTTGGCGCGGATAACCGCATCGGGCCATATGCTTCGGTGGGTGGCACGCCGCAGGACATGAAGTACCGCAACGAGCCGACGCGGCTCGTGATCGGCGATCGCAATACCATTCGCGAATTCACCACCATCCATACCGGCACGGTGCAGGACCGGGGCGTGACCAGCATCGGCGACGACAACTGGATCATGGCCTACGTGCACATCGCGCACGATTGCCAGGTGGGCAACCACACCGTGTTCTCCAGCAACGCGCAGATCGCCGGCCACGTGCAGGTGGGCGACTGGGCCATCCTTGGCGGCATGAGCGGGGTGCACCAGTTCGTGCGCATCGGCGCGCACGCCATGCTGGGCGGCGCCTCGGCACTGGTGCAGGACCTGCCGCCGTTCGTGATCGCCGCCGGCGACAAGGGCGGCAACAAGGCCACGCCGCACGGCATCAACGTGGAAGGCATGCGCCGCCGCGGTTTTGACGCCGCGCAGATCGCGGCCCTGCGCCAGGCTTACAAGGTGCTGTACAAGTCCGACCTGAGCTTTGAAGCTGCCCGCATCGAGATCGCGCAAATGATCGCGCAGGCCGAAGGCACCGCCACGGCAGCGCTGCAGGGTTTCCTTGACTTCATTGCCGCCACGCAGCGCGGCATTGTGCGCTGAAGCCGGATACAGCCATGGTCGACGGTGTCCTACCGGCCATGGAGGCCACGCCGGTTGCGGCGGGCGCGGGCAATCGCGGCACCATTGCCATGGTGGCAGGCGAGAATTCCGGCGACCTGCTTGCCTCCCTGCTGATGGGCGGGCTCAAGGCCCGGCTCGGTGAAGTCAGCTACGCCGGCATTGGCGGGCCTCGCATGATGGCGCAGGGGTTCGAGTCGCAGTGGCCGATGGACACCCTCTCGGTCAACGGCTATGTGGAGGTGCTGGGCTCGCTGCGCGAGATTCTCGCCACGCGCCGCGCCATCAAGGAAAAGCTGCTGGCGCAGCCGCCGCTGTGCTTTATCGGCGTGGACGCGCCGGATTTCAACTTCGGGCTCGAGGTGCCGCTGCGCCGTGCCGGCATTCCGGTGGTGCACTTCGTCAGCCCGTCGATCTGGGCCTGGCGCGGCGGGCGCATCCGCACCATCGCGCGCGCGGTCGACCACATCCTGTGCCTGTTCCCGTTCGAGCCTGAGATCTATGCCCGCGCCGGGATTCCCGCCACCTATGTGGGCCATCCGCTGGCCGACGTGATCCCGATGGTGCCGGACACGCAGGGCGCCCGCGAGAAACTCGGCCTGCCTGACGGGCCGCGCGTGGTGGCCGTGTTGCCCGGCAGCCGGCAGTCCGAGGTGCGCAACCTGGGCGCGACGTTCTTCGCGGCCATGGCGCGCATGCACAGCATGGACGGCAATCTCGTTTTCGTGCTGCCGGCGGCCAGCGCAGCGCTGCGAGAGATCGTCGCGGGCCTGCACCAGCAGTATCCGCAGATCCCGCTGACCGTCATCGACGGGCAGTCTCACCTGGCCATGGAAGCCGCCGACGTGATCCTGCTGGCAAGCGGCACCGCCACGCTGGAGGCGGCACTGTACAAGAAGCCCATGGTGATCTCGTACAAGGTGCCCTGGCTGACCGCGCAGATCATGAAGCGGCAGGGTTACCTGCCGTATGTCGGCCTGCCGAACATCCTGTCGGGGCGCTTTGTCGTGCCCGAATTGTTGCAGGACGACGCCACGCCCGAAGCCTTGGCGCGCGAGACGCTGCTGCAGTTGAACGACGAGGGCAATACCGCGTTCCTGCGCGACCATTTCACCCAGATGCACCAGACGCTCAAACGCAATACCGCCGAGATCGCCTCGGCCGTGGTCGCCGACTTGATCCGGCAGCGGAGGGGCGTGTAATGGCACGGCGACCCGCAGCTAGCGCCAAGGGCGATTCGGCCCAGCTCGGCTTCGACCTGACCGGCACTGCCACGCAGGTCCGCCACCTGTGCGGCGTGGATGAAGCGGGCAGGGGCCCGCTGGCCGGCCCGGTCTATGCCGCAGCCGTGGTGCTGGATCCGGCCCGGCCGATCCAGGGCCTGGCGGACTCCAAGGTGCTGAGCGCGCGGCGCCGCGAGGCACTGTTCGACGAGATTCGCGAGCGTGCGCTGGGCTGGCATATCGCCCAGGCTTCCGTGGAAGAAATCGACACGATCAACATCCTGCACGCCACCATGCTGGCCATGCAGCGTGCCGTGCATGGCCTGGCCGATGCCGGCCTGGAGCCGGATCTCGTGCAGGTCGACGGCAACCGCTGCCCGCAGGTGCGCTTTGCAGTCGAGGCCATCGTCAAGGGCGATGCCAAGGTGCAGGCCATCTCGGCGGCGTCGATCCTGGCCAAAGTGGCGCGCGACCGCGAACTGCTGGTGCTGCACGCCGCGTACCCGCAGTACGGCTTCGATGCGCACGCTGGCTACGGCACACCGCAGCACCTGGCCGCGCTCACCGAGTTCGGCGCCACGCCGCACCACCGGCGCTCGTTCGCGCCCGTGCGCGAGGCCATCGCGCTGGGACGCATCGCGCCTGTCGCCGTCATGCCGGTACCGGCACTTCCGGAGCAGCTATCGTGAAGCACGTCACTTCGCGCGAAAACGCGCTGTTCAAGCACCTCAAGGCGCTGACCGGTTCCACGCATGCGCGCCGCAAGGCGGGGCAGTCGGTCCTGGATGGCGTGCACCTTGCGCAAGCCTACCTGGACGCGCTGGGCCAGCCGGTGCAGTGCGTGGTGTCGGAGCGGCATTACGATCATGCCGAGGTGGCGCCGCTGCTCAGGCAGATCGAGCCCGCGCGCGTGGTGCTGCTGGCGGACGCCTTGTTCGAGTTGATCGCCGGCGTGGTCAACGGCATCGACCTGATGCTGGTCATCGACACGCCGGCTGGCCACCTGCCGTCGCATATCGACACCGATTGCATCATCCTGGACGGCGTCCAGGATGCCGGCAATGTCGGCTCGATCCTGCGCAGCGCCGCGGCCGCCGGCATCGGGCATGCGTTTCTCGTCACCGGCAGCGCCTTCGCCTGGTCCACCAAGACCCTGCGCGCCGCCATGGGCGCCAATTTCCACTTGAACATCGTCGAGCACTGCACGCTCGACATGCTGGCGCCGCGCCTGGGGGTGCCGTTGCTGGCCACGTCCTCGCACGCGCAGGCGGCCGTGTTCGACACCGACCTGCGCGCACCTGTGGGCTGGGTGGTGGGCAACGAGGGCGCGGGCGTGAGCCCGGAGTGGATGGCCAAGGTCAGCCGCACGGTGGGCATTCCCCAGCCGGGCGGGCTGGAGTCGCTGAATGTGGCCGCCGCGACGGCGATCTGCCTGTTCGAGGCGGTGCGGCAGCGGCGGCCGGGCTGAGGCGCCAGCGACCACATCCGCGCGCACGGGCCTGTGCGCCCGCCGCGCGGCGTCAACCTGCCTCAATAATTGCTGTCGCGGTCCACCTTGATCTCCTGCAGGATCGTGGTGGCGATCTCTTCGATCGACTTGTGGGTGGACGACAGCCACTTGATGCCCTCGCGGCGCATCATGGCCTCGGCCTCGTTGACCTCGTAGCGGCAGTTCTCCGGCGCAGCATACTTGCTGCCCGGGCGGCGCTCGTTGCGGATCTCGGCCAGGCGCTGCGGGTTGATCGACAGCCCGAAGATCTTGCTCTTGAACGCGTAGAGCGCGGTGGGCAGCTTGCCGCGCTCGAAGTCGTCGGGAATCAGCGGGTAATTGGCTGCCTTCAGCCCGTACTGCATGGCCAGGTAAAGGCTGGTCGGGGTCTTGCCGCTGCGTGACACGCCCACCAGGATGATGTCGGCCTCGGCCAGGTTCTTGTGCGACTGGCCATCGTCATGCGCGAGCGAGAAGTTGATGGCCTCGATGCGGTTCTGGTAGGCCTCGGTGTCCGCGTTCTGGTGAAAACGTCCGATCGCATGAGTGGACTTCAGTCCGAGTTCCTTTTCCAGCGGCTCGATGAAGGTCTGGAACATGTCCAGGATCATGGCCTTGGCGCGGCGGATCGCCTTGTTCGACTCCTGGTTGACCAGGGTGGTGAAGACGATGGGCTGCACGCCTTCCGAGTAGAAGGCCTCGTTGATCTTGCCCACCGCGATGTGCGCTTTCTCGGGGGTGTCCACGAACGGCATGCGCACCTTGCGGAAACGCATCTCGAACTGGGCCAGGATCGAGTGGCTGAAGGTCTCGGCGGTAATGCCGGTGCCATCGGAGACGATAAATACCGTGCGGATAGCGGGGCGCTCCTCCTCCTTACGCGGTTCCTGGGGTTGCTGCGGCGCAAGGGGCGCGGCGGGAGCGTCGGGCTGGGGAGCGTCGGGGAAGGACATGTATGGACAATTATTTTTGAATCCGCGCTCCGCGAAAGTGCGGTGCGGCACGGTAGAATAGCGGCGATCTTTTCGCTAAGCAATTCCGCCAGCGCGGTTGGCACAACGATTCGGCCACGAATTGTCAACAATGTGCGCTGCAGCAATCACGATCGCACACCGATTGTGAGCCGCTGGGACTGTTTAGCCAAGCGATCCGTCCGGTAGCAGAACTCCAACAATATTCCGGGCGTCAGCAACAGGTTTCTTACTTTGTTTTGAGGCTTTTATGAACAACCCGGCAATTGACGGCGCCTACCTGCTGCCGTTCGAGCAGTTGCGCAAGGAAGATGTGGAAACCGTGGGCGGCAAGAATTCGTCGCTCGGCGAGATGATCTCGCAGCTGGCCGAGGCTGGCGTGCGGGTGCCCGGCGGCTTTGCCACCACTTCGCTGGCGTTCCGCGACTTCCTCGCCCACAGCAACCTGACCCAACGCATTTCCGATCGCCTGAAGGCCCTCAACGTCGACGACGTCAAGGCCCTGGCCGAAGCCGGTGCCGAGATCCGCAACTGGGTCGTCGAAGCGCCGTTCCAGCCCCGCCTGGAAAAGGAAATCCGCGAGTTCTACGCGCGTGCCGAAGCGCGCGAAGGCGCCGAGGCTTCGTTCGCCGTGCGTTCGTCGGCTACCGCCGAAGACCTGCCGGATGCATCGTTCGCCGGCCAGCAGGAGTCGTACCTCAACGTCAGCGGCATCGACGACGTGCTGGACAAGATCCGCCACGTGTTTGCCTCGCTGTACAACGACCGCGCCATTTCCTATCGCGTGCACAAGGGCTTCGCGCACGACATCGTCGCGCTGTCCGCCGGCGTGCAGCGCATGGTGCGCTCGGACGTGGGCGCTGCTGGCGTGATGTTCACGATCGACACCGAATCCGGCTTCCCCGATGTCATCCGCCGCTCGATCGGCTCCAAGCTGATCAAGATAACCGCTACTCCATCACCGACGCCGATGTGGCCGAGCTGGCCAAGTACGCGATGATCATCGAGAAGCACTACGGGCGCCCGATGGACATCGAGTGGGGCAAGGACGGCCGCGACGGCAAGATCTATATCTTGCAGGCCCGCCCGGAAACGGTGAAGAGCCAGTCCGGCGGCAAGGCCGAGCAGCGCTTCAAGCTCAAGGGTACCGCGCCCGTGCTGACCAGCGGCCGGGCCATTGGCCAGAAGATCGGCACCGGCCGTGTCCGTGTGATCAATGACCCGTCCGAAATGGAACGCGTGCAGCCCGGCGACGTCCTGGTTGCCGACATGACCGATCCCAACTGGGAACCGGTGATGAAGCGCGCCGCCGCCATCGTGACCAACCGCGGTGGCCGTACCTGCCACGCGGCCATCATCGCGCGCGAGCTGGGCGTGCCCGCCGTGGTCGGCTGCGGCGACGCCACCGATCTGCTCAAGGACGGCACGCTGGTGACGGTGTCGTGCGCCGAGGGCGACGAAGGCCGCGTCTACGACGGCCTGCTCGAAACCGAGGTCACGGAAGTGCAGCGCGGCGAAATGCCGGACATCGACGTCAAGATCATGATGAACGTCGGTAACCCGCAACTGGCCTTCGATTTCTGCCAGATCCCGAACCAAGGTGTTGGCCTGGCCCGCCTCGAGTTCATCATCAACAACAACATCGGCGTCCACCCGAAGGCCATCCTCGACTACCCGCAAGTCGACGCTGACCTGAAAAAGGCCGTGGAAAGCGTGGCCCGCGGCCATGCCAGCCCGCGTGCGTTCTACGTGGACAAGCTGGCCGAAGGCATCGCCACCATCGGCGCGGCGTTCTACCCGAAGCCCGTCATCGTGCGCCTGTCGGATTTCAAGTCCAACGAGTACAAGAAGCTGATCGGCGGTTCGCGCTACGAGCCGGACGAAGAAAACCCCATGCTGGGTTTCCGTGGCGCCTCGCGCTACATCTCCGAAGACTTTGCCGAAGCCTTCGAGATGGAATGCAAGGCCATGAAGCGCGTGCGCGACGACATGGGCCTGACCAACGTCGAGATCATGGTGCCGTTCGTGCGCACGCTCGGCCAGGCCGAGAAGGTCATCGGCCTGCTGGCCAAGCATGGCCTGAAGCGCGGCGAGAATGGCCTGCGCATCATCATGATGTGCGAAGTGCCGTCCAACGCCATCCTGGCTGAAGAGTTCCTGCAGTACTTCGATGGCTTCTCGATCGGCTCGAACGACCTGACCCAGCTCACGCTGGGCCTGGACCGCGACTCCGGCATGGAGTTGCTGGCCAAGGACTTCGACGAACGCGATCCGGCCGTCAAGTTCATGCTCTCGCGCGCTATCTCCACCGCGCTGCGCCTGGACAAGTACGTTGGCATTTGCGGCCAGGGCCCCTCGGACCACCCGGACTTTGCGCTGTGGCTGGCCAAGGAAGGCATCAAGTCGATTTCGCTGAATCCGGATTCGGTGGTCGATACCTGGAAGCAACTGGCTTCCTGAGGCATTTGACGTCACAATAGCGGTACACCGGCCCTGCGCCAGGTGTTCCGAACCCCCGCAGGCGCTTTGGCGCTGCGGGGGTTTTTTGTTTTGGCCGTGGCCAGGACAACGGCAGGCAAGCAGGTGGGCAGGTAAGCAAGGAGGGAAAGATGGCGCCGTACTACATCTGGTTTGCGCTGGCCGCGGTGCTGGTGATCGCGGAACTAGGGCTCGGCACCTTGTATTTGCTGATGGTGGCGCTGGGCGCCGCGGCAGGTGGCCTGGGTGCGCTGGCCGGGCTTGGCGCGGCCGCCCAGACCCTGCTGGCGGCGCTGGTGGCGCTAGCCGGCTTCGTCGTGCTGCGGCGCTCCCGCTATGGGCGCGTGAAGCGCGATGCGGCGGAGCGCGATCCCAATGTCAACCCGGATATCGGCCAGGAACTCGAGGTGCCGGCCTGGGGCGACGCCGGGCGGGCACGCGTGCGCTACCGCGGTACCGACTGGGATGTGGAACTCCAGGCGGCCGGCCCGGCAGCGCCTGGGCGTTTTCGCATCGTCGAGGTACGCGGCAACACGCTCTTCGTCAGCCCGCGATAGCCCCGACAGGGCGCGGCCCCGATTTCCGCCGTTCTTGCAGTTTGCTTTTTCAATCCCGTCACGGAGGTCCCATGTTCGAATTCTTCGGCAGCCTGCTGCCCCTGCTGATCCTGGTCGCCGTCATCGTGCTGGTGGCGCAAAGCTTCAAGATCGTGCCGCAGCAGCATGCCTGGGTGCTGGAACGCCTTGGCAAGTACCGCGCCACGCTGACGCCAGGGCTGACTGTCGTGCTGCCCTTCATCGATCGTGTGGCCTACAAGCATGTCCTGAAGGAAATCCCGCTTGATGTGCCGAGCCAGATCTGCATTACCAGGGACAACACGCAACTGCAGGTGGACGGCGTGCTGTATTTCCAGGTTACCGACCCGATGAAAGCCTCCTACGGGTCCAGCAATTTCGTGGTGGCTATCACCCAGCTGTCGCAGACCACGCTGCGCTCGGTGATCGGCAAGCTGGAGCTGGACAAGACCTTCGAGGAGCGCGAGTACATCAACCACAGCGTGGTCAATGCGCTGGATGAGGCTGCCGCGAGCTGGGGTGTGAAGGTGCTGCGCTACGAGATCAAGGATCTCACTCCGCCCAAGGAAATCCTGCATGCGATGCAGGCGCAGATTACCGCCGAGCGCGAAAAGCGCGCGCTGATTGCCGCGTCGGAAGGCAAGCGCCAGGAGCAGATCAACCTGGCCACGGGCGCGCGTGAGGCCGCCATCCAGAAGTCCGAAGGGGAGCGGCAGGCGGCCATCAACCGGGCGCAGGGCGAGGCCTCGGCGATCCTGGCGGTGGCAGAGGCCAACGCGCAGGCCATCGAGAAGATCGGGCATGCCATCCGCACGGACGGGGGCATGGAGGCGGTGAACCTGAAAGTGGCGGAGGACCTGAAAGTGGCGGAGGAGTACGTGAGCGCCTTCGGCAACCTGGCCAAGCAGGGCAACACGCTGATCGTGCCGGGCAACCTTGGCGACATGAGCACCATGATCGCGTCGGCGCTGCAGATCGTCAAAGGCCAGCAGAAAGGGGCTTGAAGCGAGGGGGCTTGAAGAGGGGGGGGCTTGCAACGAAGAGGCAGTCTTGCGGCGTACCGCCGGACTGCCTCGGTGCTTCACTCCTTGCCCGCGCCCTTCATGATCCGCGCCTTCTCGCGCTGCCAGTCGCGGTCCTTCTCGGTTTCGCGCTTGTCGAACATCTTCTTGCCCTTGGCCAGGCCGATCTCGCATTTGACGCGTCCGCGCGTGTAATGCAGGTTGAGCGGCACGATCGTGAAGCCGCGCTGCTCCACCTTGCCGATCAGGCGCTTGATCTCTTCGGCCTTGAGCAGCAGCTTGCGGGTGCGCACCGCGTCGGGAGAGATATGAGTGGAGGCGCTGTTCAGTGCGCTGATATGGGCGCCGATCAGGAACAGCTCGGCGTCGCGAATGACCACGTAGCCTTCCTTGATCTGCACGCGTCCCGCGCGGATCGCCTTGACTTCCCAGCCCTCGAGCACGATCCCCGCCTCATATCGCTCTTCGATGAAGTAGTCGAAAAAGGCTTTCTTGTTGTCTGCGATGGTCATGCGGTCCGGATAGTGGAAATGGAGATAAGTAAAACAAACACCAAAAAACGAAGGGGAATGCCGCCGCGGCAACGCCGCAGGGCCGCGCGAGGCCGCAAGGCCGTGGTTTGGGCGCGATCGTGCGCATCCGGGATGCCGTCGGCGCGCGCGTGGGCTAAAATTGGGATTCTAGCAAACCGGCCCGCTCCGGTGGATTCCGCAGTGCGTCATGGCGCTGGCGCGCCCGCGCGGGCCATGATTCCCCACTACAGTTGGCAGACGTCCATAAATCCGTGCTGCTCGGCCACGT
>NZ_AHJE01000239.1 GCF_000243095.1 Cupriavidus basilensis OR16 | reverse complement strand
GCCATCCAACAGGGCTTGCCCTCGTTTGCAATCCGGGATGTACCACTCCCGAGGTGCCCCTCTCCCGATTGCCCTCCGCCCGCCCGGGTTGGTCCCTTTGCGCTTTCGCGCAACCTCGGGCGCCTCGATGCCGCGCACGCTGCTCACCTTGCGTCTTCCCATGCCAACCATCCAATAGTGTCCAATGAAACACTGCCCTCACGCCCATAGTTAGTCATGCCTGAGAGCCATCTGTCGTCGTCTTCATGCCGCGATTCGCAATTCTCTTGGGAGAAGCCGTCCAGGTAAAGGGTTGCGACTCGTATATGCGTTGCTGTCGGCGGCCGCGCAATTGGGAAAGCCGCCGGTCCTGATACGCCGGTCCGAAGGTAGCCCCACGCTCATGCGCGCGGACGTCGAGCGCGATATCGCTCGGCCGTGTGCTTGACAGTCGTTCATCGGATAGTTAGAGTTGTCAAAAATGAAATAGATAGTCCGCCAGATGATACATCAGGCGGCGGCGCAAAAGTGGGTACTGGAAGGAGACAACGACATGACGGATACACAAGTTCTCATCATCGGAGCAGGTCCGGTTGGACTGACGCTCGCCATCGACCTTGGCCAGAGAGGGATCCGATGCATGGTGATCGAGCGCAACGGGGCGCCTGGACGTTTGCCGAAGATGGAGCGCTGCAATGCGCGGACGATGGAGATTTACCGCCGGCTTGGTATTGCGGAGCAGATCCGCGATGCAGGCTATCCGCGCGACAACCCAATGGATGTATTCATCGTGACTTCCCTGGCGGAGCCACCGCTGCTTCATCGTCCGTATCCGTCCGTGGCCGTGATGCAGGAGCAAGGCAGGGCTTGCAACGACGGCTCCCGTCCCCTGGAGCCATATCAACTCATTTCGCAGTACACGCTCGAGCCCATCCTGAAGTCGGCCGCCGAACGCACCCCCAATGTGACCGTCTGCTTTGGCTGCGAACTCACCACGTTCACTCAGGATGGGGACTTCGTTAGTGCCAGCATCGTCGATGCCGAAGGCAGCGAAGATGTCATCCGCGCTCGCTACCTGGTCGGTTGCGATGGGGGCGGCAGTACGGTTCGCAAGCAACTCGGCATCCCGCTGAGCGGCCAGGCCAATATCCTGCGGCTGCGCCAGGCGCTGTTCCGCTGCGATGACCTCTACGAGCGCATCCCTATGGGGCGCGGGCGGCATTACCATGTAGTGGATGAGCAAGAGACGCAGATCGTGGTTCAGGATGACTGTCGGCATTTCACCATGCACTCGGTGGTTGCCGAGGATGCGGAGATGCCGGCGAAGTTTCAAAGCGCCGTCGGCATGCCCATCGAGTTCGAGACGCTTTACGTCGGCGCTTGGACGCAGCATCTCATGCTTGCGGATAGCTACGGGACGGGCAGCGTGTTCCTGGCCGGTGACTCGGCGCATCTGGTTATCCCGACCGGTGGTCTTGGAATGAACACCGGCGTTGGAGACGCCATGGACCTGTCGTGGAAGTTGGCAGGGACGCTGGCTGGCTGGGGCGGTCCGAACCTGCTTGCATCGTATCAGCGCGAGCGCCGGCAGATCGGCGCGCGCAATGTCGCGGCCTCTCGGTTTGCCGCTAACGGCAAGCGCATCTGGCGTGCCACCTACAAGTCCAATATCCGCGATGACACGCCGGAAGGTGCGCAGACCCGGGCGAATCTGGTGCGTGTCGCCGGGGTTGAGCAGCGCAAAGTCAATGAGCAGTCGGGCACGGAACTGGGTTACCGGTACGTCGATTCGCCGCTGATCTGGCCGGAGCCTGGCGAGAGCCCCGATCCCGACGCGATGAGCTACCGACCGACTTCCTGGCCGGGTGCTCGTCTGCCACACGTCTGGCTGAATGACGGTAGCGCGTTGCATGACCGCATCGGCAACGGGTACACGCTGCTTCGTCTTGGTGGAACTAGCGTTGACACCTCAGCACTTGAGCACAGCATGCGCAGCCTCGGGGCGCCGCTCGATGTTCTCGATATCCAGGATGAGGCACCGCGCGAAGTGTATGGCTGCGACCTGATGCTGTTGCGGCCCGACTTGCACGTGGTCTGGCGTGGCAACCACCTTACCGCGGACCCGGTGCGCCTTGCCGCGGTCGCGACTGGTCATCGCATGCCGGCGGAGATCTCTCCCACGGCGGGCCAGCAACAAACCAAGGTGGTCGCCTGATGATGACCGCTTTGACGCTCCACGCCCCCCTCCGCACTCAATAATCAGGAGCGAAGACATGACGTTCAACGTGACCTTGCATCCGAGTGGGCACAGCTATGAGGTGCCCGATGGTGTAACGGTGCTGACCGCCGGCCTTGAGGCCGGCTGGATCATGCCCTATAGCTGCCGCGCCGGAGGATGCCGAACCTGCCAGGGGCGCATCCTCGAGGGCAAGGTGGACTTTGGCCGTGCACATGCGGCCTATCTCTCCGAGGCCCAGCGCGCCGAAGGTTACGCCTTGCTATGCCAGGCAAAGCCGCTCAGCGATCTGGTGATCGAAGTGAACGAGCTGTCGCTTAAGCAGGTCAAGCCGCGCAAGATCCCGTGCCGCGTGCGCGAGATCCGCAAGGCGGCGCCCGATGTGGCGATCGTCGAGCTCAAACTGCCGATCAATGAGAATCTGCGGTTCGCCGCTGGACAGTATCTCGATTTCCTGCTCGAGAACGGTGTCCGGCGCAGCTACTCCATTGCCACGCCACCTGCTGCCGCGGGGTTGATCGCGCTTGAGTTGCACTTGCGGCATACGCCGGGCGGGGTCTTTACCGACCCGGTGTTCGAGGGCGAGATCCAGCCTGGCCAGATCCTCCAGTTTGAAGCGCCGCTTGGTACTTTCCATTTGCGCGAAGAGAGCGACAAGCCGATCGTGTTTGTGGCAAGCGGCACTGGCTTCGCGCCGATCAAGGCGATCATCGGCTACATCATCCGCCGCAAAATCATGCGCCCCATGACCCTCTACTGGGGAGGCCGCCAGCGTCGCGACCTGTACATGGATGAGCTGGCACGGGGCTGGGAATCCGAGTGGCCCGGCTTCAAGTATGTGCCGGTACTTTCCGAAGCCACGCCGCAAGACGCGTGGCAAGGCCGGACCGGCTTCGTGCATCGCGCCGTGATGCAGGACTACCCCGACCTGTCCGGACACCAGGTATATGCCTGCGGCGCGCCGGTCATGGTGGAGTCCGCCCGCAAGGACTTCACGGCGCAGTG
>NZ_AHJE01000240.1 GCF_000243095.1 Cupriavidus basilensis OR16 | reverse complement strand
TGGGGCGACACCCCCTCGGGATTTCACGAAAAGAGCGGCCGGGACCCAAACTCGCATCGCCTTAAGGCGATACTCAGACATGGGTCCCTCTTTTCCGCTCTTTTCGTGAAATCCCGAGGCGCCCCATACGGCCTTGGCACACCTTTACGGCTCGCTTCGCATCGCGCTTGGGTGATTTCCGCCTGGGGCGGGAATCACGGCTAC
>NZ_AHJE01000241.1 GCF_000243095.1 Cupriavidus basilensis OR16 | reverse complement strand
AGGTGAGCGCCTCGGTCTGGTCATGCGTGACGTAGATCAGCGTCAGCTGGAATTCGTGGTGAATCTCCTTGAGCTTGCGGCGCAACTGCCATTTCAGGTGCGGATCGATCACCGTGAGCGGCTCGTCGAACAGGATGGCCGATACGTCTTGGCGCACCAGCCCGCGTCCGAGCGAGATCTTCTGCTTGGCGTCGGCCGCCAGGCCGCTGGCGCGGCGGTCCAGCGACGCGGACAGATCCAGCATCTCGGCCACGCGGCCCACGCGCTCCTTCACCTGGGCCGCGGGCACGCCGCGGTTGCGCAAGGGGAAGGCGAGGTTTTCGCCCACCGTCATGGTGTCGTAGATGACCGGGAACTGGAACACCTGGGCGATGTTGCGCGCCTGCGGCGTGGCCGCGGTCACGTCGCGGCCGTCAAACGAGACCGTGCCGTGCGACGGCCGCTGCAAGCCGGAAATGCAATTGAGCAAGGTAGTCTTGCCGCAGCCGGAGGGTCCAAGCAAGGCGTAGGCACCGCCGTCATTGAACGTGAACTTCAGCGGCAGCAGCGCGTAGTCCTCGTCCGATTGCGGATCGGGCCGGTACGAATGGGACAGGTCGAGGTCGATGCGTGTCATCTCAGGCTCCCAGCTCGGCGGTGGCGGGGGCGACCCTCTGCGACCGGCTGGGCGCATGGATGCGCATGCCGGTGGCGTCGAACAGGTAGAGCTGCGCGGGATCGAGGTGCAGCGTAAGCGGCG
>NZ_AHJE01000242.1 GCF_000243095.1 Cupriavidus basilensis OR16 | reverse complement strand
TAGGATCATCGCTCAGGAACGCTAGAAATATTTCCGCTACCTGGTCAGACATGAACCATTCATCCGAGCGCATGGAAATGCTGCCCGCACCGAACACTAGAATCGTGCCGTCCGGACGCACTGGACTGGGCTTGTCATGGAATGCCCTCCATCGCCTTTCCCCGTCAACTTCGAAATGCTCAATCATGCAGGAGACGCCGCCACCTGCAACGTGCACATAATTGCCTGCGTCATCTGTCAAAGACGCATAGGAAGACGGCCCATAGCTTCGCAACGACTTTATCGCGCGGGTGATCTGTGCCCGCGCGGGCGCGCGGATACCGACTTTACCCTCAATCTCGAATTTCATTGGCCGATTTACTTCGATACGAGTGGAGCACGGTTCGCATCCTACCAGCGCGTTAGCCGTATATGTTGAACGGCCGCTATCGGCGAATTCGAAGGGCTGTTCAGGGTCGTGACGAGCCGACCGGCCCGGCACTGGCAGAG
>NZ_AHJE01000243.1 GCF_000243095.1 Cupriavidus basilensis OR16 | reverse complement strand
CACAGGAAATCCCCCTCCCAGCGCTGGATATGGCTGCCTGAGCCCGCCCGCCAGATCCCGCGACTACGCGCGGCCGGTGCGCATCCGCCCGGCCGCCCCTGACAGACCGCTTGCGGAAACGTTGTATGCCTAAAGTCGTATTTCACAAGAATGGCCAGACCTTCGAGGATGAGGTCAAGCCCAGCACCAACCTGGTGGTGCGTGCCGGGATCAAGCAGTTTCCGTATCCGAACCTGCGCTATGAATGCGGCATGGGCAAGTGTTCCAAAGTTCGCGTGCCGCGTGATCGCCGGCGCCGAGCACCTGCCGCCGCCGAACTGGAAGGAAAAGAAGCAGCTGGGAGAGCGCCTGGGACTGGGCTATCGCCTGACCTGCCAGATCTGGCTGGAGCATGACATCGAGCTGGTCCAGGAAGAACTACCTGTGCAGAGCGCAGCCGAGTCTACGCGT
>NZ_AHJE01000244.1 GCF_000243095.1 Cupriavidus basilensis OR16 | reverse complement strand
CGAAGGCACGGATGGCCTCGTTTTTTTCATTCACCGCGACAGGCCTAGCGCCAGAGGAACATGGCGCAAACCGTGGAAACGCATAGCCCGATCAGCACCGGCACCAGCAAGGCACGCACCGCGTCGAGCACCGGCACCCGGGCGAAGCCGGCCACCGCAATCAGGGAGGACCACGCGATCAGCGTGCCGCCGCCCGTCCACACCGCGCCCATCTGCCCGATTGCCGCCAACGTTGCGGAATCGAACCCCACCACCGGGCCCAGTGCGCCGGCCAGCGTGCCGGTAAGCGGCAGGCCCGCAAAGCCGGAGCCGTCGATGCCGGTGATCATGCCGACCAGCAGCACGCCAAACGCCACCAGCACATGGTTATCCGGAATCATGTGCTGGTACGCCTGGATCAGCTCGAACAGCAGGCTGGGCGCCTTGTCGGCGCTGACGCCCAGGATCTGCGCCGCGGTCTCGCCGGCACCGACAAAGAAGAAGCCGGCGATCGGCAGCACCGAGCCCATGGCCTTGAAGGCGAAGACAAAGCCGTCGGTAATGTGCTCGGGGCACACGTCGAGCATCTTGCGCGGGCCTTCGGCGGCCAGCGTGGCCAGCATCATCAGCAGCGCCGCGACACCGCCGACCAGCGCGGCGGCATCGCCGCCCTTCAATTCGGGCAGGCCCGAACCCATCTTCGGCAGCACCATCACGGCCACCACCGCCAGGAAGGCCAGCGGCGTCACCACCGCAAAGCACTTGGACCATTTAACGCGGCGCAGCGCCACCATGGCCAGGCTGCGCTCGATGTTGGCATCGGTGGCGAGCGGCTCCTCGTGCTCGGTGCCGCGCGCGATCTCGGCCTTGTCGAAGGTGCCGGCGTGCTCGACCTTTTTCATTTACGCCGCCGGCGCGCGCTTGCCAGTTGGTCAGCAAGGCGCCGCTGGCGGCACGATGTGCTTGCGCATCGACAGGTACGCCAGGGTCAGCGCGATGGCGCCGGTAATGATCGACAGCACCAGTGCGCGGTCGGCCACCACCACCGCGCTGACCGCGGCGCCAGCGGCCTTGGCGCTGATCCCGGGCGCCACGCCAATCACATAGTCGGACGACAGCGCCATGCCCTGTCCTGCGATCGCGATGGCCATGGCGCCCGCGAGCGGCGGCAGGCCGGCGGCGATCGCTGCCGGCAGCAGGATGGCCGAGACCAGCGGCACCGCCGGCGTGGGCCAGAAGAACAGCGAAATCACGTAGGTAATGCCGGCCAGGATGAAGAACGCGGAATGGCCGTTCTTCATCACCACCCGGAACGGCTCCACCATGCGGATATCCGAGCGCAGCGTCTTCAGCGAGTTGAGCAGCGCCGTCATGAAGGCGATGACCAGGAAGATGTTGAACAACTCCTTGGCCGCCACCAGGCTTGCCGAAAAAATCCCTCCCAGCGCCGAGACCGGGCTACCGGTCAGCGCGAACACCACCAGGAACGTACCCAGGATCGACGGTACGACCACATTGGCCCGCAGGATCATGGTCAGGACGATCACCGCCACGCCCAATAGGTAGATCCAGTGTGCCGCGCCAATCACCGCTTCGTGTTGCATGTATTCCCCTTGGATCTTTATCTGTAGAGACCATCGTCTTTGTCTTGCAGGGCTATGGCTGCCCCATGAACGTATACTATATTCTTGATCTACATCAAAACAAGCGAAATCTGGCTGAACTAGGGAATCCACCCAAACTGGTGCAAACCCTTATATTTCCGCGCTTTAATGGGGATTTACGGCACCTTTTGCGAGCCAAGACCACCCACCCGTTCTCTTTGAGATGCCTTTCGATGAAATTTTATGTAGACTGTATACCAATTTGACGCGCGATCCGGAGGCCTTGTGGACGCCGGGCGCGATCCCTGACTCCAATCCAATCCACCATGACGCTGCCCTCCCTTCTTCCCACCGGCATCACCGCCTTGCAATTCGGCATGATGGGCGCGCTGATCCTGTGCGGCGCCTGCCTGCAGGGCGTGGGCGGGATCGGCTTCTCGATGGTGTCGGCGCCGGTGGCCGTGCTGTTCTTCCCGCAAGCCCCGGGCCCCTTGCTGGCCATGGGCGGGCTGGTCTCGTTGCTGGGTGCGATACGCGAGTTCCGTGCCATTGCCTGGCGCACGGCGGGCAATGCCCTGGCTGGCCGTGCAGCGGGCACGGTGGTGGCGGTGGCGGCGATGACGCAGTTGCCGGCCGAGCTGCTGGCGCTGGTGTTTGCGCTGTCGATCCTGGCCGCGGTGGCGCTGAGCCTGCTGGGCTGGCGGGTGCGGGCGTCCGGCCTGAACATGGCGGTGGCGGGCGCCGCTTCCGGCTTCATGGGCACGGTCACCTCGGCCGGCGCCCCGCCCTTTGCCATCGTCATGCAGCACCTGCCGCCGCCGCAGCTGCGCGCCACCATTGGCTGCATCCTGTGTGCCGGCGCCGCGTTTTCGCTGGCCATGCTGGCTGCCGCCGGCCGTTTCGGGCTGGCGGACCTGTGGCTCAGCCTGAGCCTGTCACCCATGCTGCTGGTCGGCTTTGCCGCATCCAATCGCCTCAAGAACCGCTTTTCGGCCAAGGCCGTGCGCAAGCTGTTGCTGGCGCTGTGCACGGCCGGCGCCGTAGGCGTGCTGGTCAAGCTGGCCCTGCCCGCCTGACGCCACGCCTCGCGCTACTCCTCGCCAACTCAGCCCCCCTTCCATTCCCGTTACGCCAGGAAATAAACCATGCTGCATATCACCGACGAGATGATCGACCGCCATGTCAGCCCCGCCGACGCCCAGCAAGTGATGCTGGACGCCTTCCGCAGCTTCGGCCAAGGCAAGGCCGCCATGCAGGAACGCATCCGCACCGAGGCCGGCGGCGTCAAGCTGTCCACGCTGGGCGCGGTGATTCCCGAGCAGCAGGTGGCGGGCGCCAAGGTCTACACCACCATCAAGGGACAATTCTCCTTTGTCATCCTGATCTTCTCCACCCAGGACGGCCGGCCACTGGCGTCCTTCGATGCGGGTGCGATCACCCGGCTGCGCACCGCGGCCTGCTCGGTGCTGGCCGCCCGGCATCTGGCGCGCCCTGGCGCCGAAGTGCTCGCGCTGTTCGGCGCCGGCACGCAAGGCGTGCAGCATGCCCGCCAGCTCGCCGCCGCCCTGCCGCTCAAGCGCATCCTGCTGTCGGACCCATATGCCGATGCCGCCATGCCCGAGCGCCTGGCACAGCAGTGCGGCATCCCGGTCCACTTTGCCGAGCCGGACCAGGCCGCGGCGCAGGCCGATATCGTGGTCACC
Organism: Cupriavidus basilensis OR16; assembly: GCF_000243095.1. Lineage (GTDB taxonomy): Bacteria > Pseudomonadota > Gammaproteobacteria > Burkholderiales > Burkholderiaceae > Cupriavidus > Cupriavidus basilensis_D. Next base: position 1,028 of record NZ_AHJE01000244.1, on the reverse strand, counting down.
GCCTCGCGCTCCACCACGCCGCTGTTCTCCGGCCATTCGCTCAAGCCCGGCGCCTTCGTCGCGGCCATCGGGTCGAGCCTGCCGCATACGCGTGAGCTGGACGACGTGGCACTCGCGCGCGCGGCGCGGCTGGTGGTGGAGTGGCGCCCCCAATCGATGCGCGAGGCCGGGGACATCGTGCTGGCGGATCCCGGCGTGCTGCCGGCCGACAAGATCGTCGAGCTGGCCGATGTGGTGACCGGCAGCGTGAAGCCGCGCAGCGGCGACACGGACATCCTGATCTACAAGTCCGTGGGCGTGGGGCTGGAGGATGTGGCGCTGGCGGGCTTCGCCTACCGGCAGATCGAGGCCGCGGGTGAGGCCAGGGCCGCTTAAGTACCGCGCTGCCCGCATGCGATCCGCACTTTTTGTAATGTTGGTCACACCCCCTTTTCTTAAATTGTAGATAGTATACAATTATCAGAACGATGGGCAATCAGGCAGATCGCTTCCGCGACCATGCCACTCAGCCCCGCACAACCTTGAACCCCGTTCCCCCAGGAGCCCCCGATGGCCGAACTGATGAACCGTGATGATTTCCGCGCCGCCCTTGAAAACGCCATCAAGGGCAAGAGCGCCAACAAGGCCCCCTTCAGCGTGGCATGGGCCAGCGGCAAGCTCTCCCGCGACCACCTCGCCCGCTGGGCCGAGAACCACTATCACTACGTCGGCCCCTTCGCCGACTACCTCGCCTACATCTACGCCCGCACCCCGGACCGCTTCACCGAAGCCAAGGACTTCCTGCTCGCCAATATGTATGAGGAAGAAATCGGCGGCGACCGCCACACCGACCTGCTCATCCGCTTTGCCGAAGCCTGCGGCACCACCCGCGAACGCGTGATCGACCCCGATAACATGTCCCCCACCACCCGCGGCCTGCAAAGCTGGTGCTACGCCGTGGCCATGCGCGAAGACCCGGTCGTCGCCGTTGCCGGACTGGTCGTCGGCCTGGAATCGCAGGTGCCGTCGATCTACCGCAAGCAGACCCC
>NZ_AHJE01000245.1 GCF_000243095.1 Cupriavidus basilensis OR16 | reverse complement strand
GCACTCACCGCGCGCGTCTCCGCCGTGGCCGAACCCGCGTGCGGAGACAGCAACACGTTCGGCAGCGCGGTCAGCGGCGAATCGGTCAGCGGCTCGGACTCGAACACATCGAGAGCCGCGCCCCGGATGGTGCCTGTTTTCAGGGCCTCGCATAGTGCCGCCTCGTCGACCACGCTGCCGCGCGCCATGTTGAGCAGGTAGCCGTTCGGCCCCAGTGCAGCCAGTATCGCGGCGTCGACCAGATGGCGGTTCTGCTCTGTCGCGCGGCAGGTGAGGACCAGGATGTCTACCGACGCTGCGAGTGCGAGGGGGGTCTCGTAATAGCGGTACGGCAGGATTGGGCGCTGCGTGCCGGTGTAGGCCAGTTCCACGCCGAAGGGCGTCAGCCGCTGCGCGATACCCATGCCGATGCGGCCGAGCCCGACAATGCCGACGCGCTTGCCGGCCAGGCTGGTGGTGAGCGGGAATGCGTTCTCACGCCAACCGCCGCCGCGCACATGGCGGTCGGCAGCGGGAATCTCGCGCACCAGCGCCAGCAACAGGCCGATGCCGAGTTCGCAGACGGCCGCGTCCAGCACCCTGGGCGTGTTGGTGACCACGATGCCACGCTTGGCTGCGTGGGCGACGGGGATGCCGTCGTAGCCCACGCCGGAGGTTGCAATCACCCGCAGCGCAGGCAGGCGGTCGATCACCTCCGCGGGCACCTGGTAATTGCTGCGCGTGACGATGGCGCGCACCGCGCCGCGCAAGGCGCCGTCAGCCGCAATTTCGACCTCGGAGACGCAGCGAAAACCGGCGTCGATGACGTCCTGCTGCGCAGCGTCGAAGGAGCCGATGCGCAGCACCGGCTCACGTGGATCGCTTGTCATGCCGGCCCCTCCTCACTCGGGCGCCTTGCCGCGCGTTTCGGGCGCGCGCAGGAAGTCGAAGTCGACGCCCTGGTCGGCCTGCGTCACGGTCTGCAGGAACAACTTCAGATAGCCACGCGGCGCACTCGGCTCGACCACGGGGCAGGCCGCGCGGCGGCGCTCCAGTTCCTCGTCCGACACCAGCAGGGCCAGCTCGCGGCGGCTCACGCTCAGGCGGATGCGGTCGCCAGTTTGCACCAGCGCCAGCGGCCCGCCCACGGCAGCTTCGGGGGTCACATGCAACACCACCGTACCGAACGCGGTGCCGCTCATGCGTCCATCGGAGATCCGCACCATGTCCTTGACGCCGGCCTGCGCCAGCTTGCGCGGGATCGGGATATAGCCGGCCTCGGGCATGCCTGGCGCGCCCTTGGGGCCGATGTTCTTCAGCACCAGGATGTCGTTGGCGTTAACGTCGAGGTCGTCCAGGTCGATGCGCTCGATCAGGTCCTGCGCGTTCTCGAAGACCACCACGCGGCCCTCGTGCTCCATCAGCTCCGCGTTCGCCGCTGACTGCTTGATGATTGCACCGCCAGGCGCCAGGTTGCCGGCGAGCACGGCGATGCCACCTTGCGGGTAGATCGGGTTGTCGAAGCTGCGCACCACATCTTGTGCGAAGCCCGGGCCTGCATTGTCGATCTCCTCGCCTAGCGTGCGACCGGTGACGGTCAGTGCGTCCAGGCGCAACAGCGGGCGCAGTTCGCGCAGCAAGGTGGCCATCCCGCCGGCCTTGTGGAAGTCCTCCATATAGTGCTGGCCGTTCGGCTTCAAATCGAGTAGCACCGGCGTTTCGCGGCCCATACGGTCAAGCGCCTGCATATCAATATCCAGGCCCATGCGGCCCGCGATGGCCGCCAGGTGCACGATGCCGTTGGTCGAGCCACCGATGGCCAGCAGCACGCGCATGGCATTCTCGAACGCGGCCGGCGTCAAAATGCTGTCGATGGTCAGACGCTCGCGCGCCATCGCCACGGCGCGCGCGCCGGTCTCCTCGGCGATGCGGATACGGTCGGCAGTCACCGCCGGCGGCGTGGCGCTGCCTGGAAGGCTCATGCCCATCGCTTCGGCCAGGCAGGCCATGGTGCTTGCGGTGCCCATCACCGAGCAGGTGCCGACGCTGGCCACCAGCTGGCTGTTGACCTGCGAGGCCTCCTCGGCATCGATCTCCCCCGCGCGGAACTTGCCCCAGTAGCGGCGGCAGTCGGTGCAGGCACCCACCCGCTCGCTGCGGTGCGAACCCGTCAGCATCGCGCCAGTGACCAGTTGGATCGCGGGCACGCCGGCAGAGGCCGCGCCCATCAGCTGCGCTGGTACGGTCTTGTCGCAGCCGCCGATCAGCACCACTGCATCCATCGGCTGGGCGCGGATCATTTCCTCCGTATCCATCGACATCAGGTTGCGCAGATACATGCTGGTCGGCGCGGCAAAGCTCTCGTGAATGGAGATGGTCGGGAATGCCATCGGCAGCCCGCCGGCGAGCATGATACCGCGCTTCACCGCATCGATCAGTTGCGGCATGTTGCCGTGGCACGGGTTGAATGCGCTACCGGTATCAGCGATGCCAATCACCGGGCGGTCGAGCGCCGAATCGGTATAGCCTGAGCCCTTAATAAACGCTTTGCGCAGGAACAGCGAGAACCCAAGGTCGCCATAGTTGGTCAGTCCTTTGCGAAGGCCTGTTTCCTTGGAGGAGGCGTCCGGTCCTTTAGGTTTAGTAGTGGTCATGATCGTATTGAGAAGTCGGTTCAGCTATCGGAATTGATATGGGCGTCGGTGATTACCTCTTCCCAGCGGGTGACCTCGGTGCGCAAGCGCTCGGCCGCTTTTTCGGGGGTCGTAGGCGGCAAGGCATAGACCCCCTGTTTCAGGAACTGTGCTTTGACGTCGGGCATTGCCAGGATCTTTGTCAGCGCCGCATTCAGGCGCTCGACCACAGGCGCGGGCGTGCCCGCCGGCGCCAGCACGCCGAAGGTGGAACTGACGTCCAGTGAGGGCATGCCGCTCTCGGCAGCAGCGGGTACGTCCGGCAGCATCGAGATGCGCTTGGGTGCCGCCACGGCAAGCGCGCGCAACTGGCCTGCCTTGATGAACGGCTGCGCGGCTGGCACCGTCTCCACCATCATGTTGACCTGCCCGGCCACCAAGTCTGTCATGGCGGGGCCACTTCCTTTGTACGGCACATGGGTCATGTCGATAGCTGTTACTTTCTTGAAGATCTCAGCCGCCATGCGTTGCGGGGCGCCGGCACCAGACGAGGCGTAGTTAAGCTTGCCGGGATTGGCCTTGCCGTACTTGACCAGTTCCTGCAGCGTATTGACCGGCAACTTGGGATTGACCACCACCACCAGTGGCACCGAGCCGACGACCATCACCGGGGCGAAGTCCTTGATGATGTCGTAACGCAAGTGCCCCTTTTCCAGGGTAGCCATGGTTGCATGGGACGTCAGTGCGCCCATCAGCAACGTATAGCCGTCTGGCGCGCTCCGGGCGACCACTTCCGCGCCAATATTTCCGCCCGCGCCTCCCCGGTTGTCAACGACCACTTGCTGGCCCAGCACTTCGCCCAGGCGAGTGGCAACGATGCGGCCGATGACGTCCGTGGCGCCCCCCGGCGGATAAGGCACGACCAGCCGGATCGGCTTGTCCGGATAGGCCGCGAATGCGGCCGGGGCAGTGGTGAAAGCGGTCATGGCGGTGAGGGCCAACAGTCCTGCCCGCAGCAGGATGCGACGAGTCGCATTGGTGATGGGGGAATCCATGTCGTCTCCGGTTTGTTATTGTCAGCGCACCCCTAGCCAGGAATGGCATGCATGGAGTTTGACGAAGACGGAAGCCCAAAAAAAGCGATCCCCAGACCGATTAACCAAAAGATTATTTTGGTTTCGGCGGCGCCCCGCCCGCGCGGGTCAGAGGCCGGCTAGCGCCGGCTTTCCGCGACGAAGAATCCTATCGGCGCGGCGTACGCTGGAGCGCAGATTGCCGCAACGCGCGCTATGCAATGAAGCGCGGAATATGCCTAAAACAACACATATGAGTGAAAATCTATTTTGGAATGAATAAATGGCCACGGTGAACGGGCCATTTATTCAAACATGGATTTTCAGTCGACGCGTGCTGAGCGCGCCGTGGACGTGGACGCTGGCGCCCTGCGCGCGAGGGAAGCCTGTTCAAAACCATACGCGTACTGGATCAGCTGAGGTTCACTCCATGGCTGACCGAGAAATTCCATGCCGACAGGCACGCCGCGCGGAGCATCCTCGGTTGGAGAAGAAAACCCGGCAGGAACAACAACGGCGGGGAAACCTGTTAGCGAAGCCAGAATACCATTACGCTCCTTCTGGTCATACTCTCCAATTGGCACAGGCAGGCGTTTTTGGTGTGGATAAATCACCGAATCCAGCCGATTTTCCGCCATCAAGTTTGCAAGACTCATCTTAAGCGCGTCGATCTTTAGTAGCCGCTCCTTGTAGTCCGGTTCATTCAGGCCATCTTCCAGACCTTGGGCGGACAGCAAGAATTTACTCAGCGATTGATGCGTTTTTCCACTGGCGATGATCTCATCCAGGGAATGTGCGAGATAATTCTTTCCGCCCTTTTTGAGGTAGGCATTAATGTTGCTTTTGTATTCATACTTCTGCACATCAAGACTGGCGTTCAATTTATCTGTGTCCATCTCCGGTGTTAATATGGGTACAATAATTGCTCCATTTTTTTTCAGAATATCGATTGCATTCGCCATGACGCGATTGACTTCCTGATGGTCAGGCCCAATTCCGAAAAGAGTCTGCATTACGCCGATCCGTACCCCTTTCACCCCTTCCTTTTTCAGGGAATCGGTATACGTCTTGGGGATGTGCCCGACGCCAAATGCAGTTACTGGGTCCGCTCGATCATACCCCGCCATGGCGTCCAGCATGCGGGCTGCATCGCCCACCGAACGCGCAATAGGTCCCGCCTCATCTTGAGTGAAGGAAACCGGCACGATGCCAGATCTGCTGACCAATCCAAGCGTCGGCCGAATTGCAACCAGGCTATTATTAGAAGCTGGCGAACGAAGAGAATTTGCCGTATCCGATCCGGTACCAATCGTTGCGAAATTTGCAGCCAGTGCCGCCGCGGTGCCGCCGCTTGAGCCACCGGGAGTCAATTTTAGATCGTATGGATTCTTTGTTTGCCCGCCCAGGGAGCTCACAGTAACTCCGCCTAGCGCGAACTCCTGAAGATTAGTCTTTCCGAGAATTAATGCACCATTATTCTTTAGTTTACTTACGACAAATGCATCTTCTGCGGGACGCGCTCCGGCCAACGAAGCGGAACCCCCGGTGGTTGGCATATCTGCAGTATTGTAATTGTCTTTTAGTACTGTAGGAATGCAGTGCAATGGCTTCATTTTTCCACTGCGCTTGAATTCCAGATCCATGGCATCTGCTTGCGCAAGGGCGTCCGGATTAATATAGAGCATGGCGTTCAATGCCGGGCCTTGCTTATCATAATCCTGAATTCGATCCAGATATTGCTTTACAAGTCCATGGCAAGTCAAATTTCCTGCCTGCATTGCCTCATGGATCTCGGCAACGGACGATTCCATAACATGAAATGGCTTGTCAGACGAATAAGCCGCTAAAGGTAGCAACCCGGATACTACTACCATTGTATTGACTGCTATCCGCTTCATTAGAATGCTTCTATCAAGGTTAACGCGGAATGATAAATATTTCATCAAACCACAAAAAATAAAGCGTCCCGAAGGATTGACCACGCGGGTCTTATCCGAGGTAGCGCCGGCGTGCCGGCTTGAGCACAGCAATCGCCAGCAATGCTGTCGAAATGTCGAGGGCAATGGCGACACCAAATACAGGCATCCAGCTACCGAGTCTTTCGTGCATCAGGGCAGCGAGCGGTCCGCCCAGGATTGAACCAATGCCCTGGGAGATGTAGAGCCAGCCGTAATTGGTGGTTGCATAGCGCGTGCCGAACGTATCGGTCAACGTGGATGGAAAAAGCGAGAAGATCTCTCCCCAGCCGAGAAACACGACGCCGGACAAAAGCACGAACAGCACGGCGTTCTCGCGGGTCAGGAGCCACAGCGCCATCGCCACCCCTTCCAGCGCAAAGGCGAAGCACATCGTGTTTTCGCGGCCCCACCGGTCGGACACCCAGCCAAACAGTGGGCGTGTCAAGCCGTTAGTGAACCGATCGATCGTGAGTGCCAGCGGTAGCGCGGCCATGCCGAGCACGGTTACGCCCGCCACACCGAAGTCCTTGGCGAACGTGGCCATCTGCGATGTCACCATCAGCCCCGACGTGGACATCATCGTCATCATGCCGAAGAGGAGCCAGAACAACGGCGTGCGCAGCATCTGACGGGGCGGTACATCGCGGGCGGGCGGCCCGGCAATCTCACGGGCGGGGGCGCGCTCCGATAGCGCCATGCCACGCCGTGAACGCAAGCCCTGCGAGGCGATGAACCCGATGAAGGCGAACAGCAGGCCAAACTGCCACAACGTCGCTTCAACCCCCTTCTCGGCTAACGCCGAGGCGATCGGGAAGGTCGTGGCGATGGCGCCCATGCCGTATCCCGCAGCGACCATGCCTACGGCAAGCCCGCGCCGATCGGGGAACCAGCGCACCATTTGTCCCACCACACCGACATAGACAATGCCCGTGCCCAGGCCGCCCACCACGCCATAGCTGAGATACAGCATACCGACACTGTGCACCTGCGCTGCCAGGACCCAGCTCAGACCGGAAAGCACCGTGCCGAGCGCAATCAGCCTGCGTGGCCCGAAGCGTTCGATCAGTGCCCCCTGGAACGGTGAGAAGAATGTCTGCAGCACGATCAGCAGCGAGAACGTGATCTGCAACTCCGACAGCGGAACCCCCAGCTTGGCTGCCAGCGGCTTCGTAAACAGCGTCCAGACATACTGCGGGCTGGAAATCGCCATCATGCACAGCATGCCAAGTGCCAGCTGAATCCAGCGCACGCGCGCCGCCGGCAAGGCCACTGTGGCGCCGGTGGCTGCACTCTCTGCAACGGTATTCATCAATCTACTCCAGCGAACAAATATAGGGGAAGCGAAACAAGCGACTAAGACTGCCCCGCGAGGCCGCGGGCCCATGCACCATCCGGGCGCGCATTACCAGGCAGCAACGGCGCCATCGCTGCGGGGATCGAAGCCGCCCTCGTAGAGCCCGTTCGCCTGCAGCACGATAGCGCCGGCATGCCCCATGGTCTCGTCGTAAGGCTTCAATAGCTCGACCTCATGGCCGAGCGCACGCAGGGCGTCGCAAGTGGCTTGAGGAAACCGTGCTTCGAGCTTGAGGGTGTCTGTCGTCTGGCCCCAGGTGCGGCCCAGCAGCCAGCGAGGTGCGTCGATGGCTGCCTGCGGATTCATGCCGAAATGCACGATGCGCGAGAAGACCGCACTTTGCGATTGCGGCTGGCCGTCGCCGCCCATGTTTCCGTAGACGAGGGTACGCCCGTCGGCGAGGCGGGCAAGCGCGGGGTTCAGCGTATGGAACGGCTTGCGCCCCGGTGTCAACGGGTTGCGCGCGGCCGGGTCCAGCGAGAAGCTGCAGCCGCGGTTCTGCCAGTTGATGCCGGAGGCAGGTAGCACGATCCCGCTGCCGAACTCGTGATAGATGCTCTGGATGAAGCTAACTGCGACGCCGTCTCCATCGATCACGCCCATCCAGACCGTATCGGCTGGCCCGAGGCCCTGCCCCCAGGGCAGCGCTTGGTCGGGCCGTATACGCGCGGCCGCGGCATCGAGCCAAGCCGGTGTCAGAAGGTCCCGCGGATCCACGTCCATGAACGCGGGGTCCGTGATATGGCGGTCGCGCGCAAGGAAGGCTTGCTTGGTCGCCTCCACACAGGCGTGGACGAACGGCGCGCCGGTCTCGTCCATTTCACTGCCCAGCAGGCGGTCCAGCTGGCCCAGTATCTGCAGTGAGACCAGGCCCTGGGTAGGCGGCGGCATGTTATAGACCACGCCGCGAGAGTGCGCCAGAGCGAGCGGCTCCTTCCATACCGCGCGATGGCCTGAAAGATCCTTCAGGCTCAGCGGACTGCCAACTGCCGCCAGATCGCGCGCAATGCTCCGGGCAAGGTCGCCCTGGTAGAAATCGTCGAGGCCTGCCTCCGCCAGTTGCTGAAGTGTGGCCGCCAGGCGCGGCTGGCAAAAGCGCGCTCCTGGCAACGGCACGCCGTCTGCGAGGAATGTTTCGGAAAATCCGGCAATTCCAGATAGTTCACCGGCCTTGGCAGCAACGCAGGTGGCCTGGCTATGTGTGACCGGCACCCCGTCGCGGGCATAGCCGATGGCGTCGGCAAGCAACCGCGAGAGTGGCATCCGCCCTCCGAGCACCTCGCGGGACCAGGTGTGTGCGGCACTCCAGCCTGACACTGTGCCGGCCACTGTGTTAGCCGCCAGGCCGCCCCGAAAAGGAATCGAGGTCAGGCCCGCTTCGCGATAGCGCTCGATGCTTGCGGCGCCTGCCGCAGCACCGCATGCCTCCAAGCCTCTGGGCGCCTCGTTCGGCCTAGCGATCAGCCAGAAGCTGTCGCCCCCGATACTGTTCATGTGCGGGTAAGCCACGGCAATGGTTGCTGCTGCCGCGATCATCGCTTCAACGGCGTTGCCACCCTCTCGCAAGATCGCCAGTGCACTCTGAGAGGCTAAGGAATGCGGCGCCACTGCCATGCCGCGACTGCCACGAATCGGGTTCCGGTGAAATGTCATGAAGCCTTCCGTAAATTATGTATACATAAATTTCGCAGAAAGCAAACGCAAGACATATGCCATGGAACGTATCGCGCCGGCCGGGGGGGCGAGCAACACCGCACCGGTCAAGCTAGTGCTTGCGGTGCCGGGAAACCTCCGTGGTTGAGGAAGGCAATGGTTGTGGGAAAGGCTATGGCGCCGACCGCACCATACCAGGGCTTAACCGAAACGTCTGCGTCGCGGCGGTGCATCAGTCGCCAGCGGGCGCTCCAGGCTGGTGCGGGCTTGCTCCAAGCGCTCGGTGCTGAGCCGGCTGACCTCGACGCGCCCTTCCTCGATATGAGCGGTCAACAGCTCGACCACCCTCGCGCGATCAAACGCAGCAAGCGCAGCCAGGATGCGGGCGTGTTCCTCATAAGTGAGATGGATGCGGTCGCCGTAGGCGAAATCGAGCCGCCGGATGATCCGGATGCGGTCCGTTACCTGTTGATGCACCGCGGCTGCCTCCGGATTGCCCGCTGCGCATACGATCGCCCGATGAAACGCCTCATCCAGGTCAGCGACCTGGTTGCCGTCGCTCAGGCGTTGCGCTGGCGGGACTCGCCAGGTCGCGTCCAGCACCGCCAGGCGTGTACGGTCCACGCGCGGCGAGGCCGGCTCCTGGCACAAGCGGACGGCGGCATGCGTCTCAAGTTGAGTGCGCAGATCATAGAGTGCCTCGAAGCGCGCCAGGTCGATCGGCACCACCTCCCAGCCGTTGCGGTAGTAGCCGCGCACCAGTCCTTCGGCCTGGAGTCGGAGCAGCGCCTCGCGCACCGGCGTGCGGGAGATGCCGAAACGCTCCGCGACATCACCCTCCGTAAAGCGGTCTCCCGGCAATAAGCGAAACGCAAAGATGTCATCCCGCAGGCTGAGATACGCAAGTTGCGAGCGCGACGATTCGCCCATCATCGCCGGCCCGCCCGTACTGGCGACGCGCCCACGTCCATGCGTCGGGACTTGGCGGCCCCACGCAACGAAAGCGGCGCATTAAAAGCCCTGGTCCGCTGCTGGAACGAACACTTGCTTGGCAGGTAAATCGAGTGGCGCATTAGATTGACATCGGAATAGGCAACGCACCGCCAAGCCTGGCAAGGCGCGCAGCACGACAGAATAGCATTCTTTCGAGGACCTCCGGAGAGCCCTGAACCAAGTCAGATTGGCCGGCAGGCGCAGGATGTCCCTGCCCTGCGGTTGAGGCTCGTCCGAAGCCGCGGGGGACAGCGCCGGCCGGTAATCCGCCAAGGGGCCGCCAGCCGCCAGCGCGTCGGAAGAATCTTCCTTGACAAAATATCCGTTTCTGGATAATTTGTCCATATGACGAAACGAACTTTGGAGCAGCAAGCGCTGCTCGAACAACTCAAGCAAGTGGCCCAGGGTCTCGGCGAGACACTGGCGCCGTTCTGCGAAGTCGTTGTTCACGACCTCCTTCATCCGCAACAGGCCATCCTGGCGATCCACAACAACCTGTCTGGCCGCCAGGTCGGGGACCCGGCTACAGAACTCGGCCTGGCCCGCATTGCCGATCCGCAATACCAGCAGGTCATCGCGAACTATGCGAATCAGTTCGCCGATGGCCGCCAGGCGAAAAGCACATCCATCGGCATCAAGGATTCGAGCGGGCGATATATTGCCGCCTTGTGCCTGAACGTGGACCTGACCCTCTTCCGCGGCTTGCAGACCGTGCTGGGACAGTTCGGCAGCGTAGGCGTCTCCGCGGGCGTCAACGAATCGCTCGATCCCGCCGGCGCGGACGCGATACGGCATCGCATCGACCAGTTCGCGGCTCGGCTCGCTACCACGCCCCGCTCGCTCAAGGCTACGGACAGGCGTGCACTGATACGAGAGCTCAAGGCGACGGGCTGCATGGATATCCGCCGGGCCATGGAAGTCGTCGCGATGCATCTGAGCGTATCGCGAGCAACGGTGTACAGCTATGCCAAGTGACGCTCGTCTCCTGCTACTCGATAAGAACGAGGTCGAGGCCCTGCTGCTCCATGACGATGTCCTGCGAGCCGTGCGCGAGGCATTTGTGCTGCATAGTCAAGGCGAGGGCCGCGTGTTCCCCCTGGTCCGGGAGCCACTCATCACGGGGGGCGTATTCGGCATCAAGTCGGGGGATGTGCAGGCGCAAGGCTTGCTCGGCTTCAAGGCGGCCGGATTCTGGCCAAACAACCGCCGGCTTGGCAGTGAGCCCCACCAGGCCACCATCATGCTGATCGACCCGGCCACTGGGCGCCCCGCCTGCATCATAGACGGCAACGCAATCACAACGATGCGCACGGGTGCCGCAGGTGGCCTCGGGCTGCAGCAGCTCGCGCGTGCGGACAGTACCCACTTGTGCGTCTTCGGCACCGGCGTGCAGGCGCGCGTGCAACTTGACTTTGCGCTGCGCCAGTTGCCGGGGCTCTGCCACGTGCGGTATGCCGCCGCGGACGGCAAACGCGACGCCGCCTTCGAAGCGCAGTTCGCGCAACGATGCGATATCGCGCTCGCGGATGACCCCAATGTGGCGGTGTCCGAGAGCGACGTGGTGATCACCGCTACCCCAGGCGGCGGCGCGTTGTTCGAACCGCAGGCGGTGCAACCCGGTACGCACCTGAATTGCGTCGGCGCCGACACGAAAGGCAAGCGGGAGCTACCGCAGGGCCTGCTGGAGCGGGTGCGTCTTTACGTCGACGACCAGGCGCAAGCGCGCCAGATCGGCGAGTCTCAGTGGGCCCCCGAGGTGCCGTCCACCGAACTGGGCGATCTGTTGACGGGCATGGCTAGCGCGAACCGGCAACCGGCCGACATTACGGTCTTCGACATGACGGGCCTCGCCCTGCAGGACCTGACCGTGGCACGCCTGCTCCAGGAACGGGCTTCCGCTGCCCGCATAGGCTCCAGCATCGCGTGGCCCTGGTAACGCCTTCACCACCAGGATTTCCAGTATGTAGGACCTCTTGCCTTTGACCTGTCACGGAAGTCGCCACGCGGCTTCGGCACCTTGCCCACCGCTACACCAATTGCCCGCTTCCGGAACGGCCCAAGATCTCCATATCTGCCTTTTCGCCCGGAGATGGTTTCATGCGCCTTGCCACTGTATTCACTGCCCTCGCACTGAGTGCCGCCTGTAGCTTCAGCACGCCTGCCCAGGCAGCCGACAAACCGTGGCCCCAAAGGCCGGTCACCGTCATCGTTGCCTCCGCTGCCGGGGGATCGGCTGATGTCCTGACCCGCATTGTGCTGGCACACCTGTCGAAGGAAACAAATGCCACGTTTGTCGTTGACAATCGCCCGGGTGCCGCTGGCAACATCGGTATGTCCCTATTGAAGCGCGCTGCACCGGACGGGTACACACTGGGTTATGGCAACATCAACACGCTGGCAATTAACCCAGCCCTGTTCAACAAGCTTCCCTATGATGCGCGACACGACTTTGTTCCGGTGGGCCGTATGTTCTCCATCTACAATCTGCTCGTGGTTCGCGCCGAGTCGCCGGTCAAGAATGTCGCCGAGTTGATTGCGCTGGCCAGGAAGTCCCCGGGCAAACTTTCGTACGCCGCCGCGGGCACTGGCAGCAGCGGCCACATGGGCGGTGAATTGCTGAAGAAGATGGCCGGCATTGACGTGCTGTTCATTCCATACAATGGGGATCCGCCCTCCCTGACCGACCTCGCGGGTGGCCGGATCGACTACACCATCACCAATGCATCGGTCGCGTGGCCACTTGTGCAAAGCGGAAAGCTGCGCGCACTGGCGATCACCAGCCGCGAACGCGTTGCGTTGTATCCTGGTCTGCCGACGCTCAACGAGGCTGGCCTGAAGGGTTATGAGAACCTGTCGTGGGGTGAGTCTA
>NZ_AHJE01000246.1 GCF_000243095.1 Cupriavidus basilensis OR16 | reverse complement strand
TCCTCGTCCTTCGGCAACAGATCTGGCGCCGGCATGGCCGGCATCGGTACTCGCACATCCGGCGTGGATTCCTGCTGCTCGCGCAAGACGCGTTCGCGCTCCTGCTGGCGCAGCCATTCCTGCGCAGCGCTTCCAGGTGCCTGCCCCTGCGAGGCGAGCGGAAACACCAGCAAGCCGCAAGCCACGCCGCATGAGCACATTACCGATGACCAGAACTTGCGTTGCTCCATGTTTGTTCTTCCCCCTACTGGCCCAGGTCGCCTGATGACGACATCCAGTACCGCCTACGGCAGGCCAGAGAAGTTGCACTT
>NZ_AHJE01000247.1 GCF_000243095.1 Cupriavidus basilensis OR16 | reverse complement strand
GCATCGACCCGGCCAAGACCACCATCACGGTGCAGTCACACCTGCCGGCGCTCGCCGAACTCACCCTGATGTACCTGAACTTCGTCACGGTGGCCCGGCTCGAGCGCAACCCGACCATCAAGGAGGAGATCCAGGCGCGCGGCTTCGGCCGTGACATCCCGGCGGGCTTCCTGTGCTACCCGGCTCGCAAGCTGCCGACATCACTGGCTTCAAGGCCACCGTGGTGCCCGTGGCGAGGACCAGGCGCCCCTGATCGAGCAGACCAACGAGATCGCGCGCCGCATCAACCATCAGGTTGGCCGCGAAGTGCTACCGGAAGCCGCCGCGCTGATCCCGCGCTTTGGCAGGCTGCCCGGGGTCGACGGCAAGGCCAAGATGAGCAAGTCGCAAGGCAACGCGATCTCGCTGGCGGCCTCGCCCGAGCAGGTCAAGGAAGCGGTCATGCGCATGTACACCGACGCCAACCACCTCAAGGTGTCCGATCCGGGCCAGGTGGAGGGCAATGTGGTGTTCACCTACCTCGACGCGTTCGACGAGGCGGTCGATGAAGTGGCCGAATTGAAGGAACACTACCGGCGTGGCGGGTTGGGCGATATGGTGCTCAAGCGCAGGCTGGATGGCGTGCTGCAAGGGCTGCTGGCGCCGATTCGCGAGCGGCGCGAGGAGCTGGCGAAGGATCCGGCCCATGTGTTCGATATTTTGAAGCAGGGGACGGCGCAGGCACGGTTGGTGACGCAGGCTACGTTGGATGAGGTGCGTGAGGCGTTGGGGACTTTTAGGTTTTGAGGTTGGGATTGGTGGGGGCTGCGACTTCAGCTGCAACTGCAACTGCAACTGCAACTGCAACTGCAACTTCAGCTTCAGCTTCAGCTTCAACGGCTTAACGTCAAGGGCAACTTCAACTGCAGTTTCACCACCCCTGCGGGG
>NZ_AHJE01000248.1 GCF_000243095.1 Cupriavidus basilensis OR16 | reverse complement strand
GCAGGGTCGGCTTTCTTCTCGTTAGTCTTCTTTGCCGACGCAAAGAAGAGTGACCGGCAGCCCCCGCAGGGGGATGTCGTACGCACTTGGGTCCAAGACGCCATCGCCGATCAAACAAATAGCGACCACCCCGCAGGGGGATGTCGTACGCCCTTGGGTGCAAGACGCCATCGCCGATCAAAGCAACAAGCAACCACCCCGCAGGGG
>NZ_AHJE01000249.1 GCF_000243095.1 Cupriavidus basilensis OR16 | reverse complement strand
CGCGAGAAGGAACTGGTGGCGGTATTCAAGCAAAAGGGACCGTGACGGTCACCGACATCAATGTGCCGGAGTACCGCGACGCGGTGCTGAGGAACGTGAGCTTCGAATCGCAGGGCTATCGCAAGGCCGACTGGGACAAGATCCAGGCGGTGCAGTGAGCGGGGCGGCGGCGGGGGCCGGCTTTGCAAGCACCGGATGGCAGATGGCAGACGACAGACGGCAGATCACAGTCTTTGCGGAGTAACACCATGGAAATGCGTTCCCGGCTCGACGATGACCTGCCCGCGCAGGCCATCGCTGGCGAGACCTCAGGCGGCATGCCGCAACTGGCCACCGTCGCGGAGCTGGCGCACAGCTTCGAGGAGGCGGACAACAAGGCGGTGGACCTCGCCGGCTACGCCGCGGAGGACTGGTTCACGATGGGCTTGTTCTGGCTCATGACGGCGCTGGTCTTCCTGCAGTTCTTCACCCGCTACGTGATGAACGACTCGCTGGCCTGGACCGAGGAGCTGGCCACCTATTGCCTGATCGGCGTGGTGTTCATCGGCGCCGCCATGTGCGTGCGCAAGAGCCGCCATATCCAGGTGGACCTGATCTACCGCTACCTGCCGCATGCCCCTGCGCGCGTGCTGTCCACGCTGGTGGACATCGGGCGCACCGCCTTTCTTGGCTATGCCGGCTGGCTGGTCTGGCGCTACATCCTGGTGGTGGGCGACGAGCCGATGACCACCATCGAGTGGAGCAAGAGCTGGATCTACTACCTGGTGCTGGCCGGCTTCGTCCTGATGTGCCTGCGCTCCTGCCAGGTGACCTGGCAGAACTGGACGCAGGGCTTTTCCATCCTGGAGCGCCCCGAGGCGTTCGAGACCAGCGACGACTAACCCGGAGTGCGCCGCCATGTGGATCCTGATTGTTTCCTTCCTGCTGCTGATGCTGGTGGGCATGCCGGTCGCCATCGCGATGGCGGTGGCTTCGCTGCTGTATATCTGGGCCTCCGGCACGGTGCCGGACGTGATCCTGGCGCAGCGCATGATTGCCGGCGTGGAGAGCTTCCCGCTGCTGGCCGTGCCCTTCTTTATCCTGGCCGGCAACCTGATGAACGTGGCCGGCATCACCGGGCGCATCTATAACTTCGCCGTGGCGCTGGTGGGCTGGATGCGCGGCGGGCTGGGCCACGTCAACATCATCGGCTCGGTGATCTTCTCCGGCATGTCGGGCACCGCCATTGCCGATGCGGCGGGCCTGGGCACCATCGAGATCAAGGCCATGCAGGACCACGGCTACGAGACCGAGTTCGCGGTCGGTGTGACGGCGGCCTCGGCCACGCTCGGGCCCATCATCCCGCCGTCGCTGCCGTTCGTGATCTACGGCATGATGGCCAATGTGTCGATCGGCTCGCTGTTCCTGGCCGGCATCGTGCCGGGCCTGGTGCTGACCTTGTTCATGATGGGCACGGTGGCGTGGTTCGCCCACCGCCGCGGCTGGGGCAGCGACACAGCGTTCTCCTGGAAGCTGCTGGGCAACGCCAGCATCGAGATCGCGGTGGTGCTGGCCTTTCCGCTGGCGATCTGGCTGATGACGCGTTTCGGCGTGTCCACCAACGTGGCCGCGCTGATCGCGCTGGTGGCGCTGCTGGCGCTGGACTGGTACTTCGACTTCTCCGCGGTGATGGCGCTGATGGCGCCGGTGATCCTGATCGGCGGCATGACGCTGGGCTGGTTCACGCCCACCGAGGCCGCGGTGGCGGCGGTGATCTGGGCGCTGTTCCTCGGGCTGGTGCGCTACCGCTCCATGACGCTGCGCTCGCTGGCCAAGGCCACGCTCGACACCATCGAGACCACCGCATCGGTGCTGTTCATCGTCACCGCGGCATCGATCTTCGCTTGGCTGCTCACCACCAGCCAGGCCGCGCAGATGCTGTCCGACGCCATCCTTGGCTTCACCCACAACAAGTGGGTGTTCCTGCTGCTGGCCAATGTGCTGATCCTGATCGTGGGCTGCTTCATCGACACCACGGCGGCGATCACCATCCTGGTCCCGATCCTGCTGCCCATCGTGCTCAAGCTCGGCATCGACCCGATCCACTTCGGGCTGGTGATGACGCTCAACCTGATGATCGGCCTGCTGCATCCGCCGCTGGGCATGGTGCTGTTCGTGCTGGCACGGGTGGCCAAGCTGTCGGTGGAGCGCACCACCGTGGCCATCCTGCCGTGGCTGGTGCCGTTGTTCCTGACGCTGATCGCCATCACCTATTTCCCGGCGATCACGCTGTGGCTGCCGAACCTGGTGGCGTGCCGCGCTCCGACGCTATCCAGTCCTTCGTCACGCAGGAGACGCCCATGGTGCGCATCCGCTGCGACGATGGCTCCGAGGGCACGGGCTACGCCTATACCATCGGCACCGGCGGCTCATCGGTGATGGCGCTGCTGCGCGATCACCTGGCACCGCGCCTGATCGGGCGCGATCCCGCCCTGATCGAGGCGATCTGGCGCGAGCTGCTGTTCGCCACGCACGCCACCTCGGTCGGCGCCATCACCAGCCTGGCGCTGGCCGCCATCGACACTGCGCTGTGGGACTGGCGCTGCCGCCGCGACGGCCAGCCCCTGTGGCTTGCCGCCGGCGGGGCGCAACCGCGCGTGCCGGTCTACACCACCGAAGGCGGCTGGCTGCACCTGGATGCCGACACGCTGGTGAGCGAGGCCGTGGCGGCGCGCGAGGCGGGCTTTCGCGGCGCCAAGCTGAAGGTGGGCCGCGCGCGGGCGAGCGAGGACGTGGCGCGTCTCGCGGCGGTGCGAGACGCGGTTGGCGAGGGCTTCGAGCTGATGGTGGATGCCAACCAGTGCTTCACCGCTGCCGAGGCCATCCGGCGCGCGCCGCGCTACGCCGAGCTGGGCATCGCGTGGTTCGAGGAGCCGCTGCCGGCCGACGACATCGGCGGACACGCGCGGCTGGCCGCGTCCACCTCCGTGCCGATCGCGGTGGGCGAGTCGTTGTACTCGCCCGGCCAGTTTGCCGAGTACGTGCGCCAGGGCGCCTGCGGGATCGTGCAGGCCGATGTGGCGCGCATTGGCGGCATCACGCCCTGGCTCAAGGTGGCGCACCTGGCCGAAGCCCACAACCTGCCGATCTGCCCGCACTTCCTGATGGAGCTGCATGTGTCGCTATGCGCGGCGGTGCCCAACGCGGCATGGGTGGAGTACATCCCCCAGCTGGACGAGATTGCGGCCAGCAGCGTGCGCATCGAGGCCGGCCATGCCATCGCCCCGGACGCGCCGGGCCTTGGCATCGAATGGGACTGGGCCGCGATCGGGCGCCGCACGGTGGCGCGCGCGCTGGTTTCCTGATGATTTCACCGGCCACGCAAACGTGGCCGGAACCGCTCATGGAGAATGACTGATGACGCAACGACTCGCCGGCAAGCTGGCCCTTGTCACCGCGGCCGGGCAGGGTATTGGCCGCGCCACCGCCGAAGCCTATCTGCGTGAAGGCGCGCGCGTGATCGCCGCCGATATCAACGAGCACCTGCTCGAGGCGCTGGCCGGCCAGCCTGGCTGCACCACGCTGCGGCTGGACGTGACGGACGGCGCCGCGGTGCAAGCCGCGGCGACGCAGGCCGGCGCACTCGATATCCTGTTCAACGGCGCGGGCTTCGTGCACCACGGCACCATCCTGGAGTGCGACGAAGCGGCCTTCGATTTCTCGCTGAACCTGAACGTGCGCGCCATTCGCCTTCCTGCCCGCCATGGTGGCGCAGCGCAGCGGCTCGATCGTCAACATGGCGTCGGTGGCCGGCAGCATCAAGGGCGCGCCCAACCGCTTCGTCTACGGCGCCACCAAGGCGGCGGTGATCGGCATGACCAAGTCGGTGGCGGCGGACTACATCGGCCACGGCATCCGCTGCAACGCGATCTGCCCCGGCACGGTGGAGTCGCCCTCGCTGCGCCAGCGCATCGCGGACCAGGCGCGCGACGGGGGCAAGAGCCTTGCCGAGGTGGAGGCCGCCTTCGTGGCGCGTCAGCCGATGGGGCGCATCGGCAGCGCCGCCGAGATCGCCGCGCTGGCGGTGTACCTCGGCTCGGATGAATCGGCATTCACCACGGGCACGGCGCAGGTGATCGATGGGGGCTGGTCGAACTGAGGCGGCACAGCTTACGCATGCCAGCTCGTTTCAGTTTGTCCCAGCCCTTTCATCCCAGCCACCCGCCCGGAGCCAGCATGCCAGCCGCTAATGCCACTGCCAATGCCCCCGCCGTCATCCGCATACACCCTGCCGACGATATCGTCATCGCCTGCCGGCAACTGGTGCCGGGCACCGTCATCGCCGCCGAGGGCGTGACCGTGGCCAGCCTGGTGCCACCCGGGCACAAGCTGGCGGTGCGCGCCATTGCCGCGGGCGCGCCGGTGCGGCGCTACAACCAGATCATCGGCTTCGCGCGCCAGCCCATCGCGCCGGGCCAGCACGTGCATACGCATAACCTGGCCATGGGCGAGTTCGCGCGCGAATACGCTGCCGGCGCTGACGCGCGCGCTACCGAATACGTTGACGCACCCGCCAGCTTCGACGGCATCAAACGGGCGGACGGCAGCATCGCCACCCGCAACTACATCGGCATCCTCACTTCGGTGAACTGCTCCGCCACGGTGGCGCGCGCCATTGCCGATCATTTCCGGCGCGAGCTCCGCCCGCAGGCGCTGGCGGCGTTTCCCAACGTCGACGGGGTGGTGGCGCTCACCCATGGCGCGGGCTGCGCTACCGATAGCGAGGGCGAGAACCTGCGTGTATTGCGGCGCACGCTGGCGGGCTACGCACGCCACCCGAACTTTGCCGCGGTGCTGGTGGTGGGGCTGGGCTGCGAGGCCAACCAGATCGATGGCCTGCTGGCCGAGGAGCAGCTCGCCGGCATGGCTGGCGGCCCGCGCCTGCATGCGTTCAATATCCAGGACAGCGGCGGCACCGCCAGCGCGGTGGCGCGTGGCGTGGCCATCGTGCAGGCGCTGCTGGCCGATGCCAACCGCGTGCACCGGCAAGCGGTGCCGGCGAGCCACATCACCGTGGGCCTGCAGTGCGGTGGCTCGGACGGCTACTCCGGCCTGACCGCCAATCCCGCGCTGGGCGCGGCCGTGGATCTGCTGGTGCGCCACGGCGGCAGCGCCATTTTGTCCGAGACCCCTGAGATCTACGGCGCCGAGCATCTGCTGACGCGCCGCGCGGCGTCGCCCGCGGTGGCCGAGCGCCTGCTCGCCCGGATCCGCTGGTGGGAAGATTATTGCGCGCGCAACCACGGCAGCATGGACAACAACCCCTCGGCCGGCAACAAGGCCGGCGGGCTCACCACCATCCTGGAAAAATCGCTCGGCGCGGTGGCCAAGAGCGGTACCACCAACCTGGTCGAGGTCTACGAGTTCGCCCAGCCGGTGCGCGCGCGCGGCCTGGTCTTCATGGATACGCCTGGCTACGACCCGGTCTCGGCCACCGGCCAGGTGGCGGGCGGCGCCAACCTGATCTGCTTCACCACCGGGCGCGGCTCGGCCTACGGCTGCGCGCCCTCGCCCTCGCTCAAGCTGGCGACCAACAACGCGCTGTGGCAAAGGCAGGCCGAGGACATCGATATCAACTGCGGCGATATCGCCGACGGTGGCGCCAGCATCGCGCAGAAGGGCGAACAGATTTTCCGGCTGATGCTGGAGACCGCGTCGGGGCGCAAGACCAAGAGCGAGCTGCATGGCTACGGGCAGAACGAGTTCGTGCCATGGTCGCTGGGCGCGGTCATGTAAGGGTCGGGAAAAATCGACAAGAACCACACAGGAGAGAGCATGAAGATCACCGCCGCGCGCGTCATCGTGTGTTCCCCGGGACGCAACTTCGTGACGCTGAAGATCGAGACCGACGAGGGCCTGACTGGCATCGGCGACGCTACCCTCAACGGCCGCGAGCTGGCCGTGGCGAGTTACCTGGAAGACCATGTGGCGCCGTGCCTGATCGGGCGCGACCCGCATCAGGTGGAGGACATCTGGCAGTACCTGTATCGGGGCGCCTACTGGCGGCGCGGGCCGGTGACCATGAGCGCGATCGCCGCCGTGGACACCGCGCTGTGGGACATCAAGGCCAAGGCC
>NZ_AHJE01000250.1 GCF_000243095.1 Cupriavidus basilensis OR16 | reverse complement strand
GCCAAAGCCCTGCTGGATGATCTCGCCCGACAGTCGGATGCCAAGGCTACCTGATGCTCATACAGCAAGGAGGCGATCTACGCATCCACAGCCGCGAGGAGATGCTGGCGTCCCTCATCAAGTATTTCATCCGCGAGCGCGGGGTCAATGTCGGCAACAGCGCGCGAAAGCAATAGCGTACCCACCATATGGCTAAACAACGTGATCGCCTTCCTGCGGCTGCCATCCCTGCTCCCGTCCGTCTCTGCGATGACTCTGGCGAATCGTTCGAAGTTCACCGCGAGACCTCCTGCGTAGGCGTCGCGCGCCGCTTCGCCGAGCCGGCGGGCGTCGCCAACAAAACCCGACAAGGGGCAACCCGCATCGATATTCGCGCGATGCTCGGGTGACAGGTACCACTGAATCTGTTGCCTGACCGGATCGGCATCAGCCGACTTGGCGCTTTCGATGATGGAGACGAACGCGTCTCCTCCATCCTCCATGGCCTTGTCCATCACTGCGGCAACCAGCGCGTCCTTTGATTTGAAGTGGTTGTAGAAACCACCCTGTGTAAAGCCTGCCGCCTTCATCAGTTCGGCGAGCCCGACCCCATCGACGCCGCGCTCGCGGAACAGCCTCTCGGCGGCGGCCACGATCGCCAGCCGGTTTTCGACCGCCTGTTGCTTGGAAACCCCCATTCCCTCCCCTCTTCGGCCGCCAACGGCCCAATGCGCCTGATCGAAAAATACAATGGCGATCACCATTGACATTGCTGGCGCGGATCACCACAATTCATCGCATAGACAATGTCAGTCACCATTGTGTTGAGTATAGCCTACTCGACTTGGGCGTCCAAGCAGCA
>NZ_AHJE01000251.1 GCF_000243095.1 Cupriavidus basilensis OR16 | reverse complement strand
ACCAGATGATGGCGATCGGGCCCCGTGCGCAGCAGCGCCACACGCATCAGCGGCGGCTGCCTGAGATCGAATCCCTGGGCACGCTGGCTGGCCGCGAAAGCGTCGATATCGCTTGCGTCCCGGCCAGCCCAGTCTTCCACGATCATCGGCAGGGCCACGTCCCGGGCCACCCACTGGAGTGGCGACGCCTCCCGATGGAGGAAGCCGCAGTGCAGGCTGTCGTGGCGCGCCAGCACCGCTTGCCACGCCGCGACGAAGCGACTGGGGTCGATGCCGTCGACGTCGACGCGCAACTGGTTCGTATACGCGCTGCCTTCCGGGGCAAAGACGCTGTGGAACAGCATGCCCGTCTGCATCGGGGACAACGGGTAGAGGTCCTGCACACGGGCAGGATCGAGAAGCAGGCTGTCGAGTTCGGGCTGCGACAGCCGCACCAGCGGGAAATCCGACGGCGTGAGCCCGGTGGCGCCCAACGTGCAATGCGCGACCACCGCCTCCAGCTCCCCGCGGAAGGCCGCCGCCAGCGCTTCGATCGTTGCCGCGCGGTAGCGCGTGCCGGCATAGGCCAACGACAGCTTCAGCCGCCCGTCGAAAACCTGCCCGCTGATCGACAAGGGATGGGAAAGCGGCGTCGCGGCGTCCTGGTTAGCGCCCGTGCCTTCGGCCGCGGGCCGCCATGCGGCGCCTTCGGCGAAGCTTGCATTGAACTGGCCCAGGTAGTTGAACACCACCTCGGGCTTCGGGACCGCCGCCAGCGCCGACTGCTGGGCCGGCGTGCC
>NZ_AHJE01000252.1 GCF_000243095.1 Cupriavidus basilensis OR16 | reverse complement strand
GGTCTTTCATGGCGTTTCCGGTTTCCGGTGCATTCGTATTGTCATTGCAGTGACAACTTTGGGTTGTCAGAGACAAGAATATTTAGTCTACCGGTTTTCATGTCGATTGCTTACGCTTTGGCTGCACACACCGCGCCGGGCGCCGGCCGGCATGGTTTGCATCGAACCTGCATCGAACCCGTATGAAAGGACATCCCATGAGATCGAGGCTTTCCCCGGTTTTGCGCGTTTTGTTTCTCTTCAGCCTGCTCACAGCCGCCGCGTTCGCGCGCGCGGAGTGGCCGGCCCGCCCGATCAAGCTGATCGTGC
>NZ_AHJE01000253.1 GCF_000243095.1 Cupriavidus basilensis OR16 | reverse complement strand
GGTCTTTCATGGCGTTTCCGGTTCCGGTGCATTCGTATTGTCATTGCAGTGACAACTTTGGGTTGTCAGAGACAAGAATATTTAGTCTACCGGTTTTCATGTCGATTGCTTACGCTTTGGCTGCACACACCGCGCCGGGCGCCGGCCGGCATGGTTTGCATCGAACCTGCATCGAACCCGTATGAAAGGACATCCCATGAGATCGAGGCTTTCCCCGGTTTTGCGCGTTTTGTTTCTCTTCAGCCTGCTCACAGCCGCCGCGTTCGCGCGCGCGGAGTGGCCGGCCGCCCGATCAAGCTGATCGTG
>NZ_AHJE01000254.1 GCF_000243095.1 Cupriavidus basilensis OR16 | reverse complement strand
GTCCCGTCTGCTTTGCAGCGGTCTTTCGTGGTGCGAGGGGCGAATAATAGGACGCCCCTCGGTCCTGGCAAGCCCTTTCTTTAGTGAATTTTTCGAGAAAAAACAAAGTACGCTATGCAGCACACTCACAGATCAGCCCTGCTCGTACGCTCGCATGAGCAACGCGATGTCAAGCTTGCGCATCGACACGGACATGAACGCGCAAACCCTGCGGCACCAATAAGGTGTGCGCCAACGGTGACCAAGCTCCGTGGTACGGCCCACGCGAGCTCATGCCGTCTTATTCATGAGTGCTGCGGGCCTCGTGCCGCGAACAGCAGAGGCCGCCGAGAGCCAGTAGCGCGCCGAGCACAAGCACGCCGATGGCTAAGCCTGTGGCGGCACATCCGCCTACGGAGCACTCCCCACCCAGATCACACTTTCCCATAGCCCTCTCCTCAAACTCGTGCCAGGAAGATCTGACGGTTCCATGCTAGACCAGG
>NZ_AHJE01000255.1 GCF_000243095.1 Cupriavidus basilensis OR16 | reverse complement strand
AGCAGAGAAACGAGATTATGAAGCGTGATCATCGTTTCGTCAACAGGTTTTTTTCCTTCAGCTCGCTGCGCCGTGCGCGCCGCCAACCACCCCTGCCAACCTCGCAACCCTTGTCCCGTCTGCTTTGCAGCGGTCTTTCGTGGTGCGAGGGGGCGAATAATAAGCGCCTCCCCGGACCTTGGCAATCGTTTTGTCACAAGAGTATGCGAGGCATGCCGAAGGCGTAGAAACAACCCATTGATCTATAAAGAAAATACAGCCTTCTTGGTCCGCACCGAAAGGTGAATACCCGATGCAATTACTCGGGTATCCACCTATCAAGTTTTAGCGATGCTTGAAATCGGGCGCCCTCTTCTCCACAAAAGCGGCCATCCCTTCCTTCTGGTCTTCCGTCGCAAAGGTGGAGTGGAACAAACGGCGCTCCAGGTGCACGCCCTCGGCAAGGCTGGTCTCGTAAGCGGCGTTGATCGACTCCTTGATCATCATCACCACCGGCAGCGAAAACCCGGCGATGGTCTCGGCGGCGGCCAGCGCATCGTCGAGCAGCTTGTCGGCGGCAACCACGCGCGACACGAGGCCGGCGCGTTCGGCTTCCGCCGCGTCCATCATGCGCGAAGTCAGGCACAGGTCCATGGCCTTGGCCTTGGAGACCGCGCGCGGCAGGCGTTGGGTGCCGCCGGCGCCGGGCATTGTGCCCAGCTTGACCTCGGGCTGGCCGAAGCGCGCGGTATCGGCGGCGATGATGATGTCGCACATCATCGCCAGCTCGCAGCCGCCGCCGAGCGCGTAGCCGGCCACTGCCGCGATCACCGGCTTGCGGATGCGGCGGATCGCTTCCCAGTTGCGCGTGATGTAGTCGCCCTTGTACACATCCATATAGGAATACTTGGCCATCATGCCGATATCGGCGCCCGCGGCAAAAGCGCGTTCGCTGCCGGTGATCACGATGCTGCCGATAGCTTCATCGGCGTCGAACGCGAGCAGCGCCGCGCCCAACTCATCCATCAGCGCGTCGTTGAGCGCGTTCAGGGCCTTGGGGCGGTTCAGCGTCACCAGGCCAACGCGCCCGCGCGTTTCCACCAGAATGTTCTCGTACGGCATGTGTTCTCCTCTTGGAATGGGAAATCGGGAAGCGGAAAGTGGATCGATTCGTTACCCTGCGAGACGATACTCGCGCGCGGAAATTAGTGCTACCATTTGCCGACCGACTGGTCGGTTAATTTAAGCGGCGATCCGGATACTTCTATATATAGGAGTGACCGCGTACCGCCAGACATTGCCTCCACTGAGATGGCAGGAGACGAAAGATGCCAGACACGCCCCCACAGACCAGCCTGACTTCCGGCCCGATACTGCTCGCCTGGCACGGCCAGGTTGCGGTCATCACGCTGAATCGCCCCGACAAGCTCAATAGCTTTACCCGCGAAATGCACGCCGTGCTGCAGCAGGCACTCGACCATGTGGAGGCTGGCGGCGCCCGTGCCCTGCTGCTGACCGGTGCCGGGCGCGGCTTCTGCGCGGGGCAGGACCTGGCCGACCTGGACTTCACGCCCGGCGCCATGACCGACCTCGGCGAGTTGATCGACATGTGGTTCAACCGGCTGGTCCGGCGCCTGCAAAAGCTGCCGCTGCCGGTGATCGCCGCCGTCAACGGCACGGCGGCCGGCGCGGGGGCCAACCTGGCGCTGGCTTGCGACATGGTGCTGGCGGCGCGCTCGGCCAGCTTTATCCAGGCTTTCGTCAAGATCGGGCTGGTGCCGGATTCTGGCGGCACCTGGCTGCTGCCCAAGCGCATCGGCATGGCCCGCGCCATGGGCCTGGCCATGACGGGCGACAAGCTCAGCGCCGACGAGGCCGAGAAGTGGGGGCTGATCTGGGAGGCGATGGACGATCCGCTGCTGCCCGAGCAGGCGCTGGCCCTGGCCACGCACCTGGCGGCCCAGCCGACGCGCGCCCTGGCCGCCATCAAGCAAGCCATGCACGCCGGCGCTAGCCAGGGGCTCGATGCCCAGCTCGACCTGGAACGCGACCTGCAGCGTGAGCTGGGCGCGTCGCCCGACTATGCCGAGGGCGTGAACGCTTTCCTGGAAAACGCGCGCCGCGCTTCACC
>NZ_AHJE01000256.1 GCF_000243095.1 Cupriavidus basilensis OR16 | reverse complement strand
TCACTGGAGACGGGCATGGATCTCAACTATTCGGCGTCCGACGATGCCTTCCGCGCCGAAGTGCGCGGCTGGCTGGAGGCCACTCTGCCGGCGGAAATCAGCAGCAAGATTCTGAACCACCGCCGCCTAACCGCGACGACCTGGTGCGCTGGCACAAGCTGCTGGCAGGCCGCGGCTGGTCCGCGCCGCATTGGCCGGTGCAGTACGGCGGCACGGGCTGGAACGCCACGCAGCGCCATATTTGGGACGAGGAAAATGCCCGCGTCGGCGCGCCCGGCGTGCTGCCCTTCGGCGTGGCCATGGTCGCGCCCGTGATCATGAAGTACGGCAGCGAAGCGCAGAAGAATTACTACCTGCCGCGCATCCTGGATTGCACCGACTGGTGGTGCCAGGGTTACTCCGAGCCGGGCTCGGGTTCCGACCTGGCGTCGCTGAAGACCCGCGCCGAGCTGACCTCGGACGGCAAGCACTACATCGTCAACGGCCAGAAGACCTG
>NZ_AHJE01000257.1 GCF_000243095.1 Cupriavidus basilensis OR16 | reverse complement strand
GTTTCGTGGTTTTGTCTCGGAGGACGAGCGCCGCGAGGTGCGAGCACGGCCCTCGCGGACGGGCCACGGCGCCCACCACGAAACCAGAGGGGGTTGATAGCAAAGTGCCGCTCGCGCCGGTACGGCAGGGCATCAAATGGCCGGGCGGCCACCGTCAGAGACAAAACCACGAAACCGCCCGGGCAGGCAGCATCGTGGCGCTCCGCACCGCGAACGGCAGATGCCCGAACGCGCACCGAGCAAAGCGATCAGGGGCCCCACCACGTGACCATTAGGTCATGCAAGCGCGATGCCCTTCAGGCCGGTAGGATCCACCAGCCAACACTCGGGGCCGTAC
>NZ_AHJE01000258.1 GCF_000243095.1 Cupriavidus basilensis OR16 | reverse complement strand
CGGCCTAGCTGCGGCGGCCTGGACCTGATGGGCGCCGGCCAACACAATAGACAGCCTGTGTTTGCTCGCCGACGACAAACCCCCGCCCCGCGCCGCGCCGCGCCATCGGCCGGCGCAAGGGACACAGGGGGATTGTGCAGCGCGCGCGGCCTCCCACGGCGCCGCGGGAGGCCTGACTCGAAATCGAAATCGAAATCGGAATCGAGGTTACTTCACGTAGATCGTGATCTTCTTGGAGTAGATCGG
>NZ_AHJE01000259.1 GCF_000243095.1 Cupriavidus basilensis OR16 | reverse complement strand
TGGGCACCGTGGCCCGGTTCGCGTGGGCCGCGCTCGCACCTCACCGCGCTCGTCCTTCGAGACAAAACCACGAAACCAGTCACACCCGAAACGGCGCAGCCCCTCGCGCCGCGAACGGCAGATGTGGGAACGGTCACCGCACACGAGGTCAGGGGCTGCACCACGTGACCATTGGGTCATGTGGTTTCGATGCCCTTCAAGCCGGTAGTATCCGCCAGCCAACACTCCGGGCCGTACGACGCAACCAACGAGGCCCAAACAGCCTGATTGCTCTGCTCC
>NZ_AHJE01000260.1 GCF_000243095.1 Cupriavidus basilensis OR16 | reverse complement strand
CGCCTGACTCGTGCGCATGCCGGCCCCCGCCTGGACAACGACCTGATGCCCCGGCTTCACCTGCTTCTTGACCGTCTCAT
This sequence comes from Cupriavidus basilensis OR16, assembly GCF_000243095.1. Taxonomy (GTDB): domain Bacteria; phylum Pseudomonadota; class Gammaproteobacteria; order Burkholderiales; family Burkholderiaceae; genus Cupriavidus; species Cupriavidus basilensis_D. The sequence continues at coordinate 513 of NZ_AHJE01000260.1, read as the reverse complement.
GGATGGCGGCGACGCGAGCCTCACCTGATCGCCTCTCCTGCGGGATGCCGATTTGCATCATTTCTTCCTTTCAAAAAAGACTTTACATCGCGCAAAGAGCGGGAAATAAGCTCAAGCTCGCGATTCGTCGGCCGGATTGCTTCGGCCCCACTCGGCGCAGACAGCCAGTAAGCTCATGTCTGGATTGTACGCCAATAATATTATTGTCGACACAAAGTAATTTGCGCGCGACACCCCATTTCTGGATCGGGGCGCAGTTACTGGACCTGTCTGGTGGATGGTGCCGCGCGCGTGAATCGGACGGATAAGGGAGGCGGGACACGTTGCTCTTGCCCCCCCTCACGTGGAGGCGCCCCGCCGGGCGCAAAAAAAATGCCGCAGAAGCGGCACAAGGAGCATTTGGGAGAACTGCACGCACGCGAGTGTTTCACAGGACTGCCTGCAATCAAGACCTTGTCACATACCGTTGGACTGTCTTTAGAACTTGTGACGAATACCTGCGGCCACGCCGAG
>NZ_AHJE01000261.1 GCF_000243095.1 Cupriavidus basilensis OR16 | reverse complement strand
CTGGGGGGTTTTGCTTTTGCGCGTCGCAAAACGCGGAACACGGAACACGGAACACGAAACGTATCAGCCATTGCAGCCGGCGAATCACGCCGGCCGCAATGCCCCGCGGTTCAAGCTCAAGCTCAAGCCTTCTTCAACTGCTCCCGGATCGGCAGCGCGCGGATGCGCTTGCCGGTAGCCGCAAAGATCGCATTGCACAGCGCAGGCGCAATGGTCGGCATGGCCGGCTCACCGACACCGCCGAGCGGTGCGTCGAACCTGCCCGGCGCCAGATGCACATGGATCTGGCGCGGCGCCGAGGGCGCGCGCATCACCTCGTACTGGTGGAAGTTGTCCTGTTGGGCGCGCCCGTCCTTGAAGGTGATCTCACCCGTGGTGGCCAGGCTGATGCCCATGATGCAGGCGCCTTCCACCTGCGAGCGGATGCGGTCCGGGTTGACCTGCGCGCCGCAGTCCACTGCCATGTCGATGCGCGGCACGCTGATGCTGCCGTCGTCGGCCACCATCACCTCGATCACCGCCGCCACATAGGTCACGAAGCTGTAGCAGACCGCCAGCCCCAGCCCGTGCCCCTTCGGCAGCGTCTTGCCCCAGCCGGCTTCGCGCGTGGCCAGTTCGATCACGCCGCGCAGGCGGCCGATATCGAGCGGATATTGCTGCGGGGACTCGCCGTAGTTCCAGGTGTCGGACAGATGCGTCGGGTCGATGCGGCGGTCCGGGCCGAGCAGCGCCAGCAGGTAGTCGCGATGGTCGCACCCGGCTGCCGCCGCCAGTTCCGCCGCGAACGACTGCACGGCGAAGGCGTGGGGGATGTTGGACACCGAGCGGAACCAGCCGATGCGGGTGTGGGCTTGCACCTCCGGGTTTTCCACGCGCACGTTGGGAATGTCGAACGGCATGTTCACCGCCGACATGCCGAGCTCGAACGCGGCTTCGTTCTTCGCGCCGGCCACGAAGGTCGACGTGATGGTGGAAGCGGCGGTGCGATGCAGCCACGCCTGCGTCTTCG
>NZ_AHJE01000262.1 GCF_000243095.1 Cupriavidus basilensis OR16 | reverse complement strand
TCGTCGGAAGGCAAAAAGAGCGGCCGGGGGCCAAACTCGCATCGCCTTAAGGCGATACTCAAACATGGCCCCCTCTTTTCCGCTCTTTTTGCCTTCCGACGAGGCGCCCCATAACGGGAGAGGAAAGGCAGACGGCTCGCTGCGCATCGCGCTCGGGTGATTTGCGCCTGGGGGCGCAAATCACGGCTACACCGAATGGTGTCTTGATTCCCGCCCCACTGGTTCTGCCGTGTTTCCCGCCTGGGGGCGGGAAGCACCCGTGTGCG
>NZ_AHJE01000263.1 GCF_000243095.1 Cupriavidus basilensis OR16 | reverse complement strand
CTCGTCGGAAGGCAAAAAGAGCGCCGGGGGCCAAACTCGCATCGCCTTAAGGCGATACTCAAACATGGCCCCCTCTTTTCCGCTCTTTTTGCCTTCCGACGAGGCGCCCCATAACGGGAGAGGAAAGGCAGACGGCTCGCTGCGCATCGCGGGCTGGTGATTTGCGCCTGGGGGCGCAAATCACGGCTACACCGAATGGTGTCTTGATTCCCGCCCCACTGGTTCTGCCGTGTTTCCCGCCTAGGGGCGGGAAGCACCCGTGTGCG
>NZ_AHJE01000264.1 GCF_000243095.1 Cupriavidus basilensis OR16 | reverse complement strand
CGGCGGGGTCGATCCTGGCCTTCACCCGGGGTGAAACGACGCGGACGGTCCTGGCCTTCGCCGGGGCCAAAGCGACGCGGCCGATCCTGGCCTTCGCCCGTACGCGGGCCGCGCGGCGGGCGCTGGCCAGCGTCTTCCGCCTTCTTGCGGCCACCGGCGCGCTCCTGTGCCTGCTTGATGCCGTCGACCACGGCGCGCACGCGTCCGCGGTTCAGGTCGGACACCCGCACCGGCCGGGTGGCGGCGGGTTTGCGGGCATTGCCCTCGGGCGCGGCGGTCTTGATGCCCAGCGTCTTGCGCTTGGGCGAATTGCTATCGGTCATATCTTCTATGTGGGGCGTCCGGCCTAGATGGCCAGCGCCGCCAGCAGGTCCTGTTCAAGCTGTAACTGCAGTTTGTTATCCGAGGCGAGGCGGCTGCCATCGACCAGGAAAACGTCTTCCACCCGCTCGCCGAGCGTATTGATGCGGGCGGTATGCACCGAGGTGCGATGTTTGGCCAGTACGCGCGAGATGGCGTACAGCAGGCCGGTGCGGTCGTTGGCCGACAAGGAAAGCAGGTAGTACTGGCCGCGCTCGTCGGCACGCAGGTCCACGCGCGGCTTGATCGGGAAGCTGCGCGACTGGCGCGACAGCCTGCCCTGGGCGGGTCCGGCAGCGTGCCTTGCTGCTGCAGGCGCTCCGCCAGTTCGTGCTCCACCAGCGCGATGATGTCACGGTAGTTGCCGCTGGCATCGCTGCTGA
>NZ_AHJE01000265.1 GCF_000243095.1 Cupriavidus basilensis OR16 | reverse complement strand
CAGCAGCAGTCGGACGGGCACATGAGCGCGCGCGCCAGCTGCAGTCGCATGCGCCAGCCGCCGGAGAAACTGTTGACCGGCTGGCTAAGCTGCGCAGCACTGAAGCCAAGGCCCAGGATCAGCGCTTGGGCACGTGCGGGGGCATCGTGTGCACCGGCATCGTGCAGGGCCATGTAGGCGTGTGCCATGCGCATGCCGTCGTCGCTGGCCTCGGCGGCGGCTACTTCGGCCTGCGCGGCCAACAGCGCGGTGTCGCCCTCGACTACGAAGTCGGTCGCGCTCTGCTCGGTCTCCGGCATCTCCTGCGCGACCTGGCCCATCTTCCATGCGGCGGGAATCGAGAACTCGCCGCCATCTTCGTGCAGCGTGCCGTTGAGAAGGCCGAAGAAGGACGACTTGCCGGCGCCATTGCGGCCGACAAGACCAATCTTCTCGCCGGGGGCGAAGGTGACGGACGCGTGGTCGAGTACGACATTAGCGCCGCGGCGCAGCGTGACATTACGGACGGAAATCATAAGGAGCTACTTCGGAGAGG
>NZ_AHJE01000266.1 GCF_000243095.1 Cupriavidus basilensis OR16 | reverse complement strand
GCAGTTTCACCTCCCCTGCGGGGGGGCGACCTACTTTTTTGTCTTGCCAAAAATGTAGGCAAAAAAGCGCCCCATACGGCCTTGACACACCTTCACGGCTCGCTTCGCATCGCGAGTAGGTGTTTCCCGCCCACAGGCGGGAAACACGGCCGAACCAGTGGGAGCAAAACCGGTGGGGATCAAAACACGATGCGGCTTAGCCGTGATTTGCGCCC
>NZ_AHJE01000267.1 GCF_000243095.1 Cupriavidus basilensis OR16 | reverse complement strand
CAGCGGCCCCGGCGCAAAGCCATCGAACCCGCGCGGAATCAGCCACCGGGACTTGGTCTCGATCAGCAGGCAGAGGGGGGATTTGCAGAAGCGGATCATGGCAGGCGACGGCAGTGCGCGAGCGCAGGGCGCGCATGGGCGTGTATAGCCCAAGCCTATCAGGTCACGCGGGCTCGCGCCCAAACCTGTCCGCCAGAATAAAAACGCCCCGCTTTTGGCGGGGCAAAGAGCAATGCCTGGATGGATCGCGTGCGCTTAGTCGATGCTGATCTTGCCGGCTTCGATCACGCCCTTCCAGCGCTGGAGCTCCTGCTTCTCGAACTGTTCGAACTGCTCCGGCGTATTGGCGACCACTTCAAAGCCGTTCTCGGCCAGCTTCTGGCGCATCTGCGGCTCGTTGAGAGAGCCGACCAGCGCGGCATGCAGCCTGGCCTTGACGTCCTTCGGCAACCCGCGCGGCGCGGCCACGGCTTGCCACGAATACACGTCCACGTCCTTCACGCCGCCCTCCGCCATGGTGGGCACGTTCGGTAGCACCGCCGAGCGCTTGTCGCCGGTCACGGCCAGCGCCTTGAGCT
>NZ_AHJE01000268.1 GCF_000243095.1 Cupriavidus basilensis OR16 | reverse complement strand
GCACATACTCGGGACCGAACTGCTTGCCCTGCTCTGCCATGTTCATACCTTCTCTGAAACGTTGTTCGCGGATCGCCGATCCTGTTACCGGCTGGACGGATACGAGCCCAGCACCTTGAAGTAAGCCGCGTTGCGACGCAGCTCTTCCAGCGCGCGCACTACTGAAGCATCGTGCTGGTGGCCTTCGACGTCGACGTAGAAGTAGTACTCCCACGCGCCGCTGCGTGCGGGGCGCGACTCGAACCGGCACATCGACACACCGTTGTCGGCCAGCGGCGCCAGCAGCTGGTAGACCGCGCCGGCCTTGTTGGGCACTGAGAGGATCATCGAGGTCTGGTCGCTGCCGGAGGGCTCGGTCTCGTAGCGGCCGATCACGGCGAAGCGCGTGCGGTTATGCGGGTCGTCCTGGATGTGCGTGCGCACCAGATGCAGGTGGTAGCGATTGGCCGCCGACTCGCCGGCGATGGCCGCCACGGTGGGATCCTCGCTGGCCATGCGCGCCGCCTCGGCATTGCTCGACACCGCCTGGCGCTCCAGGTGCGGGTAGTTGGCCGTGAGCCAGTGCTGGCACTGCGCCAGCGCTTGCGCGTGCGCGCGCACCACGGTCACCCCCTTCATGTCGGGCGACGATGCCATCAGGTTGTGGTGCACTTTCAGCGCGATCTCGCCGCTGATCTTCAGCGAGGTCTGCAGGAACAGGTCCAGCGTGCGCGACACCGCGCCCTCGGTGGAATTTTCCACCGGCACCACGCCATACTCGACGGTGCCGGCTTCCACCGCGCGGAACACTTCATCGATGCTCGGGCACGGCACCCCGCTGACCTCGTGGCCGAAGTGCGCGTACAGCGCCTGCTCGGAGAACGTGCCCGCCGGGCCGAGGAAGGCCACCTCGAGCGGCTTCTCCAGCCCGCGGCAGGCCGACATCACCTCGCGCCAGATTGCTGCCACGCTGTCGTCCAGCAGCGGGCCCGGGTTGGCCCCCTGCACCTTGCGAATCACCTGCAGCTCGCGCTCGGGCCGGAACACCGGCGCGCCGTACTTCTTCTTGACCTCGCCCACGTCGAGGGCGAGTTGCGCGCGGCGGTTCAGCATCGCCAGCAGCTCGCGGTCGAGCGTGTCGATCTGCTCGCGCAGCGGCGTCAGCTCGACGCCCAGCGCCTTCTCGGCCGCGCCATTGTCCTGCTGCGCCTCCCCCTGCGCGCCTTGCTTGTCTTGATTTGTCATTGTATGAATCCGCTACGCCACGTCATTGCACAGTGGCAATGCAGTGGCCCTGGAAAAACCGAACCGGCACGGCGGCAGCATCGCCACGCGATACCGCGCAAACGAGGATCAGGCCGCGGTCCGCTCGAATTCGCGCATG
>NZ_AHJE01000269.1 GCF_000243095.1 Cupriavidus basilensis OR16 | reverse complement strand
TACAGCAGCTTCTGGCCGATCACACGATGTTCCCCTACGCGGCGGCGTTTCTACCTGTTGCCATCCGTGGTACTACGTTGCACTGGCCGCCTTCTCATCAGAGGAAGATATGCTCCGGTTTAATCTGTTCCTGAAGGCTACGACCAATGCTTGCAATAGGCGGTTCTGCCCCATGTGCGCTGAAAACGAGGCGCGCACATTCGGGGAGACATACGTGCACCGCACGCACTTCCTGCCTGGCATACGCTCCTGCCCTGTTCACGCTAAGCAAATGCTCATATCGCCGATGCGGCGTGGCTACGGATACCTTGACTTGAGACTCCCTGAGGATATTAGCGACGGAGCCAAGGGAGCGCCCTTGGCACGGAACGTTGAAGAAACTCTGCACAGGCTCTCACTCTCAGCATTGGCCGGTGACCTCGTGCCAGCCAACTACAACCTCCTGGCCAGCAAGCATGGGTATGGCAGCAAGGCGAGCATGCGCCAATCAAGTACCCTCGCGGCCGACGTTATCCGCATACTTGGTACAGACCTGCTGGATGACATGGGATGTGCAGTGAATCCTCAGACTATGCACAGTTGGCACAAAACATCACAATGCAGTTTATCTTTAAAAATCAGTGAGTTACGGTGATTTGTGAGCGCAGATAACTATTGTCATTCTCCAGGGGCGATGGGGCGA
>NZ_AHJE01000270.1 GCF_000243095.1 Cupriavidus basilensis OR16 | reverse complement strand
ATATTGCCGGAGCCGATGATGGCGGCGCGCAGGCGCGTCGGGGATGGCTTGCTCATGCGGATTGCTCCTTGTTGGCCGGGGCGAAGCGCGTGGACAAGCGTCCCAGCCCCTCGATCTCCAGGTCGAAGACGTCGCCGGCGGCAACCGGCACCATCGGGCCCAGCGCGCCGGTCATGACGATGTCGCCGGCTTGCAGCGGACGGCCCACGCGCACCATGGTGTCGGCCAGCCACAGCGCGGCGTTGAGCGGATTGCCGAGGCAGGCGGCGCCCGTGCCAAGCGAGACCTGTTCGCCGCGGCGCTCCATCACCATGCCGCAGCCGATGAGGTCCAGGTCCGCCAGCTTGACGGGGCGCGAGCCGAGCGCAAACAGGCCACTGGATGCGTTGTCGGCAATCGTGTCGACCAGGCGGATATCCCAGTTGGCCACGCGGCTGCCGACGATCTCGGCAGCGGGTAGCGCGTAGGCGGTGGCGCGGATCAGGTCGGCGATGGTGTGGCGCTCATGCGCCAGCGGATGCGCCAGCACCAGCGCGATCTCGGCCTCGATCTTGGGCTGCAGCACGCGGCGCAGGTCGATCTCCTCGCCCTCGGCCACGGCCATGTCGGCGAACAGCATGCCGAAATCCGGCTCGC
>NZ_AHJE01000271.1 GCF_000243095.1 Cupriavidus basilensis OR16 | reverse complement strand
CAACGCGCCGGCCGACGGCTACAGCATCCTGCTGATCACGCCGAGCTCGATGGTGATCAACCCGCTGGTGCATGACAGCCTGCCTTACGATCCGCAGCGCGATATCCGTCCGCTGGCCAGCGCCATCCGCAGCACCTCGGTGCTGGTGACGGGCGCCGCCTCCCCCTTCAAGACCTTCGACGATGTACTGGGCGCCGCCCGCAAGAAGGCCAGGGCGGTCAGCATGGCCAACTACAGCTACCACTACCGCCTGGGCGGGCTGCAGATGCAGCAGATGGCGGGCGTGGAGTTCAACCACATTCCCTACAAGGGCGCGTCACAGGTGCAGTCGGACCTGATGGGCGGATCGGTGGATGTGGCGCTGCTGGACGTGGGCGGCGCGCTGCCGCTGATTCGCGCCGGCAAGCTGCGGCCGCTGGCAGTGACCGGCAAGACGCGCCATCCGGAGCTGCCGGCGGTGCCTACGGTGCGCGAGAGCGGCCTGCCCAACTACGAGCTGTCCGTGTGGATCGGCTTTGGCGTCAGCAGCAAGACGCCCGAGCCGATTGCCCACAAGCTGGAGATGGCCTTGCTCAAGGTGATCGACAAGCC
>NZ_AHJE01000272.1 GCF_000243095.1 Cupriavidus basilensis OR16 | reverse complement strand
TCCTGGCTCAATCTAGCGATGGGAGGCGCGCAGTGCGCGAATGAGTTTCTGCACTAGCTGTTCATGTTGCTCCAGCGCCTCATCAAGCGTGCAGGCTCCATAGCTCTTGTTTTCATCCGCCCCCTTCCCAACAACACGAGTCACGAACAGCGGTGTGTCTTTTGGGGCTCGCTCGGACACCCCGCGAAAGCGGGTAGTGACCACGACGCCGTAGTCTTCCATCAGCGTGCGGCGGAAGATCAGTATGAACCGCCCCGGGAATCGTGGA
>NZ_AHJE01000273.1 GCF_000243095.1 Cupriavidus basilensis OR16 | reverse complement strand
CGAGTAGTCCTGCAGCGGCACCGGGCGGTTGGTGCCAACGAAGACCATGCCCCCGGCCACCATCGCGGAATCAGGCGGTCGCGGCGTGCCGGGCGGCAGTTGCACGCGCAGCGTCTCCCACTCCGGCTTGCGCTCCGCCGTGGTGACATAGCCAGTGGCCCGCACGAACGTGGCGAACTGCGCGTTGGTGACATGGCGCCGGTCCATCCAGAAACCATGCACACGCACCTTGTGCGCCGGCCGCTCGTTGGCCTGCGCGAGCTGATGGTCGCTGCCCATCAGGAATTCGCCGC
>NZ_AHJE01000274.1 GCF_000243095.1 Cupriavidus basilensis OR16 | reverse complement strand
GTGCGCCAGGCCATGCTGCTGCAGCGCGTGGGCTATGGGCCCGCTGCCATGAGCGCGCGCGAGGCGCTGGAGATCGCTACGCTGGGCGGCGCGCGCGTGCTGGGCCGCGACGATATCGGGGCGCTGGCGCCCGGCATGTCGGCCGATTTCGTGTCCTTCGACATGGCGCAGGTGGGCTACGCCGGCGCAGGCCACGATCCGGTGGCGGCGCTGGTGTTCTGTACGCCGGGCAATGTCGCCACCAGCGTGATCAACGGCAAGGTGGTGGTGCGCGATGGGCAGTTGCAGACGGTGGAATTGCCGCGCGTCCTTGCGCAGCATCGCGGGCTTGCGCGTGAATTGTTCGAGCGGGCCAGGCACGGTTGAGGCGACGACCGAATGCGCCGCGCATGCGACCCCTCTCGAGTGGGGTCGCGTCATGTTTGTAATGTATTCACACTGGGTCCCGGGTCGTTCCCTGAACGCCCCTGACCCTTCCCCAGCCCGCTGGTATCAACCCGCGTATTCAGCGTGGCGTGGGAGGGGTTGGCCCAGGCATGGCGCGCTGTTTTGCGTGCCAACTGAAAATGGAAAAAGCCGGAAGCATTGCTGCTTCCGGCTTTTGGAATTCGCTGGTGGGGCGTGAGTGACTCGAACACTCGACCTACGGATTAAGAGTCCGCTGCTCTACCAACTGAGCTAACGCCCCAACGAAGTCCAAGATTATAGATGGCGGATTGTGACATTGCAACAGCTATTTGCACTTATGCGCTTAGACATGCGCCGCCGGCGCCGTGCGAATTTTGCGGCAGTGTTCCAGGTAGCCGACCTCATGGCTGGTAGTCAGGTCCAGCACGCTCGTCCATAGTCAGGGCGGCGCTTCGACCTGCTTCGAGCGGTTGCGCTGCGCCGGGTTGCCGATCACGCCCATGCTCAGCGGCTACAATGCGCTCGTCTTCCCAGGCGCCGATGCCCTTGCCGCAGCCGCGCTGAATCCAAAGCCAGAGTCCGGAGCCCGTCATGCACGCCAGAGTCCTGCGCTACCTCGACGAGGTGGTGAGCCGCGGATCGATCCGCCAGGCCGCGCTGCATCTGCACGTGGCGCCGAGCGCGATCAACCGGCAGATCCTGGACCTGGAGACGGAGTTGGGCGCCCCCTTGTTCGAGCGCATCAACAAACGCCTGCGCCTGACCCCGCTGGGCGAGATGGTGCTGGCGCACGTGCGCCAGACGCTGCGCGAGCATGAACTGCTGCGCAGCCGTATCGAGGCCGTGAAGGGCGTGCGCCAGGGCGAAGTCACCGTGGCTACCACGGCCGGGCTCGCGGGCTCGCTGATGCCGTCGCTGGTGCATGCATTCCGCCAGCAGTATCCGGGCATCCTGGTGCGCCTGCTGGATCTGCCCGTGGCCGACATTGTCAGCGCCGTCGAGCGCGGCGACGTCGACCTCGGCCTTGGCTACGACCTGCCCGACATCGCCGCCTTCCGCATCCTGGCCAGCAACGACTGGCATATCGGCGCGGTGGTGGCACCCGGGCATGCGTTGGCGGCGCAGCCGTCGACGCTGCTCAGCGAGTGCCTGGCCTACCCGGTGATCCTGCCTGCGCCGTCGATGTCGCTCCGCGCCATCCTGGACGAAGCCTTCGCGCGAGCGGCGATCGAGGTGTCGCCAGTGACCGAGACCACCTCGACCGCGCTGATGCGCCGCCTGGTCATGCTTGGCGCCGGCATCGCCTTCCTGAATCCGCTCGACGTGCTGGAGGAGCGGGAACGCGGGGCGCTGGCCTGGGTGCCACTGCGCGACGGCAAGCTGCCGTGCCAGACGCTGCGCCTGGTTGCGCGCGCGCGCAATCCGCTGAGCGCCGCGGCGGGACTGATGGCCGATCGGATTGGCGAGGGCCTGGTCGCGTTGTTCACAGGGGTGCGTTAGCGGCGCTGCGCGCTCGGTTGTGCTGTTTTTGCGCACACCGTCGGTGGAAATCGATGCTTTGCCAGGGCCTGCCGGCGTCTTAGACTGTGTGGGCCCGGCCGCATGCCGCGCCGGGCATTTCCGCCACCAACCTCAAGATCCCGCCATGACCCTCATCCTTATCAATGCCGACATCCTGGTGACCATGGATGCGCAACGCCGCGAGATCCCGGGTGGCGCGCTGGTGGCGCAAGGCCCGGCGATCGAATGGGTGGGCGCCACCGCCGAGCTGCCGCCGCAATACCGCCAGCTGATCGAGGAAGGCAGCGCCGAGGTGCTCGACATGCGCGGCAAGGTGGTGATCCCCGGGCTGGTCAACACGCACCACCACATGTACCAGAGCCTGACCCGGGCCGTGCCGGCGGCGCAGGACGCCGAGCTCTTCACCTGGCTCACCAACCTCTATATGTTGTGGTCGCACCTGACGCCGGAAATGATCGACGTGTCGACCTGCACCGCGATGGCCGAGTTGATGCTATCCGGCTGCACCACCACCAGCGACCACCTGTATCTCTACCCCAATGGCTCGCGCCTGGACGATTCCATTGAGGCCGCGGCGGTAATGGGCATGCGCTTTCACGCCGCGCGCGGATCGATGAGCGTGGGCCGCAGCAAGGGGGGCTTGCCGCCCGATTCGGTGGTGGAGGAGGAGTCCGCCATCCTGAAAGACAGCCAGCGGCTGATCGAGCGGTACCACGACGCTTCGCGTCACGCCATGCTGCGTGTGGTGGTGGCGCCGTGCTCGCCGTTCTCCGTCTCGCGCGACCTGATGCGCGAGTCGGCGCTGCTGGCGCGCAACTATGGCGTGTCGATGCACACCCACCTGGCCGAAAACGATAACGACATCGCTTACTCGCACGAGAAGTTCGGCCTCACGCCGGCCCAGTACGCCGAGGAACTAGGCTGGGTCGGCCCCGATGTGTGGCATGCCCACTGCGTCAAGCTGGATGATGAAGGCATCGCGCTGTTTGCCCGTACCGGCACGGGCGTGGCCCATTGCCCTTGTTCGAACATGCGCCTCGCCTCGGGCATTGCGCCGGTGCGAACAATGCGCGATGCCGGCGTGCCGGTCGGCCTGGGCGTGGATGGCAGCGCGTCGAACGATGGCGCGCATATGCTGGGGGAG
>NZ_AHJE01000275.1 GCF_000243095.1 Cupriavidus basilensis OR16 | reverse complement strand
TTTGGAAATGCGCTCAAGGGCAGTCTGGTGGCGCAGGCGGCGGCGTTGGGTGCCAATAGCATCGGCGCGAACACCGAAGCGGGTTCCTTCGAGAGTATCGCCAGCCATGCGGCCCTCGGATGTCTCGCAGGTGCGGCCGGCAGTGGTGACTGTGCGTCAGGTGCGATTGGCGGAGCCACAAGCGCGGTCGTCGCGCCGCTAGTTGGTGGGGCGCTAGGGGTCACGACCAATGCAGACCGTGAGAGCACGGTAAACCGGGTCGTGGTAACAGCGGTGGCCATGCTGGCAGGAGGCGGTTTAGCGGCAGTCCTGGGCCAGGATGGCCTGATCGCAGCTGGCGCTGCGCAGAACGAGGCCCTCAACAATTACCTGAGTAGCAAGCCCGAGCGGCAAGCGTATGAGAAGGCCAATCGGGAATGCGCGAACGGCATCTGGTCCTCGTGTGCGTCAGCC
>NZ_AHJE01000276.1 GCF_000243095.1 Cupriavidus basilensis OR16 | reverse complement strand
GGTGCCCACCACGAAACCAGGGGAGTTGATAGCAAGGTGCCGCTCGCGCCGGTACGGCAGGGCATCAAATGGCCGGGCGGCCACCGTCAGAGACAAAACCACGAAACCAGCAAGGCAGGCAGCATCGCGGCCCTATGCTCCGCGAACGGCAGATGCCCGAACGCTCACCGAGCAAAGCGATCAGGGGGACCACCACGTGACCATTGGATCATGCAGTAGCAATGCCCTTTGGGCCGGTAAGGCACGCCAGCCAACACTCGGGGCCGTACGACGCCACCACAGCCCCACATAAGCCTGATTGCTCTGCCCCCGGC
>NZ_AHJE01000277.1 GCF_000243095.1 Cupriavidus basilensis OR16 | reverse complement strand
TTTTCTTTGCGCGGCAAAGAAAACTAACGAAAAGAAAGCCGCCCTGCCGGGAGCAGAGCAATAAGGCTGTTCAGCCACTGCGGTTTCGTCGTACGGCCCGGAGTGTTGGCTGGCATGCCTTACCGGCTCAAAGGGCATCGCACTTGCATGACCCATGGGTTACGTGGTGAAGCCCCTGACCTCGTGCGCGGTGACCATTCCCACATCTGCCGTTCGCGGGGCGAAGTGCTGCGCCGTTT
>NZ_AHJE01000278.1 GCF_000243095.1 Cupriavidus basilensis OR16 | reverse complement strand
TCGATACGCCGCTGCCAAGCGTCGGAGGGTGGTGGAGGCCGCGCTGTATTTTGTCCGCGGCCCCTGGGTCGATGTGGCCCAAGGGGCGGGGCCACGTGCACTGCGGCACCTGGCCCTCCGAGTCGCTTGCCGAGTGGCACAGGCGCCACGGCCTGCAAGGCTAGCCGCGCGCCAGCATGATCCCGGCGGTGGCGATCAGGCACAGCGCAAACGCCGCGCGCAGCCGCCGCTCCGGCATGCGGTGGGCGAGCGCCACGCCCCACGAGATGGTCAGCATGCCGCCGAGCGACAGCGGGATGCCGCTGGCCCAGTCGACGTGGCCGGCATGGGCGTAGGTGGCCAGCGCCACCACCGCGCCGGGCGTGACCAGCGCCAGCGCCAGGCCTTGCGCCGCCGCCTGCCGGAACCCGAACAGCCCGACCAGGGCCGGCGCGGCCACCACCCCGCCGCCCACGCTGAAAAAGCCGGAGAAGGCGCCGCCGACCACGCCCAGCGCCGGGATCCAGCGCGGTGACAGGCGGGCTTGCTGCACCGTGGCGGCGCGCCCGGGCAGCAGGCGCCAGAGGAAGTAGAGCGCCAGGCCGATCATGAAGCAGGCGAAGATGCGGCGCAGCAAGACGGCGTCGATGGCGGTGGCGAGGCGCGCCGAGGCATAGGTCGCCAGTACCGCCGACAGCCCGAGCACGACCGCGGTGCGCAGCGCGATGTCGGCGCGCCGGCGGTACTGCCAGAAGCCGATCAGCACATTGGGCGCGATCATCACCAGGGCAGTGCCCTGCGCCAGTTGCTGGTCCATGCCATAGAGCAGGCCCAGCGCGGGAAT
>NZ_AHJE01000279.1 GCF_000243095.1 Cupriavidus basilensis OR16 | reverse complement strand
GGCTGACGCACACGAGGACCAGACGCCGTTCGCGCATTCCCGATTGGCCTTCTCATACGCTTGCCGCTCGGGCTTGCTACTCAGGTAATTGTTGAGGGCCTCGTTCTGCGCAGCGCCAGCTGCGATCAGGCCATCCTGGCCCAGGACTGCCGCTAAACCGCCTCCTGCCAGCATGGCCACCGCTGTTACCACGACCTGGTTTACCGTGCTCTCACGGTCTGCATTGGTCGTGACCCCTAGCGCCCCACCAACTAGCGGCGCGACGATCGCGCTTGTGGCTCCGCCAATCGCACCTGACGCACAGTCACCACTGCCGGCCGCACCTGCGAGACATCCGAGGGCCGCATGGCTGGCGATACTCTCGAAGGAACCCGCTTCGGTGTTAGCGCCAATGCTGTTCGCACCCAACGCCGCCGTCTGCGCCACCAGGCTGCC
>NZ_AHJE01000280.1 GCF_000243095.1 Cupriavidus basilensis OR16 | reverse complement strand
CACCGCCGACGTGGTGGCGCGCGAGAAGGAACTGGTGGCGGTATTCAAGCAAAAGGGCCTGACGGTCACCGACATCAATGTGCCGGAGTACCGCGACGCGGTGCTGAGGAACGTGAGCTTCGAATCGCAGGGCTATCGCAAGGCCGACTGGGACAAGATCCAGGCGGTGCAGTGAGCGGGGCGGCGGCGGGGGCCGCTTTGCAAGCACCGGATGGCAGATGGCAGACGACAGACGGCAGATCACAGTCTTTGCGGAGTAACACCATGGAAATGCGTTCCCGGCTCGACGATGACCTGCCCGCGCAGGCCATCGCTGGCGAGACCTCAGGCGGCATGCCGCAACTGGCCACCGTCGCGGAGCTGGCGCACAGCTTCGAGGAGGCGGACAAC
>NZ_AHJE01000281.1 GCF_000243095.1 Cupriavidus basilensis OR16 | reverse complement strand
CATGCAGCGCCAGGATCTTGCGCGCGAGCGCGTCGATGGCGCTGGCGCCCTGGGCATGGTTGACGCCCGCGTGCGCGGCCACGCCCTCGACTTCGAACTCCACCACCATCGAGCCCTTGCGCCCGGTCACCAGGTTGCCGCTGACGCGGCCGGGCTCGGCGTTGAACACGGCGCGAGCGCCGCGCGCCACGTCCAGGATCCGCTCGCGGGTGGCGCCCGATCCGATCTCTTCGTCGCAGGAAAAGAAAAGGCGCACGGGCAAGGCGTTGCCGCCGCATCGTGCCAGGGCCTCGGCCACGAACACGTTCATCACCAGGCCGGATTTCATGTCGGCCACGCCGGGCCCGTAGGCAAGCCCGTCTTCCACGCGGAAGGGACGGCGCGCCGCCGTATGGCCCATGAGCAGGATCGGCGCACCATCGCCGGCGCCTGGCACCAGCGCATCCAGGCACACACCGTAGCCGGCCACGGCATGCAGCGTGACCGCAATGCCAGCGGCCTCCAGGCGTGCGCGCAGGACTTCGGCCACGGCCGTCACGCCGGCTTCCTGGCGGCTGCCGCTATCGATATCGACCACGCGCTGCAGCAGTGCCTGCATCTGCGCCTGCTGGCCACCCAGCCAATCGATCACTCCGCCCGCCGCCTGGTCAAGCACTTCGCTGTCCGCCACGTTATCCGACATATACCGCCTCGCCCCTTCCACCGTGTGGAGATGATTTGCTAATTGCAAAAGTGATATGATCATGCAATACGCATTGCAACGTGTCAATACCATGAAAAACCGCCAGGAGACTCCCCCGCGTGACGCCACCCTGCTCGAGCGCCTTGCGCGCGAGGCGGCCACGCTGACCGCCCGCGAGCGCACCTTGGCCGACGCGCTGGGCCGCGACTATCCCCACGCGTTGCTGGAATCGGCCACAGCGCTGGCCGCCCAGCACGGCACAAGCGCCTCCACGGTGGTGCGGCTGTTCGCCAAGCTGGGCTATGCCAGTTATGGCGATGCCCAGCGCGAGGCCCGGGCCAGCGTGACGGCGCTCCTGCCCACCGCGGGCCAGCGCGCGCCGGCCACGATCGGTGGCAAGCGCACCTTGCGCGCCTGCGTGGACGACACGCTGCTGCACGACCAGCACAATCTGGCGGCCACCCATGAAGGGCTGGACATGGCGGCTTTCGAGGCGATTGCGCGCCTGCTGGCCGAGCCGCGTGGGCGGCTGTTCGTGCTGGCGCAGAAAAATAGCGCGCCCGTGGGCGCATGGCTGGCGCTGCATCTGAACATGTGCCGGCCGCAGGTCCAGGAACTGGGCGCGGGTGCGGTGACCGCTACCGACGCCATGCTGTGGGTCGAACCCGAGGATGTGCTGCTGGCCTTCAGCATCCGCCGTTACTCCAGCGCGCCGGTGAGCATCGCGCGCGCCTTCCGCGAGCGCGGTGCGCGCGTGATCGCGATTTGCGATAGCCCGGCCGCGCCGCTGGTGCCGCTATCGCATCATCATCTGCTGGTGCGCACGGCCAATGCCTCTCCCTTCGATTCCTATACGGCGGCGTTCTTTTTATGCAATGCGCTGGTGTCGGCGGTAGCGCAATTGCGCCAGCCGGCGGTTATCAAGGCGTTGCAACGGCGTGATGCGTTGTGGGAGGCTTTTGAGGCTGATCCTGTTGAGGGATTGCGGCGGGGGTAGGCGGGTGCGGTAGATGCGGTAGCGCATCGCCCGCATCAGCGGGGCTAGAAGCAGCCCCCCAAAGGCATGCATCCACTCACACCACAACGTCTTCCAGCGTGACCAGCTGAGCCCCATCCTGCACCTGGTCGCCGATACCATAAAGCACTTCCTGCACCACGCCGTCGGCCGGCGCGGTCAGCGTGTGCTCCATCTTCATGGCTTCCATCACGATCAGCGGATCGCCCTTGCCGATGACCGTGCCGGCCTTGACCATCACGGCAATGATGCGGCCCGGCATCGGCGCGACCAGCTTGCCGCCCTCGGCATCGGCGCTGCCCGCATGGGCCAGCGGGTCGATGACCTCCAGCCGGGTTTGCTGCTTGCCGCTGAACACGTAGAGAGCGTCGCCTTCGATATGGGTGTTGCCCTTGACGGTGCGCTCGCCCAGGTCGAGCGCGTGGCTGCCGGCCTGGCTGGCAGCGCGGAAGGACACGGTCTGCCCGCCCACGGTCAGCCATTGCTTGCCGCCATCGCTGCGCAGGCTGGCCTGCGTTTCACCTTCGGCGGTGCGCAGGCGGAACTGGCTGCTGGCGTCGGCGTTCAGGCGCCAGGCGCCGGCGGTCTGCCAGGGCGAATGCGCGTCGGCCGGATCCACGCGGCGCGCGCGGGTTTCCGCATCCACCAACGCCGCTACGGCCAGCGCGATGACTTCGGTGGCGACCGGCGCAGGCGGCGGGAACAGTGCTGCCTGGTTGCGCTCGATCAGGCCGGTGTCGAGGTCCGCCGTGCGGAACGCCTGCGAGGTCACCAGGCGCTGCAGGAAGGCGATATTGGTCGACAGGCCCACCACGTGATACTCGGCCAGCGCCTGCGCCATGCGCGCCAGCGCTTCGTCGCGGTCGCGGCCCCATACGATCAGCTTGGCGATCATGGGGTCGTAGTACGGGCTGATGGTGTCGCCCTCGCGCACGCCGGAGTCAATGCGCACGCCGGCCGGGCCGCTGCCGTCCTGGCCCAGCGTGAAGGTGACCGCCGCGGGCGTGCGCAGGTAGCGCAGCGTACCGGTGGAGGGCAGGAACTGCTT
>NZ_AHJE01000282.1 GCF_000243095.1 Cupriavidus basilensis OR16 | reverse complement strand
TCGCCGAGGTGCTGCGCTGGTCCGCCCCGGTCTACGTGCTCGATGTGGCCCTGACGGACGCGGTCGCCAACGGCAATACGCCGGTCATCGGTTGCGAACTGCCGCGTCTTGCGGATGCGGCCGCCATCGAGAAGGCGCTGCTCGTGGTGCGTGACCGCCTGTTGCAGCACGGCGTCGCGCAACTGATGCAGAACGAGCGCGACCGCTACATGGGAACGCTTTCCCAGCAACTCGACACGCGCAGCAAGGCGCTCGCCGAATGGATTGCCGGCCTGAACGGCGGGCGGCGCCGGCGCATCCCGGTCGGCGGCATTGTCTTTGCGCCGTATCCACGGCCTGCCCCCGGCGATGCAAACGCGCCGACCAGCGCCGAGCTGCCGCTCTGGCAGTACCTGGGCGAGGCGGCTCGCCGCCAACCCGGCCAGCGCGTCGGCTGGCACCCGGTCGCGGTGTTCTCCGTTGTGGCCCTGACGGCCATCGGCCTGTGGGGTGCCGGCATGGTGGTATCCGGTGTGCTGAACGGACGGGACGTGCAAGCCGCCCAGCAGGCCGTGAACAACATCCAGTCGGCCCCCAACCCGGCCGCGCGCTTGCGCGCGCTGCTCGCCTTGCAGCAGCAGATCGAGCGCTACGAGTACCGCACCCAGCATCACGCGCCGCTCGCCACCCGCTTTGGCCTGAATCGCGATCCGGCGGTCCTCGCGGCGCTGTGGAAGCCATACACGCAGGCCGGCCGCGAGTTGCTGGTCGCGCCCGTGCAACGGGATCTGGAGGCGTCCCTGGTGGATCTCGCGCAACTGCGGACCACGATGCTGGATGCGGCAACCAACCGGATGGCGCTGGGCGGCCACCAGGCGCTCAAGTCCTACCTGATGCTGGCCAACCCCGAGCGCGCCGAGCCGGCTTTCCTGGCCGCGCAACTGGTGCCGCATTGGTCCACCGACGCCAGGCTCACGCCGGGCGAGCAGCAGGATCTCGCCGAGCGGCTGCTCAAGTTCTATGCGCACCACCTGCAGGCCAACCCGGCCTTGCGCGTCGCCCCGCGGCCCGAGCTGGTCGCCGGCGCACGCCAGACGCTGCTGGCCGTGATCGGGGAGCGCAACGCCGAGGACACCGTCTA
>NZ_AHJE01000283.1 GCF_000243095.1 Cupriavidus basilensis OR16 | reverse complement strand
TTTTGTCTCGGAGGGCAAGCGCCGTGATATGCGAGCGCTGCCCTCGCGAACAGGGCCACGGTACCCACCACGAAACCAAGGGCGTTCAGAGCAAGGTGCCGCTCGAGCCGGTACGGCAGGGCCTCAAATGGCCGGGCGCCCGCCGCCAGAGACAAAACCACGAAACCACCAACGCGGGCAGGATCGTGGTCCTCCGCACCGCGAACGGCAGATGGCCGAACGGTCACCGCGCCCGAGGTCAGGGGCCTCACCACGTAACCTGTGGGTCATGCTATTTCGATGTCCCTCAAGCCGGTAAGACACGCCCGCCAACACTCAGGGCCGTACGACGCAACCACCGAGGCCCACAAGCCTGATTGCTC
>NZ_AHJE01000284.1 GCF_000243095.1 Cupriavidus basilensis OR16 | reverse complement strand
TGTGCCGAAACTGGCGCTTACGAAGCGCTCGCTACTGGGGGAGGGGCGAGTCGGGAAGTGGGGTTTCGCTAGTCATCAGAAAGGTCCCAGGCTGACCGGGTGCTTCCTGAAGGTCAACAATAGAGACGCTAAAACCCTGACTTTGGCAAGCACGAGCAGTCGCAAAAAGGCACTCTTCGTCGGGCTCCACCTTTGGAAGGGTAAAGACTTGACTGCCAAGCGGCGTAACGCGATAGGTGTTCAGGTGAAGGACCTTGCCCGCGTCGCTGTGCCGCAGAGCTATGCCCCTCCTCCGCGAAAACAATATGCGAAAGTAGGATGATGCCCCGCCGCCAGATGCAGTGAATTGCAAACCGGTACCACCCACCCCACTGATCAATCCAAGCTCCTGTAGCATGAGTAGGTGAGCGATTCCAGGCTCCGCCTTCTCCTCCACCGGACCGTATCTCGGCACTATAGCCCCCAAGACAAACGGGCTAAAGTCCTCTATGGCGCGCGCTTCCTCGATGGAGAGATTCTTCAAGAAATCGAGC
>NZ_AHJE01000285.1 GCF_000243095.1 Cupriavidus basilensis OR16 | reverse complement strand
TTGTAGGGCACGTGCAGCAGGTCGGTGCCGGTAGCTGCCTTGAAGATCTCGGCGGACAAATGCGGCGAGCCGCCGCTGCCCGAACTGGCATAGGTCAGCTTGCCGGGCTGCGCCTTGGCCAGCGCCACCAGCTCCCTCGGGTTCCTGGCCGGCAGCTTGGGCGTCACCACCAGGGCAAAGGGCAACTCCGCCATCAGGCTGACCGGCACGAAGGCCGCCGGGTCGTAGCTGAGTTTCTTGTAGAGCGTGGGGTTGATGGATTGCGTGCCGACATTGCCGGCCACCAGCGTGTAGCCATCGGGCTTGGCGCGCGACACGATGTCCAGCCCGACGTTGCCGGCCGCGCCGGGGCGGTTGTCCACCAGTACCGGCTGGCCCCACAACTGCGAGAGCCGCAGCGCCACCAGGCGGGTGCCCACATCCGTGCCGCCGCCGGGGGCGAACGGCAGGATGATCGGGTCACCGGCCTGGGCCGGCCAGGCGGCGTCCGGGCTGGGCATGCACGGCGGGCGCGATGGCGCCCAGGGCGAGCGCGATCCATGCCGCGCGGCGGCCAAGCGTGAAGGTGTTGCGTGAG
>NZ_AHJE01000286.1 GCF_000243095.1 Cupriavidus basilensis OR16 | reverse complement strand
CTGGAGCTCGGCGGCAAGATCGGCAGGCTGCCGGCGCATCACCTGGTGGAAGGCGCCTGCCGGCGGGCCGTGGCCGAAGGCACGACATTGCGGGAAGCCCTGGGTGCGACCCTGGCCGAGGACGCAGCGCATGCGGAGCTGATGGATGCGGCGGCGCTGGACCGGGTTTGCGATCCGGCCAATTACGCCGGGCAGGCGGCGGGCTTCGCCGATGCGGTCCTGGCGGCCTGGCGGCAGGAAGCCGGCCAACATGGATCGCCCTCCGGGACCCCGGTCACAAGCGCTTGAAGCACACACGTCACTGAACCTCGAACCCAATTTCGATTTCGATTATCTGGAGACCACCTTGCCCTTTATCACCCACGCCGGCAACCGCCTCTTCTACATGCTGGAAGGCCCGGCATCCGCGCCCGTCCTCATCTTCTCCAACTCGCTGGGCACCGACCACACGATGTGGGCGCCGCAGGCCGAAGCACTGGGCCAGCAGTTCCGCATCCTGCGCTACGACACCCGCGGCCACGGCCAGTCCGCATTGCCCCCGGGCCCGAGCAGCGTGGCGGAACTGGGCAGCGATGTCATCGCGCTGATGGACGCCTTGCAGATCCAGAAGGCCGCCTTCTGCGGCTTGTCGATGGGCGGCCTCACCGGCATGTGGCTGGGCGTGAACGCACCGCAGCGCTTCTCCCGCATTGTGCTGGCCAATACCGCGCCCAAGATCGGCACGCCCGAGGCGTGGAACACGCGCATCGAAGACGTGCTGCGCGACGGCATGTCGCCGCTGGTGGAGGGCTCGTTGCAGCGTTGGTTTACGCCTGCCTTTGCCAGCGCCGCCGGCAGCCGG
>NZ_AHJE01000287.1 GCF_000243095.1 Cupriavidus basilensis OR16 | reverse complement strand
GCTGACCGGCGGCGGCGCGCTGCTCGGGCTGTGCCTCGGGCTGGCCGGCGTGGCCGTGCGCCAGCGCTACAGGCCGTCGGTGGCCGATGCCGCCGATGCCGAAGCGAGGCTCGGCATGCCCATGCTCGGTGAGATCGCGTTCAGCAGCGAGCAGACCGAGCTTGAGCACCAGTCCGAGGTGCATCGCCGCCTGGGCATGATGATGGGCTTCGCCGCCCGGCCCAGCCCGCGCCTGTATGCGCCGGCTCCTGGCAGCGCGTTGGCCGAACCCGGCGGGTTTTCCGCCGGCGAGGCCGAGCGGCTGCAGCGGTGCGGGCTGCATGACCGCTTCCTGCTGGCGCGGCGCTCGCCGCATGCGCTTGCGGTGGAAGGCCTGCGCAGCGTGCGCGCGGCCCTGCATTTCGCCGTGCGCAACGCGCCCGATGCGGTGCTGGCCGTGACCAGCCCGGCACCCGGCACCGGCAAGACCTTTGCTTCCGTCAACCTGGCCGTGCTGTTTGCCGAGGCCGGCCAGCGCGTGCTGCTGATCGACGCCGACCTGCGCCGCGGCAAGGTCGCCAACTGGTTCGACCAGGCCGCCGAGCCGGGGTTGGCCGAACTGCTCGCGGGCCAGGCCGAACTCTCGGCCGTCGTGCGGCCCACCGTGGTGTCGGGGCTTTCGGTGATCACGGCCGGATCGATGCCACCGAATCCCTCCGAGCTGCTGATGATGCCGGCGCTGGCCGAGACGCTGCAGGCCTGCAAGGCCCGTTTCGACCTGATCATCATCGACACGCCGCCAGTGCTGGCCGTGGCCGATGCCACCCTGGTGGCCAACCTGGCCGGCTCGACGCTGCTGGTGGTGCGCGCCGATGTCACGCCCGCCGCGCAAGTGGATGAGACGCTAAAGCGCCTGGCGCGCGCCGAGGCGCGGCTTGCCGGCGGCATGCTCAATGGCGTCACGCGCCGGCGCAGCAACCGCGCGGACTTCGCCGCAATGAGCCCGTACCTGGGGCTGCCGCTGCCGGCCGCGCAGCCCGAGGCGCTGGCGCTGGAGTCGCGCCCCGCGCGGGGCGCCCCGGCAGGGCAGCAGGAAGGCCATGGCTCCATGCCAGCCGCCTGATAGCCGGGTACGCCAGGGAAATCTCCATGAGCGTACCCGTTTCTGCGTATGGCGGGGCCCGGTGAAACGCTGCCTCGCAACTTGCGCGCAACGTGCCTTGCACGTTGCGCGTCGTCGCGGAAATCGCAGCCCGTGGTGGCCAATCGGGGCCGTTGGGGCGTGCCGCGGCACGGATTTTGGTGGTCTGTGCCCGGTCGGGAG
>NZ_AHJE01000288.1 GCF_000243095.1 Cupriavidus basilensis OR16 | reverse complement strand
TACGACATCCCCCTGCGGGGGCTGCCGGTCACTTTTCTTTGCGCGGCAAAGAAAACTAACGAAAAGAAAGCCGCCCTGCCGGGAGCAGAGCAATCAGGCTGTTTGGGCCTCTGTGGTTGCGTCGTACGGCCCCGAGTGTTGGCTGGCGTGCCTTACCGGTTCAAAGAGCACCGCAAATGCATGACCCAATGGTCACGTGGTGGTGCCCCTGATCGCTTTGCTCGGTGAGCGTTCGGGCATCTGCCGATCGCGGTGCGCAGCACCACGATCCTGCCTGCCTTGGTGGTTTCGTGGTTTTGTCTCTGACGGTGGCCGCCCGGCCATTTGATGCCCTGCCGTACCGGCGCGAGCGGCACTTTGCTATCAACTCCTCTGGTTTCGTGGTGGGCACCGTGGCCCGTCCGCGAGGGCCGCGCGCTCGCACCTCACCGCGCTCGTCCTTCGAGACAAAACCACGAAACCAGCCACACCCGAAACGGCGCAGCCCCTCGCGCTGCGAACGGCAGATGTGGGAACGGTCACCGCACACGAGGTCAGGGGCTGCACCACGTGACCATTGGGTCATGCAGTTGCGATGCCCTTCTGGCCGGTAGGATCCGCCAGCCAACACTCCGGGCCGTACAACGCAACCAACGAGGCAAAAACAGCCTGATTGCTCTGCTCC
>NZ_AHJE01000289.1 GCF_000243095.1 Cupriavidus basilensis OR16 | reverse complement strand
ACGCGTAGACTGATTGGCCGCGCCGGCGGCCGGTGCTATCTTCAACCGCAGCCACGAGCGTCGTGCCCGCCGGACAATCCCCCCCTGAAAGAGATAACCCATGCCTTGCCACCCACCAAACACGCCGTTGGGATTGCTGCGCCAGGCAGGGCTATGCGTCATGCTGCTGCTCTGCACGCTGGCGGCGCGGGCGTCAGACGGCGCCGCAGGTGGTCGACATCCCGACCCGCCCTGGCGTGACGCAGCGCTTCCTCTATCTTGCGCCCGCGCAGCCCAAGGCCGCGGTGATCCTCTACGCGGGCGGGCATGGCGGCCTGAACATCTACCCCAACGGTAGCGTTGGCTGGGGCGCCGGCAATTTCCTGGTGCGCTCGCGCCAGCTCTTCGTCGACAACGGGTTCGCGGTCGCGGTCATCGATGCGCCGAGCGACCGGCTGTCCTGGCCCTACCTGACCGGCTTTCGCCTATCCCCCGAGCATGCCGAAGACACCCGGGCCGTGATCGCCTGGATGCGCAGCCACACCGGCCTGCCGGTCTGGCTGGTCGGCACCAGCCGCGGCACCCAGTCGGTGGCGGCCACCGCTATCCGGCTGGCGGACGGTGGCGGCCCCGACGGCATCGTGCTGACCG
>NZ_AHJE01000290.1 GCF_000243095.1 Cupriavidus basilensis OR16 | reverse complement strand
TGCCGATCTGGTTCGCCATCTTGCCTGGCCGCTTTCTCAACGACTCAAGCGACGGGCCCCATCACGCCGCCATGCGCCCTGGCCAGGCGGAACTGGCCTACCGCATCCGCAAGCTTGTTGGCTTGCTCGTGCAGGAAACCGGCGGCCGCCGAGGCTTGCTCCACCAGCGCCGCATTCTGCTGGGTCGCGCCGTCGAGCTGGCTCACGGCCTGGTTGACCTGCGTGATGCCCACGCTTTGCTCGCTGCCGGCATTCGAGATTTCGCGCAGCACCTGCTCGACCTGCTTCACGCAGGCCACGATGCTGTTCATCGTCGCCCCGGCGTCCCGCACCAGTTCCGCGCCCGAGTCCACCTTGGCCACCGATTTGCTGATCAGCGCCTTGATCTCCTTGGCGGCCTGGGCGCTGCGCTGGGCAAGCGTGCGGACCTCGCCAGCCACCACGGCGAATCCGCGCCCCTGTTCGCCAGCGCGGGCGGCTTCCACGGCGGCGTTCAGCGCCAGGATGTTGGT
>NZ_AHJE01000291.1 GCF_000243095.1 Cupriavidus basilensis OR16 | reverse complement strand
CAGTCCACGGCCTTCTGGATCTGTTCCTCCATCGTCACTGCGATGTCTTCCGGGAAGTCGGACGGCATCCATTCCGGCGCATACGGGGCGACGGTGATGACCACCTTCTGCTGGTTCTCGGGGTGCAACGAGTCGTCGAGGAATTGCATGGTTTGTTTCCTTCAGGATCTGGTTGGGTACGGGCTCCACTGTAGGTCGCCGGTCCGGTAGACTCTTTCGTTCAGGCGCCAAATTTTTTCGTTTTGGCGCCACCCCGGGGAATCCCCTAGGATGCCGTGAGAGGATCCCCCGGCAACCCGATGCAGTGCACTGGAGCGCAAAGTGACGGAACCGATGGTTCGGGCAAGAGCCTTGAGCGGCTATCTGCAGGTAGCCAGGAGGTTTGGGCTTGCCCCCCAGGAATTGCTGCGGCAGGTAGGGCTCGACGCCACAGTCTTGGCCGATCTGCAGCGACGCATTCCTATTTCGGCTGTCTGCCAGTTGCTGGAAGCGGCCTCGATCGGCGCGAAATGCCCGACATTCGGCCTACAGATGGCCGACACGCGTCAGCCATTCGACTTCGGCGTACTTGATCTGTTGCTGTCGCACAAGCGAACCCTGCGCGAGTTGCTCCTGGCGGCCGTGCAATATCGGCACCTTCTCAATGAAGCGCTGGCGA
>NZ_AHJE01000292.1 GCF_000243095.1 Cupriavidus basilensis OR16 | reverse complement strand
TCGCGGTGCCGAGCGCCACGATCCTGCCCGCATCGGTGGTTTCGTGGTTTTGTCTCTGGCGGCGGGCGCTCGGCCATTTGAGGCCCTGCCGTTACCGGCGCTGACGGTTCCTTGCTCTCAACTTCCCTGGTTTCGTGGTGGGCACCGTGGCCCGGTCCGCGAGGGCCGGCGGGCCTGTCATCACGGCGCTTGCCCTCGGAGACAAAACCACGAAACCAGCCGCACCCGAAACGGCGCAGCACTTTGCGCCGCGAACGGCAGATGGCCGAATGGGCACCGCGCCCGAGGTCAGGGGCCCCACCACGTAACCCATGGGTCATGCCATTGCGATGCCCTTCGGGCTGGTAACGGCAGATACCAGCAGAACCG
>NZ_AHJE01000293.1 GCF_000243095.1 Cupriavidus basilensis OR16 | reverse complement strand
CGGTTGGCCACGCTCAATCGCGACGTGTTCACCGGCCAGGATGGCGCGAATGCGTTGAAGCCGATTTTTAACGAGAAGGAGATCAAAGCGGGGTTCGAGATCGTGGGGGCGTTGCAGCGGGAAACCGGGGCGTTCCTGAACAACCGGGCGAAAGAGGCGGAGGCGGCCAAGAAGGCGGCCGAAGCGGTCGCCAAAGACCCAAGCGCAACACCTGAGCGGCGGGCGGAGGCACAGCAGCGGGCGGACGACGCAGCCAAGTGGGGACAAGGCGGCTCATATCGTCAGGTCATGACCGCGCTGACGGCTGCGGCTGGTGGCAATGTGACTGGTTCGGCGGGGCAGTTCGCGCAGGGCGCAGCGGTGGGGTACATCCAGGGGCTGGCGGCTGGCCAGGTCAAGGCAATGGCCGATTCCCTGGGCAAAGGCACACCGGAAGCCGAAAGCGCCCGGGCGGCACTGCATGCCATTGTTGGTTGCGCTGGCGCGGCGCTGGCCAGTCAGGCATGCGGTGCCGGAGCGATGGGCGCGGCGGCTAGTTCCGTACTTGGCAGCCTGCTGGCGCCGACCGACAAGATGTCGGCGCAGGAGAAGCAGGCGCGCGAGAACCTAGTGCAGAGCCTAGTGGCGGGTGTGGCGGGCGCGAGCGGCGTGAACGCCACCACGGCGACGAACGCGGCGACGTTTGAGGTGGAAAACAATCAACTCGCTGCGCCAGCGCCGATGCCGCCAATGTGGACGCCCGCGCTGGTACAGAAGCCATTCCAGACGCCGGGGAAGCTGGCTGACAAGAATGAAGCCACGCTAACTGGTACACCTGACCAGTCTGAAAAGCACACGACGGCGCCACTCGCCAATCCGATCACGAGCGTCGTGGCGGAGATAATTTCGTTGCCGGCGAATGTTGTTCACGGGCTTGGGTTGATCTTCAATTCCGGAGACAATGGTTCTCCGCAATCAACTGCCGCAAACAGCGGCAAAGTGAGCGTCCAGCCAGGAGCTACCCCCGATGCAAATGAGCTTCGGGCGGGGCAAGGTTTAGCTAATTTGGGGTACGACGTCGCTCATCAAGCTACGGCGTCTTCGCAAGGAGTATCCGGGGTACGAACTGCAGACCTGTCTGTAAGCGGTGTAGGGCAAATTGACGTCTATACTCCGGAGAACTTGGCACCATCAAATATCGTCAAGAACATAGAAAAGAAGGCGGGCCAGGGAAATGGAGTCATCGTACAGGCTGATTTGTCACACGAGGACATGGCTTCGATTGCTGCTCGTACGTGGGGGAAATCAAATACGCAGAATATAAATACAATTCTATTCCAAAATTCAAACGGATCTTTTGTCCGATTTGATAGACCGAAAAATGGAGGTTAAGATATGCCTAAATTCAAATGTCAGTGT
>NZ_AHJE01000294.1 GCF_000243095.1 Cupriavidus basilensis OR16 | reverse complement strand
GGCCTACGCCGACGGTTTCAAGATCAAGGCCTGAAGCGCACGCGCGCTAGTTCCCTAGCGCCCGAGCGTGATTCCGATTTTGATTGCCGCTTGAACACCGGCGTGGCGACACGCCGGCTACCGAAGGAGCCAGATGTGAATGCACTAGCCCAGCCGGCCCCACACGCCGCCAACCAAGCCGCCCCCGCTGATGCCGGCACCGCCGCCGAGGTTGCCATGGTTGGCGGCCAGCAGGCCCATGACCGCGCCGAGCGCCGCGTGCTCGCCGCGCAGGCCGATGCCCGCCGCTCGGCACTGCGCGGCGCCATCACCGCTGTGGTGCTCAAGGTGATGCCGCCCGTCGCGGGCTTTGCGCTGTTCCTGCTGATGTGGCACGGCATCGCCACCATGATTCCCGCCATCCCCACGCCGGGCGCCACCTGGCATGCCGCCGTGCCGCTGTTCTCCGACCCGTTCTACCGCAACGGCCCCAACGACCAGGGCATCGGCTGGAACGTGCTGGCATCGCTCGCGCGCGTGGCGGCGGGCTTCGGGCTGGCGGCGCTGATCGGCATTCCGGCCGGCTTCGCGCTGGGCCGCTTTGCCTTTCTCAACGCCATGATGGCGCCCATCATCAGCCTGCTGCGCCCGGTCTCGCCGCTGGCATGGCTGCCGATCGGCCTGCTGCTGTTCAAGTCGGCGAACCCGGCGGCGATCTGGGCCATCTTCATCTGCTCGATCTGGCCGATGGTGATCAATACCGCGGTGGGCGTGACGCGCGTGCCGCAGGACTACCTGAACGTGGCCCGCGTGCTCGACCTGTCCGAATGGAAGGTGTTCACCCGCGTGCTGCTGCCGGCCGTGCTGCCGTACATGCTCACCGGCGTGCGGCTGTCGATCGGCACCGCGTGGCTGGTGATCGTGGCCGCTGAAATGCTCACTGGCGGCACCGGCATCGGCTTCTGGCTGTGGGACGAGTGGAACAACCTGAAGGTGGAACACATCGTCATCGCGATCTTCATCATCGGCGTGGTCGGGCTGCTGCTCGAATACGCGCTGCTCG
>NZ_AHJE01000295.1 GCF_000243095.1 Cupriavidus basilensis OR16 | reverse complement strand
GTACGGCCCCGAGTGTTGGCTGGCGTGCCTTACCGGCTCAAAGAGCACCGCAAATGCATGACCCAATGGTCACGTGGTGGTGCCCCTGATCGCTTTGCACGGTGAGCGTTCGGGCATCTGCCGTTCGCGGTGCGCAGCACCACGATGCTGCCTGCCCTGGCGGTTTCGTGGTTTTGTCTCTGACGGTGGCCGCCCGGCCATTTGATGCCCTGCCGTACCGGCGCGAGCGGCACCTTGCTACCAGCCCCCTGGTTTCGTGGTGGGCACCGTGGCCCGTCCGCGAGGGCCGCGCCCGCACCTCACCGCGCTTGCCCTCCGAGACAGAACCACGAAACCAGCCACGCCCGAAACGGCGCAGCACTTCGCCCCG
>NZ_AHJE01000296.1 GCF_000243095.1 Cupriavidus basilensis OR16 | reverse complement strand
TTTTTCATGCGATGCTCAGGCGGGCCGCAGCCAGCGCCGGAGCAGCAGCCTCAGCGCGGCCGGATCGACCGGCTTGGGCAGCACGAAGTAGCCTGCCTCCTCGGCCGCCGCCAGCGCGGCGGATTTCAGGTCGCCCGACAAGAGCGCGCTGCGCGCTTGCGGCTGGGTGTTCTGCCAGCGCTCCAGCAGGTCCAGCCCGTTCTCGCTGCCAGGCAGGCGCAGGTCGCAGAAGATGATGTCCGGCTTGAGCCCCTGTAGGAACAGGCGGTCGGCATCCGCGCCGTGCGCGGCGCAGGCGACCTGGATGCCCCACGCTTCCATCAGCG
>NZ_AHJE01000297.1 GCF_000243095.1 Cupriavidus basilensis OR16 | reverse complement strand
GTCGGGAGTCGGCGGTCGTGGCGTGGTACGTCGCCGGCCGCCGCGACCGGCCGCGGCCGGACGCGGCGGTACCGGGCCGGCCGCCCTGAAGGCCGGCGCTTGCCGGACGCTACCTAGCGGAAGCGGTAGGTCACCGCACCCATGGTGGTCCACTGCTGGCGCCGCTCGGTGATCGGGCTGCTGGCCGCATCGCCCTGCAGCCGGGCGAAGGTCACGGAGGCCAGCGCGGACCAGTTGCGCGAGATCTCGTAGGTGACGATGCCATTCGCGTGCCACTCGCGCAGGCCCGCGCCCACGGCATGCGTCTGCAGGCCGGAACGCGCGCTCTGCTCTGCCGTGACGCCAAAAAA
>NZ_AHJE01000298.1 GCF_000243095.1 Cupriavidus basilensis OR16 | reverse complement strand
CACCGGCTTCATGGTGGGCCGCAAGTACGAGAACGAAGGCATTGCCCGCAACGGCGCCAAGATGGTGACGGCGGTGGCGACCGCGCAGGTGCCGAAGTTCACGGTGATCATCGGCGGCTCGTTTGGGGCGGGCAACTACGGCATGTGCGGACGCGCTTATTCGCCGCGCTTCCTGTGGATGTGGCCGAATGCACGGATCTCGGTGATGGGCGGCGAGCAGGCGGCCAGCGTGCTGGCCACCGTGCGCCGCGATGGCATCGAGGCCAAGGGGGGTAGCTGGAGCGCGGAAGACGAGGACAAGTTCAAGCAACCCATTCGAGACCAGTACGAGCACCAGGGCCATCCTTACTACGCCAGCGCGCGGCTGTGGGATGACGGCGTGATCGATCCCGCGCAGACCCGCACGGTGTTAGGCCTGGGCCTGTCGGCCAGCCTGAATGCGCCCATCGGCGAGATGAAGTTCGGCGTGTTCCGCATGTAATTGCGCGCGCAATGACATGCACCAGCGCCCCGGATAACGCATCGCACCGCACAGGACACCACATGGAATTCACCACCCTTACCGTCACCACGGCGCAGCACGTGGCCACCGTCACGCTGAACCGGCCGGACGTGCGCAACGCCTTCAATGAAACCGTGATCGCCGAGCTCACCGGCGCCTTCCGCGCACTCGGCAGCGAGCCCACGGTGCGCGCCATCGTGCTAGCGGGCAATGGCCCGGCCTTCTGCGCGGGCGCCGACCTGAACTGGATGAAGAAGATGGCC
>NZ_AHJE01000299.1 GCF_000243095.1 Cupriavidus basilensis OR16 | reverse complement strand
TCGCGGCGTGATGTATGTGATTTGGCGGGATTTCCAGGCGTATCGGTGAATACCCCTAAACCAAGACAAATGAAAGCAAGCTGAAAGATCGCCTCTCTAATGTTCGTTCCATCCTGCAGGGACAACATGTTCGTCCTGCCGATCGGACCACCTCCGCACGCAAAGAGCCTGTGAGCGGAGGGGCACAGCTTTCACGTACTTTGAGGAGAATCGTTTTGCGCATACGCAGCCAAAAGGACTTTGCCTCCGGCCTGATGTTCATCCTGGTCGGATTGTGCTTTTCCTGGGTCGCCCGCGGCTATTCCATGGGAACAGCCGCCAAGATGGGCCCCGGATATTTTCCGTTTCTACTCGGCCTGGT
>NZ_AHJE01000300.1 GCF_000243095.1 Cupriavidus basilensis OR16 | reverse complement strand
TGGGGGAAGTCGCTGGAGGGAACGAATACCCTGGCAAACCTCGCGGGCACGACCAACGTCGGTGGCGTGTTGCAGGCGGCCCAGAACGGCGCGACCGGCACGCTGGCACAGCAGGCCGTGGGCTTCGTTGGCACGGGTTTGATCAATGCCGGGGTTAGCACGGTGTTCAACGGGGGGAGCTTTGGAAATGCGCTCAAGGGCAG
>NZ_AHJE01000301.1 GCF_000243095.1 Cupriavidus basilensis OR16 | reverse complement strand
CAAACCTACCCCCGGAGTGTAGTCGGATACCCTGAAGCCGAAATCGTTGATTAGTGAATTGTATGTTGAATCAAACGAGCTTGCGCCAATAACTACATGGCCAAGTCTTGCGATTTTCGTCAAGGGAGGAGGTAAATGGTCGAATCATCTGAATCACTTCGGCATAGAACTCGAAGGTGAGGCCTGAAGCGGGCTCTTTAACGCGGAAGGTACGCCCCTGATTCAGCGCCTTGCACTCCTCACACTCAACCTCGACAGGCTGCAGACCTCTGGACTCGAAGTGCCTGTATGCCTTGTCGACCTCCAGCCTACTCTCGAGTTCAAAGGCGACTCGCCGAAGGCCAGGGTCTGCGCCCTGATAGAGCACCAGATTATGATGATCCGATGAGCATCTCATGAATGCCATGCCGTCCGTTCGCCCCGTCAGTTCAAGGCCGATCAGATCCCTGTAGAACGAGATTGACCGTTCAAGATCAGCTACCGTCAGCGCGGCATAGCCAAGCTCCCTGTAGCGAAATGGCTCTCCCATGCTTTCCTCCATTGTGTCCACCCGTGAAATTCGGCCTACTCGCCGGCAAGCGCTTCGTCTTGGACGGCGTTACGAAGAACCCCGACGTTTGTGATCTCGACTTCGACGACGTCCCCAGCTCTGAGGAAGCGTGGTGGATCCTGGAACAGACCCACGCCTCCCGGCGTGCCTGCAACAATCACATCACCAGGAAGCAAAGGACAAATGGTTGAAAAATAGGCTATGAGATCTTCGACGCCAAAAATCATGTCGGCCAACGCAGCATGCTGCAC
>NZ_AHJE01000302.1 GCF_000243095.1 Cupriavidus basilensis OR16 | reverse complement strand
CTCATGCCGATGCAGAAGAAGGCGGTGCCGGCGCAGATGCGGGACAGGTAGAAATCCTTCTGCGCGGCGGTGCCGTATTTCAGGATCAAGGGGCCGCTCTGGCGGTCGGCCACCCAGTGCGCCGCGACCGGCGCGCCGGCGGCCAGCAGTTCCTCCACCAGCACGAAGCGCGCGAACGCATCCATGCCCGCGCCACCGTAGCTGGCGGGCAGCGTCAGCCCAACCCAGCCACGCGCGGCCAGGCGCTGGCTGAACGCGGCGTCGAAGCCCATCCAAGAGCGGGCCCGGATATCGGCCGTCGTGCCGGGCAGGTTTTCCTTGAGGAACGCTTTCACCTGCGCGCGGAAGGCCTCGGCCTCGGGAGGCAGGGCCGTCAGGTGGAAGGCATCAAGCAGATTGCTCACTTCTTGCTCCAGGTTGTGGGGCGGGCGGGGGCGATGGCACTGCCGGTTATCGGTTGTCGACCATCGGCTACCGGCTACCGGCTACCGGCCCGCCGTATCGTCATTCGGGTTTCAAGCCGGGGGTACGGGCCGCCTGCCAGTA
>NZ_AHJE01000303.1 GCF_000243095.1 Cupriavidus basilensis OR16 | reverse complement strand
CGGCTTCGTACGCCAGCAGCTATCCCTTCCGGCCAATGCCGCCAGCACGCAAGGACGACGAGGCATAGGACGGCCCAGCATGCTTGGGCCGCCCTGGGTGGCCCAGTGCTGAAATGTGCCGCTGAAAGCGGCCCGGATGCCGCGCGAGTAGCAACGGCATGAAAGCGCGGCACAAAAGAAAAAGGCCGCTGCATAAGCAGCGGCCTTTTTCATCGAGTCTTGGTGCCCAGAAGAGGACTCGAACCTCCACAGTGTTGCCACCGCTAGGACCTGAACCTAGTGCGTCTACCAATTTCGCCATCTGGGCTTCGTTTTGCTGCTTTGCTGCAGCGCTG
>NZ_AHJE01000304.1 GCF_000243095.1 Cupriavidus basilensis OR16 | reverse complement strand
GTCGAAGGATTTGACGATGTTGGGCAGGCTCATGGCATGGCTCCTTGGATTCAGGGATGGCAACGGATAGCGTGGGACGCGCGGCGGACGCGGGAATCAGTCGACCTGAGCGCCGGAAGCCTTGACGGCGGCCGACCAGCGCACGGTGTCCTTCTTCATCAGGGCGCCGAACTGCTCGGGGGTGCCGCCCAATACGTCGGCGCCCTGGTCGCTCAGCTTCTTCTTCAGGTCGGGCACCTGCAGCGCCTGGTTGAACTCGGCGTTCAGGCGCGCCACGATGTCCTTGGGCGTGGCGGCGGGCGCCACGAAGCCGAACCAGGTCACGGCCTCAAACCCGCTGTAGCCGGACTCGGCAATGGTGGGCACGCCGGGCAGGTCGTCCATGCGCTTGGCCGAGGTCACGGCCAGCGCGCGCAT
>NZ_AHJE01000305.1 GCF_000243095.1 Cupriavidus basilensis OR16 | reverse complement strand
AAGCCGTGACGCTGCTGGAAACCATCGAGGCCCACAAGTACGACGCGCTGATGGGCGGTGCCCGCCGCGACGAGGAAAAGGCCCGCGCCAAGGAGCGCATCTTCTCCTTCCGCGACGAGTTCGGCCAATGGGACCCGAAGGCCCAGCGCCCGGAACTGTGGAGCTTGTACAACGCCCGCATGGCGGCCGGCGAGCAGATGCGCGTGTTTCCGATCTCCAACTGGACCGAGCTGGACGTGTGGCAGTACATCGCCCGTGAAGAGCTTGAGCTGCCCCCGATCTACTACGCGCACCAGCGCGAAGTGGTGAAGAAGAACGGCCTGCTGGTGCCGGTCACGCCGATCACGCCGAAGCAGGACGGCGACGTCAGCGAAGTGATCTCGGTGCGCTTTCGCACCGTGGGCGATATCAGCTGCACCTGCCCGGTGGCCAGCGTTGCGGCCTCGCCGATCGAGATCATCGCCGAGACGGCCGTGACCGAGATCACCGAGCGCGGTGCGACGCGGATGGACGACCAGACCAGCGAAGCGTCCATGGAACGCCGAAAGAAAGAAGGCTACTTCTAAGACCGGACGCAAAGGATTCGACATGAGCACCCAAGCAACACACCAAGGCCTGCTGCGTTTCATCACCGCGGGTTCGGTCGACGATGGCAAGAGCACCCTGATTGGCCGCCTGCTGTATGACAG
>NZ_AHJE01000306.1 GCF_000243095.1 Cupriavidus basilensis OR16 | reverse complement strand
CAACAGCCCGGCCACCGCCGTGCTGGCCGGCGTCACGCCCGACAGCCTGCTGGCGCAGCTGCCGGCCGACCTGCGCCCCGGCAAGGTCAGCTTCTACTACGACCCTACACCAAGGCAAAAGCTCCAGCAAGCCGCGCTGCAACAGACCGGCCAAGCCAGCTTCGTGAGCGGCCTGGCCTGGGACAGCCAGAACCAGCTCTCGGTCACGGACCAGGAAAAGCTGAGCCTCTACAAGAACGCCGCGGACTACGCCAAGGCGCACAACATCGCGCTAGGCACGGCGCTGACGCAGACGCAGGTCAACGAGCTAGACAAGCCCCTGCTCTGGTACGTGCAACAGGCGGTGCCCGA
>NZ_AHJE01000307.1 GCF_000243095.1 Cupriavidus basilensis OR16 | reverse complement strand
TGGGGTCAATTTCGCGCTTACGAGGTTTTTGCGTAAAATCCGTTGTCCTGGCTATTGCAGCTCACGCGGCATGGTCAGCGCATCCACGAGCGGCAGCCAGAGCCGCAAGCGGACGCTCGTACGCACTGTTTCCGACCGGCCCTTTGCACGCCCCAACGGCGCAACTCGGCTGGGGTTTCTTGCTGCGACAGAACCCTGCCCATATTTGCGGGGCGACAATTATTGAATTCCGATAGTAAACAAGGTACATGGCTGTGGCTGCTTCTAGCGCCGCG
>NZ_AHJE01000308.1 GCF_000243095.1 Cupriavidus basilensis OR16 | reverse complement strand
TCGCCCACCCGCTCAAGGCACTGGGCGTGACCCTGCGCGGCGTGCGTACCTCGGGCCCGATGGCACCGGATATCGACCTGACCAAGCAACGCCCGGCCGAGTACGTATTCTCGAAGCACGTCGAGATCAAGCTCGAAGAGATTGGCCGCTCGAAGCCTTCCAAGGCAGCCAACGACGCCGCGGCGCGCAAGGCCGCTGCGCACTAAACCGAAGGCTGGCTGGCAAAAAGGCTCGCTCCCGGGTACCGCGCGTACCCGGGAGCGAGCCTTTTCTTTTATGCCTGACGCTGTCGCTGATGCACTGGCCCAGGCCAGGTGCTCAGGCGTCGGCGGACTGCCGCGCGTTGTGGTTGGCCAGGTACTTGAGCAGGCCGTCGATGCCGTTGCGCGCGACGATGTCGGCGAACTGGCGGCGGTACACCTCGATCAGCCAGGCACCCATCATGTTGATGTCGTAGATCTTCCAGCCGTTGCCGCTGCGCTGCAGGCGGTAATCGATCTGCATTTCGTCGCCGTTGTTCAGCACGCGCGTCTCCACCACGACATCCGTGGCGCCGCCGGCGGCCAGCGTGGGCTTGTAGCTGAACTTCACGTTCTGCTCGCGCAGTTGCGACAGCGACACCGCGTAGCTGCGCACCAGCAAGGTCTGGAACTGCTCGTACAGCTGCTTTTGCTGCTCGGGCGTGG
>NZ_AHJE01000309.1 GCF_000243095.1 Cupriavidus basilensis OR16 | reverse complement strand
GCCTTGGAGCCCTGGTAGCCGAGCGGGCCGCACCACAGCGGATGGCTGGCGGGGAAGGAGTCGTTATGCAGGTAGCTGTTGACCACCGGGGCGCCCAGGCGCTCGGCCAGCGCCTGGCACTCGGCGATGGCATCGGCCATGACCACGCCGCCGCCGGAGATGATGACGGGGAACTTGGCCTTGGCGATCAGTTCGGCGGCTTCGTTCAGGCGCTGGTCGCCGCCGGGGCCACGGTCCAGGCGCTGGGGCAGGGGGATCTCGGCCTTGATCTGTCCGTAGAAGTAGTCGCGCGGGATATTGAGCTGGGTCGGGCCCATCTCGGCCATGGCGCGGTCAAAGCAGCGGCCGGTGAACTCGGCCATGCGGGCCGGGTGGGTGACGTGGCCCTGGTACTTGGTGAATTCCTGGAACATCGGCAACTGCTTGGCTTCCTGGAAGCCGCCCAGGCCAATGCCCATGGTGCCGGCCTCGGGGGTGACGATGACGACCGGGCTATGTGCCCAGTAAGCGGCGGCGATGGCGGTGACGCAGTTGCTGATGCCGGGGCCGTTCTGGCCGATGACGACGCCGTGGCGGCCGGAGACGCGGGCATAGCCGTCGGCCATATGGCCAGCGCCTTGCTCGTGGACCACGGGGATGAGGCGGATGCCGGCGGGGGCGAAGATGTCCATGGCGTCCATGAAGGCCGAACCCATGATGCCGAACATGTCGGTGACGCCGTTGGCGGCCAGGGTCTCGAC
>NZ_AHJE01000310.1 GCF_000243095.1 Cupriavidus basilensis OR16 | reverse complement strand
GTCGATCACTTCCAGCGTGTCGCGGTCCAGGGTGATGACCTTGCCGCCCAGCGTATTGACGACCAGGTAGCCGTTGTAGGACATGCCCATGCCGAACAGGATGTCGGCGGGGCTACGCGTGCCGCTCGCCGCCTTGGCATTGTCGAACAGGGCGGCCGGCAGCGTGATGGCGCGCGGCGCCTTCATCCCGGAGCTGGCTTCTTTCGGATCCTCCTGGTCGATACGGAAGACCTGGCGGCCGCTACAACCGTAAAAGGCGTCGTCACGGCCCAGTACCGAATAGACCGCACCGTTGGCGACCTGATCTTCCGCCAGCGTCAAGGTGCGGTTCGGCTGCGATTTCATGTAGGCGAGCAGGCCCTGCTCGTCACCGGCATCGAGGAACCTCTTCACGGCCGCGGCTTGTTCGCGGCGCTGCTCGGGGGTGACCGGGGTGTAGTTCGGCAGGTGTACCGGGATCTCGGTGCGGGCGAGTTCCACCAACTTGCCGCCATCCACGCCCACCTTGCGCAGCGAGAAGCCGGCCCACCACCAGTAGATGTCCTTGCCGCCGACGCGATCGGCCACGAGGGGCAGGCTTGCCGACTCGTTGGGAATGAGCTGCACCGACTCCGGCGTGAGCTCGAAGGCGCCGCGCGGGACAGCGAACTCGGCGCTGTCGGTGGCGGCGTCGTTCCAGTGCGTCTGGTTGTTGTGGGACTGGGCGAGGTAGGGGTTGGCAACGGGGCCGGCAGGGTTCGCGGGCAGTGGGTGGCGG
>NZ_AHJE01000311.1 GCF_000243095.1 Cupriavidus basilensis OR16 | reverse complement strand
GTCCTCGCGGAAGTTCGCGCCGGTCAGCATCACGATCGGTTCATACTGGGTGGCAAAGGCTGCGGGTACGAAGTTTGCGAGGCCTTCGAACATCGAAGTGTACTGACGGCCAAAAGTCAGTTGGCCAAGCTGCGAGCTTTGCATGCCCACATAGGCTTGGCGACCGAACAGGCGGCCGCCCTGCTGCGACGTGCCGGTATCCAG
>NZ_AHJE01000312.1 GCF_000243095.1 Cupriavidus basilensis OR16 | reverse complement strand
TCCTCGTCCTTCGGCAACAGATCGGGCGCCGGCATGGCCGGCATCGGTACTCGCACATCCGGCGTGGATTCCTGCTGCTCGCGCAAGACGCGTTCGCGCTCCTGCTGGCGCAGCAATTCCTGCGCAGCGCTTCCAGGTGCCTGCCCCTGCGAGGCGAGCGGAAACACCAGCAGGCCGCAAGCCAGGCCGCAGGAGCGCATTACCGATGACCAGGACTTCCGTTGCTCCATGTTTGTTCTTCCCTGTACTGGCCCAGGTCGCCTGCTGACGACATCCAGTACCGCCTATGGCAGGCCAGAGAAGTTGCACTT
>NZ_AHJE01000313.1 GCF_000243095.1 Cupriavidus basilensis OR16 | reverse complement strand
AGGTGATGCGGGCTGCCGGCGCCCACCGATGCATAGGTGGCCTTGCCCTGCCCGACCTTGAGCCACGCGACGAACTCCGGCAACGTCTTCACCGGCAGTGCCGGGTTGACCACCAGCACCACCGGCAGCTTCACCAGCGATGTCACCAGCGTGAAATCCCTGACGGGGTCATACGGCAGCTTGCGATACAGCGCAGGATTGAGCACCAGCGTGCCCTGCCCCGCGGTCAGCACGGTGGCGCCGTCGGCGCGCGCCTTGGCCACGTCCTGCGCGGCGAGGATGGTGGCGCCGCCCGGCTTGTTGTCCACCATGAAGTTCTGGTGCATGGACAGCGCGATCTTCTGCGCGACGATGCGCGTGGCGAGGTCGCTGCCGCCGCCGGCGGTGTAGGGTACGACCCAGCGTGCCGCAGGATCGGCGGCGTGGGCGGCGCCGATGCCGCCCAGCGCGATCGCCAGCCCCTATGACAATGCGCGAAGCATGCCGCGCCATGGAATAAAGGCGCGTGGCGCCGGGCGCGAGG
>NZ_AHJE01000314.1 GCF_000243095.1 Cupriavidus basilensis OR16 | reverse complement strand
TACATCTATTACTCGATGTTCGGCATCCAGCGTATCGGCGACCTGTGCTGGGCGGCCGCCGACATGCGTTCGCGCGGCTTCCTGCTGGGCGGCACCTCGGGCCGCACCACGCTCAACGGCGAAGGCCTGCAGCACGAAGACGGCCACTCGCATGTGTTCCATGCCGTGATCCCGAACTGCATCTCGTATGACCCGACCTTCCAGTTCGAGCTGGCGGTGATCATGCAGGATGGCCTGCGCCGCATGTACGCTGAGCAGGAAGACGTCTACTACTACCTGACGGTGATGAACGAGAACTACGAGCACCCGGAAATGCCGGCTGGCGTAGAGGGCGACATCGTCAAGGGCATGTACCAGTTCAGGAAGGGCGTGGAAAACAGCAATGCGCCGCGCGTGCAGTTGCTGGGTTCGGGCACGATCTTCCGCGAGGTGATCGCAGCCGCCGACCTGCTCAAGAAGGACTGGGGCGTCGAATCGGATCGTGTGGGGCTG
>NZ_AHJE01000315.1 GCF_000243095.1 Cupriavidus basilensis OR16 | reverse complement strand
GTGGTGGTGGAAAACGTCGAGCGCGTGATGCATGAGGAAGGACTGTCCCCGCTTGAGGCAACCCGCAAGGCGATGGGACAGATCAGCAGTGCATTGATCGGCGTGGCAATGGTGCTGTGTGCAGTGTTCGTACCGGTGGCGTTCTCCAGTGGCACGGTCGGCGGGATCTACCGCCAGTTCTCGCTCACGATCGTTGCGTCGATGCTCCTGTCGGTGTTCGTTGCGCTCTCGCTCACGCCCGCATTGTGCGCAATGCTCCTGAAGCCGCCGCGCGAGGACCACGGCGAGAAAGACGGATTCTTCGGGTGGTTCAACCGCACCTTCGACAAGGGGCGGGACAAATATGTGCATGGTGTGCGTCACGTCGCCGCCAGGTCCGGACGTTGGCTGCTCATCTACGCTGCGGTGGTGGTTGCGGTGGGCGTGATGTTTGTCCGCCTGCCTACGTCGTTCCTGCCGAACGAGGATCAAGGCTTTATATTCGTCCAGGTCCAGACACCGCCAGGCGCCACGCAGGCGCGCACAGGCGCGGTACTCGACGAGGTCAGCAACTATCTGCTGAAAGACGAAGCGG
>NZ_AHJE01000316.1 GCF_000243095.1 Cupriavidus basilensis OR16 | reverse complement strand
GCCGGCCACGGTGGCGGTGACGGAGCGGGCGGCGGCCTTGGCGCCGTAGAGGTTGGTATAGGCATGCGCGGCCGACCACGGCGGCACGGTGGCGCCGTACTGGGCGCTGTTGAATACGTCTTCGCCGGTGACGGCCGCCAGCGAAGGCACCGGGGCGGATTCGAGAACCGGCTCGGCATCCGCGGCCACGCCTTCGGCGGCAAGCTGCTCGGAGGAGAGTTCGTCAGGTAGCGTATCCCAGCCAAACTGCTCCCCGACTGCCGTAGGCCTTGGCGCGCGGCATGGTGCGCCAGTTGTCGATCGAGCCTGTCGGGCACGGCGAGATGCAGGCCATGCAGCCATTGCACTTGTCCGCGTCGACCACGTAGTTGCGCGAATCGTGGGTGATGGCGGCGACCGGGCAGGTGGCCTCGCAGGTATTGCAGCGGATGCAGATCTCGGGGTCGATCAGGTGCTGCCTGATGACCTGGATGTCGGACATGTCCATGGCGAACTCCGGGGGTGATGCGCCCCCTGTGGCCGGGGCCTTTTGCCGCAGGAGTCCACCGGGCCCCTGCCTTCTTGCGATATTCGATATTCGGCT
>NZ_AHJE01000317.1 GCF_000243095.1 Cupriavidus basilensis OR16 | reverse complement strand
ATCTCCCATGCGGTCATGCTGGCGACACCAGCCGATCTCGATGACTTCGCCATCGGCTTCAGCCTCAGCGAAGGCATTGTCGACAGCGCGAGCGAGATCTATGGCGTCGACGTCGAAGCCGGTGCAAACGGCGTGACTATCAAGATGGAGATCGCCACCGCTGCTTTCGCCAGATTAAAGACCCGGCGCCGCACACTGGCGGGTCGTACCGGATGCGGCCTGTGCGGCATCGAGTCACTGGGCGAGATCATGCGCATGCCGCAACCGGTGCATAGCCATGCCATCTTCGATCCGGCTGCCTTCGATGCGGCGTTTGCTACCCTGGTCACTCGCCAGGCACTGCTGCGCGATACCGGGGCCACGCACGCGGCGGCGTGGCTGCGTGCGGATGGCGCATTGGCCTTTGTGCGCGAAGACGTGGGTCGTCACAATGCGCTCGACAAGCTCGCCGGTGCACTTGCGAGCACCAACGAGGATACCGAGCGCGGC
>NZ_AHJE01000318.1 GCF_000243095.1 Cupriavidus basilensis OR16 | reverse complement strand
TTCGTCACCCACGACCAGGAGGAGGCGCTCGAAGTGGCCGACCAGGTGGTGCTGATGAACCGCGGCCATGTGGAGCAGGCGGGCACGCCCGAGGCGGTCTACAACCATCCGGCCACGCCGTTCGTGTTCGGCTTCCTCGGCAACGTCAACCTGTTCCACGGGCGGCTTGAGGTTGGCGAGCGGGGCGGCTTGCTGCATACCGGCGACTCGATCCTGCCGGTGACCGGCAGCGGCCATGAAACCGCGGGCGATGCCGTGGCTTATGTCCGCCCGCACGATCTCGATCTCGAGCGCTATTCGCCCGGCATCGACGGCATTGCCGTGACGCTGCGCCGCGCGCTCACCCTGGGCCCCGTGGCCCAGCTAGAACTGGAACGAGAGGATACCCAGGAAGTCATCGAGGTGGCGCTGCCGCTCGAA
>NZ_AHJE01000319.1 GCF_000243095.1 Cupriavidus basilensis OR16 | reverse complement strand
TGGAAACTGACGTTCGCAGGCCCGGTGGCCACGCTGTCCATGGATGTGGACGAAGACGGCGGCCTGCGCCCCGGCTACGCCCTCAAGCTGAACTCCTACGACCTCGGCGTGGACATCGAACTGCACGACGCCGTGCAGCGCATCCGCTTCGAGCACCCGGCAGTACGCACCGTGATCCTCACCAGCGCCAAGGACCGCATTTTCTGCTCGGGCGCCAACATCTTCATGCTCGGCAAGTCATCGCACGCCTGGAAGGTGAACTTCTGCAAGTTCACCAACGAGACCCGCAACGGCATCGAGGACGCCAGCCGCCACTCGGGCCTGAAGTTCATCGCGGCCTGCAACGGCACCACCGCCGGCGGCGGCTACGAACTCGCGCTGGCCTGCGACGAGATCGTGCTGGTCGACGATCGCGCCTCGGCCGTCAGCCTGCCCGAAGTGCCGCTGCTAGGTGTGCTGCCGGGCACCGGCGGGCTCACGCGCATCACCGACAAGCGCCGCGTGCGGCGCGACCACGCCGACATTTTCTGCACCACGACCGAGGGCGTGCGCGGACAGCGGGCACACGACTGGAAGCTGGTCGATGCCGTGGTCAAGCCGGCGCGCTTCGCGGAGCATGTGCAACAGCGCGCGCTTGCGCTCGCCGCGCACAGCGACCGGCCCGCCGACCAGGATGGCGTGAAGCTCACGCCAC
>NZ_AHJE01000320.1 GCF_000243095.1 Cupriavidus basilensis OR16 | reverse complement strand
CCCCCGGTTGCTCTCCCGCCACGCGGGAGAGGGGAACAAACTGGTGGATGGCAGACGGTAGCGTGCCGGCAGATGCCGCCCCGCGCGAAAGCCCAAACGTTCGACATCCGAGGACCAAGGCAAGAGCGCCGCCGCCAGATCAACGATTCGGCGTAGCCGTGTGGAGCGCCCCCAGGGGCGGGCCACACCCCAGCGCGATGGCGAAGCGAGCCGTCTAGGTGTACCAGGCCGTATGGGGCGCCTCGTCGGCAGGCAAAAAGAGCGGAAAAGAGGGACCCATGTTTGAGTATCGCCTTAAGGCGATGCGAGTTTGGGGCCCGGCCGCTCTTTTTGCCTGCCGACGAGGAGGGTGTCGCCCCATCCGGCGCGCCTTTTTTGCCT
>NZ_AHJE01000321.1 GCF_000243095.1 Cupriavidus basilensis OR16 | reverse complement strand
AGCGTGCCTACCAGGCGCGCGCCGAGGTGGCGCTGGTGTGCTTCGCCGGTGGCCGCGCGGAGGTGCGCCTGCAGCCGGCGCGGGCCCGTCCGTGGAGCGAAGCCTGGATCCATCCGATCGCCGGTGGCGGCGTACGCCGCTGGCGCTTGGCATGGCGCGTGCCGGCCAGCTGCTGGCGCAGGCTGCGCACGCTGTCCGGCGCAGCAGCGCTGGTTGTGGCTGCTAAGCGATGGCGCAGCATGGAGCAGCCGCCGCGTCCGCATGGGGCAGATGCGGTGATGGTGGTGGATTTCGAGCGCCAGGCGGTGGCGCTGGGGCGTTGCCGGCAGCTGGCGGCGGGGTGGGAGGGGGAGTATCTGGTGGCGGATGCGTTGATCGGGTGATGCAAACATTGGAGGGCGGTCGATCATGCTCGGTTGAGCCATTTGACACGGAATCGCCCTTT
>NZ_AHJE01000322.1 GCF_000243095.1 Cupriavidus basilensis OR16 | reverse complement strand
CGTCATAAGACGCCCCAGCGTCGCCATAGTGCGTTCACCGAATACGTGCGCAACAACCGTCTTCCGGAGACTGTCATACGCGTAAAACAGCCAGCGCTGGCGCGATTTAGCCCCGACATAGCCCCACTGTTCGTCCATTTCCGCGCAGACGATGACGTCACTGCCCGGCTGTATGCGCGAGGTTACCGACTGCGGCCTGAGTTTTTTAAGTGACGTAAAATCGTGTTGAGGCCAACGCCCATAATGCGGGCTGTTGCCCGGCATCCAACGCCATTCATGGCCATATCAATGATTTTCTGGTGCGTACCGGGTTGAGAAGCGGTGTAAGTGAACTGCAGTTGCCATGTTTTACGGCAGTGAGAGCAGAGATAGCGCTGATGTCCGGCGGTGCTTTTGCCGTTACGCACCACCCCGTCAGTAGCTGAACAGGAGGGACAGCTGATAGAAACAGAAGCCACTGGAGCACCTCAAAAACACCATCATACACTAAATCAGT
>NZ_AHJE01000323.1 GCF_000243095.1 Cupriavidus basilensis OR16 | reverse complement strand
GCTCGCTGGCGGTGGAAGCGCCCGGCCCACAGTTGGCGCATGAGCCGCAGCCCGGCATGACCAGCGTGACACCGGCGGCGGCGAAGGTGTCCATGTAGCCGCGCGCTTCACAGTAAGCCTTCACGCCCAGCGTGCCAAACTGCAGGAAGAGCCGGGTACGAGGCGACACCTTGAGGCCATGGTCCAGGCCCCAGCGCAGCACCTCGTGGTAGTAGTCGAAATCCTCGCGCTTGCCGGCCGTGCAGGAGCCGCCATAGGCAATGTCCACCGGCACCGGCTGCGCCAGCGTGTTGGCCGCGATGCCATTGCCGGGGTCGCCGGGACGCGCAACCATCGGCGCGATGGCGGCAGCATCGATGCGGATCACGTCGCGATACGCGGCGCCGGCATCGCTGCGCATCCAGTCCTCGACCGCAAAATCACGCACTCGCGCCGCGCCTTCAGGAAGGCACCGTCTTGTCATCCGGCTCGACAATGCCCGTGAAGCCGCCCAGTTCGGCGACCATATTGGTCAGCGTGGCGCGCTACGTCGATCGACAAGCCTCGCACGGTGCTGCCGGCGTATTCGAACACCACGCCGATGGCCCCGCCGGAGCGGATCGCCTCCATCTGCAGCAGGTGGAGCACGATGTCCTTGGCGGTCACGCCCGGCGCCAGATCGCCCTCCACCTCCACGCGCAGGGTTTCCGGCACCTTGCAGC
>NZ_AHJE01000324.1 GCF_000243095.1 Cupriavidus basilensis OR16 | reverse complement strand
CAGCGACCTTCTACCCGTTGTCCCCGACTGCAGACGGCATGCTGTTCCACAGCGTCTTTGCCCGGAAGGCAGCGCGTATACGAACCAGTTGCGCGTCGACGTCGACGGCATCGACCCCAGTCGCTTCGTCGCGGCGTGGCAAGCGG
The DNA here is from genome assembly GCF_000243095.1 of Cupriavidus basilensis OR16. Classification (GTDB taxonomy): domain Bacteria; phylum Pseudomonadota; class Gammaproteobacteria; order Burkholderiales; family Burkholderiaceae; genus Cupriavidus; species Cupriavidus basilensis_D. The sequence continues at coordinate 1,732 of NZ_AHJE01000324.1, read as the reverse complement.
TGCTGGCGCGCCACGACAGCCTGCACTGCGGCTTCCTCCATCGGGAGGCGTCGCCACTCCAGTGGGTGGCCCGGGACGTGGCCCTGCCGATGATCGTGGAAGACTGGGCTGGCCGGGACGCAAGCGATATCGACGCTTTCGCGGCCAGCCAGCGTGCCCAGGGATTCGATCTCAGGCAGCCGCCGCTGATGCGTGTGGCGCTGCTGCGCACGGGGCCCGATCGCCATCATCTGGTCTGGACCGTCCATCATCTGCTGCTCGACGGCTGGAGCACCGCGCAGTGCCCGTGGGCGTGCTGGCCGAGCGGTCCGTGGAAATGGTCGTCGCGCTGCTGGCGATCCTGAAGGCTGGCGGCGCCTATGTGCCATTCGATCCCGAGTATCCGACCGACCGCCTGGCCTATATGGTCGAGGACAGCCGCGTGGCGCTGTTGCTGACGCAGCGCCCCGAGGCCCTGCTGGCCGCACCGGCCTCGGTGTCCATGCTGGACCTGACGCAGCCCGCGCTCTACATCGGCGACGCCGCAGGCACGACGCCGAACCCGGAGCGGACGCCACATCCGGCGCATCTGGCCTATGTGATCTACACCTCCGGCTCGACCGGGCGGCCCAAGGGCGTGGGGATTTCCCACGGCGCGCTGGCCCACTATCTCGATGGCGTGCTGGCGCAACTGGCATTGCCGCGCGGGCTGCGCATGGCGATGGTATCGACACCGGCGGCGGACCTCGGGCATACGGTGCTGTTTGGCGCGCTGGCCAGCGGCGCTGCGCTGCATCTGCCCGAACGCCGTTGCGTGTTCGATGCGGCTGCTTTCGCGCGCTATATGGCCGAGCACCGCATCGACGTGCTCAAGATCGTCCCGAGCCATCTGCGCGCGCTGCTGGACGGCGCGGCGGCGGCCGGCACGGCGCCGGCAGACGTGCTGCCGGCCCACACGCTGGTGCTCGGCGGCGAAGCCACCGACTCCGCGCTGCGCGCCCGCATTCATGAAGCGCGTCCCGCCTGCCGGCTGGTCAACCACTACGGGCCCACGGAAACCACGGTCGGCGTCCTCGTGCACGTGGCCGGCACGGCGCCGCAGCCCGGAACCGGCCTGCCGCTGGGGCAGCCGCTGGCCGGCACCGTGGCCCATGTGCTGGACGGCGCGCTGGCGCCATTGCCCGACGGCGTGGCCGGCGAGCTGTATCTGGGCGGACCGGCGCTGGCACGCGGCTACCTTGGCCGCGCCGCGCTGACGGCCGACCGCTTCGTTCCGGACCCGTTCTCGGCGCATGGTGGCCGTTTCTACCGCACAGGGGATCGTGTGCGGCGCCAGGCGGACGGCGTTTTCGAATACCTCGGCCGGATCGACGATCAGGTCAAGATCCGTGGCTTCCGCGTGGAACCCGGCGAAGTGGCGGCGCAACTGGCCGCGCTGCCGGGCGTCCGGCAAGCCGCCGTGGTGGCCGACGCGACGCCAACGGGCATGCAACTGGCCGGCTATGCCGTGCCGGAGGACGGCCGGCGAACCGATCCCGCCGAACTGCGGCGCGCGCTGGCCGCCGTGCTGCCCGGCAATATGGTGCCGGCCACGATCGTTTGGCTCGACGCGCTGCCACTGACCGCCAACGGCAAGCTGGATCGCCGCGCGCTGCCAAAGGCCGACGCCCCCGTTGCCGTTGCCGCAGAACCGCCGCAGGGCGATCTCGAAACGCGGCTGGCCGCGATCTGGCAGGACCTGCTCGGCGTGCCC
>NZ_AHJE01000325.1 GCF_000243095.1 Cupriavidus basilensis OR16 | reverse complement strand
TTCTCCGATGGCGCTTCGGCGGTCGTGGTCATGGATTCGAAGGTGGCCGAGGCCCGCGGCCTGCAGCCGCTGGGTGCGTTCCGCGGCTTTGCCGGCCGGTTGCGAGCCTGACGAAATGGGCATCGGCCCGGTGTTCGCGGTGCCCAAGCTGCTGAAGAAGGCCGGCCTGACCGTCGCCGACATCGGCCTGTGGGAACTGAACGAAGCCTTTGCCGTGCAGGTGCTGTACTGCGCCGATACGCTGGGCATCCCCATGGACCGCCTGAACGTCAACGGCGGCGCCATCGCGGTGGGCCATCCCTACGGCGTGTCGGGCGCCCGCCTGGTTGGCCACGCGCTGATCGAAGGCAAGCGCCGCGGCGTCAAGTACGTGGTGGTGACCATGTGCATCGGCGGCGGCCAGGGTGCTGCCGGCCTGTTCGAAGTGTTCTGAGGCGGTACGGTACCGTGAGCGGTTCAGTCGACCCGATGCTGGCCCATGGCCGCGAGGTGCTGGCCAGCCAGCCCTTCTCGGTGCTGGTCGGCGCCGAGCTGGCTGCGCTCTCGCCCGGCCGTGCCGAGCTGCGCCTGCCTATCCGGCAGGACCTGCGGCAACAGCACGGCTTCCTGCACGGCGGCGTGGTCAGCTACCTGGCTGACAACGCGCTGACCTATGCGGGCGGCGCGGCCATGGCCGTGCCGGTGGTGACCTCCGAGTACAAGATCAACTACCTGCGTCCGGCGATCGGCGACACGCTGATCGCCCGCGCCGAATGCCTCAACCGCGGCCGCCAGCAAGCGGTGGTGCGGTGCGATGTGTTCGTGGTCAAGGATGGCGAGGAAAAGCTCTGCGCGGTGGCGCAGGGCACCGTCGCCCGCCTGGGCGAAGGCAGCTGAGCACGGCAGGAAAGAGAAGGGCGCGCGAGCGCCTTTTTCTTTCCCCGCGCCATGTAGAGAACTACAGAATTTGCGGTGCGCCATGAGAGCGCGCCGTT
>NZ_AHJE01000326.1 GCF_000243095.1 Cupriavidus basilensis OR16 | reverse complement strand
GCACCGGAAACGGCGCGTTGCCGAAGTCCAGCACGATATGGTGCGTATCGTAGTCGCGCCCGACCGCGGTGACGCGCACATTGCCGGCCACGGTGGCGGTGACGGAGCGGGCGGCGGCCTTGGCGCCGTAGAGGTTGGTATAGGCATGCGCGGCCGACCACGGCGGCACGGTGGCGCCGTACTGGGCGCTGTTGAATACGTCTTCGCCGGTGACGGCCGCCAGCGAAGGCACCGGGGCGGATTCGAGAACCGGCTCGGCATCCGCGGCCACGCCTTCGGCGGCAAGCTGCTCGGAGGAGAGTTCGTCAGGTAGCGTATCCCAGCCAAACTGCTCCCCGATGCCGTAGGCCTTGGCGCGCGGCATGGTGCGCCAGTTGTCGATCGAGCCTGTCGGGCACGGCGAGATGCAGGCCATGCAGCCATTGCACTTGTCCGCGTCGACCACGTAGTTGCGCGAATCGTGGGTGATGGCGGCGACCGGGCAGGTGGCCTCGCAGGTATTGCAGCGGATGCAGATCTCGGGGTCGATCAGGTGCTGCCTGATGACCTGGATGTCGGACATGTCCATGGCGAACGTCCGGGGGTGATGCCGCCCCTGGTGGCCGGGGTCCTTTTGCCGCAGGACGTCCACCGGGCCCCTGCCTTCTTGCGATATTCGATATTCGGCTTTCGAATCGCGGTGCTCAGTTGAAACGCACGTACTCGAAACTCCACCGGCTGGCGGTTGA
>NZ_AHJE01000327.1 GCF_000243095.1 Cupriavidus basilensis OR16 | reverse complement strand
CTCGACGGCTGGAGCACCGCGCATTTGCTGGGCGAGGTGCTGCGCCACTACGCGGGCGAAGCGCTGCCGGCTGCCGGACATCGCTTTGCCGACTACATCGGCTGGCTGCAGTCGCGTGACCGGGATGCCAGCGAGACGTTCTGGAAGGCGCAACTGCAGTCGCTGGAAACGCCAACGCGCCTGCTGGATGCACTGCCAGCGGTCACGTCCGGGGATGGCCATACCGAGCAGCATCATTACCTCGACGCCGACGCAACGGCCGCGCTGGCCGCGTTTACCCGCGCGCAGAAGGTGACGTTCAACACGCTGGTGCAGGCGGCATGGCTGCTGGTGCTGCAACGCTGCACCGCGCAGCCCAGCGTGGCGTTTGGCGCCACCGTGTCCGGCCGCCCCGCCGATCTGCCGGCCGCCCAGCAGATGCTGGGGCTGTTCATCAACACGCTGCCGGTGGTGGCCACGCCCTCGCCGCGCCAGAGCGTGGGCGACTGGCTGCGTGAGGTCCAGGCGCTGAACCTTGCCACGCGCGAGCACGAACACGCGCCGCTCTATGACATCCAGCGCTGGGCCGGCCACGGCGGGCAGGCGCTGTTCGATTCGATCGTGGTCTTCGAGAACTACCCGGTCGACGCCGCGCTGCGCCGCGCACCGGGCGGGCTGGCGTTCGCGAACATCACCAACCGCGCGGAAACCAATTACGCGCTGACGCTGGTGCTGGCCCAGACCGATACGCTGCGCCTGACCTGCCGCTTTGACCGCGCCCGTCTGGCGGAAGCCCAGGCCAAAACGCTGGCGCAGGCGCTGCTGGCCACGATGCGCGCCATGGCGGCCGATGCGGCGCAGCCACTGGGGCAGATCAGCCTGATCGACGCGACGCGTCTGCGGACGTCGCCTTCCTCGGCGTTCGTCGGCAGCTATCAGCCCGTCCATCGGCGCTTCGAGGCCCATGCCCTCGATACGCCCGACGCCACGGCGCTCGTCGCCGACGGCCAGGCGCTGAGTTATGGCGAACTCAACCGGCGCGCCAACGCGCTGGCGCGGCAGTTGATCGCGCGCGGCGTGGGGCCGGATGTGCCCGTGGGCGTGCTGGCCGA
>NZ_AHJE01000328.1 GCF_000243095.1 Cupriavidus basilensis OR16 | reverse complement strand
AGTGGTCCGGCTGATGAACGCCGGCTGCGGCGAGCGCGAGGTGCTGGCATCGCTGGCGTTGCCGCCGGAGCTGTTCGACCAGCCGTGGATGCGCCCGGCCTACGGCGACCCAAGCTACATTGCGCGCGATATCTATCGCTCCGAGAACGGCTGGTGGGACCGCAACCCGACCTCCCTGCATCCCGCCCCACCCGAGCGCGCGGCTGCGGAGATCGTCGCGGCCATCGCCGACCACGAGGCGTTGATCCGGCATGCCGAGGCGCTGGCGGATCGCGGCGAAACCCAGCTTGCGCTGCATGTGATCGACGTGCTGGCCACCGCGCGCGGCGATTCACCCACGCTGGCCAGGGCCCGCTCGCTCAAGGCGCGCTGGTTGCGCGAGCGTGCGGGCCAGGTGCGCAGCTACGTGTCGCGCAGCCTCTACGCGGCGGCGGCGGACATGATCGAGCAAGGCACGGGCCATGCCTTTGGCATCCGCTGATGCCTCCCACTGCGGGTGCGCCATGTTCGCGCCTGCCGGCATGCCAGCGCCGGGCAGGCCGCGCTCGGCGCGTGCCGGTGCGGATGCCCGGCCTGCCCCTAGACGCGGAAGTCCGCCGCCATATCGGCATCCGTACGCGCTTCCAGCCGGCCCGACCTGCATGCCGCGACGAACGCATCGTAGTCGCGTTCGACCTGGTCGGCATAGCCGTTTGAGTACGCCACGATGGCCTCGGCCATCGCGTCGCTGCTGCCCAGGTAGCCGCTGATCTCCAGCGCCAGGCCGCTGGCCTTGGCGTGGGCGCGCGCCAGTATCCAGCCGCACAGTGCCGCATATTCGCCCAGCAACTCGGCGTCCATCAACTCGATCTCCGGCGAGAGCTTCATGTCGCGCAACTGCCGCACGTAGAAGTGGCGGCCGAAGGGGCCCGTCGTTCCAGCCCAGGAACACATCGCTGGCGGCCTGCATCAGCCGTTGGCCTTCCACTACGCGCCGGCCCTCATGCGCCACCGGAGCGGACTTGAAGTAGCGGGCAATCACCGACTGGTTGGCCTGCTTGCTTTGCAGGAAGAGCGGCTTGCCGTGGTTGTCGATCATCAGGATGACCAGGCAACGGGTGCCGACACTGCCCACCCCCACCACCTTGAAAGCCATATCGTGCCGCGTGAAATGGCTCAGCAGTTGGCGCCGGTCCGGCGCCAGGGTGTTCAGGTACGCCTTGAACGCCTTGTCGATCGCCTTCTCCCTGCTGCCGATCGTC
>NZ_AHJE01000329.1 GCF_000243095.1 Cupriavidus basilensis OR16 | reverse complement strand
CGGCCGACGGCTATACGCTGCTGGTCAACTCGGTGGGCCCGATCTCGATCAACCAGACGCTGTACAAGCACCTGAACTACGATCCGCTGGCCGACCTGGTGCCGGTGGTGCAGATCGCCGATGTGCCGAACGTGCTGGTAGTGCATCCCTCGCTGCCGGCGAAGACGCTCGAAGAATTCGTCGCATACGCCAAGGCCAATCCGGGCAA
>NZ_AHJE01000330.1 GCF_000243095.1 Cupriavidus basilensis OR16 | reverse complement strand
TTCAGCGAGGCCAGGTCGGAGCCCGAGCCGGGCTCGGAATAGCCCTGGCACCAGAAATCCTCCATGCCGGGAATGCGCGGCAGGAAGCGCGCCTGCTGCTCGGGGCTGCCATACTTCATCAGCACCGGGGCGATCATGGTCAGGCCGAACGACAACAAGCGCGGCGCACCGGCGCGGAACGTCTCGATCTCGAACATCAGGCGCTGCATGGCCGTCCAGCCCGTGCCGCCGAAGCGCTCCGGCCACGCCGGCGCACCCCAGCCGTGCGCGTGCAGGATGCGGTGCCAG
>NZ_AHJE01000331.1 GCF_000243095.1 Cupriavidus basilensis OR16 | reverse complement strand
ACGCGTAGACTCGGTGCGTTCAGTCTCTTCGAGGCGGTGCTACTCCTTGCTGGCGGCTTGCTGGCCTTCGTAGGTCGCCGCCGTATCCGCTGAGTCAGACCAGACCGGCGGAGCAGGCGTAGAAACCTGCCAAGAAATCGAAGGCGGCTCGATATCGACAGAGGGTATCGGGTGCGTACCGCCATGCCGCGCCGGCTCTTATCCCGCGCCGCAGGCGGGCGCAGGCCCCAAATTTTTCATCCCCCTTGCCGTGGACGATCAAAGTAGCGCAAAATCCTAAGTGCCGCATTCTCGGCATGACCGCATGCATGAGATTGCTTGGGCGAGTGCCCGCGGACTTCCTGGCTCTCCGATGCCTGGGCCAATGGCCGGCCTGGAGAGGCACGGCAAAGGATACGGTGAGTAGCATGGAAAGCTTCCTAATCCGGCAGCCCACGCGCAAGCAGGCAATGCTTGCCGCACTCTTGACGCTAGTTATCCTCTGCGTCTTCGCGCTCGCCGTACCTCGCGCAACGCAGGCGCTACCCGCAGTTCCCCCCTTTATGCCAATGTGTGCGCTGACGGTATTTAC
>NZ_AHJE01000332.1 GCF_000243095.1 Cupriavidus basilensis OR16 | reverse complement strand
CGAGGTCGCCAACGATCTCGGCGGCGGCTCCCCGCGCTGGACGATGCCGATACCATCAGCCGCCTGCGCCGCGCCTTCCATACGCTGAAGGGATCCAGCCGGATGGTGGGCCTGCATCGCTATGGCGAGGCGGCCTGGGCGATCGAGCAGGTGATGAACCTGTGGATTGCCGAGGCGCGCGCCCCGGCCCCGGTCCTGCTGGACTTGCTGCAGCGTGCCCACGATGAGCTGTCCGGTTGGGTGAACGCACTGCGCGGCGATGCCCATGCCGTGCACGATGCCACAGGCCTGCTGGCCGCGGCGCAGTGTGTGCGCGCGGGTGAGCAGCCCGAGCCGGCGGAACGCATCGCAGGAACAGTGAGCGCGCCCGTGCAGGCAGCCGGGCTTGAGCTGGTGGTGACGCAGCCCGAGGACGAGCAGGTGGCGCAAGCCCAAGCGGGAATGGAGCTGGAACCGGTACCAGTATCAGTATCAGTATCAGTATCAGTATCAGGGCTCCAGCCAACGGCGCAGGATGCGGAGCACGCGGCCGAGGCCGAGGAAGACAACACCGTGGCCGGGGAGGCCAAGGTCATTCCGTTCCGCTTTGCCAGCACGCCAGCCGAGGAAACGACCACTTCAAGGTGATCGGCCCGGTGCGCATCAGCCTGCCGCTTTACA
>NZ_AHJE01000333.1 GCF_000243095.1 Cupriavidus basilensis OR16 | reverse complement strand
GCCGAAACTGGCGCTTACAAAACCTCGAACCCTCCAGGCGGGCTGGCTCTGAGCGTCGCCACCATGCCCGCATTCGGCGATACGCGTCCAGCCGACTTCCAATCACAAAGCGCCAGCCCGGTATGCAACCCCTTGCGTTAGCGGCTTCGGTGTACTCATTAACTTTGAGATTCCAACCCACTAGCGTCGTCACAAGGCCCACTGACTCCGGGACGTGACAACAACTGTCACGTCTCAAAGTTATTGGGCAATGGGTGTACAAAGAATCAATGACTTAGCTTGCCGTGTCTCAAACTAACTGGGCTGGATTCTCAAAGTTAGTGGGCGAACGGCACGATTTGTCTCACAATTAATGGGTACATGGAGACGGCGCGCTGCCACAAATCGGTTGGAGCTAGTCACCACGGATCTGTGTCATGGCCGATGAGCGGATGTTCACCCTTGCCGCGACCATACCCGCTTTGTCGCTAGTTAGCTTATTCGTGGGGAGAGTTTATTTTCCTGTGAAGACCTCCACGCGCGAGGATTCATGCCGAACCGTGCCGTGAACCACTGGGTGAACGATGACTGTCTAGAGTATCCAAGCAGCGTTGCCACCCTCCCAATCGGATAGCGCAAATTGGTCAGATAGCGCACTGCAAGCTCCTGGCGCACTTCCTCGATCAAACTCGAGAACGTCGTGTCTGCCAGTTCAAGCTGACGTTGCATCGTACGCACGCTCAGATGCAGGTGGTTGGCCACCTCGTCGACCGTAGCTTGCTCGATCGGCAGGAGCAGGTAAATTGCCTTGCGCACATCCAGGACTATCGAGCCTGGCCCTGACACGTTGAGCGGCTTGGCCAAGCTTTCCGCATATCTGACCAGTTCCGGATCGGCATTCGGATTTGGGCGGTCAAGGTCTTCGGCGGCGCAAACGATGCCGTTGAAATCGCTGGCGAAGACCACCGGACATCCGAAGAAGCGTCGATGGAAGCTCAGATCCTGCGGGCCGCAGTGGGCGAAGTTGACGCTTCTCGGCTTCCAGTGCTCGCCGAGCAGGCCGACAAAGGTGCGCGCCAATAGCCCAACGGCAAGTTCCGTTGCCTGGCGGGTCGAAATACCAGCTTCGGCAGTGATTTCCTCACGCACAACCACCATGTCCCGGCCATCCTCGACGTGGATCGCCAGCGCTTCATTGAGAAGGTGCCGATATTGCACGGCCGCCAGGAGCAACTCGCGCAGGGTTCGCTTGTGCGACAGCAACAGATCAAGTACGCCGAAGTCGAATGGCTGACGCGTGTCGGCCATCTGTAGGCCGAATGTCGGGCATTTCGCGCCGATCGAGGCCGCTTCCAGCAACTGGCAGACAGCCGAAATAGGAATGCGTCGCTGCAGATCGGCCAAGACTGTGGCGTCGAGCCCTACCTGCCGCAGCAATTCCTGGGGGCAAGCCCAAACTCCTGGCTACCTGCAGATAGCCGCTCAAGGCTCTTGCCCGAACCATCGGTTCCGTCACTTTGCGCTCCAGTGCACTGCATCGGGTTGCCGGGGGATCCTCTCACGGCATCCTAGGGGATTCCCCGGGGTGGCGCCAAAAACGAAAAAATTTGGCGCCTGAACGA
>NZ_AHJE01000334.1 GCF_000243095.1 Cupriavidus basilensis OR16 | reverse complement strand
CAAAGAAAAGTGACCGGCAGCCCCCGCAGGGGGATGTCGTATGGCTTTGGGGTGCAAAAGCCAACACCGCTGACAAAAGCCACCACCACCCCCAAAGCCCCCCATCCCCCCCCACCCCCCATCCACGCTACAATCCCGCCAGCCTCAACCCCCCTGCCCCCACATGGCCAATCTGATCTTCGCACTAGCCGCCTACCTGATCGGCTCCATTTCCTTTGCCGTCGTGGTCAGCAAGGCCATGCGCTTGCCCGATCCGCACACCTATGGCTCGGGCAACCCAGGCGCCACCAACGTGCTGCGCAGCGGCAACAAGAAGGCCGCTATCCTGACGTTGATCGGCGATGCCTTGAAGGGCTGGCTGGCCGTCTGGCTGGCGCAGCGCTTCGGCCCGGCGTACGGCGTCGACGACACGGGCTTCGCGCTGGTGGCGGTAGCGGTGTTCCTGGGCCACCTGTTCCCCGTGTTCTTCCGCTTCGCGGGCGGCAAGGGCGTGGCCACCGCGGCCGGCATCCTGTTTGCCATCGACCCGCTGCTGGGCGCGGGCACGATGGCTACCTGGCTGATCGTTGCCTTCTTCTTCCGCTACTCGTCGCTGGCGGCGCTGGTGTCGGCGGTCTTTGCGCCCTTCTTCTATGTCCTGATGTCGGGCGTGGACGTGATCGCCGGCGCGGTATTCGCGATCAGCGTGCTGTTGGTGGTGCGCCATCGCGCCAACATCGAAAAGCTGCTGGCCGGCAAGGAAAGCCGTATCGGCGAGAAGAAAAAAGCCCCGGG
>NZ_AHJE01000335.1 GCF_000243095.1 Cupriavidus basilensis OR16 | reverse complement strand
AAGGGGGGCGCCGACGACATTGGCCAAGGGATGGCGCGGTCAAGACGTTCCTGGACGCCGCGGACAGCGCGGCGACCTTGGCGTGCGCAAGCGAATTACGCCAAGGCCCTGGACCTGATCGCCCGGCAGGCCTATGCCGCGCCGCTCTTCACGTACTCGACCAGCTATGCCTATACGTCGCAACTGAACTTCCAGGCCTATCCGGACGAAGTGCCACGCTTCTACGACGCCAGCTGGAAGTAAGCCGGCAGGCATGACGGCGCGACGGGGAGATGGATCTTGCCTGTCGCGGGCAGACTCGACCAAGGGCTCCCACATGTTGACCTATATCCTTCGGCGCCTCGCTGTGGCGCTTTGCGTTGCGCTGACCGTTTCCATCGTGAGCTTTGTCTTGCTTCACCTGTCGGGCGATCTTGCCACGTCGATTGCCGGCGCCGACGCGACGGCCGAGCAGGTGGCGACGATCCGCCACCAGTACGGGCTGGACCAGCCGATGGTGACGCAGTATTTCGAATGGCTGGGCAGGGCGTTGCGCCTTGACCTGGGGCGCTCCTTCTTCTTCCAGGGACCGGTAACCGAGCTGGTGGCCGAGCGCCTGCCGATCACCCTGAAGCTTGGCGGCATTGCGCTGGTCATTGCCGTGCTGACGGCCATCCCCCTGGGGGTGCTGGCGGCGATCTACCGCGACCGTTGGATCGACCGGCTCGCCCTGCTGCTGGCCGTGATCGGGCAG
>NZ_AHJE01000336.1 GCF_000243095.1 Cupriavidus basilensis OR16 | reverse complement strand
GCCGAGCGCTACTCGCTGGCGCTCGAATTCGTCCGCTTCGACTGGGCGCACTGCGACTACTACCTGCAAACCGGCGCGATGATGCCGGCGGACTGGCGTGCGCAGTTGGAAGGGTTCGACGCGTTGTATTTCGGCGCGGTGGGCTGGCCGGCCAAAGTGCCGGATCATGTCTCGCTGTGGGGCTCGCTGCTGAAATTCCGGCGCGAGTTCGACCAGTACGTGAACCTGCGCCCGGTGCGGCTGTTCGAGGGCGTGCCTTGCCCGCTGGCCAACCGCAAGCCGGGCGATATCGATTTCTTCGTGGGTGCGCGAGTAACACCGAGGGGGAAGTACACCTCGCTGGGCGGCCGCATTGTTCGAGGGCACGGAGCGCGAG
>NZ_AHJE01000337.1 GCF_000243095.1 Cupriavidus basilensis OR16 | reverse complement strand
TGAGGCGCTAGGCTTGCTGATGCTGGTCGCCGAACATCCGTCGCTAGGGGTGACCGAACTCGCGCGCCGCGCCGGGCTCACCAAAGCGCGGGCCTTCCGTCTGCTCAGCACGCTGGAGCATCGCGGCCTGCTTGCGCGCGAGGCGCATGCCGCGGTGTACAAGCTTGGCTACAACGCCTTGCTGGTGGGCAACGCCGCGCGCGAGCAGATCGAGTTGATCAAACTGGTGGCGCCGCATCTTGTCGCGCTGGGCGAGGCCTGCGGCGAGAACGTGATCGTGCGCGTGCGTGACGGCCTGGAGTCGGTTTGCGTGGCACGTCACGAGTCATCGCAATCGGTGCGCGTGCACACCGAGGTGGGCAACCGGCGGCCGCTGCATGTCGGCGCATCCGGCAAGCTGCTGCTGGCGTTCGCCGCCGATGATGTGGTTGATGCCGTGCTGGCCCGCGCGCTCGAACGTTTCACCAGCACCACCATCGTCGAACCCGATCAACTGCGCGAGGAACTGGCCGCGATCCGCGCTGCCGGCTATGCGGTCTCGCTCGGCGAGCGCGATGCGGAAGCCGTATGATCAGCGAGACCGCGTTCTC
>NZ_AHJE01000338.1 GCF_000243095.1 Cupriavidus basilensis OR16 | reverse complement strand
CTCAATGCCCGCCAGCTCGACCTCCTGGTACGGGCAAGCTTCATTCCGCTGGTGGGACCAGCGCCGCCGGGTAGAGCACGCAGCCAACCATGTCGAGCATTCGTTCTAGTGCGCTAACAGCCTTTGCCAGCGTCGTCACCCGGTTGGGAGGCTCGCCGGGAAACCTGATGAGTGCCGCGGGCATTCGGGAGGATGCATGGCGAGAGCCCGGCAGCTTCGTGTCATTCGCAGCCTTCGCGCTGCTGCTGGAACTGGCCGCGGAATCGCTCGGCTGCGCCGACTTTGGACAATGGTTGGCTGACGGCCAAAGCGTGTTCACGATAGGTCCACTCATCTTCATCGCCTTCGGTGGCTCCACCGTCTGTCAGGCCTTCCATCGCCTGGATCGGTACCTCCACCACTATGTGACTGGCGTACGACCTATGCGATGCGCGGGGGGCAAGAGAGAGACGATGGAGATCAAACTGGCATTCCAAATGGAGCTTGCGTTCAGGTACGCACAGGCTGGCGAACTTCTTCTCGCGACCGCATACAAGAT
>NZ_AHJE01000339.1 GCF_000243095.1 Cupriavidus basilensis OR16 | reverse complement strand
GATCGCCGCTCCGATAGTCTCAAAGCCTTTGTCGAGCTGTTCCGCTAGTGCGTTGCCGGCTGCGGTCGGCAGCACCGCGCGGCTGGTGCGATTGAGCAGCTTTACGCCGAGCCGGGTTTCGAGTTTGCGCATAGTGTGGCTTAGCGCCGATGTCGACACGCCCAACTCGACTGCCGATTGCCGGAAACTGCGACGGCGGCAGATGGTGACGAACACATTCAGATCCGCAAGTTCGGAACGGGTGAAGGCAGGCATTGGAGGCGGGCAGGGCGGCTTATTTCAATGGCACGTTGAATCCATCTCAACGATATATGAGTTAGATTGTACGCGTTTAGGGCGGCTGGAGATGGAAGTCGAACGCCCGCAGCTAACCACCCATTGGAGTTATTGAACATGAATGTCGAGACGACACGTATTGAAGGCATTCCTATCCCGGTATCGCGCATTGGGCTGGGCACTTGGGCGATAGGTGGCTGGATGTGGGGCGGAACTGACGACAATGCGTCCGTGGCGACGATCCGTAGCGCACTCGATCAGGGCATCAATTTGATCGACACCGCACCGGTGTATGGCTTCGGTCATTCAGAGGAGGTGGTCGGTAAGGCACTGACTGGCATGCGCGAGCGTGCGGTGATCGCTACCAAGGTTGCGCTTGAATGGGGCGATGGCGGC
>NZ_AHJE01000340.1 GCF_000243095.1 Cupriavidus basilensis OR16 | reverse complement strand
GCGGTTCTTGCCCCACAGGTCGAGTTCATACGAGGCGTTGATGACCGCCTTGTTTTCCGATTGCCAGGAGCCGGCGAACGGGGGCGGCACGAGCGTGCTTTCCGAGAAACGTTGACGCGTCCAGGAATAGCCGGCGCCTACCTGCGGCAGCGTATTGGCATTGGCACCCTCGCTGAGCGCCGTGGCGGAAGCCACGCGGGCCCGGGCCTTTTCCAGCGACGGGCTGCCTTGCAGTGCTTCGCCGATCAGCGCCTTGAGTTGGGCATCGCCGAACTGGTCGGTCCAGTCTTCCGAAGGCCAGTGTCCTTGTTCAGCGGGGAGGCTCTGCGTGGTAGCGTAGGAAGTCGGC
>NZ_AHJE01000341.1 GCF_000243095.1 Cupriavidus basilensis OR16 | reverse complement strand
CCCCGACAACCGGCTGTCCAGCTCTTGGCACGCGGCTTGCGTAACCAACGCATCGGCCAACGACGGCCGATCACATACCGATGTGCGCCGCCAACGACGGCCGCGCTGCATCACGGGACAACGGCGTCCTGACCTGCCCCCCGCATTTCTGGCGAAAGCGGAGCAGTTCAGGACGCTTTTTATTTGGAGCCGTGTCAATGCCCTCTCGCCTGAAGATTGCCAAGTCGCTGCACGCAGCAGTTGCCACCGACGCCAGCACCACGGGAGCCGATGCGGTACCCGCCAGCAGCGGACGGCGCCGGGCGCTCGGCCACCATCGCCGGGGTCCAGCGTGATCACGCTGGTCGATCCGCTCGTGCGCGCCGGGGCCTTGGGCAGCCGGCTCGGACGCGCC
>NZ_AHJE01000342.1 GCF_000243095.1 Cupriavidus basilensis OR16 | reverse complement strand
GTTGACGTGGTCGAGGGTCGACAGGGATCGTCGTTTTTTCTTGCTGGAGGCTGGAGATACCAAGTCGGCCAAGCGCAGGAGTGTGCCTTTGAACGACGCTGCGTTAGACGCCTTGGCCGTGCTGCGCGGCTGGGGCTTGCGACATGCTGCGGGGAATCCTTGGGTCTTTGGTCGGGGAGGGGACCAGCGTATTACAACCTTTCAGACTGGATTCGGGGCGGCTTGCGAGAGGGCGGGGATTTCAGATTTCCGAATCCACGATATGCGGCACACCTGCGCGAGCTGGCTGGTCATGGCCGGTGTGCCGCTGATGGTGGTTAAAGACCTGCTAGGCCATTCATCGGTGACAGTGACGGAGCGATACGCGCACCTTGCGCCAGACCAGATACAAAGCGCTGTGCAGCGTCTGCTACCTTTCTGATGCGTCGCCGGAAGTACTGCCCTCCGAAGGCAGGG
>NZ_AHJE01000343.1 GCF_000243095.1 Cupriavidus basilensis OR16 | reverse complement strand
TGCCGCCGGTTGCCGAAGCCCTCGGCGCGCTCGAAGTCCGGGCATATCGGCGTACTGGGGGTGCGATCCTTGGTAGAAAGCCCCGAGCTTGGCGAGTACATCGCCACGGCTAGCCGGGGGCGCGGGCGAGCGTCTTCGTTCAATGCATCGGCACTGGTCGAACTGGTGGAATCGGGGGTCTTCCTCAGCGATCCGGCGCGCGCCGGCGCCGAAGTCGACGCCTTCCTTGGCGCGATCCTGGCCGCGCAGCCGGAGATCGATGTGTTCACCTTGTCGTCCACGCATCTGCCCTGGCTCGGCGATTACTTCCAGCGCTTGTTCCCCGGCAAGACCTTTGTCGATCCGGTGCGCGCATCGGTGGAAGCGCTGGCGCCCATGACGACAAGCGGTACGGGTCGGGTTGTTTGTGCCGTTACGGAGAGCCCGGGGAATACGGTATCGGCGTTTCGGGTGATGCTGGCCGCGATGCGGATTGAGTTGGAGGTGGTGGTTAGGATGTAGGGCTGTTTGCGGTTTGCGGTTTGCGGT
>NZ_AHJE01000344.1 GCF_000243095.1 Cupriavidus basilensis OR16 | reverse complement strand
CGCTCGCGCAGCACCACCCGCGCGGCCGAGTCGGATGGCTTGCGGATACCGGTCACGACCATCAGTTGCCCGGCGTCGCAACGGATGCCGCGGGTCGCCCGCAGGTAAGCGGCGATTCCCCGCGCAGGGCCAGGTCTCCGCAGGGATCGTCGTCGCTCAGTTGCTGCGCGGACAACGACCGCAGCGCCCGGCCGACATGGCTGCGCCATCGTCGAGCGGAAACAGCGCGGGATCGGCCAGGCGTGCAACGAAGGGCCGGCCCGCAACGACGCGCGTTTGCACCGCCACGGCGCTCGTGGCAAGGATGGCCTGTGTCATCGGGGGCGCTTTGGCGTCCTTGACTTCGTGCAGCGAAAACGCCTCCGGAAGCCTGGCGCTCACGCGCGAGCCTGAGCCGACCCGGCTCGCGATATAGCCCTCCAGCCGCAACTGCTCGAACGCCAGTTCGACAATCCCCCGCGACACCGCCCAGCGCGCCGCCAGCGTACGGGTCGACGCAAGCCGCGCGCCGCGTGGCAGGCTGCCGCCAAGGATGGCCTGGCGAATGCTGCGATACACCCACGCTTGCTTGGCTTCTCCCGCGTTCCTTGGCAGCACGGCCAGGTCCAGCACTTCGGCGTCGCGCATCTTCGGCATAAATGGCCCAATTAGAATTGCCATTATCGGCACTTCTAATTGTACCGATTTGACGCGATAGTCCTTGCGAACCCACTCACCGAATCGTCATGGAACCCCTCGCCACGCTGCATCGACCCATTGGTGTCTTCGACGCCGGCATCGGCAGCTATGCCGCTGTCAGGCTCCTGCAGGAACGCTTCCCGGACCAGGACCTGATCTATCTCGCCGACCGCGCCAGTTTTCCGTATGGCGGCAAAGACAGGCAAGCCTTGCTGGAAGTCACCGCACAAGCCGTGCAACGCCTGCAGGGACTCGGCGCGAGCGCCATCCTGATGGCATCCAACGCGCCATCGGTCACGGTGCTGGACGATTTGCGCCGCGCCGCCAGCGTGCCGCTGTTCGGCGTGCTGCCGCCGGTTGCCGAAGCCCTGGCGCGCTCGAAGTCCGGGCATATCGGCGTACTGGGGTGCGATCCTTGGTAGAAAGCCCCGAGCTTGGCGAGTACATCGCCACGGCTAGCCGGGGGCGCGGGCGAGCGTCTTCGTTCAATGCATCGGCACTGGTCGAACTGGTGGAATCGGGGGTCTTCCTCAGCGATCCGGCGCGCGCCGGCGCCGAAGTCGACGCCTTCCTTGGCGCGATCCTGGCCGCGCAGCCGGAGATCGATGTGTTCACCTTGTCGTCCACGCATCTGCCCTGGCTCGGCGATTACTTCCAGCGCTTGTTCCCCGGCAAGACCTTTGTCGATCCGGTGCGCGCATCGGTGGAAGCGCTGGCGCCCATGACGACAAGCGGTACGGGTCGGGTTGTTTGTGCCGTTACGGAGAGCCCGGGGAATACGGTATCGGCGTTTCGGGTGATGCTGGCCGCGATGCGGATTGAGTTGGAGGTGGTGG
>NZ_AHJE01000345.1 GCF_000243095.1 Cupriavidus basilensis OR16 | reverse complement strand
CGTGATTGCGCAGGATCAGGGCCCGCTTGTCCGGGCCGAGATCGGCCACCAGGCGCACGCGCTCCTCATGGTCGAGCGCAATGCCCTCGAAGTCGTGGTACGACACACGGTCATGGAACTGCAGCGCCCATTGGTTGGACGGCTGCAGGCCGCAGGCCAGCGACGATACGGCCACGCCCGCCACGGTATGCGTATGCAGCACGCACACGGCGTCATGCCGGGCGGCATGCACCGCGCTGTGGATGGTGAAGCCCGCCGGGTTGACGTCTTGCCCAGCCGGGCCGCTGATGATGTTCCCGTCCAGGTCGATGCACACCAGCGAGGACGCGGTGATATCCCGGAACAGCATCCCGAACGGGTTGATCAGGAAGCGGTCCTCGGTACCCGGCACCCGGGCCGAGATATGGGTGTAGATGCTGTCGTCCATGCCGTACAGGGCGACCAGGCGGTATGCGGCGGCGAGATCCTCACGCACCCGTTGCTCGGCCTCGGAGACGGCGGGAACCAG
>NZ_AHJE01000346.1 GCF_000243095.1 Cupriavidus basilensis OR16 | reverse complement strand
GCAAAGCGCTGGCGCTCGACTTCGTCGCGGGGCACCAGCGGCGGCACTTCGGCGGGCGCGCCGCTGTCGTCCACCGCCACCATGGTGAAGTAGCAGCTGTTGGTATGGCGAACCAGCTTGCTGCGGATATTCTCCGTGATCACCTTGATGCCGATCTCCATGGAGCTGCGGCCGGTAAAGTTGACTGCCGCCAGGAACGTCACCAGCTCGCCCACATGAATGGGCTGGCGAAACACAACCTGGTCGACCGATAGCGTGACCACATAGCGCCCGGCATAGCGGCTGGCACAAGCGTAGGCCACCATGTCCAGGTACTTGAGGATGGTGCCACCGTGCACATTGCCGGAGAAGTTGGCCATGTCCGGCGTCATCAGCACGGTCATGGAAAGCTGGTGGGACAGGTCATTCATGATGGAAATCCGGAATCTGGAAGCGGCCGGGCCGACCCGCGGTGCGGGTCCAAAGGCTGGCGCCGACGATCGGCAGTTTAACCCGGAACGAGCGCCCTGCCTTCGGCCCGGGCACGTTCAAAGGCACCCCGGT
>NZ_AHJE01000347.1 GCF_000243095.1 Cupriavidus basilensis OR16 | reverse complement strand
TGGCCTACATGGCGGGCGGCATCGGCGCGGTGGCCTACAACAGCGTGGTGGCGCAGCGCCCGGCCGAGCCCGATACCATCGTGGCCTTCTCGGGCGGCTCGCTGCTTGCGCTGGCGCAAGGCAAGTTCGGCAAGTATGGCCCGGCGGACGTGCGCTGGGTTGGCGCGCTCGGCACCGACTACGGTGTGATCGCGGTACGCGCCGATTCGCCCCTCAAGACCCTGAAGGACCTGGTGGCCGCGCTCAGGTCGGATCCGGACCAGGTACTGTTCGGTGCCGGCGGCACCATTGGCAACCAGGACTGGATGAAGGCCGCGATGGTGGCGCGGCAGGCCGGGGTGGGCTACAAGCGCATGCGCTTCGTGGGCTTCGAGGGTGGTGGCGAGGCGTTCACGGCGCTGCAAGGCGGGCACGTCCAGGCGGTATCCGGCGACGCATCGGAGGCGGCCATGCAACTCGGCGCGGGCGGCATCCGCATCCTGGCCGTGCTGGCGGAGCAGCGCCTGCCCG
>NZ_AHJE01000348.1 GCF_000243095.1 Cupriavidus basilensis OR16 | reverse complement strand
TTGTCCGGCAGCGAAATCACCCAGGCGTCGCCGGACATCAGGCGAACCATTTTGAGGTCCGCCCCGGTGGCACTGCGGAAGGTCTGGATGACGGCCTCCGCATTGGAAGTGCCGTCGAATTTCACGGCTACCTGTTCGCCTGCCTGCGCTGCCCCAGCGAGCAACAGCGCTGCGCAAACACCAACAAACCATTTCTTCTTCATATTCTTCCTCCAATTTGCGCAACCTCAGAAAACAGAGCGCCAGGTAGGGGGCGGTGTCCTCGAGGGTTGCTGCGGCGATTTCAAAACGACGAACCAGGCAGGAGTTTGTTCCGACTGTTCCTATGTCCTTTT
>NZ_AHJE01000349.1 GCF_000243095.1 Cupriavidus basilensis OR16 | reverse complement strand
CACCCCGTGGATGACCTGCGTGCTGCCGAAGTACTTCTGGATGCCGCGTATCTGGACCGATGCCATGCGTGGTGTCTCCGTGGGCCGTTCATGCCGGGGGGGCGGCGGTACGTCGCAAATGGAAAGCCGTGTGTGGCGGCGGCGCGCCTCAGTGGTTGTCCTTGGGCACGGCAGCGCCGCTCTTGCCCACCAGGAAATCCAGGTCCGCGCCGAGATTGGCCTGCTGCACATGCTCCACATAGAGCCGCGTCCAGCCGCGCTCCATCGGCAGCGCCGGCGCTTGCCAGGCGGCGCGGCGGCGCTGCAGTTCGGCATCATCGACATGGAGGTGAAGCTTGCGCGCGGCCACGTCCAGTTCAACCATGTCGCCGTCTCGCACCAGCGCCAGCGGGCCGCCGGCCGCGGCTTCCGGCGCCACGTGCAGCACCACCGTGCCGTAAGCCGTGCCGCTCATGCGTGCATCCGATACGCGGACCATGTCGGTGATGCCCTTGCGCAGCACCTTGGGTGGCAGTGGCATGTTGCCGGCCTCGGCCATGCCGGGGTAGCCGCGCGGGCCGCAGTTCTTGAGCACCAGCACGCAGCTCTCGTCGACGTCGAGCGATTCATCGTCGAGCCGCTGGTGCATATGCTCGCTGTTCTCGAACACCACGGCGCGGCCGGTGTGCTTGAGCAGCGCGGGCGTGGCGGCCGATGGCTTGATCA
>NZ_AHJE01000350.1 GCF_000243095.1 Cupriavidus basilensis OR16 | reverse complement strand
CGGTTGATCTCCTCCATGATGACCGAGGCCTGCGTCAGGCTCAGCCCCGAGCCACCGTACTCCTCGGGGATTAGGGCGGCCAGCCAGCCGGCGGCGGTCAGCGCATTGACGAATGCCTCGGGATAGCCCCGCGCCTCGTCGATCTTGCGGAAATACTCCGACGAGAACTGGCCGCACAGGTCGCGGATGGCTTCGCGGATTTCTTGGTGTTCATCGACTTTGTTCAGCACGAGAT
>NZ_AHJE01000351.1 GCF_000243095.1 Cupriavidus basilensis OR16 | reverse complement strand
GGGCGCTAGAACGCCATTCGAAAACACCTGGCAAAAAAGGGGACGCAAAGGTGCTGCCTACCGCATAATCGCGCGGTGAACCTCCGCCTCAGCCAACACCTCCTGCCGCCCCTCCTGCTTTGCGCAAGCCTGGCCGGTGCCGCCGAACCGTCCGCGGACGCCACCTCCGGCGCAGGCTGCGAAAGCCTGCTGACCGTGGTCCGGCGCAGCCTGGAGGAAGAGATCAGCGCCGCCTGCCCTGCCCCTGCCCCTGCCCCTG
>NZ_AHJE01000352.1 GCF_000243095.1 Cupriavidus basilensis OR16 | reverse complement strand
TCGCCCTGGCCCAGCGCAAGCAGCGCCGCCTGTTCATCCGGCCCCAGCAGGCTCAGCGACCCCACGGTCTGCGCGGGCGACGTCCCCATCGCGCCGAGCAGCGCCATCATCTGCGCGCAGATGGCGGCCACCTGCTCGGCGTCGAACGCGCGCCGCATATAGGTGAAGCTCAGCCGCAGCGTCTGGCGCAGGCTGACTTCGACGTCCATCTCGTACTCGGTCAGGCCGGTACTGCCCTGGGTCTCGAAGCGCAGGCCGCTGCGCCCGGCCGACGCCAGCGCGTCTTCCAGCGGGAAGTTCTCGAACACGAGGATGCTGTCGAACAGGCGCTGGCCGGCCTGGCCGCCCCAGCGCTGAATGTCCGACAGCGGCGTGTGCGCGTGTTCCCGCGCCGACAGGTTGAACGCCTGCAATTCCCGCAGCCAGTCGCCCAGATCCTGCGCGGCACGCGGCTCGGCCAGCACGGGCAGCGTG
>NZ_AHJE01000353.1 GCF_000243095.1 Cupriavidus basilensis OR16 | reverse complement strand
CGCGACTGAGAGTGACTTGCAACCAAACCTAGAGTGTTCGCGCTGCGAAGTGCGGCGTGTATAGGAAACTTCCTCAAATTGGGGAGAATTTTCCCAACCTGATTTGATTTCTAGCCGTGAGGCAGTTCGCGCCTGCGCATCCGGGGTGTTAGCGCGGGGGTCAGGGAGCCGACCATCTGGCCGCGGGCGTGGCAGTGCGGGCCCCGGCCGCCGACAAGCGCGACAACGCCCCGGCAAGGGCCTTCGCCACGGGCGCCGGCAGATCCACCTGGAAAGACGCCTTCGGCACCGCCAGGCTCAGTGAGCGCAAGGCCCAAGCGTTCGCGCCGGACTTTGGTAGTACGATATCGCCCTTGCACGCATTGCCGTGTTGTCGGGAGAGAGTTTTGCCATCAGTGGATCGCCGTAGCGCCGGCACATCGCGCGCCCGGGCCAGGACCGAAGAACCATCGCAGAATGAGCTGGCCTACGCCGGCCTGCGGGAGCGGCTGACCACGCTGGTCTACCGCCCCGGCGAGCATCTCAACATCTCCACCCTGGTCGACGATCTCGAGCTTGGCCGCACGCCCATCAACCAGGCGCTGCACCGGCTTGCCAACGAAGGGCTGGTGCAAATCCTGCCGCGCAAGGGCGTGGTGGTCTCGCCGCTGTCCATCGACGATGCGCTGCACTTGATCGATGTGCGCCTGGCCAACGAACGCTGTGCGCCAGGCTGGCTGCCGAGCGCATCACCGCCGCCGGCCTGCAACAGCTGGAAAGCCTGCTGGGCCAGGTGGAGGACGCCGTGGCACAGCGCAACCTGCCCGAGGTGACCAACCTGGACCGGTTGTTCCACGAGGAAATCGCGCAAATATCGGGCAACCCGATCCTGGTTGAAATCCTCAAGGTGCTGCACGCGCGCTCGCAACGCTTCTGGGCCATTTCGCTGTCGTCCGAGGGGCACCTGGCCGAAGTCGGCGCCGAGCACCGTGCCATCCTGAAGGCGCTGCGCGACGGCGACGCCGCGGCAGCGGCCGGCGCGGTCACGGCCCATGTGGTTTCCTTTCGCC
>NZ_AHJE01000354.1 GCF_000243095.1 Cupriavidus basilensis OR16 | reverse complement strand
GCGGCGCTCGCGGTTGCGGTCTGCGCTGTAGGCCACCAGCACCATGCCGACTACCGCGCAGCCGTAGGGGATGGCGGTGAGCAGGCCGATGTCCAGTGGGCTTTTCACACCGGTCTGCTTGATGATGGTGGGCAGCCAGAAGCTGACGCCGTACAGGCCCATCACGAAGCAGAAGTAGATCGCGCTCATCAGCCACACGCGCGGGCTGGACAGTACCTTGCCGATCGGTGCGTCTTCCTTGTGCACATCCTCGGCGGCGATATTGCGCTGGAGCAGGGCCTTCTCTTCGTCGTTCAGCCATTTGGCGTGGACGATGCGGTCGTCCAGGTAGGCCAGCACCACCAGCCCTACCAGCACCGACGGGATGCCTTCGAGCAGGAACATCCATTGCCAGCC
>NZ_AHJE01000355.1 GCF_000243095.1 Cupriavidus basilensis OR16 | reverse complement strand
ACGCGTAGACTAGCCTGCTGCGGCGCGGGCGCGAGGTGCAGGCCGCGCGCAACGTGAACCTTGAGCTGCTGCGCGGGCAGACGCTCGGGCTGGTGGGCGAATCGGGCTCCGGCAAATCCACGGTGGGCCGCTGCATCGTGGGCCTGGCGCCGTTCGACAGCGGCCGCATCGTGATCAACGGGCGCAACCTGTCCCAGGGCGGCGGGCTGCTGCAGCGCGCCGGCGGCAAGCTGCAGATGGTGTTCCAGGATCCTTACGCGTCGCTCAATCCCCGGCATCGGATCGGCGCGGCCATCGCTGCCGGCCCCATCGCGCAGGGCGTATCGCGCCAAGAGGCACAGGCCCGCACGCTGGAGCTGCTCGGGCTGGTCGGGCTGGGGCCGGAGGCGGCCGAGCGCTATCCGCACGAGTTCTCCGGCGG
>NZ_AHJE01000356.1 GCF_000243095.1 Cupriavidus basilensis OR16 | reverse complement strand
CACCACGCCGCGCAACCCGCCGCTCTACTCGTTCGCTACCACCTACTGACCGCGGCCGCTCAACGTGGCGCTGGCGTACGAGCTTCACCAGCATTACCAGACGGCCGGCCGCAACGACAATGCCATCAAGGTGGGCGTGTCTTACCAGTTCCCCAGCACCAAGATCTCCGCGCTGTATGAGCGGCTGCACTACCGCACCGCCACGGGCGACCTGACGCGCAACGGCTACTACGCCTCGCTCGTGCAAAAGCTCGGGCCCGGCAGCATCAGGCTGGGTTTCGCGCTGGCCAGCAACGGCGCCGGCAATGCCACCGAGACGGTCGGGTTCTTCCGCAGCGGCGCGGATACCGGCGCCACCCAGTTCACGGTCGGCTATGACTACCCGCTGTCAAAGCGCACCGCGCTGTTTACCTACTACAGCCGCATCAACAACAAGAAAAACGCCATCTATGATTTCGCCATCAACAACCTCGGCGTTTCGGCTGGCGCCGATCCGCAAACCTTCGCGCTAGGCATGCGCCATAACTTCTAACCCTCGAACCTAACCCTCG
>NZ_AHJE01000357.1 GCF_000243095.1 Cupriavidus basilensis OR16 | reverse complement strand
GGCGATCGACGCCCGGCGCACCCGCCACCTCGTTGACGTTGGCCATGCCCCTGGCCGTCTCGATGAGCGGGAGCACCTTCACCGCCGGGCCCGAAGGTGCCGGGCAACCAGTGCGACATCCGCCGCGCTTTCCGCCTTCGGCAGCACGATGCCCGTCACGCCTTGCTCGCGGCCAAGGCGCACGTCACCCTCGAACCATTCGGTCTGCGTGGCGTTGATCCGCACCATGCCTGAGCCGCCGTTGGCCAGGTATGCCTCCAGCAGCCCCCTTGCCCGGCATTTGTCCTTGTCGGACACCGCGTCCTCGAGGTCGAGAATGACGGCGTGCGCGCCTGACGCGTTGGCCTTGGCGAAACGCTCGGGACGATTGGCGGGCACGAAAAGATAGGAACGGGCGATAGCGGCGGCGGCCATGAGGTCTTTATCCGGGATGGGGTGCATAGGTTCAGATCGCG
>NZ_AHJE01000358.1 GCF_000243095.1 Cupriavidus basilensis OR16 | reverse complement strand
AGTTGGTGGTGGAGTCGTGGCGGTTGCTGCTCGGGCCGGACTGGGCCGTGGCGGTAGCGCCGCCCTGGGCCTGGCCGGCCTGGCCTTGCTGGCCGGGCTGCTGCCCGGGCTGGTTCGGCTGTCCCGGGCGCGGCGGCTGGGCCGTGGCGATCGGGGCGGTGGCCGGTGCGGGCGGCTGGTTGGACAGCGCGCCAGGCACGCCGCCAACCGGCGTCGCGCCTTGCTGGCTCGACTCGCTCGATTGCTGGCTGCGGATGGCGGCTCGGGTCGGGTCCTGGTTAGGCTTGTAGGACTCGTCCGTGTGCTCGACGATGGAAAAATCCACGTCGGCGGTGACCTGCGCCTTCACATTGTCCTGGCCGAGGATCGGCGCCAGGATGGCTTCCACGCGCTGCGCGTAGTTGCGCTCCAGTGCTTGCACGTACTTGATCTGGCCGGCATCGAGCATGCGCTCGTTGGTGCCGCTGCCAGACAGCAGGTTGCCGTGCTGATCGACGATGGAGATGGCCTTGGGCGTGAGTTCCGGCACGCTGGACGAAACCAGGTGGCCGATCGCGGCGACCTGGCCGTCATCGATGGCGCGGCCCGGATAGAGCTGCAGCACGATCGAGGCGGTCGGCTTCTGGCGTTCGCGCACGAACAGCGTCTACGCGT
>NZ_AHJE01000359.1 GCF_000243095.1 Cupriavidus basilensis OR16 | reverse complement strand
CGGCCATGGTCGGCACGTCGGGCAACTGCGGCAGGCGCTGCTCGGAAGCCACCGCCAGCGCACGCACCTTTCCTTCCTTGATGTAGGGCAGCATGATGACCAGGTTGTCGAGGATGAACTGGACTTCATTGCTCAGCACGGCCGTGATCAGATGCGTGCCGCCACGATAAGGAATGTGCGTGGCGTAGATGCCGGTGCTGGCCTTGAGCATCTCCACATTCAACTGGCCCATGCTGCCAACGCCGCCGCTGCCGTAGTCGAGCTTGCCGGGGTGCTTCTTGGCGTAGGCCAGGAATTCCGCGAAGGTACGCACCGGCAGGCTGGCGTGCACCACCAGGGCGTTGGGCTGGCGTCCCAGGATGGCGATGTTCTCGAAATCCTTGATCGGGTCGTAGCCCAGCTTCGGCTGGGTCAGCGGGTTGGCTAGGTGGCTGCTCTGGGACGAGACCACCAGCGTATAGCCATCGGGCTTGCTGCGCGCCACGGATTGCGTGGCGACCGAGCCGCCGGCGCCCGGGCGGTTGTCGACCACCACCGGCACGCCAAGGATGCGCGAGAGCGGCTCCGAGTACTGGCGCGCCATGATGTCCACCGACCCGCCGGGCGG
>NZ_AHJE01000360.1 GCF_000243095.1 Cupriavidus basilensis OR16 | reverse complement strand
CGCGCAGCCGGCTGGAAGGGCTACTGGATCGATGCGGCGTCCTCGCTGCGCATGAAGGACGATGCCATCATCGTGCTGGATCCGGTCAACCTTGGCGTGATCAAGGATGCGCTGGCGAAGGGCGTGAAGAATTTCATCGGCGGCAACTGCACGGTCAGCTGCATGATGATGGGCCTGGGCGGCCTGTTCCAGCACGACCTGATCGACTGGATGACCTCCATGACCTACCAGGCCGCGTCGGGCGGCGGTGCGCAGCACATGCGCGAATTGCTGACGCAGTTCGGCACGCTCAATGCATCGGTCAAGTCGCTGCTGGATAACCCGGCATCGGCCATCCTGGAAATCGACCGTACCATCCTGGCGACCCAGCATGGCCTGTCGGCCGACGAAACCAAGCAGTTTGGCGTGCCGCTCGCCGGCAACCTGATTCCCTGGATTGACAAGGACCTGGGCAACGGCGTGTCGAAGGAAGAGTGGAAGGCCGGCGCGGAGACCAAACAAGATCCTGGGCCGCGGCGAAGGCTTCCTGGGCGCGACCGGCGCCGCGCCGATCGCCGTCGATGGCCTGTGCGTGCGCAT
>NZ_AHJE01000361.1 GCF_000243095.1 Cupriavidus basilensis OR16 | reverse complement strand
CTCCGCCACCAAGGCCGGCCTGATCGGCATGACCCGCACGCTGGCGATGGAACTCGGCGGCGACGGCATCACGGTCAATGCCGTGGCGCCCGGCCCGATTGCCACCGACCTGTTCCGCAAGAGCAACCCCGAAGGCAGCGAGCAGACCAAGCGGATCCTTGCCAGCATCGCGGTCAAGCGCATGGGCACGCCGGAAGACGTGGCACGCGCCTCGATGTTCTTCCTTTCGCCAGACAATGGATTCGTGACCGGCCAGGTGCTTTATGTGTGTGGCGGCACCACCTTGGGCGTCGCACCTGTGTAGTCCCGCGGCGTGACCCGCGCCAAACGCGCGGCGGTCATCACGCCGCAGTATTTTGTCCGTAGAAAACTAAAAAAGATGACCCGCGCCACAAGCGTGGGCTTGCAGCGATTTATCCTGGAGCAAACATGAAATCCGATTCCCAAGCTCGCACCCCGCACAACAGCGCGCGCCGTCGCCTGCTGGCTGCCGGTGTGGCAATGGCCGCCACCTTCGGCGGCATGACCAGCGCCGCCTACGCACAGGGCAACTACCCGACCAAGCCGATCACCATGATCGTGCCGTTCTCGGCCGGCGG
>NZ_AHJE01000362.1 GCF_000243095.1 Cupriavidus basilensis OR16 | reverse complement strand
CGGCTTCGTACGCCAGCAGCTATTCCCCTTCCGGCCAATGCCGCCAGCACGCAAGGACGACGAGGCATAGGACGGCCCAGCATGCTTGGGCCGCCCTGGGTGGCCCAGTGCTGAAATGTGCCGCTGAAAGCGGCCCGGATGCCGCGCGAGTAGCAACGGCATGAAAGCGCGGCACAAAAGAAAAAGGCCGCTGCATAAGCAGCGGCCTTTTTCATCGAGTCTTGGTGCCCAGAAGAGGACTCGAACCTCCACAGTGTTGCCACCGCTAGGACCTGAACCTAGTGCGTCTACCAATTTCGCCATCTGGGCTTCGTTTGCTGCTTTGCTGCAGCGCTG
>NZ_AHJE01000363.1 GCF_000243095.1 Cupriavidus basilensis OR16 | reverse complement strand
TCGCGGCGTGATGTATGTGATTTGGCGGGATTTCCAGGCGTATCGGTGAATACCCCTAAACCAAGACAAATGAAAGCAAGCTGAAAGATCGCCTCTCTAATGTTCGTTCCATCCTGCAGGGACAACATGTTCGTCCTGCCGATCGGACCACCTCCGCACGCAAAGAGCCTGTGAGCGGAGGGGCACAGCTTTCACGTACTTTGAGGAGAATCGTTTTGCGCATACGCAGCCAAAAGGACTTTGCCTCCGGCCTGATGTTCATCCTGGTCGGATTGTGCTTTTCCTGGGTCGCCCGCGGCTATTCCATGGGAACAGCCGCCAAGATGGGCCCCGGATATTTCCGTTTCTACTCGGCCTGGT
>NZ_AHJE01000364.1 GCF_000243095.1 Cupriavidus basilensis OR16 | reverse complement strand
AACGCTGCGCGGCACTTTTCTGAACAGTGGGAGGCCTTTGTGGCATCTCGATACTCCTTGCGCATTCTTACGAGGTACGAGGTTCGAGGCGTCCGTGTATGTCGCGTGCACCCCCAACGTCGGCCCCACGTGGGGCGCAGCGTCCTGCCCGTCCGAACATCGTCTCTATTTTTTCGGCGGATTCGACGCATAGGACGGGCTTGCCGCTCCGTCCGCGCACGCCGCGTCGATACGCTGCAGTGGCTGCAGCCCCTTCTGCGTCTTCCGCTCCGGCAGCTTGTAGGGGACGTGGCATACCGACGCTTTGTCCTTGCCCCATTTGACGGTCAGTTCGCCCTGCGTTTGCAGGCCGCGCGCGAAGATCTTGCTCATCTGGCCGACCGAGCCGACCTCCTTGCCCCGTTCGTCCGTCACGGTGGCGCCAAACGGGAGTGGCGAGCCATCCGGCCGCCGGGACCGGATCAGCGCGGAGCGCCCGGACGCCGTGGCAAATTTCAGCAGCGGAACGGATCCCGCCAGCGGCGCCACGCGCTGGCTCGTCTCCTTGAGCTCGACATCGGTCGACAAGCCCTTCGGATCGAGCTCGATCATGTTCATATTGAACGGCGTCAGGTACGGCACGATCGCGTAGCCTCGGCTATCCACCCGAACGCCCGACGCATTCGTCACGCGCGCGCCGGCCGCGCCGGGCGCTTCGACGATCGCGAACGTCTCCGAAAGCGGCTGCGACAGCGTGATCCCGCCG
>NZ_AHJE01000365.1 GCF_000243095.1 Cupriavidus basilensis OR16 | reverse complement strand
GTTGCACGTATGGCAGCTTGTTTTCAAGCGCGATCTCCTGCACCCGCAGTTGCTTGTCCAGCCCCTTGGGCTGCAAGGCGCCAGCGTTGATGCCCGAATCCGAGGCGCTGATCATGCAGCGCAGGCCCGACACAAAGCCGATGCCGGCAATCAGGCCGCCGCCGGGCACGCTCTTGTCCAGGTCGGGGTTGTCCAGCCCCAGGCCCGCCAGCGACGCTAGCTCGATAAACGGCGCGCCGGGTCCAGCAGCAACGCCAGCCGGTCGCGCGGCAGCAAC
>NZ_AHJE01000366.1 GCF_000243095.1 Cupriavidus basilensis OR16 | reverse complement strand
GGTGGCAGGCACCTCCACGCGGCACGTTCGCTTTCTCGCGGTCCGGGCGAACGTTCACCGTGGCGCTACATCAAGCCTTATGACCAGCTGCTGCAGGCCGATGGCCAGACGCTCTACATCTACGACAAGGACCTGAACCAGGTCACCGAGCGCAAGCTCGACGGCGCGCTGGGCTCCAGCCCCGCCGCGATCCTGTTCGGCAGCAACGACCTGGAAAAGAACTTCGTCGTGAAGAACGGCCCCACCCGCGACGGCGTGGAGTGGCTGGAACTGACGCCCAGGGCCAAGGACACGCAGTTCGAGCGCATCGGCATCGGCTTCAAGAGCGGTAACCTGGTGCCCAAGGGCGCCGATGTGCTCAAGCAGTGAGGCGCCCCATGATCCCAGCATTCCTGACCCTGCCCGCCTGGCGCCGTGGTGCCGCCGGCCTTGCCGCTGCCGCGCTGCTTGCCGCCTGCGCGAGCCAGACCGGCGCCAGCAAGCACTTCGACGTGGATGCCTTCCTGCGCGCCTCCGATACGGCGCTGCCGGAAGTGCTGGCCAATCCGGATTTCCTCGCCGCCACGCAGGCCAGCGCCAACGATTGCGCCGTGCTGCTGCAGTCGGTCAGCAGCGGCGTGCTGGAAGGCTGCCGCTACGGCAGCGAACGCGGCCCGCCTGGCTGCTGCATCCGGCTGGCCG
>NZ_AHJE01000367.1 GCF_000243095.1 Cupriavidus basilensis OR16 | reverse complement strand
GCCTGAACGACCTGCTGTTCCGCCACCGCACCGGCCAGTTGCCGATCGAGATCGCGGCGATTGCGTCCAACCACAAGGATTTCTATCGGTTGGCCGCAAGCTACGACATTCCGTTTCACCACCTGCCGCTGCTGCAAGCCACGCGCGATACCAAGGCGGCGCAGGAAGCGCGCTTGTGGGACTTGTTCTGCGACTACCGGATCGACCTGGTGGTGCTGGCGCG
>NZ_AHJE01000368.1 GCF_000243095.1 Cupriavidus basilensis OR16 | reverse complement strand
GCTGTGCTTGCCGTCGCGGCCCGGCTGCAGGCCGAGAGCGACGGTGGGTTTGACTGCGAGCGCAGCGCGCCAGGGATGCGCGTCCCTGGAGGCCGCGCGTGGGTCATCGAAGGGACGAAGGTACGCAAGTACAGGCCCCTGCAGCTCGACCTGGGCGGCATTGCCAAGGGCTACGCGGTGGACTGCGCGATCGAGGCCCTGGGCGGTTTCGATCTCGACTACGCGCTGGTCAACGCGGGCGGCGACATGCGCCATGCCGGCACCGCCCCGGCGACGGTCGCGCTGCGCGAGCCGGGGGCGCCAGCCTGCACGGCGCTGGCCTGGCAGCTCGACAACGCGGCGCTTGCGAGTTCGAGCGTTGGCGGCCTGTGGCCGGAACCAGGCTCGGCCCCGCGCATCGACAGCCCGCACCTGCCTGACGCACTGGCCGCTGGCGCAGGCGCGAGCGTGCTGGCGCCATCGTGCCTGCTTG
>NZ_AHJE01000369.1 GCF_000243095.1 Cupriavidus basilensis OR16 | reverse complement strand
CAAGGTGCGCAAGGAACTGCGCCGCTGGCTGCGCCGCCTGCACGATGAGCTCCATGTCACCAGCGTGTTCGTCACCCACGACCAGGAGGAGGCGCTCGAAGTGGCCGACCAGGTGGTGCTGATGAACCGCGGCCATGTGGAGCAGGCGGGCACGCCCGAGGCGGTCTACAACCATCCGGCCACGCCGTTCGTGTTCGGCTTCCTCGGCAACGTCAACCTGTTCCACGGGCGGCTTGAGGTTGGCGAGCGGGGCGGCTTGCTGCATACCGGCGACTCGATCCTGCCGGTGACCGGCAGCGGCCATGAAACCGCGGGCGATGCCGTGGCTTATGTCCGCCCGCACGATCTCGATCTCGAGCGCTATTCGCCCGGCATCGACGGCATTGCCGTGACGCTGCGCCGCGCGCTCACCCTGGGCCCCGTGGCCCAGCTAGAACTGGAACGAGAGGATACCCAGGAAGTCATCGAGGTGGCGCTGCCGCTCGAACGCTTCCGCCACCAGGGCTTCCGCGAGGGCGAACTGCTCGCCGTGCGGCCGCGCCAGTTGCGTGTCTTCGTCCAACCCCATTCAACCGCCCCGGCTAGCGCCAGGGGCACGTCGGCAGGAGCCGCACAATGAACTTCCAGCAACTGCGGTCCATCCGCGAAGCGGT
Organism: Cupriavidus basilensis OR16; assembly: GCF_000243095.1. Taxonomy (GTDB): domain Bacteria; phylum Pseudomonadota; class Gammaproteobacteria; order Burkholderiales; family Burkholderiaceae; genus Cupriavidus; species Cupriavidus basilensis_D. Next base: position 229 of record NZ_AHJE01000369.1, on the reverse strand, counting down.
GCGCCGCCAATTCAACCTGACCGAGGTGGCCAACGCGCTCTACACCTCGCAGCCCGGCGTCTCGCGCCAGATCCGCGAGCTGGAGGAAGAACTCGGCGTCGAGATCTTCGAGCGCTACGGCAAGCGCCTGACCGGCCTGACCGAGCCCGGCCGTGAAATCGTGCGCATCGTCGAGCGCCTGCTGCTCGAGGCCGAGAACCTGCGCCAGGCGGGCGACGAATTCGCCGGG
>NZ_AHJE01000370.1 GCF_000243095.1 Cupriavidus basilensis OR16 | reverse complement strand
GACCGGTTTCGACGTCGATGAGTGCGCTGGCCACGGCGCGGCGCATCTCACCGCGGGTGGCGCTGGTGACGCAGCCGCTACCTATCCGGAAGTGGACGAGTTCGTGCGCACCTTCTCGCTGGCGATCCCGGCCTACACCTACCTGACCGAAGACGATGCCGCCGCCCGCGTGAAGGCGCTCAAGCAGGAGGGCGTGCAAGTGGTGGTGGGTCCCGGCCTGGTGACCGACCTGGCGGACAAGATCGGCTTGATCGGCGTGTTCCTGTACTCGGGCAATTCTGTGCGCGGCGCGCTGGAGGACGTGATTGAGGCGGCCCGGTTGCGCCGCATCGAGTCCGGGCGGCGCGACTACGTCAATACCATCCTGGCGCACCTGAACGAAGGCGTGGCCGCGGTGGATGCGGAAGGGCGCATCCAGACCTACAACCCCGCCATGGAGCGTTTCCTGGGCACGCCGCCGGCCGCCGCGCTAGGCCGCAAGCTGCAGACACTGGCTCCAGCGCTGTCGCTCGATGGCGTGATGCACAGCGGCAGCAAGGAGCTCGAAGCGATTCACAAGCTCGGCGACAAGATGGTGGTGGTCAACCGCATCCCCATCATCACCGAAGCCGGCACCGCTGGCGCGGTACTGACGCTGCAGGATGCCAATGCCATCCACCGGGTCGACCGCAACCTGCGCTCGCGCAGCCGCGCCCGGCCGGCCGGCGTGCGCTACAGCCTGGACGACCTCGCTGGCGCCTCGCCGGCCATGCATCACCTGCGCGAACTGGCGCGGCGCTACGCCG
>NZ_AHJE01000371.1 GCF_000243095.1 Cupriavidus basilensis OR16 | reverse complement strand
ACGATTACCTGGTCAAGCCGTTCGACCTGGACGAACTGTTCGCGCGCATCCGGGCACTGTTGCGCCGTAGCGCCGGGCGCGTCAGCACCGAGCTGGCGCATGGCCCGGTGCGCCTGGACCCCGCCACGCGTGAGGTGCGCTGCGCCGGCGAGATCGTGGCGCTGTCGATGCGCGAGTTCATGGTGCTGCAAGCCCTGATGGAGCAGCCGGGCCACGTTGTCGACCCACGATCGCCTGCGCGAGGCGGTCTACAACATGAACGAGGAAATCAGCAGCAATACGGTGGAAGTCCATATACACGCGCTGACGCAAGAAGCTCGGCGCCGACTTCA
>NZ_AHJE01000372.1 GCF_000243095.1 Cupriavidus basilensis OR16 | reverse complement strand
CGGGAGACGAGGCTCGAACTCGCGACCTAAACCTTGGCAAGGTTGCGCTCTACCAACTGAGCTACTCCCGCTTTTTGGCTCCCCGACCTGGGCTCGAACCAGGGACCTACGGATTAACAGTCCGGCGCTCTACCAACTGAGCTATCGGGGAACAAGTTCCGTCAGAAACGGAGGCCGGATTGTACAACAGCCTTTTGCGTTTTTGAATAGTTTTTTTTGCGCCAAGTGCATGTCGGACGCGATCCTCTCGCTTCTGACCGTGGTCCGGCCCCCGCCCCAGGCTTAGTCGAGCTTGATGTTGAGATCGCGGATTAGCTTGTGCCAGCGCGTGGTTTCGTTGCGCAGCAGCTCGGCATACTGCGCCGGCGAACTGCCCACCGGCTCCACGCCGAAGTCCACCAGCCGCTTGTTCACGGCCGGCTCCTTGATGGCGGCCACTACCTGCTTGTTCAGCTGGGCGATCACTTCCGGCGGCGTGGCGGCCGGGGCCACCATGCCGACGAGCGCGGCGGCCTCCACATTCTTCAGTCCCGCCTCGGCAAAGGTCGGTACGTCAGGCAGTTGCGCAAGGCGCGTCGCATTGGCCACCGCCAGCGCCCTGACCTTGCCGCCCTTGATAAAACCAGCGCCCGAGGCAAGGTCCACCATCATGGCCGGCACCTGCCCGCCGGCCACGTCGGCCAGCGCGGGCGCCGCGCC
>NZ_AHJE01000373.1 GCF_000243095.1 Cupriavidus basilensis OR16 | reverse complement strand
ATTCGGCGCTGGTGGTGCCGTTCGGCACGTTGCCCGCCATGCAGGCGGCCTTCGATGCCGCCTATCGCCAGCGCTATGCCTTCCTGATGCAAGGCAAGCCGCTGATCGTGGAGGCGCTGTCGGTGGAGGCCATCGGCAGCAGCGAGCCGCCCGAGGAAAAACTGCCCGAGCCGTTGCCGCGCGCCGGCGGCCCCGTGCCGGCGGAACAGGTCCGCATGTTCAGCGGCGGCACCTGGCACGACACCGGCCTGTTCCCGCGCGACACGCTGCGCCCCGGCGACGTGCTGCCTGGCCCCGCCATCATCGCCGAGCGCAACGCCACCACGGTGGTGGAACCCGGATGGCAGGCCGAGCTCACCGGGCGCGATCACCTGGTGCTGACCCGCGCCGTGCCGCGTCCCCTGCGGCGCGCCATGGGGACCGACGCCGATCCGGTCATGCTGGAAGTGTTCA
>NZ_AHJE01000374.1 GCF_000243095.1 Cupriavidus basilensis OR16 | reverse complement strand
TCGTCAACGCCAGCCAGGCCATGCCGTGGTACCTGGGCGAGCCGCTGCTGCCGCTGCTGGAAGCGCTGCCGGTGGAAGAACCCGCGCCCGAAGGCGACGCCGCGCTGCGTTTCCCGGTGCAACTGGTGATCCGCCAGGACGGCGCCCAGGCTGACGACTTCCGCGGCTATGCCGGCCGGGTCGAGGCGGGCACCGTGCGCGTGGGCCAGAAGCTGCGCGTGCTGCCGGCCAACCGCGATGCGCTGGTGGCGGAAGTGCTGACCCCCAACG
>NZ_AHJE01000375.1 GCF_000243095.1 Cupriavidus basilensis OR16 | reverse complement strand
ATGGTGATGGTGGAGGCGCCCTGCGACAACCCGCCGCGCAGGTTGGCCAGCCCGGCGCGCAGCACGCCGACGAAGTCGACGCCGCCGTGTTCGTAGAAGCGGTCGTCCTCGATGGCCAGCACGGCCTTCTTCATGACGTCCGGTATTTCCGCAATCGGCACGAAATTGCGCCGCTCCTCGCCGAACTCACCGATCAGCACGTTGTCGGCCGTGTAGATCCGCAAGGGGATCTTCGGGCGGTAGTCCGTGATGGTGTCGAGCGATGGCAGGTTGGGCGCGGCCACCAGCAGCGCGTATCCCACCAGCAGCGCCACCGCCACGATCCCGGCCACCAGCAGGCCCACGGCCCAAAAGGTTAGCCGCATCCAGATCGGACGTCGGGCAGGTAGGGACGGCTTCTGTTGTGCTGTGGCCATAAGGGAAATACCTAGTTAGAGGTGCCG
>NZ_AHJE01000376.1 GCF_000243095.1 Cupriavidus basilensis OR16 | reverse complement strand
ATCAGGTTCGAGATTTTCTCGGAAGCAGCCAGCAGCGGCGGCAGGAAGCTGCCGGCCATGTCGTCGGCGCTGGTGCGGTTGGCCTGGCCGCTGATGTTGATGGCGGCGATGACCTGGCCCGCACGATTGCGGATCGGCGCTGCCAGCGAGACCAGCCCTTCTTCCAGTTCCTGGTCGTTCTGGGCCCAGCCGCGCGCGCGGATGCCGGCGATGATGGCCTTGAGCTCGGCGGGATCGGTGACGGTGCGGCTGGTACGGGCGCGCAGCTCGCTGGCGCCCAGCACGCGATCGAGCTCCTCGGGCGGCAGGCCGGCCAGCAGCATGCGGCCCATCGACGAGCAATAGGCCGGAAGCCGGCTGCCGATGGACAGGTTGATGGTCATGATCTTGCGCGCCGGCACCCGCAGCACATAGACAATCTCGGTGCCGTCCAGCACGGAGATCGAGCAGCTCTCGTGCACCTCCTGCGACAACGCCTCCATGATCGGCTCGGCCAGATTCCAGAACGGCATCGAGGTCAGGTAGGCAAAGCCCAGGTCGAGGATCTTGGGCGTGAGGCGGAACAGGCGTCCATCGGCGCGCACATAGCCCAGGCCGACCAGGGTCAGCAGGATGCGCCGCGCGCCGGCGCGGGTCAGGCCGCTGGCGTGTGCGATCTCGCTCAGCGTCTGGGCGGGGTGCTGCGCGTCAAAGGCGCGGATGACCGAGAGCCCGCGT
>NZ_AHJE01000377.1 GCF_000243095.1 Cupriavidus basilensis OR16 | reverse complement strand
GGCCGGCGTCAGCGGCTATGAGCTCGGAATCCTGGCAAGCCATCTTCGCGCCGGCGAATACGCCCAAGCCCATCGTCGACCGCCTGTACAAGGAGATCTCGGCGATCATCAAGACGCCGGATATGCAGGCGCGCCTGGAGAAGCTAGGCATGGAGCCGTCGGGAATGTCGCCCGGGGAGTTTGCCGCGTTCCAGCGCAGCGAGATCGTGAAGTGGGCGAAGGTGGTGAAGGCGGCGGATATCAGGATTGATTGAGCTTTGACCCGGGGGTGGCTTTGTAGGTGGGG
>NZ_AHJE01000378.1 GCF_000243095.1 Cupriavidus basilensis OR16 | reverse complement strand
CAAGCTGCGTGCGCTGGCCGTGATGAATGCGCGGCGCTCGGCCGTGATGCCAGATGTGCCGACCACCGCGGAACTGGGCTATGGCGGCATCGAAATGTCGGCCTGGGTAGGGCTGGTGGCACCGGCCGCCACCCCACCCGCCGTGGTCGAGCGGCTGGCCAGCGAGATCGAGCGCATCGTGGCCGAGCCCGCCGTGCAGCAAACCTTGTTGCGCAGCGGTGCCGAGCCGGTGGGCTACTACCGCGAGGCCTTCGGCAGCTATATCCGCGAGGAAACCGCCCGCTACGGCAAGGTGATCACGGCCGCGCACATCCGCGCCGACTGAGTCTCCACTGCCATCCCCGCCCCCGCTCCCGTTCCCGCCCCCGTCCCCGTCCCCGTCCCATTCCGCAAGCCACGACGCCACCACCATGCACAAACCACTTTCCCATATCCGCGTACTCGACCTGACCCGTGTGCTGGCCGGCCCC
>NZ_AHJE01000379.1 GCF_000243095.1 Cupriavidus basilensis OR16 | reverse complement strand
AACTCGCTGTCGTAGTCGTCCTCCAGGATCCACGCGCCGCACGCCTGCGCCCAGTCCAGCAGGGCCAGGCGCCGGCTCACGGACATCGTCAGGCCCAGCGGCGCCTGGTGAGCGGGCGTGACATACACCAGCGCGGCATCCGCATGCTGGCGGATGCCATCCATCGAGATCCCCTCCTCATCGACCGGCACCGGCGAGATGCGCGGCGAGGACAAACTGAAAAGCGGCACCGCCGAGAGATAGGCGGGATCCTCCAGCAACACGCGGCCCTGCTCGCGCAGCACCACCCGCGCGGCCAGGTCGATGGCTTGGCGGATACCGGTCACGACCATCAGTTGCCCGGCGTCGCAACGGATGCCGCGGGTCGCCCGCAGGTAAGCGGCGATTTCCCCGCGCAGGGCCAGGTCTCCGCAGGGATCGTCGTCGCTCAGTTGCTGCGCGGACAACGACCGCAGCGCCCGGCCGACATGGCTGCGCCATTCGTCGAGCGG
>NZ_AHJE01000380.1 GCF_000243095.1 Cupriavidus basilensis OR16 | reverse complement strand
CGTAGTCAGCCTGGAACTTCAGCGCGTCCCAGTCGTAGCGGCGGGTGGAGAAGCGCGCGACGCGGCTCTCCATCCACTGGTCGAAGGAAGCGCCGGACGGCTGCTCCCAGGAACGCTTGATGTTGTCTTGTTGGGAAAGATCGCTCATTTGGATTCCTTCTAGCTCAGTGCATGACGAAGCCGCCGTTGACGGCCAGCGTCTGGCCCGTCACGAAGCGCGACAGGTCGGAGAGGGCGAACAGCACGGCCCCGGATACATCCTCGGGTAGCTGCTCGCGGGAAATCGCGCGTTGCTCGCGATAGAGGTCGCGCCTCTTCTGGGGCACGTATTCGGTTGCCTCCACCAGGGTCAGCCCGGGTGCGATGGCGTTGACCGTAATCTGGTCGTCGCCCAGCTCGCGCGCCAGCGAACGCGTCATGCCGATGATGGCGCTCTTGCTGGCCACGTAAGCCAGCAGGTTGGGCGCGCCCCACAACGGCGTGTCGGAAGCCAGGTTGATGATGGCGCCTCGGCCCGAGGCGCGCAGCGCCGGCAAGCACGCGGTGGTCATCAGCCAGGTGCCGCGCACGTTGATGTTCATCACGCGGTCCCAGGTGGCGATGTCGATGGCGCTGGCGTCGCGGCCGCCGGAATCGGTCACCGCGGCATTGTTGACGAGGCCGTCCAGGCCGCCCAGCCCGGCTGCCGCGGCGGTGGCGCAGGCCGTCACCGATTCGGGGTTGCCCAGGTCGAGCGCAAACGGCAGCGCCTTCAGCCCGCGGGCCTGCAGCGCGGCCGCTTCCTCATGCAGGCGGTCTGCGAGGATGTCCGCCATGGCGACGGCGGCGCCGGCTTCGGCAATCGCGGTGGCAAACGCAAGGCCAAGCCCGCGCGCCGCGCCGGTCACCAGCACGCGGC
>NZ_AHJE01000381.1 GCF_000243095.1 Cupriavidus basilensis OR16 | reverse complement strand
TTTTTGAGACACCTGCATTCACCCATCTTAAAAAAATGGGTCTCCCCACACCCGAACTAAGCAGGTCCCATAACGCGTCCGTATTGAAGCCGTAAAATGACTCAACACCAAGGATGGAAGCTAGCTCTCGATGAAAGTCCACCTCGCTTCTCACCACCTCGCCATTTATCTGAATATTCATTGCGCACCTTACATCCAGCCCCCCCCCGCCGCCCCGGAGGC
>NZ_AHJE01000382.1 GCF_000243095.1 Cupriavidus basilensis OR16 | reverse complement strand
GGCGGCACCGCCATCCTGTCGGAGACGCCGGAAATCTACGGGGTTGAGCACACGCTGACCCGCCGTTCCGCCAGCCGCGCCGTCGGCGAGAAACTGCTGGAACGGGTTCGTTGGTGGAAGGAGGATTATTCCGTCGGACGCGACGTGCAGATCAACGGCGCCGTCAGCCCGGGCAACCAGATGGGTGGCCTGGCCAACATCTTCGAAAAGTCGCTGGGCTCGTCGATGAAGGGCGGCACAGGCCCGCTGATGGAGGTGTACCGTTACGCCGAGGCGGTCACGCAGCACGGGCTTGTATTCATGGACACGCCGGGCTACGACCCGGTCTCGGCCACGGGCCAGATCGCCGGCGGCGCCAACCTGATCGCCTTTACCACGGGCCGCGGCTCCATGTTCGGCGCCAAGCCTGTACCCAGCCT
>NZ_AHJE01000383.1 GCF_000243095.1 Cupriavidus basilensis OR16 | reverse complement strand
TTGGCGCCGTCTTCAACATGTCGATTCCCAAGCGAGGTCACGTTTCGTGACGCGCACGCTAGGCGCCACATGCACGAACTGCTCACGGGGATAGAAGCCCACGCCACCGCCGCGCAGCGACAGGGCGGCATCGCGCAGATCTGCCAGTGGCACGCCGGGCAGGCGGATATCGATGGCCTTGCCGTCCATATGCAGGCTATGGGTGGCGACGCCGCCGCCGCCCGTGTTGCGCAGGCGCGCGTTTGTAGCAGGGCTGCGATAGCCGGAAATGACCTGGTAGGGCGCTTCGCAGGATAGTGTCTGCTTCAGGCGGTAGAGCAGCGCGAACAGTTGTGGGTCGATCGCGCCGACTTCGCCGGAGTAGTGATCGCGCAGGAATCGATTGAGCATGACCAGCGACTCGGGCACAAACTGTTCGCCCATAGCGTAGAC
>NZ_AHJE01000384.1 GCF_000243095.1 Cupriavidus basilensis OR16 | reverse complement strand
TTGTAGGCCATCAGCTTGGCGAGATTGCGTGCCGCCGCTTCGGTCAGCGGCAGCGGCTTGCCGCTGCCGACCAGCGCACTTTCCGCCGCGCGTACACGGTTGACCGCGTCGCGGAAGGTCTGCGCATAAGCCGCGTCCTGATAGGCAGTCAGGTGCTCGGCGCGGTGCGCGATCAGCTTCTCCAGCAGGGCGCCGGAGGAGGTGGGCAGCTTGACTACCTCGGCGCCTTCGGCGGTGTTGCGCAGCTTGCCGGTGAGCGAC
>NZ_AHJE01000385.1 GCF_000243095.1 Cupriavidus basilensis OR16 | reverse complement strand
AGCCAGGTCACGATCAGCGGGGCGAAGCCGCCGAACACGGTGACGCCAAAGCTGTACATCACCGACATGCCGGTGGCACGATGGTGGCGTGGCAGCGCTTCCATCATCAGGGCCGCACCCGCGCCGCTGCCGACCGACATCAGGGTAACGGCGCCGCCGATCAGGGCCATGGTGAGCGGCAGGCCAGGGCCTGCTGACAGCAGCGTGAAGTTGGGATACACCAGCGCCAGCGAGGCCAGCCCG
>NZ_AHJE01000386.1 GCF_000243095.1 Cupriavidus basilensis OR16 | reverse complement strand
GACTGGATTCGGGGGAGGTCCGGCGCATTCTGGCTGGCCTGCATGACCTGCAATGCAAGGAGGGCGACACCATCGCCGCCATGCTGCGCAACAGCCCGGAGTATGTGGCCCTGGTGCTGGCCTGCCGCCAGGCGGGGCTGTACCTGGCCTCGATCAATTGGCACTTCAAGGCACTTGAAGCCAACCATATCCTGACCGACAGCGGCGCCCGCGCACTGGTTGTCGACGCAGACCTGCTTGAGCAGGTGCGCGAAGGCATCCCGGCGGGCGTCAGCGTCATCCTGGTCTCGCGCGGCGCCGCGCCGCCGTCCATCGCGTCGCCCGGCCCGCAGGCGCACCACTGGGCGAATTTCGGGGCAGGCCTGCCGGCCATGCCGCCGCGCGCCGGCGCCTCGCACGGGGCCATCGCCTATACCTCCGGCACCACCGGCA
>NZ_AHJE01000387.1 GCF_000243095.1 Cupriavidus basilensis OR16 | reverse complement strand
TATGTGGCCACCAGCCCATTTCGTTTTGGCGAATTCCCCAATGTGTCCACGGGCATCGCCACCGTGACCGCGGCGCCTGAGGCGGTACGGCTGTACACCACCATGGTCAATGACCTATGGCAACGCGCCTACAAGGGACGCGATGGCGCCGCGCTGCTGCGGCGCATGTTGAACAGCGTATGAGCGCGAGCAAGATCCGCCATGCGGCCATTTTCATTTGACCCACCGAACCCGTTTCCACTCACCGATATTGCGCCATGACGCTTGAAACCACCCTCCAGCAATTCCAGGATTCGCTCCCCGGCACCGACGCTTTCGTGACGGTGAAGAAGGCCACGCGCGAGCTGATCGACACGGACCCCGCGCACGCCGCGGCCTACTTCCTGCTGTATGGCTTCGCCCGCTCGTACGTGCTGCTGTACGAGGACCAGGCAGTGACCATGGACTTTGCCGAAGCCGCCAAGCAGGAACTGCTCGGCTACATGCAAGGCATCGCGCGCACGCTGCACGGCGAGCCCGCCGCGCTGCTGGCGGAAATGAACCGCATCGTCAGCGCTTACCAGGGCGGCAAGAAGACGTTCTGAATCGCAGCGCCCCCCCCCCCGCGCCAAGGCACGGGGGCGATTCACGCCGGCTCGGCCTCGTTGTCGGCGATCTGGAACTTGCGCATCTTCTCCCACAGCACCTTGCGGCTGATGCCCAGGCTGGCCGCCGTATCCTGGCGCCGCCAGCTATTGGCATCCAGCTCGGCGACGATGCGGCGGCGCTCCTCCGTCTCGCCACGCCAGTCGG
>NZ_AHJE01000388.1 GCF_000243095.1 Cupriavidus basilensis OR16 | reverse complement strand
CCCGGTGCGCGTGGTGGTGCCCTATGCGCCGGGCGGCGCCTCCGACGTGCTGGCCCGCCTGCTTGGCAGCAAGCTGCAGAAGGTCTGGAAACAGCCCGTGGTGGTGGAAAACCGCACCGGTGCGGGCGGCAATATCGGCACCGACAATGTCGCCAAGAGCGCGCCCGATGGCTACACCCTGCTGCTGGGCGACCTGTCCAACTTCGTGATCGCGCCGGTGGCCTACAAGAACCTGCCGTACGACGTGATCAAGGATTTCAGCGCGGTGGTCACGCTGACCTACTCGCCCTACATGCTGCTGGTCTCGCCGCAGACCAAGGCGAACTCGCTCAAGGAGCTGGTGGACTACGCCCGCGCGCATCCTGGCCAGCTCAACTGGGCCACCACCGGCATCGGCAGCGGCCCGCACCTGGCCGGCCTGCAGTTCGCCCGCAAGCTCGGCATCGACTGGCTCTACCTGCCCAACAAGGGCGGCGCGCAGG
>NZ_AHJE01000389.1 GCF_000243095.1 Cupriavidus basilensis OR16 | reverse complement strand
TTTAAATTGCACGTTTCATGAAAATAGAAAATAGGATTCAGATTAATTTTTTTCTTGATATTATGATTTTCGAATGCAGCAATGTTGGGAGGAATCTGGCGAATGGATTGGACGTTGTGCCAACGATGCCGGCATCAGGCATCCACATTGCAGAGGCCGAGCGGTGACAGCGTTTGAGCCTGGGCTTTTGCGGTTCTTATATGCGGCCTGCGCAAGTCTTTCCGCATCAGCGGGCCGTGTCTCCTATGCGCCTGGGATCGCAGTCCCGCTGGTCGTACAAGTGTTTGGGAACGTCGGGATAGACTTTCCTCCCGTAGCATCTCCATTTCGATGGAGTGGCCCTGCCCTTCCGCAGTTGCTTTCCGCTGATCTCATTGAGAGCGCCTTCTATGGGCCGGATGGCTCAGGGTCGCGCCTGCTAATCCAGCGCGCCCCGCCTCCCGAGGTTGG
>NZ_AHJE01000390.1 GCF_000243095.1 Cupriavidus basilensis OR16 | reverse complement strand
GCGAGCAGGTACTGCAGGAAGCGGCAAAGCGCCTTGGCGTATCGACGCAGCAAGCCGCGCGCTATGCGCTCAAGTGGAAGCTGTTCTCCGGGGAGGTGGCGTGATGCACAACGCCAACACGATTTCCACCGCGCAAAGCGCTGCGGGCACGCTCGATGCAGCCACCCACGCCGCCAAGCCCAGGATGGGCCGCCTGGCCGCGGCCAGCACCATCGGCACCACGCTGGAGTGGTACGACTTCACCGTCTACAACCTGATGGCCGCGCTGGTGTTCAATGCGGTTTTCTTCCCCTCGTTCGATCCGCTCACCGGCACGATCCTGGCATTCTCCACCTATGCCGTGGGCTATGTTTCGCGGCCGCTCGGCGGCGTGCTGTTCGGGCACCTGGGCGACAAGCTCGGCCGGCGCTTCGTGCTGGTCGCCACGCTGATCCTGATGGGCGTGGCCACTGGCCTGATGGGCCTGCTGCCCACCTATA
>NZ_AHJE01000391.1 GCF_000243095.1 Cupriavidus basilensis OR16 | reverse complement strand
GCTGCAGTACCAGATGCAAGAGAGCACCGTCTGGTGCCACGCGTGGGTTGGCAAACTGGTCGACACCTTCAGCCTGGAGCCGCTTGCCGATGGCAGGACGCGGGTCCGGCGCACCACGGAGTTCGAAGCAGCCAAAGGCTTCCTCAGGATAGCCAGGCTGATCGGGCTCTGGGCCGCGTTACGGCAGGCCCATGCCTATGCCGCGAAAAACTGGAGGCGGCTCGCGCAGGACGCCGTCATGAAGGCTGGCCGCGGGGCCGCCTGAGGCCCCGCTTGGGTGCGAGACCCCCGCCGTGCAATCCACCTCAGTTCGATTTCACGGCCGGTGGCGGCGTCCACTTGCCGATCAGCGCGGCCTCTTCGGGCCAATAAGCCCTCACGGACAGCGAGAAATCCTCGCTTTTCGGGGCGGGCAGCCAATTGCTTTCCTTGCTTGTTGACGAAGATATTGGACTTCGCCGCC
>NZ_AHJE01000392.1 GCF_000243095.1 Cupriavidus basilensis OR16 | reverse complement strand
GGCGAGCCGGGCGACCGCCGGGATGTCGTAGATCGGCTTTCCGGATAGAGCTCGGTGCACTGGCCGCCGGCGCGGTCCAGCACGTCGATGAGCTCGCACTTCAGCCCAGCACGCCGGCCTGGAAAGCGGCGAACAAACCGACCGGGCCGGCGCCGACGATCAGCACATCGGTGCGGATCATGTCGGCCGGGGGGGTTGGGGGGGGGGGGCGGGCGTGGCGGAAGCAGGGACTTGGGTCGGCATGGCTTGGCAGGCGGCGCGCGCGGCGGCGCCCGGCGGGAGGATCGTCAGGCCCCAACTATACCGCGCGGGGCTTGGCCGGCCGCCTACGCCAGCGTTGGCGGCAGGGCTATCGCGCGGATGTGTGGGCCAGCCCACGTGGTGCGCATGGGTACGGGATTAAGGTGGATTTAACGCGGATTTAACGCAAGAGTAGAATAGACGCATGCAAAATTCACACGCAATCAACGCGGATCTGCATTGCCATTCCACGGTGTCCGACGGCATGTTGTCCCCCGAGGATGTCGCCGCGCGCGCGCACGCCGGCGGCGTGGCGTACTGGGCGCTGACGGACCATGACGAGGTCAAGGGCCAGGCCAGGGCGCGAGCCGCAGCCGAGGCGCTTGGCATGCACTACGTGCCTGGGGTGGAGATCTCGGTGACGTGGGCTGGCCAGACCGTGCATATCGTTGGCTTGCAGATCCGACCCGGACTGCCGAGGCGCTGGGTGGACGGCCTGGCCGCCACGCGCGTCGGGCGCGCCGCCAGGGCGCAAGACA
>NZ_AHJE01000393.1 GCF_000243095.1 Cupriavidus basilensis OR16 | reverse complement strand
GCGCCTGACCAGGCGCGGGGCGCGGCCGCTGCGGTGTGCGGATTATGTCAGCGCTTGCGACCAAGTCAAGCGAACCTTTTATCCAGCAAACCCAGCGGCAACGCTCACACCGGCGGGCGCCTTGCCTGGCCGGTGCAAAAGTAAAATTTGCCCAGCCCCGCTGCCGGGCTACAATCCGACGCTTCGGGGCGTAGCGCAGCCTGGTACG
>NZ_AHJE01000394.1 GCF_000243095.1 Cupriavidus basilensis OR16 | reverse complement strand
AGCACCGCGCCGCCGGCCATCTGCCCCAGTTGGATCCCCGCGAACGTCACCACCGGCAGCAACGCGTTGCGCAGCGCGTGGTGGCGGATCGTCCCGCCCATTGAAACGCCTTTGGCGCGCGCCGTCTTGATGAAGTCCATGCCAAGCACTTCGAGCATGGAAGCGCGCGTCAGCCGCGCGTAGACCGCCATGAAGAAGCAGCCGAG
>NZ_AHJE01000395.1 GCF_000243095.1 Cupriavidus basilensis OR16 | reverse complement strand
CCCGCCGATGGTGGGCGTCAACCGCCAGCCGATGGACTTCGAATACGTACGCTTCAACTGACACTGCCAACATGCGGCGCAGCGGCGGCGACAGACCGGCCGCGCGCCAAGGAGACCAAAGCGATGGGCGCCCCCGACATCATCAAGCAGCACCTGATCGACCCCGAGACTGTATCCGCTGCAACACCTGCGAAGACGCCTGCCCGATCGACGCGATCACCCATGACGAGCGCAACTACGTGGTCAGGGCCGACGTGTGCAACGGCTGCGGCGCCTGCCTGGGGCCATGCCCCACCGGCGCCATCGACAACTGGCGCACGATGCTGAAAAGCGAGGCGTACCCGATCGAGACGCAGTTGCTGTGGGACGAACTCCCCGCCAGCCTGCCCCTGCCGGCAGACGTGGAGACCGGGACCGCGCCGGATGCATCCTTGCCGGAAACCGGCCAAGAGCCGCAAACCCAGCAGGTGGAAGCCAGCCGCCACACCTCGCCCAAGGCGCCATGGTCGGCGGCGCATCCGTACGTCAACCTGCACGGCGTGCGCGCCCCCGTCACCGCCACCGTGGCCGGC
>NZ_AHJE01000396.1 GCF_000243095.1 Cupriavidus basilensis OR16 | reverse complement strand
GGGGGTGCGTTTGCTGCTCGTCACGCCGTTCAGGCCACTGCCGCGACAGCGCGGGTGCGCGTGCGCCGCCGCGAGGCGATCGCCATGCCGTCGCCCTGCCACTGCAGGGCCTGGTCCAGTTGCTGCAGGTAGCGATCCAGTTCGGCCTGCGCGGCGGCGGCCCCATCCAGGGTGACGCGCACAAAGCGCACCGGCGCGCCCAGCGGCACCTGCGCCAGGCGCCACAGGTCAGCGCCGATCACCACGCCGATCTTGGGATAGCCGCCGGTGGTTCTGCGCGTCGGCCATCAGCACGATGGGCTGGCC
>NZ_AHJE01000397.1 GCF_000243095.1 Cupriavidus basilensis OR16 | reverse complement strand
CCCCCCCCCGCCGCCCCGGAGGCTCCACGCCGAGCCGTGTAGCCCTAAATCCGGGGAGATTCGCTCCCTTTCACACACACAGGATTGCCCGTCCGGTCACGTCGTGGTGTTCACTTGCCCGGGGCTTCACAAGTCTTCAGAAACCTGGCGCCTACCGGGCGCTTAAGAGCAACGCCGTCAGGCCCGCCTGTCTCGACTTTGGAAACGGTCAATTGGCACGCGCTGCCCGTCCAGTGAAGCACCGCCTCATAGTCTGCCCC
>NZ_AHJE01000398.1 GCF_000243095.1 Cupriavidus basilensis OR16 | reverse complement strand
GGCGGGGGCGGCGGGGGCGGCGGCGAGGAGCGTGGCGCAAGACAGGGAAGCGAGGCAGGCACGCGAACTGTTGAAGCAAAGCGCAGTCATGGATAGCTTGGCAAATGGAAAAGACATCGATCGGTGGACAGCCACAAATGAAGCCACGGCAGGCGTCACGACGACAGTGGCCGCGGCGCGACCAGAACAGTACGGGCGCGTGCCTAAA
>NZ_AHJE01000399.1 GCF_000243095.1 Cupriavidus basilensis OR16 | reverse complement strand
GACGGCTCGCTGCGCATCGCGCTCGGGTTATTTGCGCCCGGGGGCGCAAATAACGGCTAAGCCGAATGGTGTTTTGATCCCACTGGTTCCGTTGTGTTTCCCGCCTGGGGGCGGGACGGCTACACGGGGTTGATGTTCCAATTCTCCCGCTGGTTTGCCCGGCCCGGGCTTACGCCGCCATTACCTCGCCATACCGCTGCACATGAAAATCACTGTCACCCAGCAACGGGTCGATCATCGTCAGCCGCTTGAAGTAGTCCCCAACCGCCAGTTCGTCCGTCATGCCCATCCCGCCGTGCAGCTGCACCGCTTGCATGACTGACGAAGCGGCCGGCCTTGGCTACCGTGACCTTGGCGGCGCTGAGCATGCGGCGGCGTTGGGCGGGGTCGGTTTCGTCCAGCGCCTGGGCGGCCACATAGGCCATCGATAGCGCCAGT
>NZ_AHJE01000400.1 GCF_000243095.1 Cupriavidus basilensis OR16 | reverse complement strand
TGCTGGCTGGCCTTGGCGCGGATTCTGGCGAAGGTTTCCAGCTTGGTGCCGTACTTGCGCATATGGGCCTGGCCGGCGCCGCCGAACAGGCGCAGTGCGTTCGGCACTTCGATCTGGCCGAGCAGTGCATCGGCCTGCGTCTGGAAATGCTCCATCGCGCCGGGGCGGTCTGTCCAGGGCGACTTCAGCGCGCCCGGGTTCATCTGTTCGAAACCTACGGCCAGCGCGCAGTCCACCGCGCCGCTTTCCACCAGTTGGCGCGCAAGGAACAGCGCCGAGGAACCGGTCGAGCAGTTGTTATTGACGTTGACCACCGGGATGCC
>NZ_AHJE01000401.1 GCF_000243095.1 Cupriavidus basilensis OR16 | reverse complement strand
CCGAAGCCGAGTGGGAATTCGCCGCGCGCGGCGGGCTGGAGCAGGCCACTTATGGGTGGGGCGACCAGTTCGCCCCGGACGGCCGGCAGATGGCCAATGTCTGGCAGGGCAGGTGCAGCCGTTTCCCGTGGTCAGCGCCAAGGCTGGCGGGGCGCTCGGCACCAGCCCGGTGGGCACCTTCCCGGCCAATGGCTACGGCCTGTCGGACATGACCGGCAACGCCTGGCAATGGGTGGCCGACTGGTATCGCGCCGACCAGTTCAAGCGCGAGGCCGTGTCCGCCAAGCTGATCGACAACCCCGCCGGCCCCGGCGAATCGTGGGATCCCTCGGAGCCGGGCGTGCCGACGGCCGCGCCGCGCCGCGTCACCCGCGGCGGCTCCTTCCTTTGCAACGAGGACTACTGCCTGAGCTATCGCCCGAGCGCGCGGCGCGGCACGGACCCGTACAACAGCATGTCGCATCTCGGCTTCCGCCTGGTGGAAGACGACGCGCAGTGGCGGCAACAGGGCAAGGACGGCAAGGCAATCAAGCAGGCGACGGCGGGCGGGCCGGCCCGGCTGGACCGGGGTTCGCGTACCGCACGGCAACCACTGGCAATTTCAACCGGCGCTCGCAACGGCGCGGGGATGCG
>NZ_AHJE01000402.1 GCF_000243095.1 Cupriavidus basilensis OR16 | reverse complement strand
GGACTTCGAGGCCGCCTTTGCCGCGCGCGACGGCTGGGACGGCGAGGCTTACCTCGGCGCGGTCGAGGCGGCGCTAGGGCTGGAGCAGCGTGAGACCGCGCTGGGCTACTTCGACAAGGCGCGCGCCAGCGGTGCCGCTCAGGGCAAGTCGCGCTCGCTCTATGCCCGCATGGAAACCGGGCTGCGCGCGACCCGGCCCGGATGGAAGTTCTGGGGCGTGTAGCCTGCGCAGCCAGCCGCATCCGCGGCTCCGTCACGATAAAAAAACGCCATCCCGGCAAGATGGTTTTTTTACGTGTGAATGCATCACGTTGGCAGCAGCTTCCGCGCCTCTGTCGGACAAACTCCGACATGGAATGTCATGTGGCTCCGCTACCATATAGTCCATGAATGGACTGAGCCAATTGTTTCCAAGCCTGCCCCTGGCACCCGGCCTTTTCTGGGTCGGGCTGGCGCTGGTGGGCGCCGGCCTGGCGGGTGAGATATGCCGCACGTACCTGAGGCTGCCCCGCATCGTCGGCTATGCCGCCACGGGCCTCGCGGCCGGCATGCTCGGCCGCGGCATCGTGGACGAGGACATGATCGCGCAGACCCGCATCCTGATCGACATGGCGCTGGCGCTCGCCCTGTTCGAGCTCGGGCACCGGCTCTCGCTCACCTGGCTGCGGGCCAACCGCTGGCTGCTCTTCACCAGCGCCTTTGAAAGCCTGCTGACC
>NZ_AHJE01000403.1 GCF_000243095.1 Cupriavidus basilensis OR16 | reverse complement strand
CGCCCACCACCTGGCGGTGCAGATGGTGTTCCAGAATCCCTATGCTTCGCTCAACCCGCGCCTGCGCGTTGGCCAGATGATCGCCGAGGGTGCGGTCTATCACGGCGTGGCTGCGCGCGCGGACGCACCCGCGTTCGTCAACGATCTGCTAGCGCAGGTCGGCCTGGATGCCTCCTATGCCGATCGCTATGCGCACCAGTTCTCGGGCGGGCAG
>NZ_AHJE01000404.1 GCF_000243095.1 Cupriavidus basilensis OR16 | reverse complement strand
CACGGTGGCCCAATCGGCATCCAGTTCCTCGGCCAGCATCAAGCCGAGCGCGTTCTTCACGCCGGTGCCGCTGTCGTACTTGTGGACCACCAGCAGCACGCGGTTGTCGGGGGTGATGCGCACCCAGGCATTGGGGGCGAAGTTGCCGGCCGCGCTGTCGGTGATGGGCGCGGCGGCTGCGTTGCGGATAAGCTGCCCGCCGCTGCCGATCTCCAGCAGCAAGCCGCCGGCGAGCGCGGCGCCGGCTTGCAGGAAGCGGCGGCGCCCGATGGCATCGATGAGGTTGAGCTCGCGCGTCATGCTGCCTGGCCTCCGCGCAGTTCGGCGGCCGCGCGATGGATGGCGCGGCGGATGCGGTCGTAGGTGCCGCAGCGGCAGATGTTTGCCGGCCATGGCGGTGTCGATATCGCTGTCTGTGGGGTTGCGCTTGCCGGCCAGCAGCGCGGCGGCCGACATCAGCTGGCCCGACTGGCAGTAGCCGCATTGCGGCAACGTCCTCGGCTTGCCAGGCTTTCTGCACCGCGTGCAGCGCATCGGGCTGGCCCAGGCCTTCGATGGTGGTGACCCGCTTGCCGGCCACGGCGGATACCGGCGTCTGGCAGGCCCGCACCGGGGAGCCCTCCACATGTACCGTGCAGGCGCCGCACAAGCCCATGCCGCAGCCGTACTTGGTGCCGGTGAGATCGAGCTCGTCGCGCAGCACCCACAACAGGGGCGTATCGCCGGGGGGCTTGCACGGCGCGCAAGGCGCCGTTGACTTTGATGGGGGTCATTTGTTCTCCTTGCTCCGCCGTCTGTGGGTGTCCTGGGGGGCCCGGCGGGCCGTCTTGAGGCAAAGACTAGCTGCGCCAAATCCATATGTGAAATATGATTTGAGAATCTTTTCCATACGAAAATCATATGGATATCCGCCAACTCCGCTATTTCATCGCCGTTGCCGAAGAAGGCAATTTCAGCCGTGCCGCCGAGCGCCTG
>NZ_AHJE01000405.1 GCF_000243095.1 Cupriavidus basilensis OR16 | reverse complement strand
AGGTACCCTTGATCGGCGTAATCTTACCGCTAAGATCGATACTGGCGAATCCTCCATAATCATTGCTCGACTTGCAAGAATTGCCAGCAGGCACAGATCGTGCGCATAGGTTGAAATATCCCGGATACGCGTTCGACTTCAAAGAGCCTTCGATGAACGTGCGCGCATCGCGCAACAACTGAACCTCGATCGCGCTGACCTCTGTGA
>NZ_AHJE01000406.1 GCF_000243095.1 Cupriavidus basilensis OR16 | reverse complement strand
CCATGCTGGTCATCGTGGAAGACGGGGATGTTCATGCGCTCGCGCAGCTTCTGCTCGATGTAGAAGCACTCGGGCGCCTTGATGTCTTCGAGGTTCACGCCACCGATGGTCGGTTCCAGCGCGGCCACGATCTCGACGATCTTGTCCGGGTCGTGCGCATCGAGCTCGATGTCGAACACGTCGATGCCGGCGAACTTCTTGAA
>NZ_AHJE01000407.1 GCF_000243095.1 Cupriavidus basilensis OR16 | reverse complement strand
GGACGAACCTGCTACTGAGGGAGCGCACTGATGGGCAAGCGCATGCTGGACGTGCAGGGCCTGCACGCCTACTACGGCAAAAGCCATATCCTCCACGGCGTCGACGCGCATATCGACGAAGGCGAGATCGTCGCGCTGCTGGGCCGCAACGGGGTGGGGCGCTCGACCATGGCCAAGGCCATCCTGGGCATGGTCAAGGCGGAGGGCTCGGTGCGCTTTCGCGACGAGGAGATCCTCGGCCGGCGCACCTTCGAGATCGCCCACCTGGGCGTGGGCTATGTACCTGAGAATCGCGATATCTTCCCGACCCTGACGGTGCGCCAGAACCTGCAGCTCGGGGAGAAGCGCAATCCGCGCCAGTCAAAGCCCCGCTGGACGGTGCAGGACATGTACAACATGTTCCCGCGCCTGAAGGAGCGCGAGAACACCTCGGCCGGTGTGCTCTCCGGCGGCGAGCAGCAGATGCTCACGCTGTGCCGCACGCTGATGGGCGACCCCGACCTGGTGCTGATCGACGAGCCGACCGAA
>NZ_AHJE01000408.1 GCF_000243095.1 Cupriavidus basilensis OR16 | reverse complement strand
CTGATGGTGTTGCGCACATCCTCCAGCGAGATGCCGTACTTGTTGAGCGCCGTAGGGTTGACGCTCCACCCGCACCGCCGGCAGCGACGAGCCGCCGATGGTGACCTGGCCCACGCCCTCGATCTGCGACATCTTCTGCGCCAGGATGGTCGAGGCCGCATCGTAGAGCTGGCCGCGCGTCATGGTGGGCGAGGTCAGCGCGATGATCATGATTGGCGCATCGGCCGGGTTGACCTTGCGGTATGTCGGGTTGCTCGGCAGGCTGGTAGGCAGCGTGGCGCGCGAGGCGTTGATGGCGGCCTGCACGTCGCGCGCGGCGCCGTCGATGTCGCGCGAGAGCTCGAACTGCATCGTGATACGGGTCGAGCCCAGCGAACTGCTGGAGGTGATCTCCGTCACGCCGGCGATGGCGCCCAGGGCGCGCTCCAGCGGCGTGGCCACGGTGGCGGCC
>NZ_AHJE01000409.1 GCF_000243095.1 Cupriavidus basilensis OR16 | reverse complement strand
GTCTTGCGCCCTGGCGGCGCGCCCGACGCGCGTGGCGGCCAGGCCGTCCACCCAGCGCCTCGGCAGTCCGGGTCGGATCTGCAAGCCAACGATATGCACGGTCTGGCCAGCCCACGTCACCGAGATCTCCACCCCAGGCACGTAGTGCATGCCAAGCGCCTCGGCTGCGGCTCGCGCCCTGGCCTGGCCCTTGACCTCGTCATGGTCCGTCAGCGCCCAGTACGCCACGCCGCCGGCGTGCGCGCGCGCGGCGACATCCTCGGGGGACAACATGCCGTCGGACACCGTGGAATGGCAATGCAGATCCGCGTTGATTGCGTGTGAATTTTGCATGCGTCTATTCTACTCTTGCGTTAAATCCGCGTTAAATCCACCTTAATCCCGTACCCATGCGCACCACGTGGGCTGGCCCACACATCCGCGCGATAGCCCTGCCGCCAACGCTGGCGTAGGCGGCCGGCCAAGCCCCGCGCGGTATAGTTGGGGCCTGACGATCCTCCCGCCGGGCGCCGCCGCGCGCGCCGCCTGCCAAGCCATGCCGACCCAAGTCCCTGCTTCCGCCACGCCCGCCCCCCGCCCCCCAACCGCCCCGGCCGACATGATCCGCACCGATGTGCTGATCGTCGGCGCCGGCCCGGTCGGCTTGTTCGCCGCTTTCCAGGCCGGCGTGCTGGGGCTGAAGTGCGAGCTCATCGACGTGCTGGACCGCGCCGGCGGCCAGTGCACCGAGCTCTATCCGGAAAAGCCGATCTACGACATCCCGGCGGTGCCCGGCTGCCTGGCGCAGGCCTGGTCGACCGCTTGCTCGAGCAATGCGCGCCGTTTCGCGTTTCCCATGCATTTCAACGAGCGCGCCAACGGCTTGGCCGAAATCCCGGCGAGGCGCACGCCATAGCCCAGCATGAGCACCGCACCGCCTGCTGGTCACCACCGACACCGGCAAGCGCTTACGCGTGGCCGCGGTGCTGGCTGCGTCCGGCGCCGGCG
>NZ_AHJE01000410.1 GCF_000243095.1 Cupriavidus basilensis OR16 | reverse complement strand
ACGATGCCGGGCAGCTTGGCCGGATCATGGCGGCCCACTTCCAGGTTGTCCGGGATTTCCAGCGCGCGCCAGTCCACCACTTCATAGCCTTCGTTGCGGATGTAGTCCACCACCAGCTCCGTCAGCGGCTTCATGTACGGCGCGACCACGGCGATGCGCTTGGCGCCGATGACCTTGAGCGCGTCAATCAGCGCGCCGGCGCTGGTGATCACGGGCGCATCAGCGCCGTTGGCAGCGGTATGGGCCTGCAGGCGCTTTTCAGAGACGCGATGGTAGCCGTGGCCCATCGCC
>NZ_AHJE01000411.1 GCF_000243095.1 Cupriavidus basilensis OR16 | reverse complement strand
GGCGGGTAATCCATGACGGCGTAGTGCTGGGTCGAGCGGTTGTCCCAGATCGCCACGCTATTGGGCTGCCAGCGCCAGCGCACCTGGTATTCGGGGATATAGTGGCCTGGCTGATCAGGTAGTTCAGCAGCAGGCCGGCACCTGGATTTCCATCCTGGCCGTAGCGAACCCGCTGCGGTGTATGGAAATTGGTGAAGTGCGTGGTGAAGCCATTCACGAACAGCACCTTCTCGCCGGT
>NZ_AHJE01000412.1 GCF_000243095.1 Cupriavidus basilensis OR16 | reverse complement strand
CCGGGAAGTGAAATACCTGTCGAGTACAATTTACTTATTGGTATCGGCGCAAACTACAAGTTGTACACCGAGTGTTGGATTTCACTTTGGAGTACGCGTACGACAGGATTCACCGAAGAGTGGGTGAATCGCAAATTGGCAATCCATGGCAAGTAACGGCAATCGCTAATTATTCATTCTCCAAGCGTACAAGTGCCTACGTCGTAACTTCTTTCACAAAGAACGCGGGACTCAATCTTGATAATAGCGCCGTAAATTATGCCAACAGTCTGGGGACAGGGAATAGCTACGCCCTCGGCGCAGGCGAGACGTCCATGCTCGGGGTAGGGCTTGGAATCCGTCACACGTTTTGAGGACCTCGAGCGCATCTTTACACCTGGCGCGAATGGCGCAAAGTCTCCAACCGACTGACGCTGCAGTACGACCGCAAGCTGTATCTCACCACGGACCAACCCGAGCGGCGCCCCTTGATCCATCGCTACATCGAAGTGGCCGA
>NZ_AHJE01000413.1 GCF_000243095.1 Cupriavidus basilensis OR16 | reverse complement strand
CTCCAGGCGGCCGGCTGGAAGGACTATGCCGAGCTGACGGTGCTGTTCAACCCCGATGAAGAAGTCGGCTCCATTGGCTCCGGCGAGACCATCGCCAGGCTGGCCGACCAGCACGACGTGGTGCTGTCGTTCGAGCCGACCACCGCCAAGGCCGTGGTCAAGACCGAGGCCCTGCTGCTGGGCGCCAGCGGCACCGCCACCGCCAAAATGGAAGTGAAGGGGCGCGCCTCGCACGCCGGCGCCGCGCCGGAGCTGGGCCGCAACGCGCTGATCGAGCTGGCCTACCAGCTGCAGTCTACGCGT
>NZ_AHJE01000414.1 GCF_000243095.1 Cupriavidus basilensis OR16 | reverse complement strand
TTGATTTCCCGCAACGCCCATCCGCATGGTGCTGCCTTACCGCGGCGGTCCCACGACCTGCTGGCGCGCGTGGTCGGCGTCAAGATGGGCGACACGCTCGGCCAGACGGTCGTGATCGACAACAAGCCGGGCGCCAGCGGCATGATCGGCGCGGAAGTGGTCGCCAAGGCCGCGCCCGACGGCTACACGATCCTGGCCAATGCCTCGCTGCATGTGATCAACCCGAGCATCTACCCCAAGATGCGCTACGACGCGTTCCGCGATTTTTGTGCCCATCACGCAGTTGGCCGATGTGCCGCTGGTGCTGGTGGTCAACAACGATTCGCCGGTCAAGACCGTGCAGGACCTGATTGCCTATGCGAAGGCCAAGGGCGGCAGCATCAACTTTGGTTCAGCGGGTAATGCGTCGGCCCAGCAACTGGCGGGCGAGTCGTTCAAGTTCGCCGCCAACGTCTCGATGCAGCACGTGCCGTACAAGGG
>NZ_AHJE01000415.1 GCF_000243095.1 Cupriavidus basilensis OR16 | reverse complement strand
GTGCCGGTGGACAGCATCAAGATCGACAAGGTCTTTATCGGTTCCTGCACCAACTCCCGCATCGAAGACATGCGCGCCGCGGCGTGGGTCGTGCAAAAGCTGGGGCGGCGTGTGGCAAGCAACGTGAAGCTGGCGATGGTGGTGCCGGGCTCGGGCCTGGTCAAGGAGCAAGCCGAGCGCGAAGGGCTGGACAAGGTCTTCAAGGCCGCCGGCTTCGAATGGCGCGAGCCGGGCTGCTCGATGTGCCTG
>NZ_AHJE01000416.1 GCF_000243095.1 Cupriavidus basilensis OR16 | reverse complement strand
CGGCGGAGGCGAGCGGGGCGAGGCTTTGCAGGATCAGGGGCATGGCGGGGGCGGCGCGCGGCAAGGGCGCGGCGGCGGGTGTGTTGAATGCGGAGACCGTGCCGCGCTAGGCGGCGAAGGACAGTATTGTAACTGGCCCTGTGCCAGGTCCCTTGGAACCAGAGACCGCTGCGCTGCCCGGGGCACGTTGTGCCCCTTTTCCGGAAGTACGCACGTGCGCGACGTGGCTGGGAACGCACCAGGCGCAGACGACCTGGACGAACATCGCC